>JAWPMR010000001.1:4447242-5082563 GCA_033344815.1 Paracoccaceae bacterium | reverse complement strand
ATGGCCGCGACCTGGTGATCTCGCGCGACTACATCAGCCGGGGGTTTCGGGCGCGCGCGGAAGACCTCGTGCAGCTGGAACTCGGCCCCCGCAGCGAGCGGGAGATTTCGGACGCACTGGAAACGCAGGTCACGGCGGAACGCTGGACCGATCTGGATCGCGGCCTGCGTTCACTGGCGGATGATCATGCCGGCATTGCCGACCTGCGGCGCGGCACGCCGGAACCCCACGATCCGGAGCTGCGCCGCTTGATGATCGGGCGCGCCCAGACACTGGAGAGGCTCGCGCTGGCCGAACAAATCGCCCCTGCCGTCTGGGATTTGAAACCGAATGCCGAAGACACTCTGCGCGAGCTTGGGGTGCGCGGCGATATCATCAAACGGATGCACCGCGCCATGGGCGCCGACCGCAACCGCGCGGCGGGTGATTTCGCCATCGAAGGCACGCCCACCGCGCCGATCCTCGGGCGGCTCGTGAAACGCGGCTTTCATGATGACCACGCCGGTAGCGGCTACGCGATCATCGACGGTGTTGACGGTCGCGTGCATCACCTGCGTTTCCGGGATCTGGATGCCACCGGCGACACGCCGCAAGGTGGTATCGTCGAAACCCGGCTCTGGACAGGGAAGACGGACGGGACACCGCAACTGTCTCTTGTCGGTCGTTCCGATCTGTCGCTGGCCGCCCAGATCGAGGCCGAGGGCGCCACCTGGCTCGACCGCCTGCATCTTGCCCGGGACCGCGCACCGCTGAGCGGCACCGGATTTGGCGCAGAGGTTCGCCACGCGTTGGAGCGCCGCTCGGATCACCTTGTCGCCGAAGGCCTCGCCCGACGGCAGGGTCAGCAGGTCACCTTTGCCCGCGATCTGCTGGCCACCCTGCGCAACCGCGAACTGGACGCCATTGCTCAAGACCTGAGCGCCCAAACCGGCCTCCCCCGTTACAAGCCGACCGAGGGCGAACCCGTCGCAGGGACGTTTCGCCAACGCCTCGATCTCGCCTCGGGTCGCTTCGCCATGATCGACGATGGCCTCGGATTCTCGCTGGTCCCCTGGGCCCCGCAACTCGAACGCCATCTCGGCCAAACCGTCACGGGCACGATGACGCCTGGCGGCGGGATCGATTGGAGCCTCGGGCGCAAGCGCGGGCTGAGCCTTTGAGCATAAAGGACATCACCATGAGCCGTCAGGACACATCATCGGCCACCAAGATCCTCTGGGGCCAGATCCTCATCGTCAGCATCGTGGCGCTGCTCTTCGTCTGGGCAGCGACGCAATGGGTCGCGTTTCGTCTGGGGTTCCAACCCCAACTTGGCGCGCCTCTCACCGCCCACTTCGGCCTGCCGATCTATCGCCCGTGGCAGGTCTTCACCTGGTGGTACTGGTATGATGCCTACGCGCCGCGCGTCTTCATGGAAGGCGCCGCAATCGCCGGCGCAGGCGGGATCGCCGCAATTGCCGTCGCAATCTTGCTGTCGGTCCTGCGGGCGCGAGAGGCGAGCGACGTGACGACCTATGGCTCGGCCAAATGGGCAGGCCTCAAGGATATCACCGCCGCCGGGCTGTTCGCGGAAGACGGGGTCGTGCTGGGCCGTCTCGACAAGCGCTACCTCCGGCATGACGGACCAGAACATGTGCTGTGCTTCGCGCCCACACGCTCCGGCAAGGGCGTCGGACTAGTCATCCCAAGCCTGCTGACCTGGCCCGGCTCCGCGATTGTCCACGACATCAAGGGCGAAAACTGGCAGCTGACGTCCGGATGGCGGGCGCGGTTCGGGCGTGTCCTGCTCTTCGATCCGACCAATGCGGCCAGCGCCGCCTACAATCCGCTGCTCGAAGTCCGCCGCGGCGAGCGCGAGGTGCGGGACGTGCAAAACATCGCGGATATCCTCGTCGATCCCGAAGGCCAGCTCGAGCGGCGGAACCATTGGGAGAAGACCAGCCATTCCCTTCTGGTCGGCGCGATCCTGCATGTTCTCTATGCCGAGAAGGACAAGACACTGGCAAGCGTCGCCGCCTTCCTGTCTGATCCGCGACGTCCCATCGCCGCCACGCTGACTGCGATGATGCGCACGCCCCATCTCGGTGATCGCCCGCATCCCGTTGTTGCCCAGGCCGCCCGCGAGCTGCTGAACAAATCCGAGAACGAACGCTCCGGCGTCCTGTCCACGGCCATGTCCTTCCTCAGCCTCTACCGCGATCCCGTGATCGCCTCCGTGACCCGGCGCTGCGACTGGCGGATCGACGATCTAGTCTCAGATGCGCGGCCGCTCACCCTTTACCTCGTGGTGCCGCCGTCGGACATTTCTCGCACGAAACCGCTGGTCCGGCTGATCCTGAACCAGATCGGTCGTCGCCTGACCGAAGAGCTGCACAACACCAACCGCAAGCACCGCCTTCTGTTGATGCTCGACGAATTCCCAGCCCTCGGCCGTCTCGACTTCTTTGAAAGCCAACTGGCCTTCATGGCGGGCTACGGTCTCAAGGCCTTCCTGATCGCCCAATCGCTGAACCAGATCGAAAAGGCCTATGGCCAGAACAACGCCATCCTCGACAACTGCCATGTCCGCGTCGCCTTCGCGACCAATGACGAGCGCACGGCGAAGCGTCTGTCCGACGCCCTCGGCACCACGACCGAGCTGCGCGCGATGAAGAACTATGCCGGGCACCGCCTGTCGCCCTGGCTCGGGCATCTGATGGTCTCGCGCCAGGAAACCGCCCGCGCCTTGCTTACGCCCGGTGAGATCATGCAGCTGCCGCCCGACGACGAAATCATCCTCGTGTCGGGCGCAGCCCCGATCCGGGCACAAAAAGTGCGATACTTCCGTGATGCGCAACTGACGGCGAGAATCCAAAAGCCGCCTATCGTCGAAGCATCTGCATCCGTCAGCCCTGCGGGATCCGACGATTGGAGCTGTCTTCAGCCGATAGCGCCGCCTCGGGAAGCTGCCACGAACAAGCCCGCTGACGATGCGAATGGCGGCATCCGACGAGAGCCTGAGGTTCCTAAGCATGAAGATGTGGCGCCTGAGTTGCCGTTCCCGCGCGAGGAATTCGCAGCCCTCGAAGACGAACCCGACGACGAGGCCCAACGCGCCCGCGCCATGCAAACCCGCTTCCGCAACGTCGCGCGTCAAGCGGCCCTCGATCCCGACGACGGCATTGAACTGTGAGGTGGCAGGATGAAGAAAGCCAAGATCACCGCTTATGTCGACGCAGCTCTCTTCGATGAAATCGACGCGCTGGCTGCGCGGCGGCGCGTCCCCAAGACCCAAGTCATCGAGACGGCCTTAGCGTCGTTCCTGTCACCCGACAGTGCCGAGCAGAGCGAAGCCGCGATCGTCCGCAGGCTGGACCGCCTGACAAGGTCGCTAGAGCGGCTGGAACGAGACCAAGAGATCACGACCGAGGCGCTAGCGCTGTTCGTTCGCTTCTGGCTGACGACAACGCCGCCGCTGCCAGATGACACCTACGCGGCTGCCAAAACGAAGGGGAAAGAGCGGTATGGAGGCTTCGTCGAGACGCTGGCGCGGCGGCTGGCGAAGGGTGCTACATTGTCGAAAGAACTGTCACGCGACCTGCCTGGCTCGGCGAATGAACATCCATCCTGATTTGACTTTTTCAGGAGCGCTATCGGTAGCCGAACTGCTAAAGCATACCCGGGTCGAGATCACTCAACGCAATGCCGATCAAATCGATTTCCCGCTGCGAACCGGGGTGAAGGTTCTGGGCAAGATACTGAAGCCGCGCTTGAAAGTTGTGGGTGGTCGTCCGGATGCAGGCTGACTATCCAACATCGACTTCGGACATTTGATCCCATCAACCTGAGGTTTCATCCCGATTTACGCCAGTGCGGCGTTGATCGCGGCCGTTAACCGTTGCCGAGTGTCTGAGTTCCCGTCTAAAGTCTACAAACTAATGATTTATTCGATTTGCTGCTCTTGTGGCGTTTCGCGCAGTCGGGAAACATCTCAATGGACAAACGATCACTGAGTGAGCGTGATATTTGTACGAAGTACATAACACCGGCACTTCGCCAGGCGGGTTGGGATGAATTAAACCAAATCCGGGAAGAGGTCAGCTTTACCAAGGGTCGAATAATTGTCCGAGGAAAGTTGGTGAGCCGCGGCAAGGGAAAACGGGCAGATTACATCCTTTCCGTTAAACCGAATATTCCGATCGCGATAATTGAAGCGAAAGAAAATACCCAAGCTATTGGCGCTGGACTGCAACAGGGTTTGGAATACGCAGAAACGCTGGGGATTCCGTTTGTGTTTTCTTCGAATGGCGACGGCTTTATCCTTCATGACCGAACTGGCATGAGCCCCACTCCTGAGGTCACGCTATCGCTGGACCAGTTTCCATCGCCTGCGGAGCTCTGGGCACGATATTGCCAGTGGAAGGGCTTGTCTGACGATGCTTCTACCGTAGCCCTGCAGGATTATTTTGATGACGGCAGCGGCAAGACTCCGCGCTATTATCAAGTAAACGCTGTGAACTCTGCTATTGAGGCGATCGCAAAGGGTCAGGATCGCGTTCTGTTGGTAATGGCCACCGGCACCGGCAAGACATACACGGCCTTTCAGATCATCTGGCGGCTTTGGAAGGCGGGCCAGAAGAAGCGCATCCTGTTTTTGGCTGATCGCAACGTACTGATCGACCAAACGATGGTGAATGATTTCCGACCTTTCGCGGGCACTATGGCCAAACTGTCGACGCAGGCCAAAACCATTGAACGCACCGATGGTACGTCAACTGATTTGACGCTGGCTTTGGATAAGCGTCGCCGGATTGACACCTCCTACGAAATATATCTCGGCCTATACCAGGCGATTACGGGTCCGGATGAAAGCCAAAAGCTCTATAAAGAGTTTTCGCGAGATTTCTTCGATCTGATCGTTATTGACGAGTGCCACCGGGGCAGTGCCGCTGACGATTCCGCCTGGCGGGAAATCCTCGACCATTTCACTTCAGCGACCCAGATCGGTTTGACCGCCACGCCCAAAGAGACCGAGTATGCGTCGAACATCGATTACTTCGGTACGCCAGTTTACAGCTATTCGTTGAAGCAAGGCATTCGTGACGGGTTTCTGGCGCCCTACAAGGTGATCAAGGTTCACATTGACCGCGATATTCAGGGCTATCGTCCAGTACAGGGGCAACTCGACCGCGACGGCGAAGAGGTCGAGGACCGCATCTACAACATCAAGGATTTCGACCGCACACTGGTTTTGGACGATCGCACCAAGCTGGTCGCGCAGAAGGTTTCGGAGTTTCTAAAGCAGAACGGCGATCGGATGGCCAAGACGATTGTCTTTTGTGTGGATCAGGAACACGCGGCGCGGATGCGGCAGGCGCTCATCAATGAAAACGCCGATCTGGTGGCACAAAACCATCGCTACGTCATGCGTATCACCGGCAATGACAAAGAAGGCCTTGACCAACTTGGTAACTTTATCGACCCGGAAGCGCCCTATCCGGTGATCGTGACAACTTCACGGCTTCTCTCGACCGGTGTCGATGCACAAACCTGTCGTCTGATCGTCCTCGATCGTGAAGTTGGGTCAATGACCGAGTTCAAGCAGATCGTTGGTCGCGGCACCCGTGTACATGAGGATACCCAAAAGCTGTTCTTCACAGTCATGGATTTCCGAGGCTCAACGAGCCATTTCGCTGACCCGGAATTCGATGGGGAACCGGTTCAAATTTACCAACCCGGCCCTGAAGACCCGATAACACCTCCAGATGATGCCCCGCAGACGGATGATGAAGGCGCTCCCTTGTCGCCGGAACCGGGCGATGATGAAACCGTTCTGATTGATCCAGTCGATCCACTTGACCCTCTTGGTGGCAACACAGGCGGTGGGCCGATCCGCAAGGTTTACGTCGATGGGGTCGGCGCGGTCATCGTGGCTGAACGCGTTGAATACCTCGATGAGAACGGCAAGCTGGTCACAGAGTCTTTGCGCGATTACACCCGCAAGGCCCTGAAACGGCAGTACGCCAGCCTTGATGATTTTCTCAAGCGCTGGAAGGGTGAAGGCCGCAAGCAGGCAGTATTTGAAGAACTTGCAGCCGAAGGCCTGCCGCTCGATGTCATCGCGGCGGAACTTGGCAAGGATCTCGACCCATTCGACCTGATCTGCCACATCGCTTTTGATGCCAAACCTCTCACCCGGCGTGAGCGGGCAGAAAGCGTGAAAAAACGCGATGTATTCACCAAATACGGCCCCCAGGCAAAGGCCGTTCTTGAAGCCCTGCTGGAAAAATATGCCGATGAGGGCGTCATGAACCTCGACGATCTGGGCGTCCTGAAGATCGCGCCGTTCAGTGGAATGGGAAGTGTGGTTGAACTCGTCCGCGCTTTCGGTGGAAAACCCGGGTTCGAAAAGGCCGTCCACGACCTGCAATCTGCTATTTACGAAGAAAGCGCATAACCAATGTCCGTCCGTACCCTCGTCAAATCCATCCAAGACATTATGCGCAAAGACACCGGTGTGGATGGCGATGCTCAGCGCATCAGCCAGCTGTGCTGGATGTTCTTCCTCAAGATCATCGACGATCAGGATCAGGAACTCGAACTCACCAAGGACGACTACACCTCGCCCATTCCAGAAGCTCTGCAATGGCGCGCTTGGGCGGCAGACCCGGAGGGGATCACCGGCGACACGCTGCTGGATTTCGTGAACAACACCCTGTTCCCCGAACTCAAGGCCCTGCCCACCAACGCAGGCCCTCGCGCCAGAGTCGTCCGCGATGTGTTCGAGGATGCCTACAACTACATGAAATCCGGCCAGCTGATGCGGCAGATGATCAACAAGATCAACGAGGTCGACTTCAATAACCTGACCGAGCGCCAGCACTTCGGCGACATCTACGAGCAAATCCTGAACGACCTGCAAAACGCGGGCAACGCGGGCGAATACTACACCCCGCGTGCCGTTACTGCCTTCATGGTGCAGCAGATCGACCCGCATCCCGGCGAAATCATGTTCGACCCCGCCTGCGGCACCGGCGGCTTTCTGACCTGCGCCATGCGCCACATGCGCGACAACTACATCAAACGCCCCGAGCATGAGGCACAAATGCAGGGCGCCCTACGCGCCGTGGAAAAGAAACCACTGCCCCACATGCTTTGCGTCACCAACATGCTGCTGAACGGGGTCGAGGAACCCGACTTCGTGCGCCACGACAACACGCTGGCCCGTCCGCTGGTCAGCTGGACCCGCGACGAGCGTGTTGACATCGTCCTGACCAACCCACCCTTTGGCGGCAAGGAAGAGGACGGGATCGAATCCAACTTCCCGACCTTCCGCACCCGCGAAACCGCCGATCTGTTCCTTGCGCTGATCATCCGCCTGCTCAAACCAGGTGGCCGAGCCGCCGTGGTGCTGCCCGACGGCTCACTGTTCGGCGAGGGGATCAAGACCCGGCTCAAGGAACACCTGATGGAGGAATGCAACCTGCACACCATCGTGCGGCTGCCCAACTCAGTCTTCAAACCCTATGCCTCCATCGGCACCAACCTTCTGTTCTTTGAAAAGGGCACGCCGACGGAGGACATCTGGTATTGGGAACACAAGGTGCCAGAGACGCAGAAGGCCTATTCCATGACCAAGCCGATCCGGCTGGAACATCTGAATGACTGCGCCGCATGGTGGGGCGGAGCCGCGCGTGAAGGGCGGGTGGAAGGCCCGCAGGCGTGGAAGGTCACGGCCGAAGAGATCAAGGCGCGTGGCTATAACCTTGACGTCAAGAACCCCCATACGGTGGAAGAGGATCACGGTGACCCCGAAACCCTACTGGCCGATCTGACAGCGGCAGAGGCCGAGACAGCCGCCCTGCGCGATCAGTTGAAAACCATCCTGACCGAAGCGCTGGCGCGATGAAGGACGCCACATTTTCCTCCACCCGCTTGCTGGAGTTTTATGAGCGTATCTCTGACGCCGAAGACGCCATCCCACGCTTGCGCCGTTTGGTTCTGGACCTCGCTGTGCGGGGTAAGCTCGTGGAGCAGGATGCCCACGACAAACCTGAAGATTTTACCCCATCAGATAAAAGCGGAAAGACGCTGGGATCACGAGCTTCTAGCAAGAAAGTGCCACCATCAGTGGAGCCCTATTCGCTACCAAAAATGTGGAAGTGGGTCGAGATTGGCGACCAGTTGGATCTGCTGAATGGAATGGCTTTCAAGCCATCGGATTGGGCTTCCGACGGTCTTCGGATCGTGCGAATTCAGAATCTAAATCGCCAAGATGCACCCTTTAACTATTGCGAACCAAATTTTGCGCGTGAGCGCTCCCTTATCGACGATGGTTCATTTCTCATCAGTTGGTCAGGCACGCCTGGCACATCATTTGGTGCGTTCATTTGGGATCGTGGACCTGCAGTTCTTAATCAGCACATCTTTCGGTGCGATTTCAAGACTGAGGCATTCACCCCAAAATATCTACGACTGGCGATCAATGGGCGCCTCGATGAGATGATAGAAAAAGCGCACGGTGGGGTCGGTCTACAGCACATTACAAAGGGTAAATTGGAAGCCATGCTGATTGGCCTCCCACCCCTCGCCGAGCAGCACCGGATCGTGGCCAAGGTCGATGAACTCATGGCGCTGTGTGATCAGTTGGAACAGGCCCGCGCGGAGCGCGAGGCGGTGCGCGATCGGTTGACCACCGCCAGCCTCGCCCGCCTGACCGCCCCCGACACTACGGCGGACGATTTCCCCACCCACGCCGCTTTCGCCCTCGAGGCTCTGCCCACCTTCACCACGCGCCCCGACCAAATCAAGACTCTCCGGCAAACAATTTTGAACCTCGCCGTCCGCGGCAAACTGGTGAAACAGGACCCTGCTAACGGAAGCGGTGCCGAATTGATGGCTAACATTGCCTCCAGCATCGACCCTCGGAAGTTCACCCGAGTAGATCACAACCTGATCGACTTCGCCGTTCCTGAGGGCTGGGACCTCCAATGCTTGGATGCGATTACGCAGTATGGGCCAAAGAACGGCTTATCACCGACGAAAACGGAAAATCCAACTGCCCCGAAAGCCATTACGCTCACGGCGACAACCAGTGGTCAATTTGATGGACGACACTTCAAACACGTGGACGTTTCCTTAGAAGCGGCTGAACCATTCTGGCTACAATCCAATGATTTGTTGTTCCAGCGAGGAAACACCCCTGAATATGTCGGTATGGCTGCGATATACGATGGCCCAGAAAGAGAGTTTCTCTACCCTGACCTAATCATGCGCGTACGCATTTCCTCGGAGATGGATCTTCGTTTCGTCCACCTGTGGTGCATATCACCCGTTGCCCGCAATTATTTGATGGCCAACGCAACCGGCGCGCAGAAGACTATGCCAAAGATCAACCAAGGCGTCCTAAAAGCGCTTCCTATCATGGTCCCACCCCTCGCCGAACAACACCGCATTGTGGCAAAGGTCGATGCCCTGATGACCCTCTGCGATCAGCTGGAGGCCAGCCTCACCACCACCGCCACCACCCGCAGCAAACTCCTGAACGCCCTCCTGCACGAGGCGCTCGAGCCTGCCGAAGAAACAGCCGACGCATGACCAAAATTCGCGCGGTCCATCGGTTCTTTCCAGTCGGTCAAGGACTGTTCGCTACGGGTTCGGTAGAGTTTTGGCCTCCCGCACGACGACCGCGCCGAATTATAGATACTGGCGGACCGCCCAAACCGCCTCCAGTCGGACCTTATCGCTGGGTCTATGACTGTGGTTCCAGTTCGGGAAAGCGACTGGTCACCAACGCGATCGACGATCTGAAACGCTATTGCCAAGGTGAGAAAATCGACCTTCTCACCCTATCGCATTTCCATAATGACCACATTAGCGGTGTGGTCGAACTGCTGAATGAGATCGGTGCCAAGACCGTAATGCTGCCGTGGGCACCCTTGTGGCACCGCCTGCTGATCGGCTTTGAACAAGGGCTGAGGGCAGAAGACCCCGAGATGTTGTTCTACGTCGACCCAGTGCAATATCTCACCCAAGAAGCTGGTGACGGGTTTGAACAGGTCCTGTTCGTTATGCCCTCTGACGATGATGGACCGCCATTCTCGACCGAACCGACCGCAGCCCCCGAACCGCCCGAAGACTTAGATGACCCCGACAAGCCGTCCGGGCCCGGCGAACCCGTTTCGTACGGAGATTTGGAAGGGGCATACGGTCACTTGGACCATCGCATTCGGATGCTTCGATCTGGCAAAGCAATTGTCATCCATGGGGTTTGGGAATTTCTGCCCTACAATGATCCCGCTACAAAACCTGATGACCCATTCGGGTTTGCGTCAAAAGTGGAGTCGCATCGAGGATCGCTGCTGAACGGCAACGAAGACGAACTGCAAAGCGCTCTTGATGACCTGCGGACGCTCTATGGAACGACTTTCGGTCGTGGGGCGGCCATGAACAATGTCAGTCTAATGCTTTATGGCGGTGGAGTTGGCCCTTGGACGGGGCAGAGGATCTGCAATTGCGAATGCTTGTATCACCGACTTTTCGGCGCTTGCGGCTGTTGGAAGGAACATGAAACGAGAGGTGCAATCCTGTTAACCGGCGATGGCAACCTGAAAAGTGCCGCGAAGTGGGACAGTTTGGAGAGTTATCTCGATGCGCGCCGGGCAAGACGAACGAGCGTGTTTCAAGTCGCACATCATGGCGCCCGAGCAAATTGGCATGACGGGCTTGCCGCGCTGATTGCCCCCACAACAAGCGTCTTTAGCTCTGATCCGCGCCATAGCTACGGCCACCCGCATGCTGAGGTGTTGCGCGATTTCTGGCCGTTCCGCCCCATGCAAGTGGATCAGCATTCGGGTTTCCGGATGCATGTGGTGTTGGAGCGTTGAAATGAGAGATGCATTGAGCAGGGAGTGTCCTAAACTCTGTGTATCTGGGCTGGCCGATGCGGCTTTCAGATAACGTCAGACGGTGAAGCGATCGTCGACCTTTATTGCGAATTGGCTGCGTTTCGTCTTTTCCCTGCCTTTACGCGCCACACCCCTACTACGCCTTCACAGCTGTTGCCCGTAGGCCAATAGCGGTCTTCTTAATCGGTCTCGTGATCCATCGCGAGGCCAATCATGACCGTTACACACTTCAAAACCGAGACCCCATCTCGCAGCGCACGCATGTTGCGCACGGCACTCGGGCCGGGCATCGCCGCCTGGCTCGAGGATGCGGGCGTCGTCGAGGTGATGCTGAACCCTGACGGGCGGCTCTGGATCGACCAGTTGGTTGATGGGTTGGCTGATAGTGGCGCAGTTCTCTCCCCTGCCGATGGCGAACGCATCATCCGACTTGTCGCCCATCATGTCGGGGCTGAGGTCCATCCCGCGGCCCCGCGTGTTTCGGCTGAAATGCCAGACACGGGCGAACGCTTCGAGGGTTTGCTGCCCCCAGTGGTTTCCGCACCGACCTTCGCCATTCGCAAGCCCGCCGTCGCGGTGTTCACCCTCGAGGACTATGTCTCCGGCGGTATTCTCTCCGCAGACGCCGCCAACCAATTGCGCGTCGGTGTCACGAGCCGAGCCAACATCCTCATCGCGGGTGGGACCTCGACCGGCAAGACAACGCTGACCAACGCGCTTTTGGCGGAGGTCGCCAAGACCTCAGACCGCGTTGTCCTGATCGAGGACACGCGCGAACTGCAATGCTTGACCCCCAACCTCGTGGCTCTCCGCACCAAGGACGGGGTTGCGACCTTGTCCGATCTCGTGCGCGCGTCGCTGCGGCTGCGGCCTGATCGCATCCCCATCGGTGAGGTGCGCGGCCCCGAAGCGCTGGACCTGCTGAAAGCCTGGGGCACCGGCCATCCGGGCGGGATCGGCACGATCCACGCCGGGTCCGCCATCGGCGCGCTGCGGCGGCTCGAACAGCTGATCCAGGAAACGGTTGTCACCGTCCCGCGCGCGCTGATCGCAGAAACCATCGACCTGATTGCCGTTCTGTCCGGACGGGGCGCCGAGCGTCGCCTCTCCGAGTTGGCGCGTGTCACCGGCCTGACAGCTTCGGGCGATTACGACCTCACCCCCCTTTTCACACAAAAGTAAGGAAACCATCCATGACCCTTCTGCCATCATTTCGCACAGCCCTTGGCGCAACCGCGCTCGGCCTGATCGCTTTTGCCCTGCCCGAACCGGCGCTCGCCGCCGGGTCCGGCATGCCGTGGGAAGCCCCCTTGCAAACCATTCTCGAGTCGATCGAAGGCCCGGTCGCCAAGATCGTCGCGGTGATCATCATCATCGTCACGGGGCTGACACTGGCCTTCGGCGACAGTTCGGGCGGTTTCCGGCGGCTGGTGCAAATTGTCTTCGGGCTGTCCATCGCCTTCGCGGCCTCGAGTTTCTTTCTGTCCTTCTTCTCCTTCGGCGGCGGGGCGCTGATCTGATGGAGAACCCCACCGACATTCCCGGCTATTTCGCGCCGGTGCACCGCGCCCTTATCGATCCGATTTTGCTGGCCGGTGCGCCACGCACCATCGCCATTGCCAATGGCACCCTAGCGGCCGCCATCGGGCTCGGCTTGCGGCTCTGGCTCGTAGGCCTCGCAACTTGGTTGGTGGGCCACCTCCTCGCAGTGTGGGCCGCGAAGCGGGACGCACAGATCGCCGAAGTGGCGCGGCGGCATCTCCGTTACCCGTCTTGGTTCGGGGTCTGAGCCAGTGATGCGTCTCGCCGAATACCGCTCCAAATCCGCCCTACTGGCCGATTTTCTGCCCTGGGCTGCATTGATCGCGCCAGGCGTTATCTTGAACAAGGATGGCAGCCTGCAACGCACAGCGCGGTTTCGGGGGCCTGATCTGGATTCCGCCACGCCCGCCGAACTGGTCGCCACCTCGGCACGGCTCAACAGCGCGCTGAGGCGGCTTGGTTCCGGCTGGGCTGTCTTCGTGGAAGCGCAACGGATCCCAGCGCAGGACTACCCCGCCTCCGAGTTTCCCGATCCGGTCTCGGCCCTTCTCGATGCCGAACGGCGCGCGCAGTTCGAGGAGGCGGGGGCGCATTTCGAGAGCGCGTATTTCCTGACGCTGGTCTGGATGCCGCCTGCAGATGATGCGAGCCGCGCTGAAGGCTGGTTGCTGGAAAACGCACCGGATCGCAGCACCAAGCCTCAGGATATGACTAGCGGCTTCGTTGCACGCTCAGACCGGCTGATCGATCTGCTCGACGGGTTCATGCCGGAGATCGCCTGGCTTTCCGATGCCGAGACCCTGACCTACCTGCATTCGACCGTTTCGACCCGGCGCCAGCGCGTCCGCGTCCCAGAGGTGCCGATGTGTCTCGACGCGGTTCTGGCCGATGACCCGTTGGTGGGTGGGCTGACACCCCGGCTCGGGGCCGCGCATCTCAAGACGCTGACCATCATCGGGCTGCCAAGCGCCACCTGGCCCGGACTGCTCGACGAGTTGAACGCGCAAGGTTTCGAGTATCGCTGGTGCACCCGCGCGATCTGCATCGACAAGACGGATGCCGCCCGGGTGTTCACCCGCATTCGCCGGCAATGGTTCGCCAAGCGCAAGTCCGTGGCCGCGATCCTCAAGGAGGTGATGACCAACGAAGCCTCGACCCTGCTCGACAGTGACGCGGCCAACAAGGCGGCGGATGCCGACGAGGCACTGCAAGAACTCGGCGCCGATGTGGCGGGCGCGGCTTACGTCACCGCCACGATTACCGTTTGGGACGAGGACGCAGCAGCCGCCGAGGCCAAGCTCAAGGCCGCCGAGAAGATCGTGCAGGGGCGGGATTTCACCTGCATCCCAGAAACATTGAACGCGCTCGAGGCCTGGCTCGGCTCCCTGCCCGGCCATCTCTACGCCAATGTCCGTCAGCCACCCATCTCGACGTTGAACCTCGCCCATATGATCCCGATCTCGGCAGTCTGGGCGGGGCCGGATCGGAACGACCATCTGGACGGCCCGCCACTGTTCCACGCCGAAACTGACGGCACGACTCCGTTTCGCTTCTCCACACATGTGGGCGATGTCGGCCATAACTTGATCGTCGGCCCGACCGGGGCGGGCAAATCGGTCCTGCTGGCCCTCATGGCGCTGCAGTTCCGGCGCTATGCCAGTGCGCAGGTCTTCGCCTTCGATTTCGGCGGATCGATCCGCTGCGCCACGTACGCCATGGGCGGAGATTGGGAGAACCTCGGCGATGCACTGGCCGACGAGGCACCAGCGGTGCAGCTGCAGCCACTCGCCGGGATCGATGAGACGTCGGAACGCGCCTGGGCGCAGGACTGGCTCACGGGGATCCTCGGGCGCGAAGGCGCGACGATCGACCCTGCTGCGCGGGACCATCTCTGGTCGGCTTTGAGCTCGCTCGCCTCGGCCCCGCGCGAGGAGCGCACACTGACCGGCCTCTCGGTCCTGCTGCAGTCGACCGACCTCAAACGCGCTCTGAAACCCTTCTGCCTCGGCGGGCCTTTCGGACGGCTTATCGATGCTGAGGCCGAAGACCTGGGCAGCGCGGACGTGCTCGCGTTTGAAACGGAGGGGCTGATCGGTTCCCCCGCCGCACCCGCCGTGCTCGCCTATCTCTTCCACCGGATCGAGGCACGCCTCGACGGCCGCCCCACGATGATCCTGATCGACGAGGGCTGGCTTGCGCTCAATGACGCCAATTTCGGCGGGCAGCTGCGCGAATGGCTGAAGACGTTGAGGAAGAAGAACGCTTCGGTGATCTTCGCCACCCAATCGCTGGCCGATATCGACGGGTCCCTCAGCGCGCCCGCGATTGTCGAGAGCTGCCCCACGCGGATCTTCCTTCCCAACGAACGGGCCTTTGAGCCGCAGATCGCCCGGATCTACCAGAACTTCGGGCTGAACGACCGCCAGATCGACATCCTCGCCCGCGCGACGCCGAAGCACGACTACTACTGCCAGTCGCGGCGGGGCAACCGGCTCTTCTCGCTGGGCCTCGGCGAGGTGGCTCTGGCCTTCACCGCCGCCTCCTCCAAGGCCGATCAGGCCGCAATCAGCAATCTTATCGCCACCCATGGCCGGGACGGCTTTGCCGCCGCATGGCTGCGCCATCGCGGTCTTGATTGGGCCATCGACCTGCTCGGGCCCGACATCGCACCTACCGATCCGACACCCCCTCACCCTGACCAGAAGGAGACAGAACATGACCCGCAATCCTGAGCGCCCTGCCCGGCCCCGCAAACTCGCCGCCGTATTGATGGCCAGCGCCCTCGTCCTGACACCGGTCCTGACGACACCTGCCCAGGCCTTCTTCTTCGGGGGCGGCGGGCGGATCGTCTACGACCCCCGGAACCATGCCGAAAACATCCTCTCCGCCGCACGGGCGCTGGAACAGATCAACAACCAGATCGCCCAGATCCAGAACCAGGCGCAGATGTTGATGAACGATGCGCTGAACCTCGCGAACCTACCGCATTCCTCTCTGGCGCAGCTGCAGGACGCCATCGGCGAAACCCAGCGCCTCTTGGCCGATGCCCAAAGCCTCGCCTTCGACGTGGCCACTATCGAACAGGCCTTCACGCAGGACTACGGTGCTGCCGCAGCGCAGGGCGATTTCGACGCGATGATCGCCGGTGCGCGCGAGCGGTGGGAAACCTCCGTCGCGGGCTTCGAGGACAGCTTGCGCGTGCAGGCCGGGGTCGTGGGCAATATCGACGGAGCCCGCAGCCAGATGGACGCGCTCATCCGCGAAAGCCAAGGAGCCGTTGGGGCCCTGCAGGTCGCGCAGGCTGGCAACCAGCTGCTCGCATTGCAATCGACACAGATCGCCGATCTGACCGCCGCCATCGCCGCGCAGAACCGGGCCGAAGCGCTTGAAGCCGCCCGGATCGCCTCGGCCGAGGCGCAGGGCCGCGAGAACCTCACGCGGTTCCTCGATTACGGCGGCGGCTACTCCCCTGGCACCGTCCGCTTTTTCGGGGAGTAAGCGCATGGCCCTCGACACCCCGCGAACTCTGCGCCTTGTCGCCTTCGGTATCGGCGGCCTTGCCGCCCTCGCCGCCGCTACGGAACTCACCCGGACGATCCTGCCCACCGACGCCGGGCATGTGGTCAGGGATGACGCCTTGCGCGGCACCCTCGCGCGTTGCCGTGACCTGACGCCCGAAGACTACGCCACCGACACCGAATGCCGCGCCGCCTGGGAGGCGGCCCGGCAGCGCTTCTTCGATCTGGCTCCAGAGCCGGCCGGGACGGAGTGAGGCGATGGGCGGCGTCAGTGTCATCGACCGGTTTCTCGAGGTCTTCGCCTCCTACATCGATTCCGGCTTCGGCCTTCTGGGTGGCGACGTCGCCTTCCTCGCCACCACGCTGATCGTCATCGACATCACGCTGGCCGCGCTGTTCTGGGCTTGGGGTGCGGATGACGACATCATCGCCCGGCTGGTGAAAAAGACCCTCTTCGTCGGGGTCTTCGCCTATATCATCGGCAACTGGAACACGCTGGCCCGGATCGTTTTCGACAGTTTTGCGGGCCTTGGCCTGGTCGCCACCGGCGGCACCATTTCCGCCGGTGAACTGCTGCAGCCCGGGCGCATCGCGCAGGTGGGGCTCGAGGCCGGTCAGCCGATCCTCGCCTCCATCGCCGACCTCTCCGGGTTCGTCGCCGTCTTCGAGAACTTCATCCAGATCGGGATCCTGTTCTTCGCCTGGCTGGTGGTGCTGCTCTCGTTCTTCATCCTCGCGATCCAGCTTTTCGTCACCTTGATCGAATTCAAGCTGGCCACGCTGGCGGGCTTCATCCTCGTGCCCTTCGGCCTATTCAACAAGACCGCCTTCATGGCCGAGCGAGTGCTGGGCCTCGTCATTTCTTCGGGTGTCAAGGTTCTGGTGCTGGCCGTCATCGTCGGCATCGGCTCCACTATCTTCAGCGAGTTCACCGCCGGGTTTGCGGGCGAGCCCACGATCAACGACGCGATGTCAGTGGTCCTCGGCGCGTTGGCGCTCCTCGCCCTCGGTATCTTCGGCCCCGGCATCGCCAATGGCATTGTCTCGGGCGGGCCGCAGCTTGGCGCAGGCGCCGCGGTCGGCACCGGTATCGCCGTTGGCGGGGCCGCGGTCGCCGGTGTCGCCGGAACCCGAATGGCCCTTGGCACCGGAGGTGCCGCCCTGCGCGGTGCCAGCGCTATCGGCAGCGGAACCGCGACCGCCTATCAGCTTGGCGCGGCCTCGCGCAGCACAGCGTTGGGCAAGTCCGTCGGAGGCGTGGCCTCTATCGGCAAAACCGGTGCCGTCGCCGCGTTCAGCCCGCTCCGGCGCGCGATCTCGGAAGGCGCGCAGTCCGGCGCCCGCGCAGCCTATGCCGCTACCGGGGGACGGATGGCGGGTGGTGCCCTGCCCTCCCCGGCCAATGACGGCCCACCCGACTGGGCGCGCCGGATGAAGCGCCAGCAATCCCTTCAACACGGCCTCTCGACCGCCAATCATGTCATCCGCTCCGGCGATCATGGCGGCGGCGGCACGGTCGTCAGCCTCTCCGAAAGGTCCTCCTGATGTTCCGACGCCCCAGTGTCCGCTACGGCACCACACCCGAGCCCGTCACCCCCTACCAGAAGGCCGCCCAGGTCTGGGACGAGCGCATCGGCTCGGCGCGCGTCCAAGCCCGCAATTGGCGCCTCATGGCGATGGGCTGCCTCGCCCTCTCCGCCGGGCTCAGCGCGGCGCTCGCCTGGCAATCGACGCGCAGCAGCGTCGTCCCCTACGTGGTCGAGGTCGACAATCTCGGTGCGGCACAGGCCGTCGCCCCGGCGCTCGCCGAGTATCGCCCGACCGATCCGCAGATCGCCTGGCACCTCGCCCGCTTCGTCGAGCATGTCCGGCAGGTCCCGGCCGATCCGATCGTGCTGCGCCAGAACTGGCTGCGTGCCTACGATTTCGCCACGGATCGCGGCGCTGTCGCGCTAAACGACCATGCCCGGGTGAACGATCCCTTCGCGCAGGTCGGCGACACGCAGATTTCCATCGAGGTCTCGAGTGTCATTCGCGCCTCTGACACGAGCTTCCGCGTCGCCTGGATCGAGCGGCGCTACGAAAACGGTCAGCTCGCCACAACCGAACGCTGGACCGCCATCCTGACCGTCGTGATCCAGCCGCCGCGCGATGCAGAGCGCCTGCGGGCCAACCCGCTCGGCGTCTATGTCCATGCCATCAACTGGTCGAGGGAAAATGCCCAATGAGACGACTTCGCCCCATCCCCGTTCTTCTCCTCGCGGCCACCGCGCTGACCGCCTGCACGGGGCAACGCCCGCCCGAAATCGCCTATGACGACCACGTTCCGGCCCTCGCGCCGCCGCCGGCACCGCCCCCGGCCGAGGGGCCGCCCCGCCCGGTTCACACACCGCCTGCCTGGACGCCCTCCCGCGGCGGCGATCCGGAAGCGGACACACCGGAAGCCCGCATCATCGCCGCCAATGCCGCCGCCCGCGTCGAGCCCCGCCAGCAGGGCTATTATAACGCCATGCAGGTTTTCCCGTGGAGCGAGGGCGCGCTCTACCAGATCTATGCAGCACCCGGCCAGATCACGAATATCGCGCTCGAACCTGGCGAACGCCTGACCGGCCCAGGCCCGATCGCCGCGGGCGACACCGCGCGCTGGATCATCGGCGACACTATAAGCGGGTCGGGCCGCAGCGAGCGTGTCCATATCCTCGTGAAACCCACCCGCCCCGACATCTCCACCAATCTCGTCGTCAACACCGACCGGCGCAGCTATCACATCGAGTTGCACGCCGACGAGGACACCTGGATGCCCAGCGTTGCATGGGCCTATCCGGAGATGCGATCCACGCCCCGCACCCCGACAATCCGCCGTCCCGCGATCCCGCCCGAGGCCGACCGGCACTATCGCTATGGCCTGCATGGCGACACGCCACCCTGGCAGCCGGTCTCCGTCTTCGACGATGGACGGCGTGTCTATGTCGTCTTCCCCCCCGGCATCGCCCAAGGCGAGATGCCCCCGCTCTTCGTGATCGGCGCGGATGGGCGCGGCCAGATCGTAAACACCCGCGTGTTCGGCAATGTGCTGATCGTCGACCGCCTGTTCGGGGCCGCAGAACTGCGTCTCGGCGAAAGACAACAGCAGGTCGTGCGGATCATACGGACGGATAGCGCTCAAAGCCCACCGCGCGCGCCACAGCCGGAGGCGGAGCGATGACACAAATCCCTGATATCCAAGAGCCGACACGGACCGAGGAAGACATCGCCCAGGAGCTCCGCCTCAGGCCCGATCCGCCCCGTGTCATGCGCCTGTCCCGCCGGGTCATCGCCCTTGCCACCGCCATCGGCGGACTTGGCCTTGGCGCAATCCTGATCATGGCCCTGCAGAAAAACCGGCAGGAGGGCGAGCAGACCGAGCTCTTTTCCACCGAACGCATTCAAGCGGCTGAAGGACTGTCCACACTGCCTCGGGATTACGCCGATGTCCCGCGTCTCGGTCCGCCCTTGCCCGGTGAGCTGGGCCGCGCCATCCTTGGGGCACAAGATCGCGGCCAGCCGGTCCCGGCACCGCCCCTTTCCGGTCCCTTGGCCTCCACAGTCGATCCCGAGGAACAACGCCGCCTTCAGGAACTCGACGCCGCCCGACTGAGCGCCCTTTTCGCGGAGGCGCAAACCGTGCCGCGCGGTGGAGCACAGGCCACACCGACCTCCCCCGCGACCGGCGCGTTCTTCCCCTCAGCTTTGGGCAGCCCGATAGCAAACGATCCGATTTCGGGCCGGGAGGCGTTCCTCACCCGTCCCGGAGATACGGAAACCGTGAGTGCACAACGTATCACGGCACCGCCCAGCCCCTACATCCTGCAGGGCGGAACGGTGATCCCTGCCGCCCTGATCACCGGCCTGCGCTCCGATCTACCCGGCCAGATCTCGGCCCAGGTAACCTCGAATGTCTATGACAGCCCCTCCGGGCGGTTCCTACTGATCCCTCAAGGCGCACGTCTGCTGGGAGAATACGACAGCCGCATCGCATCCGGCCAAAGTCGCCTGCTCCTCGTCTGGACCCGCCTCATCCTGCCGGATGGTCGCTCCATTGTGCTGGAACGCGCGCCCGGCACTGACGGAACAGGCGCGTCCGGCCTGCAGGACCGGGTCAACTACCATTGGGGTCGCGTCTTCCTCGCCGCGGGCCTCGCCACGATCCTGAACCTCGGCCTGGAAAGCGGGGCCGACAGCGAGGATGACGTCGCCCGCGCCATCCGCGAGGCCGCACAAGACACCATCGGACGGACCGGAGACGAGATCGTCCGGCAGCAGCTCGCCGTCCCGCCGACACTGACCATCCGACCGGGCTTCCCCGTCCGCGTCATGGTCACCCGCGACCTGATCCTCGAGCCCTTGGGAGAAGTCCAATGACGAAGCTTAAGCTTGGTCCGATCCATGACGACAAACCGGTCAAGCTGACCGTGGAACTTCCCGCCGACGTCCACCGCGACCTCTGCGACTATGCAGCGGTCCTGGGCAACCAGACCGGACAAGATCTGGAGCCTGCGCGCCTCGTTGCCCCAATGCTCGACCGCTTCATGTCCACAGACCGCGGGTTCGCCGCAGCGCGCAAGGCGGGATCGCGGGCGAACCGCAAGAAGCCGCTGGACGCGCAACCGCAATCCGATGGCGAGGAAGGTTAGGCAACTTTGGTCGTAGATCCCGAGGCGGATCGATTTGCACACGGATCGCACATTGGCACGCCCTACAAGCTTCAGACCGCTATGAAGTCGGTCCGATCCTCCATGGACCGGACTCCGTGAGGACAAATCACCTCCAACTGTTTTTCGTTCAACGCATCATCGTGAACAAACCATGGCATTTCCGATTGCAATGTAAACCGACGGTATCAACATCATACTTAAGGATGGGACGTCATTAAAAGAGTTTACGCTAAACCTAAGGAAGCTGTACGCAGTGCACTCCTCCCTGGTCATGATGCAGAGGCGCAAAACTGAGTTGTCATCGCATCGCTGATCGAAAACTGCAAGCTCAACGGAAGCGAACCACACGCCTATCTATCCGGTGCCCTGACTGCCGTCGCCAAGGAATACAAGCAGATGAACATCAATAAGCTACTACCTTGTAATTATGCCAAGCCCGTACGACCGGCGCACCAGTCTCACTTCATTGGGGGAGTATCGATGCAAACACTCGAAGGTGGGCGCGTGCGCTTTTCCGTGGAGCGCGTATCGACCTAAGTAATCCGTGTTATGCGCCAAATGAACTCTGCAGTTTCGCCCGGCGAAGGAACGCCAAAACCTGTTGAGGAGTCGCCCACCGACGGATTATCTTTAAAAAACAGATTCCTAAGGATCGCCAATCCTTCACCGCCGCCATTTTGAAGCAAAGTGCCTTCTTCTGGGGTCGTTGCTTCCGTGTAATAACCTCGCGACACTGGAAATATCCTTTCTATGTCAACCCCTTGAGCCTTCCAATTGCCGATAGGGCGACCATCTGGCAATTTTCCACTTAGCGCAAGAAGCTCCAAGGAAAATTTGACGCCCTCGACCGAAGTTTCGGCGCCATTGATCTCAATTTCAAGGTTCATGAATTGGCCCTCCAAAAAAATGTGTCGTTATTTGAAACCCGCCGTGTTGAGCTTGGCAGGAGCTTGTCACGCTGCCTGAACGACGTTACGCCTTGAGAGGAATTCGTCGAAGTGTGTGACCTTGCGGTCGGCGATTTGGCTCAAAACGTTGTGAGTCAGATTTAAAGATCAAATTCCTTCAGTTTGGCGCCTTTTATCAGTGTGCAGTCTATTGCCATGGTAGTGAAACAGTCTCGGCAAGCAGGTCAGCGTCTATTGCGTGACCACCATCTTTTTCGACGCCAAGAGCATTATCAATGCACCAAAACATGTATATTCGCTCACACAAAATCAAAGACAAAATCGTCGGCCAGATTAAAGTCCCCGGCTTCAGCCGTTGCATCTGTTGTGACGCGGAGAGCGAGCGTGTTGGCGTCTTTTTCGATGAGTTCGAAGGCTTTGTTGCCCGCCAGATCGAAGCCCTGGAAGTCGTCGAAGGCGCCGGTGAAGCCGCTGGAGGCGGTCAGGATGATGAACTCGTCGCCGATCTCGGCATCGAAGTCCGCCGCGATGTCGAGCGCGAGCGTGCCCATCTGATCGAGCGCGCCGTTCACGCGGATCAGACCGTTCGAGACATCCGTCCCACTGCCCGAGAGGCCCACGGCCAGGGTGCCGCGTTCGGTCAGCTCAATTCCTTCGCTCAGCCACAGATCACCGTCCGATGTCGCCCCGAGCACACCTTCAAGGGCGGCAATGTCATCGGCCCGAAGCGTGCCGTTGTCGGCAACGATCGCACCCTCGACAAGGAACTCGTCAAGGTCGTTGCCTGACCGGACGAAGCCCTCGCCGGTGATCTCCATATCGACACCGATCGTGACGATCTCGGAACCGCTGAGTTGGCCATTCAGATAGACGTAGTTCTGCTGGCTGTTTGACAGCGGCGCATTCGCATCCGACAAGCGGATCGTGCCTGTTCCGTCAATCACCTGCTCTCCGGTAAAGTAGAGATATGACCAAGCGTTCGGACTCGCCGAGATCTCGAGTTCGCTATTCAGCGTCAGACCGTTCTCGATAAACGCAGTTACAAAATTGCCGCCAAACGCCGTCTCCATATTGAGAGTAACTGCGTCCAGCGTTGCACTGCTGCCAATCGTCAGTTCTCCCGTTTGGCTCGTCGTCGCCTCAAAGACTGTGTTCTCGATCCGATCACGAAGCGCAACAATACCGTCGCTTGCATCCACCGTTAGGGCTTCACCCTGATTATCGATATCGGTCAGCGTCAACTCGCCATCCCGTCCGACAACCGTACCGAGGATCTGCAGACTGTCTTCTGCCCGGTTTGCCTCAAGCCGACCTGTCCCGGTGATCTCGAGACCCGCGCCAAAGGTAAGAACCTCTGCATCTGCCGACTGGCTCAGAAGCTGGATGCGGTTGTCAAAGCTGCCCGACGGCGCATTCGCCCGCGTCAGATCGATGCTGCCCGTGCCGTCGATGGTCTGCTCACCGTTCACGTAGAGGTACGCAGATCGGCTCGTGCCTGAGGCCAATTCCATCCGTGCATTCAGTGTCAGGCCGTCCTCGAGATAGGCGTTAACTGAACTCGTGACACTGCCAAGGGCAGCGTCCATGTTGAACGTCACATCCTCCATCCGCAGACCGCTGCGCAGCCCAACCGAACCGATCCCGGTCACCACCGTATTCTCAACAATGTCACTAAAGAACACACGGCCTTCACTGGCATCAACAGTCAGTGTTTCATCAGCATTGTCCACGCGTTCCAAGAACAATGTACCATTTTCAATCCCTTTGGCTTCGCCAAGGATCTGGATCCGGTCCTCACTCCGGTTCGTTGTAACCGTACCATCGCCAAGGATCGTCAGATCTTCTCCAAAGGTCAGGGTCTCGCGCTCCGTCGAGAACTGGCTGCGCAATTGGACAAAGTTGCGTCCCGACAGGGCCTCATCGCCAATCGCATTCGCCCGACTCAGCAGGATTTCACCAGAACCAGCAATCGTTTGCTCACCGTTGAGATACAAATAAGACGTCCGCTGCTGCGTTGCCGCAACTGACAGTTCACCCTCAACCGTCAGGTCCTCATTCACAGAGAGCTGGCCAGAAGCATTTACCGTGACGCCTTCAATCTCGGCCTCGCCGGTGACCGTTAGCCCGTTCACAGTCGCATTCTGGATCCGCGTCGCCCCGGCGCCACCGAGCGTGATATCAGTATAGGTCCAACCATCCGTCAACCGAACATCCGCCCCAGAAGCAACATCCAGAACGGTATTCTCAGTCAGTCCAAGGTTGATCCATCCACCGCCAGCACTGTCGAGTGACAGCGTCTCACCAACATTATCAACATATTGAACAGACAGCTGCCCCCCGACTGCGGTCACATCGCCAAGAATCTGATATCGATCCTCGCCACGTTCCACATAGATCCGGCCCTGACCCTCAATCGACAGATCAGCGCCTAGAACAGCCGTCTCTCGAACATTGGTTTCCAGGCTATCGAGATACAAAGACGCGCGCGTATCAGAGCCGTCCAAAACAATCTTGCCCGACCCGTCAACAACTTGGTCACCCTGCAGGTAAATCTGCGCAGTCCGGTTCGCGAGCGAGACAACGCTCAGCTCACCATCAACTGTCAAACCATCCCGAGCAAACAAACGCGCCGTCGAGAACTCCCAGGACACCTCTCCATCAACCAACAAATCAACATTCGACCAAGTCCCACCTGTGATCGTCGCGGCATCTGCGCCGACAAAGGCTGCGTTCAGTATCTGATCGGTGTAGTTCTGGTTCAGGTTTGGCAGAACCGGGTCGGCTGGTAAGTCGCTGCGCGTCAACTGTTGACCACCCAGATCAGTCGCCACAACCCGCGCAAAGATCGAGTTCCCGCTTTCGATCAGTGCAATGCTGCGCGTGTCGTCAATGACGAAGCCAGTAACGGCATCGAAGCCATCAATGTTGAAGTCGCCGTTTGTGCGAATGATCTCGAACTCAGTGCCAATTCCAGCATCGAAGTCGGCTGCGATGTCCAGGTTCAACGTGCCGTCTCGGCGCAGCAGCCCAGATACGTTCAACAGACCACTGGTCGCATCAAGCCCCGCTCCAGAGAACGCGATCGTCAGATCTGTGCTGTCCGCAAAACTCAAATCACGGTCCGTATTCAGCAATGCGGAGGCATCCACCGACATGCCGCCATCAACGTCACTCACACCCTGCAGAGACAAAGAGCCGCCGGTTGCGACCACATCGCCTTGCAGGTCGATGACATCCCCGGCCGAGACGGTGATGTTCCCGGTGCCGCGTAGCGTCATGTCGGCGCCGATTGTAAACACTTCCATATCGGAGCTCAGGCCGGTGAAGTTGATGGTGTTCCGTACAGACCGGCCATCAATCGCATTTTCATCCGACAGCAGGATTGTCCCATCGCCGTCAAATCCCTGCGGGCCCACAACATTCAAGGTTGCCGTCGCAAATTCCGAACCGGCAAAGGTCAGATCGCTCCCCGTGAGTGTCAGACCTTCACGCAACGTGACGGTTTGGTTCGAGAACTCAGCCTCGAACCGGGCGTCCATGCCAAGTTCCACGTCCTTGAGGATCAGACCGTTCAGCAGTTGGGCAAACCCGGTGTTCCCTGTCGCGGCAATAAGCGCTGTGTGCGAGACACTTTCTGCGAGCCGCAAAGCGCCTCCCGTTGCGTTCACTGTCAACGCCGCATCGCCGTTGTCTATGTCGTGCAGTGTCAGAGACCCGCCATCTACAACGACTTCACCCAGGATACGAATGGCATCA
Organism: Paracoccaceae bacterium; assembly: GCA_033344815.1. Classification (NCBI taxonomy): domain Bacteria; kingdom Pseudomonadati; phylum Pseudomonadota; class Alphaproteobacteria; order Rhodobacterales; family Paracoccaceae; species Paracoccaceae bacterium. The sequence goes on along the minus strand of JAWPMR010000001.1, from coordinate 5,057,259 downwards.
CCAGCATCATCCGCTGAGATTGTGCCAGTTCCCTGAAGCGTGATGTCCTCACCAAAGGTCAGAACTTCCTCGGTAGAACTCACCCCGTTCAGACGGATTGCATTGCTGGTTGTCCCGGCCGGGTTGGCAGACAATGAGATGGTGCCCATTCCGTCTACGTTTTGCGTACCGAGGAACTCCAATTCAGCCAGATTGCTGAAGCCTTGGAGCCCCAAATTGGCATCCTGCAGTGTCAGGCCAGAATAAACATCGACTCGGTTCTGAGCCGAGCTGGCATCAACAAGCGCATCCATGGAAAAGGTCACGCCGTCCAATGACGTCCCGTTCAGGATGTTCAGCGCACCGGTCGTGCCATTCACCGCTTCAAACACCGTGTCGCGTGTCCAGGACCCGATGGTCACCGATCCTTCCGACGCGTCTACCAAGACACTCGCACCATCATTGTCCAAGTCGCGCACGGTCAAGGCACTGCCGTCCACACCAACAAGCGTGCCAAGCATCTTGATACTGTCGACACCCGTCTGGCTCACCCCGATGGAGGCATGTCCTTGTAGCGTGATCCCTTCTGCAATCGTCAGCGTTTCTTCGCCATTCGACAGAGTGCTCAATGTCACCGTATGTTGTACCGACTGGCCAAAGCCGCTGTCGCGTACAAAATCGATAACACCCGTCCCGGAGACTGTCTGCGTGCCTTGATACGTTGTCGACACACGCGCCTGTTGCGAGCCGCTCTGGGTCAGCGTGACACCACCCAGCTCAACGCCCTGTTCAATGGTAAAGTTCCGGTTCGAAGAGAGAGCCTGAACAGACGTGTCCGTCTTGAACGTGACATTCTCAAACGTGCTTGGACCGTTGCCCGTTGAGTTGTCCCCAACGATGTTGGCATCCGAGAGACGCGCTTGCCCATCTTGCAGAATGACGTCCGTTTTCTCGAAAGGCGGACGGGCCTCTGGCACAAACGGATCTCTATCGATGAACCCGCGATCTCTGGCCGTTGCATCTGTTGTGACGCGGAGAGCGAGCGTGTTGGCGTCTTTTTCGATGAGTTCGAAGGCTTTGTTGCCCGCCAGATCGAAGCCCTGGAAGTCGTCGAAGGCGCCGGTGAAGCCGCTGGAGGCGGTCAGGATGATGAACTCGTCGCCGATCTCGGCATCGAAGTCCGCCGCGATGTCGAGCGCGAGCGTGCCCATCTGATCGAGCGCGCCGTTCACGCGGATCAGACCGTTCGAGACATCCGTCCCACTGCCCGAGAGGCCCACGGCCAGGGTGCCGCGTTCGGTCAGCTCAATTCCTTCGCTCAGCCACAGATCACCGTCCGATGTCGCCCCGAGCACACCTTCAAGGGCGGCAATGTCATCGGCCCGAAGCGTGCCGTTGTCGGCAACGATCGCACCCTCGACAAGGAACTCGTCAAGGTCGTTGCCTGACCGGACGAAGCCCTCGCCGGTGATCTCCATATCGACACCGATCGTGACGATCTCGGAACCGCTGAGTTGGCCATTCAGATAGACGTAGTTCTGCTGGCTGTTTGACAGCGGCGCATTCGCATCCGACAAGCGGATCGTGCCTGTTCCGTCAATCACCTGCTCTCCGGTAAAGTAGAGATATGACCAAGCGTTCGGACTCGCCGAGATCTCGAGTTCGCTATTCAGCGTCAGACCGTTCTCGATAAACGCAGTTACAAAATTGCCGCCAAACGCCGTCTCCATATTGAGAGTAACTGCGTCCAGCGTTGCACTGCTGCCAATCGTCAGTTCTCCCGTTTGGCTCGTCGTCGCCTCAAAGACTGTGTTCTCGATCCGATCACGAAGCGCAACAATACCGTCGCTTGCATCCACCGTTAGGGCTTCACCCTGATTATCGATATCGGTCAGCGTCAACTCGCCATCCCGTCCGACAACCGTACCGAGGATCTGCAGACTGTCTTCTGCCCGGTTTGCCTCAAGCCGACCTGTCCCGGTGATCTCGAGACCCGCGCCAAAGGTAAGAACCTCTGCATCTGCCGACTGGCTCAGAAGCTGGATGCGGTTGTCAAAGCTGCCCGACGGCGCATTCGCCCGCGTCAGATCGATGCTGCCCGTGCCGTCGATGGTCTGCTCACCGTTCACGTAGAGGTACGCAGATCGGCTCGTGCCTGAGGCCAATTCCATCCGTGCATTCAGTGTCAGGCCGTCCTCGAGATAGGCGTTAACTGAACTCGTGACACTGCCAAGGGCAGCGTCCATGTTGAACGTCACATCCTCCATCCGCAGACCGCTGCGCAGCCCAACCGAACCGATCCCGGTCACCACCGTATTCTCAACAATGTCACTAAAGAACACACGGCCTTCACTGGCATCAACAGTCAGTGTTTCATCAGCATTGTCCACGCGTTCCAAGAACAATGTACCATTTTCAATCCCTTTGGCTTCGCCAAGGATCTGGATCCGGTCCTCACTCCGGTTCGTTGTAACCGTACCATCGCCAAGGATCGTCAGATCTTCTCCAAAGGTCAGGGTCTCGCGCTCCGTCGAGAACTGGCTGCGCAATTGGACAAAGTTGCGTCCCGACAGGGCCTCATCGCCAATCGCATTCGCCCGACTCAGCAGGATTTCACCAGAACCAGCAATCGTTTGCTCACCGTTGAGATACAAATAAGACGTCCGCTGCTGCGTTGCCGCAACTGACAGTTCACCCTCAACCGTCAGGTCCTCATTCACAGAGAGCTGGCCAGAAGCATTTACCGTGACGCCTTCAATCTCGGCCTCGCCGGTGACCGTTAGCCCGTTCACAGTCGCATTCTGGATCCGCGTCGCCCCGGCGCCACCGAGCGTGATATCAGTATAGGTCCAACCATCCGTCAACCGAACATCCGCCCCAGAAGCAACATCCAGAACGGTATTCTCAGTCAGTCCAAGGTTGATCCATCCACCGCCAGCACTGTCGAGTGACAGCGTCTCACCAACATTATCAACATATTGAACAGACAGCTGCCCCCCGACTGCGGTCACATCGCCAAGAATCTGATATCGATCCTCGCCACGTTCCACATAGATCCGGCCCTGACCCTCAATCGACAGATCAGCGCCTAGAACAGCCGTCTCTCGAACATTGGTTTCCAGGCTATCGAGATACAAAGACGCGCGCGTATCAGAGCCGTCCAAAACAATCTTGCCCGACCCGTCAACAACTTGGTCACCCTGCAGGTAAATCTGCGCAGTCCGGTTCGCGAGCGAGACAACGCTCAGCTCACCATCAACTGTCAAACCATCCCGAGCAAACAAACGCGCCGTCGAGAACTCCCAGGACACCTCTCCATCAACCAACAAATCAACATTCGACCAAGTCCCACCTGTGATGTTGGCTAAAAAGTCCGAACTCCCGTTGACTTCAGTGTCCTTCAGCGTCCCTCCAGATGTTCGCAGGACACCGTTGCTTCCTTCGATCAACCCGGCTTGCAGGGTGCCACTTTGAACGTCCAACGTTCCGGTAAGAACAATTCTCTCTACTTCAGTGCTTAGGTTTCGATAAACAACGGTAGAGCCTTCATTGAGCACTAAGGCCACACCGTCTGTATCTGTGGGCAGCGCCCCATCGCGCCACTTTGAAACGTCACCCCAGTCACCACCACTGGCATCTGTCCAAACGGCTGTTGCGTCGACAACCTCCAAGCTTTGCGAGACAACGGAACCACCGACTGGATTACCCGCGAGATCTTTAACGGAAGTGAGGTCAACCGAAAGGTCGTATAAGCCAAGATCAAGCGTTCCAAAGTCAAACTGAACGATCCTGTCGGAACCAAGGATATCAACCGAAACCGCTTCGATCACAGCACTACTTGCGTCAGTCAGCGTCGCCAAAGCAGTGCTCACCGAAGAAACATCGATGGCCTCATTGAACACCACACGAACAGTGGTGCCGTCTACAAGAGTAAGCCCTCCATCACTCGGCGTCAGGCGGATGATCTCCGGTGGTGTGATATCTTCAATAATATCAAACTCAATCGGGTCACTAACGGCTATGTTTCCACCCGTGTCAGTGGCCCGAACTTGGAAACTGCCTTGCGTGACCCCGTCAGCGAGATTGGGAACGCGGAATTTCAGATCGTATGGGATCGATAGGTCCGTACGCACAACCTCGCCATTGACCAACAGTTCCACTTTTTGAATCTGCACATCGTCGGTCAAATTGATCGGCAAACGGACGTCCGTACCTTCTTCGATCTGGATGCCGTCAGTTTCCGGATCGGCATCGATATCAAACGGTTCAAACTCAATATTCGGCGCAACACCATTGGTATCGAAACCGAGCGCGTTAATTACGTGGAAGTTGCCGCTCGCATCGCCGACATAAACGAAACCTGCTGAGACGACCGTTGCCGTTGGGGCAGCATCCAGATCAAAACGCGTAACAAATTGGTCTGTTTGTGTGGGATCGCTATTGTCCACGATCATGACGCTGTTGGTGCCGAATACACCGCCAAGACGACCGACAGTGATACCAATTCCATTGCCAGCGTCAGCGAAATCCGTGCCTGACAATGAGCGATCATCAGGGCCGCTCAACACGCTCATATTTCCCGGGTCGGAAATGTCGATTGTGCCAAAGCCAGCGTTGAACCCAGCGTCTGCAGGTACATAGAGGACGCCATCGGAGGCAAAGAGTTTGTCAGAGCGCAGTCCGTTTGCCCAGGACTGGCCAGAAAGGCTCAAGGTGCCGCGCAAGTTCAGCACGTCATCGACCACATCGAACACGCTCAGTGTATTCGCATTATCGATCACGTAGAGCAGTCCGCTTTCCATCGTCATGGCGCGGACGTTGCTTGCGCTGGAGGGCAGGTCTTCGCGCTGGAGACGGTCGCCGGTCACGAGGTCGTAGACAAGGATCTCACCATCATCCGCCGCGTAAAGGCGTCCGCTGTCCACTTCGATCTGGCTGACGGACTCGCCGATTGTGGCAACCAGCTGCGGGTCTGTGGGCGTAGAGACGTCCAGAATTTGGATGCTGGACCCCGTTGCGACCGCGGCCAAAGCCAATTGCCCATCGACTGCAACATCCACGGCGCTACCCGGCGTGTCGTACTGCACCAAAAGTCGCGGCGCTGTGCGTTCTGACAAATCGAGAACAGACAGACCCGCCGAACCGGAGGCGACAAAGGCAATTGTCTCTTCTCCCGGAATGTCGGCAGTGATCGCGATTTCTTCTACAGCACCGGATAAAGGGATCGTGTCGACAATGCCGGTGGTGGTTATAAAACCGCTGAGGGGATCAAGGTCGTTTTCGACTTCAAATCCATCTAAAAGGCCGTCGGAATCTGTGTCTGCTAATTCGTCCGAGGTGCCGATTATGTCCTCTAAAAATGCATTCAATCCGTCTGAATCCAAATCGACTTCGCCAGATGAAACAACCGCGTAGCCAGACACTCCAACGGTGCCACTTGAAGCATCTCCAGAAATGCTACCTAAGGCCGCAGTTCCCGTCACCGCGTCAAAAATTCTAATCGATAAATTTTCTCGTTCCGGAACAAAAACCTCGAATTCTGATAGGCTACCTACTTCATACCCATTGAGGATCTTTTCTTCAGACTGATATACCGCGTAAAAGAACCCAGACTTGAACGGCCTACCCTCTAATTCAACGGCAGGAGTTTCTACCAGGCTATCAGCTGAAGTAGCCTTCCCTGCATGCAAAAACTGGAGTAGATCAAATGAAATCCAATTAGCAGATGGGCTTTCCCCATTTATTGGTACAGTTCCTGTCAGAGCACTTGATGAAGCCAGCGCAAATGTCGCAGCTTGGGGTTGCAGAAATCTCTGTGCAGAAGGAGATTGCTGCTGTTCGGGTCCATCGAGGTTAATACTGTCCCGATAGTCTAGCCGAATCTGATACTCTTGAGCATTTCCGCTCTGATCAAGGTCATACAGAATCTTATCCTGACCAGATTTTGTACTGTCGTTCAAATCGAACTTGTATGTTTCCTCCATCCGTATCCGATAATCGATACTCGAGGAACCGCCATCACGGTTTACAGTAACGTCTATTTGAATGTCGTCGTTTGAAACCACCCCCCATGAATTCTTAAGGTTCTCAGTTGCACCAGAATAAAATGATGCGCCTGGAATTAACTCATTATCATCTCTTACTGCGGACAAATCTGGGTTAAACGAGAAGTCTTCTAGGTCTGGGTTTTCTTTTATCCTTTTGTTAACCTCTTGAAGTATTTCGTTAATCATATCTTGATGAGAATTTGATTCCTTGAAATCCTCTCCCATCTCTGAATTCTCATCATAGATCAAAGGAGGCTTCTCACCTGGCGGGAAGTCATCCAAGTAGTAAACAATATTGTCCGCCGCGTAATTTTTGCCCTCGTCAAAATCATATAGAGGAGCGAAAGTTCGAACGGCCAACTCTTTCAGGTTATCGATGATACCCGGTTCATTCGGCTGGATAGGACCAAAGGGATCATCGAACGTACAAACGGCGCCAGGAGGAGTCATACCATGCCACCCCGGTTTAGTGATCCCCGTACCCGGGTCTGTCGTCACCGTAAGCCCGTCAGCGCTCACAGTACCGGTGCCCTCGATAACCAAACGCCCCGTGGTGTGGTCAAACGACAGAAGGTTCAGCTTCGTCCCCGGTGCCGCATCGAAGACATTCGGCAAGGTCAATTCAGCCGGGGTCGTGAAGACGGCGCTGTCGGGGGCCTGGATGGTCAAATCGAAGGTGTGCTGCATCAGCCCGGCGGGCAGCATGTCCATGACCAGTTCAGGCGGCACGGTCGAAATGCCGACCATCGGGTCTTCGACCGGGTTGCCATGCTCGTCAACGGCACTTCCGGGTTGGATCACCAGTTTGACCTGAGACCGCTCCTCCGCCGTCAAATCCTGCGCCGCAGCGACAGGCATACCAATTTCGGTGATTTCAGTATCTGAGACTTCCTGAAGGATATCCTCCGACACGCGCGGCAGATAAACCTCCCCACGCCCTTCAACCGCATCACGCTGTTCACCCGTGTTCATCGCGGCCATCAGCGTATTCGCTTGCCCCGGCACGATGTTGGCATCCATGACCATTTCGGGCCAGAAGATCCCCTCGGGTGCGTTCGTCGCAGTCCGCCCATCCACGGCAATCTTGACATTGCCCGAAGGCACCTCGGTCAGTTCAAAATAGCCGTTCTCATCTGTGACAACCTTGATGTGCTCAAGACCTAGGATGAATACCGTTGCCCCTTCAATGGGGGACTTGAAGATATCGTCATCGGTATAGTCAGCACCGTCTGGCCCCGCCGAATAGTCATCCACGGTCATGGGCTTGAGGTCATTGCCTGGGTCGACGATAAAGCCCGAAATGGTCGTATTGGGTACAGTTGTTGTGGAAACCGTTGTAAAACTGGAGCTTAATGCGCCGCCATCCTCGCCATCGGTATCTCCGTCAAGGGGCGTGCCGTCCAGTGCCTTAATATCGTCGCCCAACATATTGAGCGTAATGGTATTTGATCCCGGCATTGGATCGTCGGGAAAGAGCCATGCTTTCAGGCCCTCTTCTCCAAGGCGAACGTTCGCGGCAATTTTGTTTCCTGCAGCATCCGACAGGAAGAAGGTATCCGGGGTCAACGTTTCAGGGTCTACCGGCCTTGAGAAATGCACCTCGGGCCTAAACGTCGATCCGACATCGTCGGCACCCTCTGCTGGCAGGACCGATGTGACAATGAACGGAAGGGCCTCTTCCAGAACCAACTTGATTTCTTCAGACTTTGAATTGCCGGCCGCGTCACTCGCGATTACGCGCACCGTATGAGAACCGGCCCCAATGTTTGAAAGGTTTAGCCCGCTATCAAACGCTCCCGTCGATTGATTGAATGAAACATTGAACGTTTGACCACCGTCAATCTGGTAGGCCAGTGCAACAATTGGTGCCCCGGTGCCGTCGACGGTACCCGTTAGGCGCGCATTAGGCCCGTTCAGGCTACCTTCCGTAAGGCTCGAAAAGGTAAAGTCGGGATCAAGAGTGTCAACAACAATTGTGGAAGTGACCGTGTTCGAAACATTCCCGGCGCCGTCCTCTGCCGAGAACTCCAGAGTGTATGTCCCGTCTTCGCGTTCTGCGCCCAATTCGACATCGAACGATCCATTCTCATCAAGAGAAACATTTTGACTTTGCGGGGCTTCTCCATTGGCTGAATTGTCGATTGTAACGGAAAGCTTGGAAACGCCCGACAACAGATCGAGCGCAGCGCCACTGACCGCGAATGGCAGTTCATTTGTAAACCCAAAGGAAACGTCCAAGACTATCGTCGGCGCGGTCGTATCTGTTTGGCTATTGAACGCCTCAAGAGCCCACTGCGCGACCTCGGCACCTTGGTCCAATCCAATTTCATTGGAGAAACCGAAGTGCACGCCCCCCCAAAGGCGACTGTCTGCATTCTCCTGAGCAGCCTCCCAAAAAGACGAGAACAAGCGTTCCACCCCAGCAAGCCCTAAGCTCTCGGTGGCAAATGAATACTCACCATAAAGTTCTGTCAGGACTTCCGCTGCTGCGCCGGACGCCGCCGCGTGACCCGACACATATTCTGGGTGTGCCGGAGCAAACATGAGTGGCTGCCAGTCAGGATCTTGAGTCGTTCCAGCATTTCCATCGCTGCCAGCTTGCCGGATAGCGTCTTCAGGTCGCCACAATGTGTAAGTGTATTTTGTGTCCCATGCGGCAATCATTGCATCCGAAATGGAAACGTTGAGCATCGCAAGCGCGCGGGCTGCCTCGGCCGATCCAGTTCCCTCATCCTTCATGAGGTCGGTGGCAATCGAATTCCAATGACCTGGCGTCGTTTCCGTGCCTCGACCATCTTTCCAAAAGCGTGCAGCCTCAGTCTGATCCAATGTCCTTTCGGTACTATCTGTTGAGCCTATAACCCGGACTTCCTCCACGGCATCAGCATATTCGGAACTGGACAAAACAGGTGGCGCATCAACGCGAAACTGATCAGAAGACTGCAAAGCCCAAGTGTTCATTGACGCCCATTGTGGATCGATAGCAGGTTCGAAGAGCGGACCTGTTTCGCGCCACTGACCAGGATCTTCGCTACCGCTGACCGTTTCAAAGTCGTCCCATCCGTCTGCATCCCGGATTTCGATCAACCTCTCCGCAACAGCCTGCCCCAGCGCTATGCCCGCGTCTTCTGCGGCACCATTAGGAACACCTGCAAGCGCTTCAGCCAAATAGGCATCCAATTCGTCTTGGAAAGCTGGATATGCATAGCTGAGAACAAGATACGATGCCTGCGCAACTGCTGCTGACAGATTCACATCCCCGGAAACATCTTCCTGAACGAGAAACGCAGGGGCGTTATCAATCGCAGCAATGACATCGTGGACTGCCACCGATTGCAAGGCCAGTATTCGCGACGCTCCGGTTGCTCCTTCGGCGTTGTCGGCAATCGCCTCCAGCGTGATATCGTTCCAGACAAGCACGGGTTGGCCTTCAACGGCGCCAATCCCGGTAATTGCCAGTTCGGTTTGGCTAGAGTTCCCAGCTAAATCGACCGAAGTCAGCGAAATCAGGTTTTCGCCTTCCGCCACCGGCACTCCGTTAAGCGTAAAAGTTCCATCAACAGATACTACGGTGGAAACTCCACTCGCGGTGACGCTTGCACCTGGTTCGCCTTCGCCGGTCAACCTGACGGATCTCAAGGCGGTAACGCCGTCCCCACGTATTCCGGTATCCGACGATGCTGCCAGCCCGACATCGTTAAGAGCAGGAACGGTAGTATCCAAAACAAAGGTGATCTCTTCCGCCTCACCTTGCTGTCCTGCGTTATCTTCGGCAAACACGGAAACAGTAATCTCGCCGTCAGGAAGAGAACTCCCAGCAGCTTGCTCCAAAAGGTCTTGAGTTAACTCAAATGCGTCTCCGTCCAATCCGACGGATGCATCAAATTGGGGGCCGCCATTTACGCTAACAAAGAGCTTTTCAGTTCCAGTGTCGGTCAGCTGCCCAACAAGCACAGGATCATTCGTGATTAAATCAACTTCAGATCCGCCACTATCATTGGAAAGCCCGATGCTCGAAACTTCAGATCCGCCGCTTTCCGTCCCCTCGATTTCAATGCTTGATGTGGAGCTGTTGCCAGCAAGGTCGGTCGCTGTGAACGCGATCGTGTTCACACCTGTCTCGATCGCGATCCCGCTGATCGAAAAGTCGCCGTTCTCGTCCGCAACTATTTCCTGACCCGCCGCAGAGACTGTTGCACCAGCTTCAGTTTTGCCTGTCAGCGTGATCTCACGAAGATCGGTTTTGCCGTCGCCCAACTCACCTGTGTCCGAGGCAACATCCAAAGCAAGATCCGAAATAGCGGGATCAGAACGATCCAACTCCAGACCTACCGAAACCACTTCAGAAGAAAGCCCGTCGGCGTCAACAGCGCGTAGATCGAACGTCGTTGCCCCATCGGTGAGCTCCGCAAACTCTGTCGGATCAATTGTAAAGCTGCCATCGGGATTCAAGGCAGCACTGACATCGACTTCCGTGCCGCCGTTGATGACGAGGAAAAGGCCGACAATCTCTGTGTCACCGCTTACCTGACCAGCAACGCTTGGATCGGATGTCACACCGTCGCCATCGGTGCCGGTGTCCTGAACCAGGTTGGCAGACACGACAGGTGGGTCGCTGGGTTCTTCCGTCCCCTCGATTTCAATGCTTGATGTGGAGCTGTTGCCAGCAAGGTCGGTCGCTGTGAACGCGATCGTGTTCACACCTGTCTCGATCGCGATCCCGCTGATCGAAAAGTCGCCGTTCTCGTCCGCAACTATTTCCTGACCCGCCGCAGAGACTGTTGCACCAGCTTCAGTTTTGCCTGTCAGCGTGATCTCACGAAGATCGGTTTTGCCGTCGCCCAACTCACCTGTGTCCGAGGCAACATCCAAAGCAAGATCCGAAATAGCGGGATCAGAACGATCCAACTCCAGACCTACCGAAACCACTTCAGAAGAAAGCCCGTCGGCGTCAACAGCGCGTAGATCGAACGTCGTTGCCCCATCGGTGAGCTCCGCAAACTCTGTCGGATCAATTGTAAAGCTGCCATCGGGATTCAAGGCAGCACTGACATCGACTTCCGTGCCGCCGTTGATGACGAGGAAAAGGCCGACAATCTCTGTGTCACCGCTTACCTGACCAGCAACGCTTGGATCGGATGTCACACCGTCGCCATCGGTGCCGGTGTCCTGAACCAGGTTGGCAGACACGACAGGTGGCTGACTTGTTTCACCAAAATCAACCGCTGTCGCCAAAGCATCAGTTGACATGACACCTTGTAAGATCAAGAACTTGCTTGGAGCCAATTGAAGCATCAATCCAGATGGCGTCACAAACGCAGGAATGTCGCTGACCGACGAATAATCGAAGCCAACAAGTCGAAGCGTATCTTCGCTCGGGTCAAAGTCAGTAATCGTGTTATAGTTCACTTCGCTCGGGTCACCGAGGTCAGTTGCGTCGAAAACGAATGTATCCGAACCTGCGCCCCCAGACAAAATGTTCGATCCAGCACCGCCGGCTAGCGTATCATTCCCTGCGCCAGTAGCGATATAGTCATTCCCGGCACCACCTTTGACCGCGTCATTGCCTGATCCTGTGAGAATAACGTCATCGCCACCACCACCATCGATCGCTTCATTCCGCGTTGACGCAAAACGGTACTCTTGATCGTCTCCGTCAGTCAGGTTTTCAAATGGCGCATCATCGAATGAGTCGCGATCGATAGACATAATTCATTCTCCCATAAACGGGTGGTCGCCCCACCGATGGTCGAGCAGTTTGAAATTCATTGATTTGACCTCTAGCGATCTTACGCGCTGAAGGTCGTGCTTACAGAACTCTTATGCTCTGCGCGCTCGCTGCACAAAGCAGCCCACTGACAAAAGGACGGAAACAAGAAGCCAGCCAGTTGCTGGCAACGGAATCGGCGCAACGCTCGTATCTGTTGCCGAAAAAACTGAAATGCCCGTCGCTGGATCGAAGAATGGGGCGCTCAGGCTAAGCCCCGCTACTGTAATAAGCACACTCGAAATATCAGCGACAAATAGCTCACTCGACGAAGCATCTTCAAAAAGCACTTCGATCAAAGAGGCCGAAGAACGAAAGTCTTGCACTGTTCCACCCAATGCAACTGATGGCGGAAATCCCAATCCGGTAAAGGAGACTGAACCGGTTCCGTCCGAAGCCAAAGAAATTGAAGGGAATAGCAATGCACTGCTAACTGTGTCCGTAACAGATGGGCCAAAAGACGAGACGCTTATGCCGCTCGATGTAGATGAGAGAACCGCCGACCCACTAATGATCGAAGAAGATCGATCAATGTCCAAAGCGGAAAACGTGGCTGCAAAAGCTGATTGTGCACCAAATAATATGAGAAAACAAACAAGAGTTGGCTTCAAAAACCCAACGAAACGCGAAAAAAACAAAATACAATCCCCCAAAATCCACAGCTTCAACGTGCACGAGTGATCACATTTGTGTCAACAAGATTCGAGCAAAATCTTGCCTATCGCTTTTGAAATTCTGATCTCTCGCACTAAGCGATGCGAAGGATAGGTATCATTCAGCAACGTCAATCACGCGACTGCCGGCAGCGAGTTACTGCAGTGCTTGTAGCGGTGATCACACAGCGTTGCGCACGTGGGCTTCAAACATATCCCGAGCGAACCGAATTGCCCGCGACGCAGCGCGAAATCACACGACTAGAATATGAACATGCGCTGCACACTACGCCCTTTAAATCACTGAAATAAAACAACAATATTTGCCATCCATCATGGACGCACAAGATAGTCTCGCTGCCGTGGTGGCTGCGTTGTTGGGCATTCCTAGCTCTCCTATGGTCCGCGATGCAGATGTCACGGCCATGATGCACACATACTGCACAGGAATTGGGGCAGTCCAGCCCCCCGAGGGTAAAGAAAGGTGAGCGGCGGTGTTTGGTTGGAAAGATGATCCCGAACGCCTGCTCTACTGCCATAGCCAGACGGCAATGGACGCTCAAAAAACCTCGAGAAAGAAGCTGGCTCTCGACGACTCGATTTGTTCACACCAATCACTGACATTTATATGCGACTTTCGTTCCGCTATGCTTTTCCAGCCAACTATCAACGTGCAGCTCAAAGTCATTGCCAAAACCGGACCTAAGTTTGCTCAGCGGCGAATGCTCGGTCTGAGCCCATTGCGGAAGTGATACATTCTCGCTGCGTGCGCTCGCAGCAGAGAAAATGCGGCAGATGCACCGTTATCTGTGCCCCTAAGCTGCAAGCAGACCGGACATTCAAGCAAGACGCAGTGAGACCGAGGCAGTGAACTCACGGCTTGCGCGAATGAACTGTTCCGGAAAAACGATCATAGTCTCTGGTGCGTACCCGCATATAACTTAACACGATCTAAGGTCTGCTGATGACTTACATCAGTGATATTTCAAAGGGGCATTGATTGTCCGAGCGACGACTTCCGTATGCATTGGACTCTTTGCCTGTCAAAATATAATCGGACATTCCAGATGTCCTTTCTCTTCCGCGAATTGGTCCTGTTTGTCTGGCGAACCAGCCACCACATCTGAGGCGACCGATCCAAGATTAGGCGAGGCGCATCTGCACGTGCGTCAACCAGATAAGCCCAATGAGCACCAGTGCGGCCGAAACTGCGCAAGCGACGGTACGTATCGTGTTCCACATGGTCCAGCGCGGCAAATAGGTGTTGGTCCAATAATCCTTGGTCGTATCAGAGGTCAGATCCATGCCGGCCAACGCTTCGTTCATCGGCACGTTGAAGAACACTGTGACCGCGAAACAACCCAGAAGATAGACGACCGCGCCGATCAGGATGAGCGTTCCCGGACCGCCAGCCAGGTTCGTCACGCTATAGATCACAACGAAAACTGAGACGACAGCCATGCCGAGGAAGAGGGCCATGAAAATCCAACGAAATACTTCGCGGTTAATCACTTGCATTGCTTCTACTCCACCAACGCCGCCGGTATGGGCAAGAGAACGCATGATGAAATCTGAGAATGCCAGGAACACGCCGCCGATAAGAGCGTAGGCGACGATAGAGACTTGTAGAACAACGAAGATAAAGGGGGACATAGGGACTACTCCTTATGGATTTGGACAGCAGCGTGCCGGAAGGTCCGCGCCGTATATGCGGATCAGGTTGTTGCGACGGTGCGCCCCACCCGACGGCGGAAGGCAACGATGCACAGACCTGCGATGGCGATTTCCAGCACCAGTGCGCCAATGATGCCGCCCGATGGGACTCCGTCGACCGCAAGACCGACCAGCCGACCCATTGGAAAGGCAAGGAAAACGATCAGTGTCGCCGCGACTGCCAATTGGGCCATCGTAGCGCGCCAGATGCCGATAAGCATGAGAGCGCCTAGGGTCAAAAGGCCTGCTGCCGGGGCGCGAAGCTCGCTGAGCAAACTTGGATCATCGTTGAGTGTGATACCGTAGCCGGCATAAAAGGCGTGGGGCGCGACCATGATGAAGCCGCCAATGCCGACAGCGGTCAGGCCAGAGATGGCGAGCGTAGTTTTTTCTAAGAGTGTTAAAGACATGAGACATTCTTTCTATTGATGGATTTCGGTCAGGCGGCAGTGATCCACGCCGATAGAGAGGCCGCAGCAGCCGCAAATTGAGCAAAGTCGCGAGGTTTGCGCCCAAGTGCACGTTCGACGCCGTCGTTGGTGTGTGCATTGCGCCCATCGAGTGTTTCGCGCGCGATTGCGGTGAAGACGTCGGCGACGAAATCATCACCGGACGCGGCCACATTGACGTGGAACTCCTCAAACGTAATGGGGATGTGCTGGATCGTCCGACCGGTGGCTTGCGTCAGCACGCCGGCCATCTCGGCGAACGTCATCAGGCGCGGGCCAGTGACTTCATACAGTTCACCAATGTGCCCCTTTTCTGTCAGCGCCGCGACGGCGACATCCGCAATGTCGTCAATGTCGATGATTGGCTCTGCGATGTCGCCACCGGGCATTGGAAGTATACCACCTAGGATCGGATCGCGCAGGTAGCCTTCGCTGAAATTCTGCGCAAACCAGGCGGACCGTACAAGGGTAAATGGAATGCCAGAGTGGCGTACAACGTCCTCTCCGAGGCGGGCATGATGCTCACCGCGACCCGACAGCAGAACGAGATGCTGAAGCCCGCTGGCGGCAGCAACCTTGGTGAAGGCTTCGAGTTTCTCGACCGCTCCGGGGAAGGCGAGGTCAGGAAAGTATGTGACGTAGGCTTTGGAGACGCCGCTCAATGCTGGTGCCCAGGTGGCGGGATTTTCCCAGTCGAATGGCGTGGCCGAACCGCGCGAGCCGCGGCGCACGTCAACGCCTTTGCCTTCCAGCTTGGCCGCAACACGCGCGCCGGTCTTACCGGTTGCGCCGACGACGAGAGTGGGTCGGGTGGTCATGGTTTTCTCCTTGGGTGAGTTTTTGTGACCAAGGAATAGGCCACGCGGAGGCCTCAGATATTGACCGAGAATGCCAAGGATTTGACCGCGCTCGCCAACAACGCGTCAACGGGCGGTTCAGCAGCTCCGGTGTCAAAACAGTCAGAGTTGCTCTGTGACTTTTTGAAGAACCGCGGCTAATGTCTCTGTATGTACGATGTCGGTTTACGGAAATCCCTCTGAATATGCCTTATGTGACCTCCCTTTTTGCGCGTAAGATGGTCGCCGCCGCCGGAACCGCGATTGATCCTAAGGCGACGCTGGCGCATGTTGGCATTGATCATGACGCGCCTTGGGATCCAAAACACATGATCCCCGCCGTCGCCTACTATGACATGCTTGAGGCGATGGCCGATGTGGTCGACATGACAGAGCTGCCTGTGCATGTCGGCGCGTCGATGAGGTGTGACGACTACGGCGCACTTGGCCTCGCGTGGAAGGCCGCACCGACGCTTTACGGGTCTTGTTCGCGGATCGAACGCTATGCGCGGCTTTGGACGGACGTAGTAACTTATGAGCTGCGCGAGCATCCGCGCGGCACGCTCTTTGTCCTGCACCGCGCAGGCGAAAGACGATTGGGGCTGCGCCTTTCCAATGAAGCAACGCTGGCAAGTGCTGTCTCGCTAAGCCGCGAGGTGTGCACTGTGCCGTTTGCCCCAGTTAAGGTCTTTGCTCAGCACACCGGGCCGAAGTCCAAAGCATTTCACGAGGAATGGTTTGGTTGCCCCGTGACTTTTGACGCCGACTTTGATGCCGTCCTCATATCGCGGCAAGCGATGGAGCGTCCGAACAAACTCGGCGACGAAGGCATCTCACGCTATTTGACGCTCCACCTCGACGCAGAACTTGCAGATTTCCAAAGTGCGCCGCCCCTTGTTACCGAAGCCAAAGGCGCCATTGCGCAAGCCTTGAACGACGGTGGCCCGCTTATGGCGGATATTGCAAAGGGCTTAGGTCTTAGCGCACGTTCGTTTCATCGCCGGCTTTCTGAACATGGGCTGAGTTTTCAGACTTTAACCGAGGAAACGCGCCGCGAATTGGCCGTAGGCCTTCTTCGCGACGCACAATACTCCCTTACCGATATTGCCTTCCTCACTGGATTCTCCGAGCAAAGCTCTTTCACACGGGCTTTCAAGCGATGGTTTGGCGTAACACCCGCAAGCTACCGCAAGTCAAATTCATAGGGTGCCGACAGTTCCCGAATGTCCTGAGCAAAGCGCGGTCTCGCGTATCAGTTCATGCTATGTCTTCAACCTGTGCCGAACGGAACTCTGTGCCGTATGTCCACATGCGGTGGCGCAAGACGGCGAGATTACAGGCAACGGCTACGACAGCGCGACGACGATCTTTGGTGCGGAGCAGCCGCGTGCCCTATGGTTTGATCTGCGACCTCGCCATCGTGCGCATCAGAAGCGCATTTGTCACTGAGTAGAGCCTTGCATGGACATCTGGGTCGCCTGCCTTCGATATACGGCCAGGGTTGTCGTGTTCAGCCGACTGATAGCGTCGCGGCGTCAGTCCAAAATGCGCGGCAACTGTCCAGGAACGCTTGAAGCGAGCGGGATCATCGACAGCAGCCTTGAAGGTTAAAGCGGCGATGGGGCCTACACCCGGCACAGTCATCATGCGCATGCATACGTCATCGTGGCTTGCAGCGCGTTCGACCCGCGGGTCAAGTTCCAGAAAGTGCTGATATAAAACGAGCCGCGCATCAAGGAGTGGCACCAGTGCATGCGCCAGAACTTCGGCCATTTCGATCAAGGGTCGGACGATTCCGTCGAAGCTGCCATGCTTCAAAGCCGATCCGTTCAATCGGATGCGGAAAAACGCCAAGGTACTATGCGATATCACGGACCTCTCAAAGCAGTTCGCGCTCCAACAGCACCTACCCTGTGGAATCCAGGATACAAAGCGCGCACGGCCGCAGCGACACATCCAAGCCAACATAGTATTCCATTATCTATCCCCCTTGTTCACAGATATGCTGTGTTCCTATCGGGAGCTCGACTTCAGAACACAGGGCAGCCCGATTACGCATGCTTAGAGCCCGTAATGCCGAATGCTGCAGGTTGCGCCAAGGTTCTTATTAAATACTAAGCGGTCATCGAAGTTCGCAATCATATCAGGTATTGCCAAAAAACCGGTGTGCGGATTTTAGGATTTATCTGCATCGCAGAGTGTGCCTTATGGTGTCATACAAGTGGTCCGTTGAGGAATTTTTCACATTTGAGCACAATCAGGAATAGAGCTGGTCCAGCTCCAATATGGTAATTTCTTTGCGGCTCACCTTTAGAACGCCTTCATTTTGAAGCCGGTCAAGCGACTGTGTCACCCATTGACGGGTGGCCCCCACAATGGTTGCGATCTGATCGTATGTGATGTCGCGGTCAACGACAATTTGGCCTTCTTCGTGACGGCCATACGTTTCGGCCAAAATCACCAGCAACTGCCGGAGCCGTTCAGAAACTGTGCGTGTGCCCAGCATCTGGATCAGAGCAGAGTAGCACTTTCCTTTGTTGACCAAGCCATTGATCACAGCGACCGCAACATCCGGAATTTCGCGCACCAGCCGCAGGAGGCTTGCACCGGACACAAAGAGCAGTTCGCAATCTTCTAGTGCGTCAGCGGACCAGACGTGACGTCCCATACCGAACACTTCGGGTCCGCCGATAAAATGTCCCACACTCCAGTAGGCCAGTGTGATTTCGCGCCCGGAGGGTCCGGCATAGTAGGTTCTGATGCGCCCCTTTTCGACAACCCACACACCCGTGTGCGGATCACCTTGAAAAAACACCCCCTCGCCTTTGGCGATCTTGCATCTTGTCCCGTGTCTGCGCACCTGTTTCTGGTCATCCCGCGATAGCGAGGACAGAAAGCCGGCACCTGTGTTGATTTCAAGCAGGTATTCCGACAGGAAAATCGCACTTGGGTCGGTGTCAGGAATGGGCTTCATTTCTGTCATGGGGACCTTTCCAGCGAAGACAAGTAGGCGGCGATTTGATCGATGCCATCGTCCATTGATTGAAAGACTTGCCGGTGCAGATCAGCCGCCGCGCCATGTGTGCGCGCTCCGTCGCGGAAGTCGTGCATTTGTTTCGCCAGATATCCGGCGTGCTGGGCCGTCAGGTGTGGCACGTCCTCTGCACCACCTTCGCCATGACACGTCAGGCATCCGGCCTCACTAGTAAGCTCTTTGCCGACAGTATGAGTGGGCACGGATGATGGCGCGGGCGGGTCTTGCTCCGAAAACCATTTGACCACCACTTCAAAATCCTCTGGTTTGAGCTCTGTCACGATGCTCACCATCTGGCCGCCGTCGTTGGAACGCTCACCGGCAAGGAACGCATCGAGTTGGGCACGCAGGTAGGCTGGTTTCTGTCCGGCAAGGTGTGGGAACTTCGCTGTCCGTGATTGCCCGAACAATCCATGGCACAACGCACAAGTCTCATAGGGGGGATAGCTGGCCGCATCGAAATCGGCTGCAGCAGGCGGCGCCAAAACGAACGCACATGAGGCGAGCAGAAATTTCACGACCCATCGGAGCGGGATGTAACTTCGGCTGCCACCTCCAGCGTATCACCATCCGCAAACAGAATTTTCAGATCAACGCTATCGCCCACTTTGGCCATTGCTTCGGGGCGCATCAGCATGATGTGGAAGCTGCCGGGCTCAAGCGAAACGCTTTGCCCCGGTGCGATGTCCAACTGGTGCACCATGGTCATGGTGGCGACACCGTCTTTCATCTCGCTGCTGTGCAGGTGGGCCATGCCGTAACCAGACGCCTCAACGCCGATCACACTTCGGACTTTATCTGTCGTGTTTTCCAACTGCATGTAAGCCGCATGCGCCATGGAGCCGGGTGGGGATTGCGGGACATGGGCGTTGGTTGCTTTGATGTCTTGCGCTGCGAGCGCGGTGGCGGTCATCAAGAGAGCCGTGGTTGAGAAGTATCGGATCATTGGGAAAGCTCCTTGCGGTATGAGATTTGAAGACGCGACAGGAATTCTGCCGTGAGGCCGGGATCAAACGGCGGCTGCAGCTTGGCCAGCAATGTTCCGTCCGGTGCGATGACAGAAACGGCGGATGTGTGCTGAACGTCGTAAAAGCCATCCGCATCCGGGGGCATCAAACGGTAGTAGCCATCGGAGACCTCGACAAAAGTGTCGATGTTTTCGCGGGTGCCGGTCATGCTGCGAAAGTCGGGATGAAAAAACGGACCGTATTCGCTGACATAGTCCGTATCGCGTGCGGGATCGACGGACAGGAACCAGACCTTTGGCAGATTGTCAGGCCGTACGCGTAGGCCGGTTTCGGCAACGGCGGCTTCCAGATTGCCGAGGGTGAAGGGGCAGACATCCGGGCAAGTGAGAAAGCCGATCATGATCAGCGTCCATTGACCGGTGAGGTCCGCAGTTTCATAGGTTTGGCCGTTTTCATCGTGAAAAGACAACGCTGGCAGCGCGACAGGTTCGTCCAGCATGACACCCTGCACTTGTGCCTGTGCGCCAGCCCCAATAGCCAGAGCGAAACCGAGAGGTGCAAAGCGGATCATTTGTTCTGCTCCGCAAAGGCCTTGCGGCTTTCAGACTTAATCGTGTCCAGACAGAATTGCCGTGCTTCCATGTATTCCGGTGTAACGGCCATATCGGTGGACCTCGGGCGTGGTAGCTTGATCCGCACATCCTCGATGATGCGGCCGGGGGCTGCGCTCATGATCAATACACGATCGGCAAGGAACACCGCCTCATCCACATCATGGGTTACAAAGACAACCGTGGTGCCGAACTGCCGCCAGATATCAAGCAGGCTTTCCTGCATCATCAGCCGCGTCTGAGCGTCAAGCGCGCCAAAGGGTTCGTCCATCAGCAAAACGCTGGGATAATTGGCCAGCGCGCGGGCGATCCCCACACGTTGCTGCATGCCGCCCGATAGCTCTGCGGGATAGCGGTCTCCGAATTTTCTCAGGCCAACAAGGCCAAGGAAAGTGTTCGCAACCGACCCCGCTTCGGTTCTGGTAGCACCCGCCATTTTGGGGCCAAAGGCGACGTTTTCGTAAACGGTTTTCCAGGGCAGCAAGGAATATTGCTGAAACACCATTCCCCGGTCAGGGCCCGGGCCTTTGACCTCAATGTCATCGACCGTGACCGCGCCGGTGGTCGGCTGCACATAGCCCGCAACCGCGTTCATCAGTGTGGACTTACCGCAGCCAGAAGGGCCAAGAATGCATACGAACTCTCCGGCTTTGATATCGATGGAGGTGGTTTCAACCGCGCGGTATTCGGTTGGGCCGCGCCCAAAGGTGATCGAGACATCTTTGATCTTGATCTCACCTTTGTCGGCTTGTGCGACGGGCGCGCCATTGGGCTGTTTGAACTTTAGAACATCAAGCATGTTTCAGGCTCCCAGAGAGGTATTGCGCGCGGCGCACCTTGCGCCACGCCAGATAAAGGGCCGTGCACAGCAACAATCCGAACCCCGCAAGGTTGAGCGCAGGGCCCATGGATTCAAGCGCCAGAGAAGTCGAAACACCAAGCCCCAGCATCGCAAGGCCAACAACCCAGGACGGCGCTGCACAACAGACAACCCAGCTCATCGTGGCGTTGGTCATAGCGATCAGCACCGTGCCCAATCCGGTTGTGGCGCGCAGGGTGGTGCCGGTGGCCACATCGCACCCGTCCGCACGCAGCAGGCTCAGGCACAGGGCGACCAAGGCCCCAAGCACAAACAGCACAATCATGCGGACAGGCACGACGTTAAGGCTCCATTCAGAGATGCCCGTGCCGTAGTCATAGTTCATCTTGCCGATCTCGATCAGCCATTCCTGATTGACTATTGGCATGATATCGCCCCATGAGGGCGTTGATTTGATGATGTGGATGACGTTGCCGATCCAGTCATATCCGACGGCGTAATTCGGCAGCCCCTGAAACCGCACCATAAGGGCGATCATCATCAGCACCTGCATCCCCACCGCAAACATCAGCCCGGTAACAATCATGCGCCGCCAATCACGGCGCACGGCTCGACCAAGTGTTTTTACAACCTCCATCACCGCGACCTCTTTTGCCATTTCAACATCGGGGACGTTGCGTATTTGACGGCTGCGGTTGAGGCGGTCCCAAGGCCCCCGATCACCAGCATGCCCACGACGATGTCCTGATAGTTGATCAGGCTGTAGGCGTTCCATGTGAAGTAGCCGATCCCGTACTGGCCCGAGATAATCTCGCCCGCGAGCAGGGAAAACCAGCTGACCCCCATGCCAATCGCCAACCCTGCGGCAATGGAGGGCAAGGCCGCAGGGATCACCACATGTCGAAACACATCCAGCCGCGAAGCGCCCAGCGATTGCACGGCACGAACCAGCACTTCCGGCGTCTGCTCAACCCCGTGCAGAGTGTTCAGAACAATCGGAAAAAGCGCGCCCAGAAAGGTGATGTAGATAATCGAGCTTTCCTCGGTCGGCCACATCAGAATGGCGAGCGGTATCCAGGCCACCGCAGGAATGGGGCGGATCACCTCGATGTAGGGCATCACAAAGGCGCGCGCGATGCGCGAACGGCCCATGATCAAACCGATCCCGATGCCCAGGACCACGGCAATGGAATAACTGATCAGAATGCGCCGCATGGAGACGCCGATATGGGTCCAGAAAATCTCGGTCTGGATATGGGCGATGAAGGCCGTAAAAACCTTTAGCGGCGCAGGCACATTGGAAAAGTTGATATAGAAGTCGAGATTGATCGCAGTCGCGATGTGCCACAGCACAACACCAATACTGAGCGAGATCAAAGCGATGCCAATGTTTTGCAAAACCTGTGGCGGGATCGCGGACAGTTTGAACACCGGTGACACCGGCGGTTCTGACTCTGCCGGCACGCTGACATCTTTCGCGACATCCGAGGACGGTGCAGGGTCGGTTTTCGTTGCAAGTGGCTGCATGACTTCGGCTTTCCGTTTGGTGTGCGCGTTGGATGGTCCCGGACGATCGTGCCGTCCGGGACCTGCAAGAAGGCCTCATCAGCCGTCGGTGGCGTAGGCCGCAATCGCGTCGTCAAACGTCACAACTTCTCCGGCGTTTGCACTTGCAAAAGCCTCAGCCTCGCCTTTGCGCAGGAAGGTGGCGTAGGCATCGCCCGCTTTGACCCAGAAGGCGGTCTTGCCAAAGAGCTTCAGCCCCGTTTCCACGTCATAGACATAGGTGGCATTGACCAGCGCGGCTGTCGCACGGATGTCCGCCATGCCTTTGAGGAATTCAGCCGGTGTTTCATAGGTGCTGACACCGTCACGAGAGTGCCAGATTTCCATCGGCAAGCCTTTGTTGGCGACTTCAGGGTCAACCATTGAAGCTTTATACGCCTCATAGTCGACACCCATGTCGGCATAGGCGGCTTTGAGGTAATCCTCAGTGATCCACGCATCAAAATCGAGCGGCGGGATCGCTTTTTCGGCGACCAGCACACCGTGGTTGAACTTGAGCGCGTCAACCCATTCGGTTTTGATCGACGGTTCCAGCGTCAGGTGCCCCCCTTTGGAAAAGTAGAGATAAAGCACCTCTTTCTCGACGCCCGTCCAGCTTTCCATTTCGGTCACAGCGCGCATTGGATCTTCGCGGATCCATTCACCGGCTTCATAGACGGCCTTGATAAAGGCCTGCACGACCTCCGGGTATTCTTCGGCAAAGTCCTGACGCACAACAACGCCGTGCAGGTACGGCACGCCGGTTTCTGAACCATCATAGATTTTGCGACCGGTGCCACGGTATTCCATGATCTCGGACCATGGACAGAAATCAGAGTGCGCGTCGATCTTGCCAGCAGCAATGTTGGCCGCGCCTACAGCCGGGCTTTGGTTCTTCAACACATACTCGGAGGTCGGGATGTTGTTGTCCTGCATCGCTTTGAGCAACATGCCCCAAGCGGCTGACCCCACAGGGGTGGAGACCTCTTTGCCCTTCAACTGATCGATGGAATAGATGTCGCTGTCCACCGGTACGACAATGGCATTGCCGGAGCCTTTGAGGTTATACCCTGTGCCCGCGACATAAACGGTGCGCAGGCTGTCGGTCTCTTGGAACTTGGCACCGTTCACGATCAACGGATAGTCACCCATCACCCCAAAGTTCAGCTTGTTGGCCAGCATCTGGTTGGTGATCGGGCCGCCAGAGCTGTAGTCCGCCCAGCTGATGTCATATTCTGCATCGGCGTATTTGCCATCGGTGGGCAGGTACTTTTCCAGCAGACCCAGCTCTTTGATCACGATGCCGGCTGTATACGTGTCCGTACACATCGACTGGTGGCCGACTGCGATTGTGATCTCTTCCGCCTGAGTGGCCAATCCAAAGGGGATCATCGTCGCCGCCAGTAATGCGGATCTTAAACTTGTCTTGAGTTCCATGTCATTCTCCGTTCCTCGGTGGTATTTAAATTCATTGTCCACGCCAGTATCCGGGCCGATGCGGGATATTCGCAGCTTTTTCCGCGTGTAATTCACCGAAATTGCCGGACGCACAAAAGATGGGCGGGAAAAGCGGCGGCTCGGGTGAAAATTAGACTCATTGAAAGGGAGAAATGAATGAATGATTAAGAATCGGGCGCACTTTTTTATGTTTTAAAACATATACTTAAACGAAAAAATGCAGACGAGAAAAGCACCCCACGACACAAGCCAAAGAGTGCATAAATAAACTGAATGTGACCCCTGATGGGGGCTATTGAATGCCTATTCTCCCCAAAGCCCAACGTACGTTTTTGCGTACATCCGGGTCAGGATCGTCTTTGTATTTTTCCAGAAACGGCGCTGTCTCCGGCACGGCCATTTCACCCAGAACCGCCGCACATTCCTTGCGCAAATTCGGCACAGGAATGTCCATCATCGGCGCAATTTCGATGGCGGTGTCAGTGGCGTTCAGCTTGCCCAAAGACCGCACCGCCTTGACCCGGACTTGCCAGAAATCATCCGCCAAAGCGGGGCGCAGTGCCGCCACGCAGGCTGCTCCTCCGGTCTTGGCAAGTGTTTCCGCTGCCGCCTCACGCACTAGCCATTCAGGGTCCTTCAACCCGGCAACCAGCGTGGCCTCGGCATGTTCGGACTTGGAAAACCCCAACGCCGCAAGCGCCGTGCGCCGGACTTGCGGGTCACCATCCTTGGCCGCATCGCGCAATGCTGGCAGTGATCCTTCGTCCTGCAACCAGCCGATCACGCCAACAGCCTCCACCCGCACACCCGCATCGCTGTGTTTCAGCGCTTGTATCGCAGGGCCCATCGCCTCGGGTCGGCGCAATTCCTTTATCCCGGCAAGACAAGCATGCAATTTGACGGTCTCTGTCTCGCCCAGCTGCGGCAGGATCGCATCGCCTGCTGCGGGATCTTTCAACTCTGTCAGGCTTGTCGCTGCAGCTTCGATCACAGCTACATCGCTGTCGGTCAACGCCGACACCAAGGCTGCAGCGGTTTCTGGCCCGTCAAAATCAGTCAAAGCCAGCGCTGCTTGTTTGCGTACGCCTGCATCTTCGTCCGCAATCGCGCGGGCCAGATGAGCGATCGCCGCTGGATCAGCGCTGTCAGCCAGCTCCATCACGGCCATGATCCGCACCCCCGGCGATGGATCGTCCAGCGCCTCGGCCAGTTCGGCGATTTCGTCAAAGTCTTCAAAGAGCGCGTTCATATCCGTCTCACTTCAACAAAAAGGGCAAGTTCACGGTGACGGCACCGGTGGGGCAGTCCGCTTCGCAGGGCATGCAGTACCAACATTCGTCGTACTTCATATGTGCAGTGACTGGACTACCATCGGGCCCTTCGACAATACGCAAAACATCCAGAGGGCAGACGTCGACGCAAACGGTGCAGCCTTTGTCAGCGATACAAAGCGCATCATCCACAACGACCGGAACAATAGTAGAGGTTTGAGCCAAGGGCATGATATTATTCCTTATTCTGCCGCGACCGTTTTGGTCACACGTTGGTTGTTGTAAGCGTCCTTTTCGTCATCATCGATTTCGACGATGTAGTCATCGACCGCCTTTTTGGCATGCGCGGGTTTGCCATCCTCGCCTTTGGTGAGGATCGTGTGGCAGAACCAGTTCTCATCATCGCGCTCGTATTCCACGCGGTTGTGATACAGGCCCCAACGGCTCTCTGTCCGGTAAAGCGAGGCGGCTGCCGCCATATCTGCGCAATCCATGATCGCGGAGGCCTCAAGCGAGCGCATCAATTCGTGGCTGTCGCGCACATACATCTGGTTTTCCATGTCATCGCGCACTTCTTCGAACCGGCGCTGTGCCAGTTCCATCTTGGCGGTCACTTTTGGCGGCTGCAGGTAATCGTTCACAAAGCGTCGTGTTTTATATTCGATCTGGTTCGGTGGAACGCCATCATCGCGTTTGGTTGGTGCCAACACACGGATGCGTTCGGCATCAACCTCGCCCATGTCGAAGTCCGCGAAATCCACGTCTTTGACGAAATCAACCGCATCCAGACCCGCAAAAGCACCGTTGGTAAACGCACCAAGCATGTAGTTATGCGGCACATTCGCCATGTCACCTGCAGCATAGAGTCCGTCAATCGTCGTGCGCGCCCGCTCGTCCACAAACACGCCGCTGGCGGAGTGGCCGGAGCAAAATCCGATCTCAGAAATGTGCATCTCGATCATGTCCTTGCGATAATCTGTGCCACGCCCTTTGTGGAAATGCCCACGGGTGGGGCGTTCGACGATGTGCAGCACACGCTCGATCTCGGCCACGGTTTCTTCGGCCAGGTGGTTGAGCTTGAGGTACACAGGTCCCTTGCCGCCCTGCAGTTCATCATAGAATTCCTGCATCATCTGACCGGACCAATAGTCACATTCAATGAACCGCTCGCCCTGCGCGTTCGACGTATAGCCCCCCATCGGACCCGCGACATACGCACAGGCAGGGCCATTATAGTCTTTGATCAGTGGGTTGATCTGGAAACACTCAAGGTTCGCGAGGCCCGCGCCGGCGTGATAGGCCATGGAATAGCCCTCGCCCGAGTTTGACGCGTTCTCATAGGTGCCATACAGATAGCCGGACGACGGCAGTCCCAGACGCCCGGCGGCCCCCAGCGACATGATCACGGCCTTGGCGCGCACGACCAGAAACTCGGCTGTGCGGGTGTTCACGCAGATCGCACCCGCGATGCGCCCCTCGCCAGTCAGCAGACGGGTTGCCATATAGCGGTTTACAACGTTGATGCGCGCCTTGCGCAGCTGGCGATAGAGCGCCTTTTTAACAGTGTCACCATTGGGCATAGGCAGCACATAGGTGCCGATGTGATGCACCTTCTTGACGTCATATTCGCCGTTCTGGTCCTTTTGAAAACGGATGCCGAACTGGTCCAGCTCTTCGATGATGCTGTAGCATTCCTCGGCATAGCGATAGACCGCCTTTTGATCGACGATCCCGTCGTTGGCGATGGTGATTTCCTTGGTGTACTGCTCTGGCGTGGCATAGCCGGGAATGACCGAGTTGTTCAGCCCGTCCATGCCCATCGAAATGGCCCCTGAGCGTTTCACATTGGCCTTGTCGAGCAAGACCACATTTGCATTGGGGTTCTTGCGCTTAGCCTTGATCGCCGCCATCGGACCGGCCGTGCCGCCGCCAATGATCAGGATGTCGCAATCAATCTGCGTCGTTCCATCCAATATTTCGTCCATGAAAAGGCTCCAGTCCTATGAGGTTGTGTTCAGCCTGCGCGGCGCTGCGGCGCGGCATATGTCAATTAGTTTCCGTATTGCTCGGAAAGTTCGCGAAGGTAGACAAAAGGATAGACAGCGCGGTCATGACCGTCTGAAAAATGGACGTTTACGCCCGCGGGCCCCACCTGGACGAGGTTGGTGATGGTCAATCCATCGGCGACTTTGATCTCACCATGATCGATTCGCGCCCTTGTAGAATAGGCATCACGGGCCTCGCGGCGCAGTATGGTGGCGGGCAATTGCGATGTGGCCCCGTCGTCCCATTCAACGATCAAGTTGCGGCAGTCTGGTGTGGCGGAAAGGCAGTCAATCATAAGGGTCCCCTCTTGTTGGGGCCAGATTGCCGCACTGCAGAAGCGCTCAATAGCAATTTGTTTACGGACAAGAATTCTGCGCTGCGGCAAACTGGCAGAAACAACAAAGAGAGAACGCCATGACATTCGTCGTCACCGACAACTGCATTGCCTGCAAATATACCGACTGCGTTTCCGTCTGCCCGGTAGACTGCTTTTACGAGGGCGAAAACATGCTGGTGATCGACCCGGTCGAATGTATCGACTGCGGCGTGTGTGAGCCCGAATGCCCTGCCGATGCGATTCGCGCCGATACCGAAGACGGAATGGAGGAATGGGTCACCTTCAACGAAAAATACGCGAAAATCTGGCCCGTGATCACGGAGGCCAAAGACCCGTTGCCCACCGCCGACGAGATGGACGGACAGGATGGCAAGCTTGAGAGTCATTTCTCTGAGAAACCCGCCGCCGAGGCGGCATAAAGGACGCCGACATGAATGTTCAAACCGCCACCCCCACCAAAATCATGCCCGACGCACAGACGGTCACCTCCGTGCATCACTGGACAGACACGCTGTTTTCCTTTCGGGTCTCGCGCCCTCAATCCCTGCGCTTTCGCTCGGGCGAATTTGTCATGATCGGGCTGCTCAAGGATGACGGCAAGCCGCTACTGCGCGCCTATTCCATCGCTTCGCCCAGCTGGGATGAAGAACTGGAGTTCTACTCCATCAAAGTACCCGACGGCCCGCTCACCTCACGTCTGCAAAAGATCGAACCGGGGGATGAGATTATCCTGCGCCCCAAACCTGTCGGCACGCTCGTGTTGGATGCGTTGCTCCCGGGCAAGCGGTTGTGGATGGTCTGCACCGGCACCGGTGTGGCCCCCTTTGCCTCGCTTCTGCGCGATCCCGAGACCTATGAGCAATATGATGAGGTTATCCTTGCCCACACCTGCCGCACCAACGCGGAACTGGCCTATGGCCGCACCCTGGTGAAGGCATTGCCCGACGATCCGCTGATCGGAGAGCTGGTCGATGACAAGTTGAAATACTACCCCACCACCACGCGCGAGCCATCCGAGATCGAAGGCCGGATCAGCGATCATCTGCGCGAGGGCCGCGTGTTCGAAACGCTCGGTACGCCCGAATGGAACAACACCGAGGACCGCGTGATGGTATGCGGCAATCTAGCCCTGAACAAGGATATCATGTCGATCTGCGAGGCCCACGGATTACTTGAGGGGGCCAATTCCGATCCCAAACATTTTGTGGTCGAAAAAGCGTTTATTGACTAAGCCAACCAACCACCAAAGCCTCTGCATCCGTGCCCCCAAAACTGACGGATGTGGGAGTGACAAAGGCCGGTGTTCCAAGGATTTGCAGATCAATTGCTATGTCGCGATTGGTGCTTATCCGCGCTGAGACTGCATCGCTTTTCATCTCTGAACGCACCGTCGCCCAATCCAACCCCTGCGCCAACGCAATCTTTTCGAAAGCGGGCTCCTGTAAGGGGCCTTTCAACGTCCACAATGCTTCATGCACGCGGCGGTATTGCGCAGGACTGCCCACAGTCCTGACCGCCAGTGCAAAGCGCGCACTGCGCTCGGAACCGGGCGACAGAATGGGCAGATGTCGCATTTCAACCCGAATTGTGGGATGATCTTTCAAAGCAGCCTTCAATTTTGGATGCAACGCTTTACAGGGCGCGCAGCGGTAATCAAAAAACTCAATGACAGTGTGTTCAGCCGCAGCTGGGCCAATGCCCAGAATGGGTGGCTCCTCAAAAATCTCAGCATACTTGGCAATTTGTGCAGTTTGCGTCGCACGTCTCTCTCGCTCTGATAGTGTTTCCATCGCTTCCAGGATGATCTCTGGGTGCGCCAGAATATAGCTGCGCAGCCGCTCTTCGAATTCCTTGTCTGTCATGTCAGCAGCGACCGGTTGGAAAGATGACATCAGAATACTGGCGAAAATCGCAATCACCCTTCGGCGCAATTTAGGTCGTCGGACGGTACGTCGTCCCAAGCGTTTCAACAGCATCTCTTCACTTCTTTCCAAACATGCACCTTGGGCCAGATCACGACGCCCATGGTCCCAAATTAAGAGATTCGCTGCGCCGTGCTCGAAATCATCGACAGTGTTGGTGTTCTATTTTGACGCGCGCCGAAATTCGCAGCATCGGTAGCCTTTTGTGTCATTTAATTGAGCAGGCGAATGACAGCATAGCCCTGATCGAGCGAATCTTCAGATGAATACCAACGGGTTGGAGATATGTTTGGGGTATTCAATTGAATTTCTGTCAAGGCTGCTGTTTGCTGTCATTCAGACCCTGAAGCGCCCCTTGCTGGTGCGCAATGAGCTGTGGCGAGACCCATTGTCCGAGCCAGAAATCGAGCGCATGCTTGTTTGCTCAGACATATTTTTATCCATTGGATACGACACTAAGCGCCGCGCGCTCCAGGTCGAATTCGCCAACGGGTATCTCTACCGTATTGATGACATGTAAGCAAAAACGTATCGAGCCCTTAAGCAGGCTGAGAATTTTGACCGATACTACCGAGAAAACATCCCAAAAAACGCTTTGAAATGACAAAGATTGGCGCGGTGATGCCGATCGGATCGGTGATCTGCATTCGCAATCGCCAATCAACCACCGCAACTTTTGTGTTGCTAACTCTTCAACAAAATTCCAATGCATCTATTTGAACGATGTTGCGCGTTGACGGAAGTGCAGATCTTAGTTCCGAAATACTTCGTGTATTTCGATGGAAACGTAGTTCGCAGAAACCAGCTGTTGGCGCATCCGCGGCGAAAAAGCAGCTTGTCCCGCTATAGAGACATTTACACAGTACGTGGCAAAGGTCGGCTCACTGATTGCCGACTAAGTCTTTTGCAAAAATATCTCCCGATCCGACCGGCAACGGCTACCCGTTGCCCCTACCCCGAGCCGACATTCGATTGACTAAATCTTTGGGCACTGCACCGTCATCTAGATAAATGCTTCCCGGTGCGGCGTTGGCGCAACCCTTAATTCACCCCGGTTCAAACGTTCTTCAGTTTGATCAAGTCCACACTACCGCCAAACACCCGACAGAACGCGACAGAAGGCGACAGAAGGCGATTTCATGTTGCACACACATTGCACACGACCTCACTTAAATTACTGAAAGCTAACACGAACCGGTCTAATCCATCATGGGTGCGCAAGACAGACGCCAGGGAGCGAAATGATGCGATTTTCTTTCCATTGCTGAATTTTACTGCAGAGCGAGCAATCACGCCAGAGCATCATTTCAGTCCGTTTCAGGCCAATCCGAGCCCGTTTTCGGTCGAGTTACAACAAATGTTGCGACTAAATCGCCATGTTGTAGCCCAGCCCCACCCTACCCCGTTTCTCTGTGGGTGTTACTTTCCAAGGCGTACGCGCAGGTTTGCCGCCGTTCGTCCCGCGCCGCTCGAATTCACGGAATGCGGACAAAACCGACCTTGAAGGAATAAAACGAATGACCGCTTGTGTGTGTGTTCGTAATTATTTCAATCGAAGAGACTGCTACCCTTTGTTACAAAGAAAACCACTACCTGAGCGGAGCATCCGGCATCACCCATTTCGGCAAAAGGTCAGCGGTACATTCCTCATCCAATTCGCTTTTAGGATCAAGAATGAAACGGGCTGTCATATCCCGCCCACAGGAGGAATACAGGCTCGAGCCATGTCCGGAGTTCGGGAAAATGACCACCCGCGCATTTGTCAAAGTTTCCGCCGCAAGTTGAGACCAACGCCACGACGTTTGATGATCATTCGTTCCACCAAGCGACAGAACCGGGATGTCTGATACAACGGGCTCATGAAAACCTGCAACATCAATAGGCTCGAACAATGCACAAGTCGCAAACAGCGCTTTGAAGTCCTCTACAGCTCTTTCTGAAGCGATCATACTATAGGGAATATCTGCAACAGATGCTTCGTATCCGGCGATAGAATTATACGGGAAGTCCTCCTGGCATGCATAGATATAAAGACCCAACTCGTTCTGTATGACTTCTTGGTAAGGGCTGACTTCTTTATCTGCGATGACAAAGGTGCGCGCGATATCTTCTGGTGTCATGGCTGCGACCAAGCTCAGCAATACTGCACGGTCGGGACCCAGAAAATGTGCCTTTACCCAGTCTTCCAACACAGGGCGACTAGGTACCATTTTTTGGAATTTTACATATTCAACGATAGCTGCCGCTGTATCGATGCGGTCCATGTTTTGGAGCGCCTTGGTCGCACGGTCATCGAACGCTTTTGCAACCGACAGTTCCGCGTCGTTCAAAGAAATGTCGTGCTTGAGTTGCGCCAGCGTGTCGCGCATGCCTTCAGAGAGATCAGTCATTGCCTGTGCGCTGCGCAGCACCGACGCCGCCAAAGCTATTTCATCATCGGAAAGTGTTACGACACCGCGCAAAACAGCCAATACGTCGCGGGGGGTGTCCTCACCATAAGTCTCTATAAACCAATCAAAGGTCGATGGATCGCCGTTAACAAGCTCATAAATCATGCGCGGCAGGTAATTGTTCAGCGACCGTACCCAGGTTTCGCTGAATTTCGTACGCGCATTGATAACAGCATACAAAGTTTCGACATCAATGGTGGGCCGTCCGCGTATGGCAGGGATCGGCGTCGCTGTTAATTGGTCCCCCAAGGCTTGGAACTTTTCGCGCAATTCAGGATAGGCCGCCTTACAGTCTGGATCGGCGGCACATTGGTCAAACAGTGCCTCCATAGCATCTACATGTGGCGGGAAGAGATCATCATACAGCCTGACAGTCGGTGGCGCGACCCCGTCGATGATCACAGAGCGGACGCCTTCGGGCGCTGTGCGCAACACCTCCAATGCCAATCGAGTGCCATAGGAAATCCCCAGAATATTGTACTCCGGGTACCCCAACGCGGACATCAAGGCCCGTACATCGCGGGCATTATTGCGGGTGTTATACTGCGCTAGATCTGCTTCGCTTTCATAAAGCTCGTTCACGCAGAGTTTGGTAAAATCATCCATATCAATTGCATCAGTGCCTTCGGGTGGTGTAACCCCCTCGGCCTCGCGGGCAATAGCTAGGATATTTTCAGAGATTTCATCGTAACACCGTACCGTAGTGGACGACAGCATCGCCGCGCGTTGATCGAAGGTCACAATATCACGATGCGTGCGGTGGTCGCCGAGAATGGTGTCCGTGACGGTCGCGATAGACTTCATTGCACCGCCAGCAGGACCCCCATGTAAATAGAGGACCGGGTCAGAAAAAGGGTTGGTCGTCTGCGCTTTGCCGACCATGAACCGTAGTGGTATGCGGTTGCCATCCGGCGCGTCATGGTTTTCTGGCACGTCAACAGTACCGCAGATGATCGTCTGTCCTTCGATATCCAAGGCAGATGTTGTCTCGGGGCAGGCCGCGACTGTCACGGGATACCGATCATCGAAACCTCCTGCGCTTAAAGTGTCAAAAGCGGGATCAGGTTCCGCCGCGAGAAGCAATGATATTGCCGCTATAATACCTTCCGGTGACATACTTTTCCCTTATCCACACTGGGCAAATTGTTGCTATGCCCAAGCGCTTCGTTTCGACTGGTTCAATGTCTGCAAAAAGCTTGGTCAAGGCAAGTATGTTGTAGCACCAATGGGTTGAATGAGGCTATCAAACCTCTCGGTATTAATGGCCAAAAGCTGTCCTTCGCGATTTGCGCAGCATTGGTCGAATTGGGCTCTTCACTAACATTCGCCGCGGGCTGAACGAATGGCAGATATGAGGAAATCGCCGTGTCGTCTCTCCGTGAACGAACTCACAAGACGCGGTACTCAGGGTTTAGATAGGTACCACAGGTAACCGTCATTGTAGTCGTGGTCTGCGACCGATCGACCAAGGGACATGATGGCGAAAGCTTTCGCATGTTTGCGCGGCGTGGCGGGCTCTGAACGGGTGCACGGAAGTTACAACATTTTTTACAACATCACTCGATGCGCATCCGCAATGCACTGGAAATAAATAGCGAATTTAGTACTACCTGTTCCATCCATCATGGGCGCACAAGATAATCTCGCTGCCGTGGTGGCTGTGTTGTTGGGCGTTCCTAGCTCTCCTATGGTCCGCGACCCGATTTACGGGACCATTTTGAACACATACTGCACATGAATTGGGGCAGTCTAGCCCCCCGAGAGCAACGACGTGCAAATGGCGGTAATTGGGTAGATTTGTTAAAAGAGCCGCCTACTCCGACCCAAGCCTGGTGAAAGCATGAGCTTTCAAGAAAGCCCAGAACTCCGCGCAATCCCGTTTGCAATTTACGTGCACACCAACTCTCCAATCTATTAGTCCAAAGTCGGATTCAATCCACTCCTCCATGGGTGATGCTGAGGATGGATGCTTCCCATCCGACACAATGAGCACTTTAGGTATTTGGCATAGCTGATGTAATGGCAAACAACAATTTGAGTCTATTCGGCGTTTTCGGCAGCGGACTACTACGGAGAAAATATTCAGGAGCGTTGATGCCAGCGCACCATCAACAAACACGCTGAACCTAAGTTCTGGGCAAAGCAACTTGTGTGACAAAATCCTTTGACTCAAGCGGGATATTAAACGAATTGCGGGATGCACCTCCGCGTCAGACCTACCATTTCAACGGGGATTCTGTCGATTGACGCCAGTGAAATGGTAAACAAGAAATCAAATAGCTGCCTCTCATGATCGCTATTGTCAGGGCTTGGACGCAACGGTGGCCACGACAGCGGTGTCCGCGAATGTCGCGACAAGGGAGTCGATCTCTTCCCGATACTCAAACAAACAGGCCGCTGTTGAGAGTGCGTCTGCGAGGGCTGACGATGGCGCAGATATAGTGATTTCCTGCCAGATGTTGGATGTCGGCCTCGCGCTGCGTGGGTCAAGGATGTGCCCGAGTGTCGAATCCCGGTCAAATGTCGTGCCCAACGGCGCGGACGTGGCGAGCGACCGTGATGCCAAAGGGACTTCGCCACCAGTTGCAAGTCTTACGGGCCAGTGACCACCATCTGGATGCATTCCAAGGGCGCGAAACTCGCCCGTATCGATCAAGATGTTCGTCAAACCTGCATCTCTCAGCATCATCGCCACGCGATCGGCGATATAGCCCTGGGCTATGCCGTTCAGGGTAAGCGACATATCTTTTTGCATGACAATAGAGGACGCATCCATTGTTATGCGATGCCAGCCTGTGCAAGCCCGCGCGCGCATCAGAGCGTGTTCTGTTGGCATTGCCCCCAATGCAGCAGCCTCTGCGTAACACTTCCAAATCGGTTGGATCGTAGGATCAAAAGCTCCGCTGCTCGCCCGATGCACCGCCCTGGCAAGCGACAGGCACTCCAGCAATTCAAAGGGGGGCGCTACAAGTTGCCCGGTGCGGTTCAGTTGCATCAAACTGCTGTCGGGGCGGTAAAGGCTGAAAATATCTTCCAGTCGGGAAATCTCATTGGCGACCCGCGCACCGATCGCCTTTGCATCCGGATGGGCCAATCGCAGGGTCGCGCGTGCACCAAGCGCAACCCCTTGCCAGACATGAAGAGGCTGCGCCATCCCGACGCCGGGACTGGCCGTGGCGGCGGCAGCAATGGCTAGAAAACGACGACGTGTTGTCATGAAATCACCCTCCCGAATTACGCGACAGGGCGCGCAACCGTTGTTCGAAATCCGCATCATCTTCGTCATCCACCAGCTCAACAGGCGCCAAAACGGCATCATCTGGGATATCACCCAGATGCATGACCTCGCCCCCATTCGCTTTCGCGAAGGCCCCGGCTTTGGCCGCTTGCGAAAAGGGCACGAGTTCGGGCGCGCCCATCCCGCCAATGACCCGGCTGCCCACGACGTAATACGCATCCTGTGCGGCGATCCAATTGGTGCTGCCAGGTGTGGCCCATGTCGCCCCTGGCACGCCCATGTCGTTGACCCAAATGGCTAGAATTTCGTGTGTTTGCTCGGGCAAACGTTGATAGGCAACCGCGTCGCGCACCTGACTGAAAAACAGCGGCAATTGGGGCAGCCCCCCCAGATGCACCTGCGCTTTTGGGCCGTCGTGCTCAAACAGGTTCATTTGGCAAAAATGACCGACGGCTTCGACCGTGAAGGGCAAGGCTGATACATCCTGAACGACCTCTTCCTTGCACGCGGTCACCATCACGAGCGCCAATACAGCCGAGATACGGATCATGGTTCCACCTTTCGGAATGCAACCGTAGCCAGCCCCAGGGCGACGAAGGGCCAGAGTAAAAGAGAGAGCAGCGATTGCCACAAGGCGATAGCGCCGGCAGCACCCGCAATCCCTGAGGCCGCCGCCGTGGCCTGTGACGCCGTCAGGTTAAAGAGGCGAAACGCATCCGCCGGGTTGGCCAGCAGAAGCGAAGGAAAAATCTGCGTGGAAAATGCGCCGCCTTGATCGACGACAACCGCCGCCAGGAGAGCCAGATCATAGAGCACCACCAGTCCCAGCCAAACCCCGATCGCCAGGCCTGCCGCACCCGATGCGCGCCCTGCCAGCGCCGATAAGGCATAGCCGAGGCCCAAAAAACTTGCCCCCAGAAGAACCGACGTCCAGGTCAAGCGCCAGAGGGCGTCGATGCCGCTGACCGCCGCCGGGTCATTGAGCACCGCTACGAGCCCCGCTGCGCCGTATCCGGCCACAAGCGCGATGATCAAAATGCCCGTATGTGCCAGCAACTTGCCAGCAAGGATTTCCCAACGCCCAATGGGGTAGGTCAGTACGAGAGGCAGCGTGCCGCGTTCTACCTCGCCCGCAATCGCGTCAAATGACATCAACAAAGCGACTAAGGGAACAAGATAGACCGCAAGCGAGGTCAAAGAGGCAACTGTGATGGACAACCGATCTGCGCCAAGCTCACCGCTGGGTACGGATCCCACCGCGGATAAAACCAAGGAGAACATCACCATCAGAGCAACGGCAATGACAATCCATAGATTGCGGCGCGCGATGTGCGCCTCACAGATTGCCGTCGCGAGAATGCGGGCGATCATTGGCCATCCCTCCGGCTGAAGTGGCTGTAAATGTCTTCCAAACTTGGCGGTATGACTTCGATATCTGCCACTTTGTCCTGAAGTGCTGCAATTTGTGCGAGGGTGGCGAGTTTGTTGTCTTGGGCACAGTTGAGTTGCACGGCCCCACCCGCGTGAATAGCATCGGGAAACGCTGCAAGAATATCGGTGACATACCCGTTGATCGCGGTGATGTGCATGGAGACCGACAAGGCGGCCTCACGGCGCAAGTCGCTCAGGGAGCCCGTCGCCGCGATCCGCCCCCCCGACAAAATCACCAACCTGTCCGTGCGCGCCTCGACCTCTGTCAATGCGTGGCTGGACAACAGTATAGCTGCCCCCTTGGCCGCAAGCCCATCGAGAAGCTCATAAAAATCCCGGCGCGAGACTGGATCCAGGCCACTCGTCGGTTCATCCAGCACAAGAAGGCTTGGCTGGCCAATCAACGCCTGCGCCAGCCCGACGCGCTGACGCATCCCTTTGGAATAGGTGCCGATCCGCCGCTTTGCCGCATCGCCCAGTCCGACCTTGTGAAGCAACGCCAGCGCCCCGGAGGCCTCCAGCCCCCGCAAGCGTAAATAGTGAGCAATTTGCTCCAGACCGGTCAACGCAGAATGGAATCTGACGTTCTCCGGAAGGTAGGCCACCTTTGCGCGCGCCCCCCGTCCCCCAGGGGCAGCACCGCAAACTGAAATCGCGCCATGATCGGCAGCGATCAACCCCAGGATCAGTTTCATCAAGGTCGATTTCCCCGCCCCATTGTGGCCCAGCAAAGCAACCCGCTCGCCAGGGGCCACGTGCAAAGACACATCCGACAGAGCCGTGACCCCGTCAAAGGACTTAGTGAGATGAGAGATCGTTAAGGTCGAAGTCATCTGGTTCACTTTCATATCCGCGCGCCGCCCTCTCGGCTTCCATCGCGCGGAATTCGGGGGGTATTTCAATATTAGGCGCAACCATCAGCGGCGCGCTGTCCACCACGCCGCCCGGCAATGTGGCGGGGAAATTGGATTGCGACCAGCGGATCAATTGCACCACCGGCGCCCCTGTCAAAAGCCCCGCCGCAGGTTGTGACCACAGAATATGATCCATCAGGTCGTTAGGACGAAATGGGCTGTCGGCGATGCCATCCCCGCCCAGATCAAAACTGGCGTGATCGGACCAGTAATTTCCCCTGCCCTCAAAGCTCCATTCGATATCGCGTGTGCCGACATATTTCACCTGCGTACGGTTTCCCAAAAAGGCATTGCCCGTCAGCACATTGCGTTCTGACCCGGCAGTGAAATGGATGCCGATAGTGCAGCCCTCAAAGCGGTTGTTATAGATCAGGTTCTTGTGCGCATTATAGATGAACGTGCAGCGGTCGGCCCCGCCCCGCACCAGATTGCCCGACACATCTGCGTTGTTGGCGAAGTTCAGCATGATACCGTGGCTTCGATCCGACAGGCTCAGGTTGTCCTTGATGACCACCCGGTTGGAAAACATGATCGCATAGCCCAAGTGATTGGCGATGGACACATTGCCAGACACCTCGGAGTCGTTAGTGTACATGTAGTGCACGGCGAAACGCAGATCGCGAAAGAGGTTGTTGCGGTACGTCCCCTTGCGCGATGTGTTGGAGAATATCCCGTCACGGCCCCAGCGCACCGAATTCCCTTCGATCACGGTGCCCGGTGAATTCCAGACGTAAATACCGTTGCCGCGATCATTCATGCGTGGGTG
Source organism: Paracoccaceae bacterium (assembly GCA_033344815.1). Classification (NCBI taxonomy): domain Bacteria; kingdom Pseudomonadati; phylum Pseudomonadota; class Alphaproteobacteria; order Rhodobacterales; family Paracoccaceae; species Paracoccaceae bacterium. The sequence continues at coordinate 5,019,004 of JAWPMR010000001.1, read as the reverse complement.
GCGTGTCCCTTCGATGGTGTTGCCGCGCACCTGCGCATCGTGCCCCCCATGTACGTCGATGCCGTGCAGATTGCCCAGGACGCGGTTGTTTTCAACGATGGCACGGTCCGCTTTGCGCAGGATCTTTATGCCAGCGTCGGTGTTCTGGCTGTTCATTCCTGACCCGGTCACAGTCAGATTGCGGATGGTGACATCAGAGGCATCTATGCTGATCACCGTGCCCTGCCCCATCCCATCGACGATGGCACCTTGCCCACCGGTGAGGGTCAGGGGGCGATCAATGGTGACCGTGCCCTCATGTCGGCCGGGAGCGAGGATCAGCACATCGCCGGGACCGGCCCCGGCGATGGCAGTGGCAAGCCTGCCCTGACCCGCCATCACATGCCGCTCCTCTGCCCAGAGAGGCAGCGCGGCGAGCAGTGTGAGAAATGGGATCAGAACACGCATCTTGGTTCAGCTCGCCCTTGGTTCGACGAACATCCGACCGCGCATCTCCATGTGGAGCGCGTGGCAGAACCACTGGCAATAATACCAGTATACGCCCGGCTGGGCCGCTACGAAAGTTACAGATGCCGTTGCCTGCGGCCCCACCTCCATCGCCACACCGTGGTTGCCCATGGTAAACCCATGGGTCAGATCGTCGATATCATCCAGATTGGTCACATAGACGGTCACCTCGTCGTCCTGTTGAACGGTGAAGGTCTCCAGCGAAAAATTGGGCGCGTTGCTGGACATGTAGACGCGCACCTTGTTGCCATCGCGGATGATTTCCTCCTGCCAATCATCAAGGTCCACGCCATCCGCTTCGGCCTGCGCCCGCGCGTCCGACCACATCGGATCATCGCGATCCCAGACCGATTTCGGGTTCATTTTGGACGGATCAACGATGATAGAGTCGTGTGGTTCAGCAAAAGTAGGCCCATCATGGACCAGAGTCATATCATCGCCGTCAATCACAAAAAGCTGTTCGTTTTCAGGCTTCAGAGGTCCGACATTCAAGTACCGATCCTTGGAGAACTTGTTCATCGTGATGTAATATTTATCTGTCGCTTCCAGCGTCTCGCCCATCACGGTCGAGTTATGCCCCGGCTGGTAGTGCACGTCCTTCTTAAGGCGGATCGGATCGACGTCCTCGCCATTATAGAGCTTAATCGCGTCTTCAAGGTTCCATTTCACGACCTGGCTATCAAGGAACAGCGTGGTATAGCAGTTGCCCTTGCCATCAAAACAGGTGTGAAGCGGCCCGAGACCCAATTCAGGTTCCGCCACAATGACGCTGCGTGGGTCGACATCCTCGTTAAATACCGCATCCAGTTTACGCACATCAATCACCGACACCGTTGGCGACAGCTTGCCCGCAACACAGAGGTGTATCTTGTCCGGTGCCATATTGCAGCCATGCGGGTTGTTCGGGATCGGGATGTAGCGGGTGTATTTGTTGGTCGTGCCCTTGCGCCCGTCCAGCACCTTGACGCCATTCAGTTCGACGAAATCGCCAGCCTCAATCCCTGCCTCGATTTCCTTGATGTTAAAGACCACGACATGGTCCATATCAGCCTCGGTCATATCGGCCAGCGTCATGCCCATTTCCGAATTGTACGAGGTCGAGAAGGCGTATTTCCCCTCATAATCGCAATCGGTGTTATCGAGGTTCCCGCTCACCATCACCTGCCAGGCCACGGTCATTTCATCGGCGTTGATGGCTGTGTAAAAATTCACATATTGCTCTGATGCGTCGAGGATCTGCCCATCATTCACCATTGGCACTTCGTCTTCACCGTTACAAAAGACATAGTTGGTGCGGGGCCATTTTTGGGGACGCAATCCATGAATTCCCTTGGCGTTCGGAATCTCGATGATCTTGTCGCACTTCATCACGTCACAGCGCACACGCGCGACGCGGGTGTTTGCCTTGTCGTTCATGAACAGAAAGCGCCCGTCATAGGTGCCTTCGGTGAAGGACATATGCGGATGGTGCAAATCACCGTTTTGTGGGAATTCCAGACCGTTTGCGGCAAGATACGCCTTGGTTTTAGGCATAAGCCCTTCGGAGAGGATTTTTCTGGATTCGTTGGTGGTGCCCCAGCCTGTAGCAGAACACATGTTGAAAACGGGAACCCGCATCAACTCGCGCATCGAAGGAACCCCCAGAATACGCAGTTCACCGGCCTGACCCGATGACCAGAACCCGTAGAATTCATCAAGCTGGCCCGGCGCAACCTCGGCCCCTGCCGCCGCGCGCGCGCTGGTGGTTGTCGCCAGTGTCGCCGTACCGGCTGCACCGGCGCCCAACAGGGCGCGACCGCCCCATGTACCGGCCAGTGCTGCGCCCCCTGCCGTCGCGCCCAGCAGACCGCGCCGTGAGAGGGAGAGTTTTTTATCAACAGGCATGTTTTTTCCTTTCATGTGTTCGGAACTTCGCGTTTTTGATTGGGATGTCCGACAAACCGTTCAAGGTCTGGTCCAGCCTGATCTTTTTCCCGCCGTTTCATCTTTTTGATGACCACGGGACAGGTTGTTTCGGACTGATAAAGCACCTGGCAGTGCAGGCAGTTGATGCACTCGTTGGGGTTGATTTCGCCCGTCGGATGGATGGCTTGCACGGGGCATTGATGCGCGCAGGTCTGGCAAGGGCTGCCACATTCCTTGTAGCGCTTGAGCCAGTCAAACATCCGCAACCGCGCGGGAATGGCCAGCGCCGCCCCAAGAGGGCAGAGGTAACGGCAAAAGAAACGTTCCACGAAAAGACCGGCAATCAACAAAGCCACGGCATAGGTCACAAAAGGCCAGGCGCGCATGAAATTCAGGATAATCGCGGTCTTGAAAGGTTCGACCTCGGCCAGACGTTCCGCCTGTTCGATGCTGGTCAGAGAGACGCCGAACAGACCGAGAAAGATCATGTATTTCAGCGGCCAGAGACGTTCATTCAACCCCCACGGCAGAGTCCATTGCGGGACGCGCAGTTTGCGTGCCACCTGATTGAGCAGCTCCTGAAGGGCACCAAACGGGCAAAGCCAGCCACAATAGGCCCCGCGCCCCCAGAACAACAGCGCTGCCGCCACCGCGAACCAAAGGATGAAGGTCAACGGATCAAGTAAAAACGCTTGCCAGCTAAAGCCTGCGACCAAGGAGCCAAAGAGCGCCATGAGATTGACCACCGACAATTGCGCGTTGGTCATCCAGCCCAGATAGACCAGCGTCACCGCAAGGAATCCGATCCGGAAAATGTAAAATGCGCGCGCATTGCGTACGGCGAAACTCTGGAAGAAAAAGACACCCGTGAGCAGGGCCAGCATGACCCCCAAGACGACGATTTCAACTTGCTTCCCGACCCAGATGCGTTTCCACAATTCCTGGTGCGCGGCGGCTTCGCTTTGTGATGTGACCGTTTCAACGCTGTCCGGAATGTTCGCGGGGGGCGGTTGGACGGCGCGGATATAGTGCGCGGGCAACTGGTAGCCGAGATCGAAGGTGGTAAATACCTTTTCAATCGCACCGACTTCACGTTGCACCAGAAGCTGAATGCGAAAGGATTTGGTGGGGTCAAAGCCGCTGTCAGCAGGGATTTTAAACAGATCCGCTTCAGCGAAAACCGGCGCGCCGTTAGCCGCGATCGTGTTGATCCGTTTGTGCATGCGATCCCGAAACCGCACGGAGACATCCTGCTGGATCAGGACAATCCGGTCGAAAATACCGCCCCGCACATACCCCGATCCCTTGAAGGAATAGAGCCCACGCCCGAAAATCGCGACAGCCTGGTCGCCGTCTTCCAACCAATCGGCCAGATTGCCCGCCACGGCATCCCCTAGAACAGCGTGTGCGATGGCCGGATGGGAAACTAGCGTTGCCTGCATATCGATGAAGGGGGTTTCGGGTGGGTCGTCTAACGCGCGCTTGCCAGCGCGCTCGTCCTCCATCGCGGCAAAAGCCGCGTTGATCTGCCCCACATCCAGCGACAGCCGGCGTAAGGTTCCGTCGCCTTCCAACGTCATCCAGTCGCCAGAAGCCTCGGCCTCCGGGTTTATTTCAAACTGTGGGCCGGTGCCTTCGTCCTCAACGACAAGGCCGCCCAACCCAAGTTGGCGCGCAACCTTCAGACCCGCCCGCACGATGGAATCGTCTATCACCATGATCGTCACGGTCGCACCTGAAATGATATCAAGCTGGTGCGCTGTGCCGCCAGATTCTGCTTCTGCCACAAGGTCAAGGCCCCGGTAATTGGCCACGAGCGCCTTGACCTTGGAGTCTGGAATACCAATCAACACGATGGGCTCAGAGTGTTTGACCAGTTGCACGCCGATCACCCGGGCTGCGTCATCAATCACGACCATGGTGTGGATGGGTTTGCCCGAATATCCGGTGGTGGAAACGAAATCCGAGGTGACATAGGCCCACCCGATCCGCGCGCCGTCTTTCAAGACTTCGACCACGGGAATGTCGGGGTGGGTGATCCCAAAGCCATCCGCGCCCTCGACCAACTCTGCTGCGGCGAGTTTCGGCAAGATTTTGGACAGTACCGTTTCCGCTGCGGCCGGAAGTCCGAAGCAGATGAGCATCGCAAGGAGGGTCAGGAGCTTTAAACGGAAGTAAACGAACTTCATGTGGCAACACCCGGCAACAGAGCGTGCCCGACATGTCGGGTCGGGGACCGATCACGTATATTCTGCATCAGGGAAAACTGCGCAGCCGGGGGTCCGCGCAACGGCGGACGCATGTTGCGTCTTTCAACTCTGGTGCCCGACGCGACAAGCCGGTCTTCCTGCAGGTCCAAAAGCGCAAAGCTAGGGTTGGACGCGCAGACCCCGGAGATCATCGCTCCGATGGCAGGACAACAGGTCAGGCACTCCGGACAGTTTTGCGAAGGCTCGACCGGTTTGCCATCCGCGTCGAATTGAACGGTTTGTACAACGCCATCCGCGCAGATCACCATCGAGAAAACTGCGCCGTCGTCCATTGTAGACATGCCATACGGGCCGTAAAAGGCCAAGCACGCCGACAGTAAGACACCAAGTAAAACTGAGCAGAAGCTTTTCATGAATGAGTGGCTGTTTCCGGATCGAAACAGCTCCCTAGAAACAGCACAAAAAGAGCTGTGAATGTCGTTTTGAAGTGCTCGGGTTTTCGCTCCATACCCTTCCCTTTTTAAGCTGCGACCTTCACACGCCCGACGCTGAGCCGAGTTCACCGATCAACATTTGACGCGGTCCTCCGATATCAGGCCACGGCCCTGTTCAACGCACATTGCGACCAAAGATCGGAGAGCGCGTTCACCAGCACCTCGATGTCCCGGTGGTCGTGCAAAGGGGACGGCGTGATACGCAATCGCTCCGTACCCTTTGGGACAGTCGGGTAATTGATCGGCTGCACATAGATGCCGTAGTTTTCGAGCAGCGTGTCGCTCAGGAATTTTGCCTTGAACGGGTCGCCGACCATCACCGGTACAATGTGACTTTCGTTGTGCAGATGCGGCAGGCGCATTGCATCAAGGCGCGCACGTAACTTCGCCACATTGGCCCGCTGCCGGCGGCGTTCCAGATCGCTGCCCCGCAGATGGCGGATGGACGTCAGCGCCCCCGACGCCAACGCAGGTGGTAAGGCAGTCGTAAAGATGAACCCACTGGCAAAGGACCGCACGAAATCGCACATCACCGCAGATCCCGCGATATAGCCCCCCATCACGCCAAAGGCCTTGCCCAATGTGCCCTCGATGAGGGAGACGCGATGCGCCAAACCTTCGCGTTCGGCAATGCCGCCACCCTGTGCACCATAGAGCCCGACGGCATGAACCTCATCCAGATAGGTCATGGCCCCATGCGCCTCGGCCACATCAAGGATTTCAGCTATCGGCGCGATGTCCCCGTCCATTGAATAGACCGATTCAAAGGCGATCAACCGCGCCCCGCCAGGTGGCAACGCGTTGAGCTTGCGGTTCAGGTCTTCGGGGTCGTTATGTTTCCAGATCACCTTATCGGCACGGCTGTGTCGGATGCCTTCGATCATGCTGGCATGGTTCATTTCATCGGACAGGATCGTGCAGCCCGGCAACCGCGCGCCCAGCGCACTTAGGCTTGCCCAGTTCGAGACATAGCCCGAGGTGAACAGCAACGCGGCTTCCTTGTCATGCAGATCGGCCAGTTCCGCCTCAAGCGCGACATGCTGCGTGGCAGTACCGGAGATATTGCGGGTACCGCCTGCCCCTGCCCCGTCCTGAAGCGCTGCATCAGCAATCGCCTGGCGCACAAATCCCGCCTTGCCCATCCCTAGGTAGTCGTTGGAACACCAGACCGTGACCTCACGCGGGCTGTCCGCGCCGTGCATCGTGGCGTGGGGCGCGTTGCTGGCATCCCGTTCCAATTCAGCGAAAACGCGGTAATTCCCCTCAGAACGGAGCTGATCCAACTGGTCGGCGAAAAAGGCGTCGTAGTTCATGCAGGTGGCTCCCCCGGAGATGTTTCACCCATCAAACCCGGTGAACCCGGCCAGAGCCTTGACCTTGGTTAAGTCCGACCGTCCGCGCGGTCCATCAAGTGGCGCGCCCAACGACCAGCAGCCCATGCCGCCGGAACCCCAAGACCAACCGCCCATTTCAGAGCTTTCACCGGCTCCAGTGGATCAAGCCCCACAACCGGCGCCATCAGGGCAAACATGAAGAGGTTGATCGCGACCGCCCCAACCACGAAAGGATAGAGCAACAGCGCCAGCTTCCCCACCGGCCAGGGTCGTTCGGCGCTCATGCGAGTTCTGCGCTGTACACTGCGCCAATCACAGCCAGCGCCAATGCCGGGGTTTCAGGCCACGTGCCCACAGGTTCTAGTACCGGCCCATCAAAACGCGCTGCTTGCAGCTCTTCGGGTAAATCGTCGGTGACGTGGCCAGCACGGGCAGCAAAAAAGGGCAGAACGATGGCAGGACGCCGTACCGACGCAACCACGTCACGAATGGCAGGTGGTTCGTCCACATAACAGGGGCGGATCGCCTTGAAACGACCGAACCCAGCAAGAGCCTTTGCAGCGCTCTCGGTGGCCTGGCGCGGCTTGTCACTGCTGGGAGACCCATGAGCAGCAAGGATCACGGTTGTCTGCGACATCTCCCAGCCCAGCGTCTCCAGACGCAGGCGCAAACGGTCATGCATCAGTTGAGGCAAACCCGGCCAAAGACCCATGGGCGCAGTCGCGCGCCAGTGCGACAGGCCGGCAGCCTTAAGGCGCTTGGGCAAATGGGTTTTGACAAACCAGCCATCCGACATGAACCACGGGCATAGGATCGGTGCATCCATGCGTTGAACGGCGCGTGCCAATGCGCCCTCGGCGGCGAGAGTTGCGCCGCGCACCTGCACCTCCGGCATCAACTGACCAAGCCGCGTCGCCAAAGCCTGAACCGCGACCTCCTGCGGTTCGGGGTCCGAAGGCGATCCATGCGTTACAACAAGGATGGGGCGGTCAATGACTGGTGCCATCAGAAAAGGTGATCTTATTGAATACATTATATTTCCCCGAAGGTTTACGCATCGGCAACCGCTTCACTTCCTCAAGTGTTTTTGCGTCGTAGATAAGGATCGCGCCGTCATCTTCCCACAGGCTGACCAGCGCATGACGCCCCTCCCGGTCAAACTCGACATGGGCAAGCGTTTTGCCGGGCACCGGGCGCAGGGTCTTGACGATCTCCAGCGATTGTTTGTCGATCACATGCATCGCATCGCGGTTGGGACCGAAAAACACATCGGCCCAGACGTAAGGTGAATTCTCGTGACTGCGCAGAAAGAAGCCCGGCCCATCTGTTTCGATCTGAGTCAGAACTTCCCAGTTTTCGGTGTCGATCACGGAAAGCTTGCCCTCCCGCAGGTGCGGCGTCGCCATGACGCGGCGGTCCTGAAACACCCAAGAGATCCCTGACCCCAGATGCGGCAGCCCTGAGAGCGGCAATTCATGCGTCTCACGGCCCACGTTCAGATTGACCACAACACCCCGGTCGCTTTCCCGAGCGGCTCCGATGAGAAACCGGTAATCGGGCGTGAAAAAGAAATCGTCCAGCGGTTCGCTTAGTTCGATCCGGCGTCGTGCAAAAAGCCCCTCCGATGAAGCGATAGCCTCCACCATATCCTTTTCGTGGCTGTGCACGAAGCCTTCATAGACGGTCTCGGCATTGGGATCGGTCGCGACCTCCCAGATCTCGGGGATGTCCTTCAGTGCCAGGATGAAGCTGTCGCGCTGCGGGGCCTGATAGACGGCGGACACCCGAGAGCTATCGCCGTCCTTGCCCACCACGTCAAAGATCCTTTGGACTGACATATCCGCCGTCGACAGGATTGTGAGACTATGGGGCAGGTAATTGGCCACGGCGAGGTATTTGCCATCCTTGGACATGGCTATATTGCGGCTGTTGACGCCCGCCCGCAGGCGCGCGACCTCCTGCATCGACCATAGATCAATCTTTTGCACCCACCCATCGCGCGACATCACAAAAGTGAACCGCCCGTCTGGCGTGAATTTTGGCCCTCCATGCACGGCCAGCGGAGTGGGCAAGCGTGCGAGCACGTCGAATGTGTCCCCATCCAGCACGCTGATGTGATGATCGCCGGTTTCGACCACCAAAAAGATATTCAGCGGGTCCGCATCATGTTGCGGCTTATCCGGAGCGATGTAGTCGGGGTTGACTGCAAGAGTCTCAGCGATGCGCGCCGCGTCCCAGACCGGGATCTCCGGCAAGGGTGTGTGCAGATAGGCAGCAAGTTCGGTGATGTCTTCTGCCGTCATCTGACCGTCAAAGCCCGGCATCTGCGTGCTGATCCGGCCTTTGGCGATCACGGCCTCCAGCTTTTCGCCCCTTAGTCTGCGCAGGCTTTCGGGGATCAGCGCGGGGCCAAGGCTGCCCAGACGGTCATCGCCGTGGCAGACCGCACAATGGGTTGCATAATGCACCGCAGGTTCTGCCCGCGCGCCCAAAGGTGCAACCGCTAGCAAGCTAAGTGAAATTATGCGCTGGATCATGTCGCCTCCCAGTGAATTTACGCAACTCAACCCGCCCGGTTTCCGGCGTATCAATGCCGATCTCGGCATCTGAGAGGTAGCAGGCAGGGTCTTCTTCCCAGGGATCGCCCGTCAGTTGCAGCGCGCGGATGCGCGTATTACCGCCACAGACCGATTGATGTGCGCAGGCCCCGCAGCGCCCCTTGAGCGGACGCGGCCGTGTGCGCAGCAAACCCAGCATTTCGTCCGAGCTTGTCCAGAGGTCGGAAAAGCGGCCTGTTTTGACATTTCCGACGGTGTAATCGGACCAATAGGTATCGGGATGCACCTTCCCGGTTGGATCGATATTCGCGACCCCCACCCCCGATGAGTTCCCGCCCCAGGCCTCAAGATGCGCCCTAAGATGATCGATTTGTTCGGTGCCGAAGCGCGCGCACGCCCAGTTGAGGAATCGCACGGCATCGGCATCATTGTTGCCGGTCACCACCTCGAAATGCCGCCCCTCTTGCAGCGCGTTCCAGGCCCGGTCGATCAAAAGGTCTACACAGCGACGGGCACGCGCGTGCCCTGCATCCTCGCCGCGATTCTTGTTGCCCCGCCCCGCGTAGACCAGATGAGACATGTAGAACTTATCGATCCCTTCCGCTTCGCACAGATCGAGGATTGCGGGCAGTTGTTCGGCGTTGTCCTCGGTCGGCGTAAATCTAAGGCCGACCTTGATGTCATGGTCCTTGCACAGCCGTGCGCCTGCGACGGCTGCGTCGAACGCACCGTCCTGACCGCGGAACCAGTCGTTGGTGGCTCCCACCCCATCGATACTGATACCGACATAGTCAAACCCGATATCGGAGATTTTCTGCACCGCATGTGTGTCGATCCGCGTGCCATTGGTCGACAGCGCCAGATAGGGGACCTTGCTGCGGGCATATTGCGCCAGCTCATAGATGTCGCTACGCGACAGCGGCTCACCGCCTGACAAGATCAGCGCTGGGATCTTGAAGGCCGCCAGATCGTCGATTACACCGAACGCCTGTTCAGTCGATAGCTCACCCGGAAAGACATTATCCGAGGATGTCGTATAGCAGTGACGGCATTTCAGATTGCAGCGGCGCGTCAGGTTCCAGATGACCACGGGCCGAACCGGGCCCCGCCGGGTGCGTGGCTGTGTCGGGGTGATCAACTGCTCCATGTATTGCGTCAGTCGAAACATCAGGTGCCTCCCTTGGTGGCCAGTCGCAGACCGGTTTTCTTGAGGATTTGCGTTGAATAGAGAACGTCATGCGCGCGGACCGCAGGCCCGAGCAGCTGCAGGATATGTTGGCGTTTCTCCTCGACTTCCGCGCGGGTCGATCCGTGCAGCATGGCGAAAAGATTATAAGGCCAGACAGGGCGTTTCCGGGGCCTCAGGTAGCAGTGCGTTACGTCCACCATCGCGCCGACAAGCGCGCCCAGCTCTTCGGCCTCCGCGTCGTCAATGTCCCAGACGGTCATGCCATTTGCCGCCATGCCTAGCTTGTAGTGGTTGGGCGCGATGCCGATCCGCCGGATCACCCCCTGCCCGAGCAGCCCGTCGAGACGCTCCATTACCTCTGCCTCTTGCAAACCCAACTGCCGCGCGATCTGCGCATAAGGTTTTGCAACCAGCGGCAGGCCCGCCTGGCAGGCTTTGATCAAGGCGCGGTCTGCGGACTGGATACTCATGCGGCCACCCGGAAGCCCACAAAGAACTCCTTGAGTTTGGGGAACTGAAAGACCGACAGGCTGGTCGCGGCCTCAATCCGCGCAGCCACCTCTGCGATGCCCTCAGGTGTCTCAGTGGCCAACACGAACCACATATTCAACCGGTGATCGCGCGCATAGTTATGAGCCACCTCATCAAAGCCATTGACGATATCTGTCATCGCGCCGAACTGGGCCTGTGGGATTTCCATGGCGCAAAGACAAAACGCGCCGCCCATGGCGGCCGCATCCAAAAATGGGCCAAAGCGCGTTATGATGCCTGCGTCCTTCATCCGAGCAAGCCGCGCAATCAGATCATCTTCACGCAAGCCCAGACGATCTGCCGCCACGGCAAAAGGGCACGGCGCAATCGGAAACCCCGTTTGCAGCGCGTTGATAATCTGGCGGTCAGTTTGGTCAATGTCCATCGGATCTTCCTTGTCTCCCCTGTGTTTTGCGCCCCGCAGAGGTGAAATCAATCAAGGCCCCTTGTTGGCGAAAACACCGGGTGCTGAACAGGATGCGGTACTCAAAGGGCACCATATGTGCGGTGACCCGCGCCTGGCTGAGTACGTCAAGGGTTTCCGCCCGACTGCGCCCGTGGATCATGCAGTACAGGGTGTAGGGCCAGACACCCTTGACGGGTCGGCGCTCGTAACACAGCGTCACACCCTGCACGCGGGTCAAGGCGCGTCCGCAGGCCTCGATGTCTTCGGGTGGCACGACAAAGACGCACATCGCGTTGGCGCGCCACCCCAAGGCGCGATGCCGCACGATCACGCCGATGCGCGACAGGATCCCCGCCTCGACCAGGGCCCTGACCCGCTCCAACACAGCTGCTTCGCTTTGACCCAGACGGTCGGCGAGTTCCGCAAAGGGGCAAGCCGTAGCCACCATGCCTTCTGAGAGCGCCTGCATGATAGCCCGATCGCTTGCTTCGATCCTGACATTGGTATCGACCTCGCGCGGTTGCGGCAGCTTGTTCGACCCGTCCAGAGCAAATCCCAGATCGACGTTGAAAGGCCGCTTAAGGCGCAAGTCCAGCACCCGCAAGCCCGTCTGGTCGGCAATCCGGCGCAGGATGTCATCGACAAAGGCGCGTGTCGGCCCGGTGGCCACAAACCAGATGTTCCACTGGTTTTCGCGCTCATAAGAGTGGTTGACCCCCTCCTGCGCGTTGATGATATGCGCGATTTCCTCGATCTTGCCCTCAGGGGCCGCCACGGCAGCAAGCGTGCTGGCGGCCAGAGTGTTCGGTCGGCACGTCCCCCCAATCCGGCTGATCGCGCCGGTTTCCAGCAGGCTTTGCAGCCGGTCGATGATGCAGTCTTCGGATGTGTCGAGATGACGCGCGATGTCCCGAAACGGGCGCGACACAAGAGGCAAAGCACGTTGCCAATCGTTCATCAGCCTCCAGTCCAGTGCATCCAGCGTCATGTGTTTTCTCTCAAAGCCCAATGCGATGCGCCCTTGCGGTGAAAAAGATACCGGAGGGGGTTTGCGCCGGAACCTCGCCAATTTTCTCAAAGGTTTGCGTGTCATAGATGTCGATGCGGTTGGCATCGCGTACAGAAACCCAGACCTGATGCCCGCGTGCTGTGAATTCCATGTGCAAAACGGCGGGACCGGGTTTCAGCGTTTGCACAACCTCACCCGAGGCGGCTTCAATGATTTCGACGGTGTCATTGTTTGGATGCGCATAATTCACCCAGACGTGCCGTCCGTCGGGCCGGGCGACGGCAAAGACCGGTTGGCCGTGGGTTTTGGTCCGCCCCAGTTCGCTGAGCCGCTGCGCGTCCAGCCAGAGCACCTCGTGACGCCCTACGGCGGGCAGCGCAAAGCGATCACCCGCCAGCGCCCAGCCTTCAAGGTGGGGCATCTTATAGACTGGTAGTGGTTCCTCGCCGCGCCCATAACCGGGCAGAATGCGTTGTACTACCGGGGCTTCAGACCACAGATCAAGTGTGCTCAGCCCGTCCTCGCCGAATAGTCCAACGATGTAACGCCGCCCGTCCCCGGTGATCAGCGCGTCATAGGGGTTGGCCCCCATACCGGTGATCTTGGTGACCTCGGGAGCGCCTCCTGACATATCAGCAATCCAGGTCTCACCCGTGTCCCACATCGAAAACACAAATCGCCCGCCCGGTGCATCGACAAGACCGATGGTTTTGGAGGCTGTCGGGAAATCAGCAACCAGATCAAGCGTTTTGGCGTCAAAGACCCTCACCCCTCCCGGTTCATAATTCGATACAGCGACCAGACGACCATCGTCGGAAATGGCCCCGCCAATGGAATTGCCCGCCTGCATGACGCGGCCCGCGATGGACTGCGTTACCAGATCAAGCTTGGTCAGCCCGCCATCTCGGCCGAAAATATAGGCAAAGCGCTGATCAGGGGAGAAAACAGCACTGGCATGGGAGAGGTCGCCAAAGCCCTCAACACGCGCAATCACCCCCATGTCGGATTGATCCACGATCAGGACCGATCCCGTCGTGCGTTCGATCACCACGCCCATGTCGCCGGTAGCATGGACCTTTACCTCGGCGCTTGCAGGCAAAGCGAAAATGCAGCACAGCAAAAGCATGCGGGTCAGGCGCGTCATTCACCGACCTCCAAAAGATATTGAGCAATCCAATGTGCCTCGGTTTCGCTCAAGAGAGGACGCCAAGGCGGCATTGCCGTGCCCGGGATGCCGTCCAGAATTATAGATGTCAGACCCTCGACCGTCTGGCCGTCCAACGCCTTGGCCGTGATGGCCGTGCCTAGCCCGCCCGTCAGTTTAAGGCCATGGCATGACCCGCAATCCTGTTCGACCAAATGGGCAAGACGGTCCTGTTGGGACTGCGGCAATACTTCTGCACCCGCACCAATTGCGCAAACCGAAACCACAGACACCAAGGCACCGGTCTTACCCATGCAGCACACTCTGCAAATGAGAAGCATCGAGGATTTCTTCCACCACCTTTTGGTTCTCATCGTCAATCAGGCTGACGACATGCCCGATAATAAATAAAACCGGCCCCGGCACGGGGATGTTCGCCCGCTTGATCTGCAAGGCACCCAGTTGCGTGATCAGATGGCTCTCGTTGGGCCGCGTACCATTCGCCACGACCAGCACCGGATGCTCGGCAGGCAGACCGCGGTCAATCAGCCCCGCCGCGATTTGCTGCATGTTCGCATGGCCCATATAGACGACCAGCGTGGTGTCAGTATCGGCCAACCCATCCCAATCCAGATCAAGCGGGCGGTTGGCTTGACAATGGCCGGTAACATAACGCACGCCGGACGCCAGTCCGCGATGGGTCAGCGGCACACCGGTTGAAGCTGAAACGCCCTGAGCGGCGGTGATGCCAGGTGCATAAGTGACTTTAATCCCAGCCGCGCGCAGCACGGCAGCTTCCTCGGAGCCACGTCCGAAAATCATCGGATCGCCCCCCTTGAGACGGGCAACGGTTGCGCCCTCCTGCGCCAACCGCACCAAAAGGGCGTTGATGTCGTCTTGAGGAACGGGGTGATGGTTCGGTTTCTTGCCTACGTTAATGCGCCGAACGCCTGCAGGTACCAATGCCAAAATATCGCGCGAAACCAGCCTGTCATGAACAACAACATCGGCGGACTGCATCATTCGCAAGGCGCGCAGGGTCAGTAGATCAGGATCACCGGGCCCTGCCCCCACCAAAAAAACCTGACCATCGTTCATTTTCTTCAACATATCATATCCTTGACGCTGGAGCTTTGGCCGAGATGACGGGAGAGAAAGCGACGCGGCAGGTGGGAGAAACCTGCCGCGCCAGCTTGGCGCAGATGGTGTCAGTAGACGTCTGCGCGGGTGTTAAAGACGTTGAATTTGCCCGTCGGGGTCACAAGCCGCGGATCCTTGATCACGTGCTTGAGTTCCAGCGTCCTGTCGTCGACCACCACGATGGCCGATTCCAGATCTGCGGCGTTCCAGATGGAGAACCAGATCTCGTTGCCTGCCTGATTGAATTCACCCTGAACAACACGGGGCTGGCCTTCGGCAATCCCGGCCCATTCAACCAATGGCAGAACAGTGTATTCCGGCTCCTCCTGTACCAATTCGTCGATCTTGAAGACCGCAACCGAGCCTGAGGTTTCCGCATCCGGGTTCAGCGTCGCATCCACATAAAGGTGGTTTGATGTGGGGTGCGATTTCACAAAGAGCGACCCGCCACCAAGCGCATAAAGCTGCTGCACCATTTTCCAGGCGTGATCGGGGTTGCCTTCGGGGTCCGTCCCGATAAGTGCGACCGTATCATCCCCAAGGTGCGACGTTGCCCAGACAGGTCCGTAGGTCGGGTGGTTGATGTTGGCGCCGCGGCCGGGGTGTGGTGTCTCGCCTTCGGTTTCGATCACGGCGACCTTTTTGCTTTCCTTGGTGTCGATGACCACAATCTTGCCGCGTGCGTTGGCCGCAGTCAGGAAGTAGCGTTGCGTGCTGTCCAGACCACCATCATGCAAGAAGCGTTCCGCATTGATCTCAGTGATCTTCAGAGCGTCGATGTCGGAATAGTCCACCATCATGATCTTGCCGGTTTCCTTGACGTTGACGAGAAATTCCGGCTTGAAGTGCGAGCCCAGTATCGCAGCAACCCTTGGTTCCGGGTGAAAGTCCTGCTCGTCATATGTCATGCCACGCGTCGATTTGATCCGCAGGGGTTCCAGCGTATCTCCGTCCATGATGACAAACTGCGGCGGCCAATAAGCCCCGGCGATTGCATATTGATCCTCGAAGCCTTTGAATTTGGAGGTTTCAACCGAGCGCGCCTCGGAGCCAACTTTGATCTCGGCCACAGGCCCGGGCGTTTCCATCCAAAGGTCGATCATAACGACCTTGGCGTCACGGCCGATCACGAACAGGTAGCGGCCCGAAGCGGAAATACGGCTGATGTGGACGGCATAGCCCGTTTCGATGATCGTCTTGATCTCGTAGCTTGCGCCATCAATGAGTGCGATTTGACCGGCATCCCGCAGCGTGACCGAGAAAAGATTGTCAATGTCGATGTCGTTCATCTTTTCGGCGGGTCGATCTTCGGGGGCCACGATGACTTTCCAGCTGTCGCGCATTTCCGCCATGCCCCACTCGGGTGGCACGGCAGGCTCCAGCAGCAGATAGCGCGCCATGGCGTCCACCTGCTCTTCGGTCATATCACCGGAAGTGCCCCAGTTGGGCATCCCGGCAGGCGAGCCATAGGTGATAAAATCGCGCAGGTACTCAAACCCGTTCGGACGCGTGATGTCCGTTGTCAGCGCCTTGCCGGTGGCACCCTTGCGCAAAACCCCGTGACAGCCTGCGCACCGCTGGAAATAGATCGTATTGGCATCCTGATATTCGCTCGGTGTCATCACCGGATCACCAGGTTTGCGACCCGGAATTTCGACCTGAATCTGACTGAGTGTTGTCATGGATGGTTGATACGCACCCGACGCTTCATCGCCGTGATCCGCAGGCTTTTCCTGTGCAAAGGCAAACGAGGCGGAAAGCGACAGTAAAGCGCTTACGGCAACAGACCGTGTAAGAATGGATAGGGACATATATCGGCTCCAATTGCGGTAAATTCGATACGCCCAAGGCTGGTTGATGCGGGTCGGGTGTTGCCTTGACTTTGATCAAGACACCGTTCGGCCACGCTCGGCATTGTTGTTTTCAAGGTGGAAAAACGCATGAAAATCCTTTTCGCCCACGTGATAGTTGCGTTCGTTTTGAGCGTGGCTTGCGCGTGGGCACAGACCAGTCCCGATCTTGCGCTGGCTCGGGCATTGTTGGACTCCGATCAAACCGAGATTCTGGTGCAACGGCACGAAGACCCCGTGCCCGGATGGCAGGTTCTGACCGCTGAAGACCGTCGCCCACTGGGTAAGATCGCCTCTACATGGGAGGTGCTGCAATCCACGGGGTATTCCGGTAAGCCACTGGATATTCTGGTCGCTGTGGATATGACGGGCACCATCACCGGTGCGCGTCTTATGGAACATGCAGAGCCTATTCTGACGCTTGGCATTTCGGACCAGGATATCGCCGACTATGTGAACGCCTTTGCCGGTTTGCGCATGGAGTCTGAGGGCCTGACAGGTGACGCACCGGACATCATCAGCCGTGCAACCGTGTCAACCGGCGTGATTCGCGATTCGATTCTGCACATGGCGCGGCTGTTGTCGCAATCAAACGGTGGCGGACTTGACCGGGTGACGTTTCAACCGGCGGGTTGGGCCGATCTGACCCGTCTCGGCGCCTTTACCACCCGCGTCGTGACGCTGCGCGACGCCCGCGCGGCCTTGCCCGATGCTAATCCGGCGATCCCTGACAAGGACGGTACGTTTTTGGAGGTCTGGGTCAGCGTGCTTGACCCTGCCACGATCGGGCAAAACCTGCTGGGCGCGCCGGAGTTTCGTCGTGCCATCGCCGCCTTGCCCGCCGATCACGATGCGCTGCTTATCGCCAGCCGGGGGCTGCAGTCGCACCGTGGCACAGGCTGGCGCAGGTCAGGCGTATTCGGCCGCGTAGCGCTGGAACAAGGCGGGCGGCACTACACACCGCTTTCGTCCGGTTATCAGCGCCTGAACCAATTCGAACCCGATGATGCACCCGACGTAAAAGAGGCAAGCCTCTTTGCCGTCCCCCGCGACCAGATCAACCTGTCCGAACCTTTCACCCTCACGGTGTCGGCGACACGCGGCGATGCTGTTTTCCCAATGTCCCTGCCATTTGAGTTGGGTGCGGCCTTCCTGAATCCGCCTCAACCAGTCGCCGCGCCACCGCCTGCATGGCGCAACGCATGGGCCCAAAAGACAGTGCCGCTTGTTGGTC
Source organism: Paracoccaceae bacterium (assembly GCA_033344815.1). Taxonomy (NCBI): domain Bacteria; kingdom Pseudomonadati; phylum Pseudomonadota; class Alphaproteobacteria; order Rhodobacterales; family Paracoccaceae; species Paracoccaceae bacterium. The sequence continues at coordinate 5,001,493 of JAWPMR010000001.1, read as the reverse complement.
TTGCGGTCATGTTGGCGACACTTTTCGCGATCCTCCTCCTTCAGGATGCCTTCGTAAAACGCCCGCGTCTTTGGCTCTGGACGCGTAGCGCGTTCCTTTCTGTCACCTTTGTCTGGCTTGGCCTTATACTTGGCGCACAGCTTTCGGTCGTTCAGGTCGTGGCCTTTGTCCATTCGTTGCTAAACGGTTTCAAATGGGATGTTTTCCTGATGGAACCACTGATCTTTGTGCTGTGGGGGTTCACGGCCCTTGGACTGCTGTTCTGGGGACGTGGCGTCTTTTGCGGCTGGCTGTGTCCTTTCGGTGCCTTGCAAGAGCTGTCAAATCAGGCCGCGCGCCGACTTGGCATTAAACAGATTGCAGTTCCAAACGCAGTCCACGAGCGACTGTGGATCCTCAAATACACTCTGTTTCTGGCCATTCTTGGCCTGTCTTTCTATTCCATGAAAGACGCGTTGATACTGGCAGAGGCAGAGCCTTTCAAAACTGCGATTTCCATGCGGTTCATGCGTGGCTGGCCATTCTTGCTTTTTGTCGGTGCCATCCTGTTCATAGGTCTTTTTGTAGAGCGCGCCTACTGTCGTTACCTCTGCCCTCTGGGCGCTGCACTTGCCATCCCCGCCAAACTGAAAATCTTTGACTGGCTGCGACGCCGTCCCCAATGCGGACGCGAATGCAGGCTCTGTGAGCAACAGTGCACCGTGGGGGCCATCGACCCGCTTGGGCGCATCAATCCAAACGAATGCATTCTCTGTCTTCGCTGCCAGATGATCTTCCACGAACCGCACACCTGTACGGTTCTCAAACGTCGCAATCGCGCGACATCACCCTGATCCAAAGGAAAAAACATGTTCCACAAACTCTCTATCGGCCTGTTGGCCCTCACACTTAGCAGCCCAGCTTTTGCGTCAGGTGACGCGGCCAATGGTGAAAAGGTCTTTCGCAAATGCAAAGCGTGCCATGCCGTGGGTGAAGACGCCAAAAACAAGGTTGGGCCCACATTGAACGGCATCATCGGAGCTGCCGCAGGCGCGAACCCGGATTTCAAATACTCGGATGCATTACTGGCAAAGGCGACAGATGGCCTTGTCTGGAGCGAAGAGGAAATGGCGGCATTTCTAACTAAACCAAAAGAGTACTTGCCCAAGACGAAAATGAGCTTTGCGGGCCTGAGAAAAGAAGACGACGTTGCAGATGTTATCGCTTACCTCGCGACATTCGACTGAGCACAGCTTGACTTTCGTTAAGGCGGCAAGTGGTCGCCTTAACCATCCTGTCTGAATAGGCCTGCTATCAAAAGGAGCAAAGGATGCGTGACGTTCTCACGACCTCCATGGCCCGTAACATATTCTATGGCGGGTCATTATTTTTCATTCTTATCTTCGTCGGTCTGTCGGTTCATTCGCATAGGTATATCGTGACTACCTCCACCGATGCGGCAAGCCTGACCGAAAAAGTCGCGCACGGGAAACATCTGTGGGAAATCCACGGCTGCGTGAACTGTCATTCCATCCTTGGCGAAGGTGCCTACTTCGCGCCCGAACTGGGCAACGTGATGACGCGCTGGGGCGTTGAAGACGATCCTGATGCCGCTTTTGAAACGCTCAAAGGGTGGATGGATGCAATGCCCACGGGCATCGAAGGACGCCGGCAGATGCCGAACTTCGGCCTTAACGATGATGAATACCGCGCCCTGAGCGATTTCTTGCTGTGGACCAACACGATTCGCAATCAGGACTGGCCACCAAACGACGCTGGATAAGGAAAGCTCATGAAGTATCAATCTCAATCTATCGCGTTGGTCTACTTTACGGTAGCGCTCGCGATTTTCGTCGTCCAGGTTTCGGGAGGTCTGATTGCAGGCTGGATCTATGTCAGCCCCAATTTCCTGTCCGACATACTCCCCTTCAACATCGTGCGCATGCTGCATACCAATTCACTGATCGTTTGGCTGTTGCTCGGCTTCATGGGAGCAGCCTATTTTGTCATCCCCGAGGAATCAGAGCGTGAGATCCACTCCCCGCTGCTGGCCTATGTGCAGCTCGCCATCATGGTGCTTGGGACACTCGGCGTCGTGGTTACCTATTTGTTCAACCTCTTTGAGGGCAACTGGCTGCTTGGCAAGGAGGGCCGTGAGTTCCTCGAACAACCCGTCTGGGTCAAGATGGGCATCGTCGTGGCCGCGCTGATCTTCATGTATAACATCACCATGACCGTGTTGCAGGGCCGCAAGACTGCCATCACGAACGTGCTCCTGCTGGGGCTGTGGGGGCTGACGCTGCTCTTCCTCTTTGCCTTCTACAACCCGTCAAACTTGGCCTTGGACAAGATGTACTGGTGGTATGTGGTGCATCTGTGGGTCGAAGGGACCTGGGAACTCGTCATGGCCTCCGTCCTTGCCTTCCTGATGCTCAAGCTGACAGGCGTTGATCGTGAGATCATCGAAAAGTGGCTCTATCTGATCGTCGCCACGGCGCTCTTTTCAGGGATACTCGGCACCGGACACCACTATTTCTGGATCGGGACACCGGGCTATTGGCAGTGGATCGGGTCAGTCTTCTCTGCGCTTGAGGTTGTGCCCTTCTTTGGCATGATGGCCTTTGCTTTCGTCATGGTCTGGAAAGGCCGCAAGGATCACCCCAACAAGGCCGCCCTTCTGTGGTCGCTGGGCTGTGCCACGCTGGCCTTTTTCGGGGCGGGTGTCTGGGGCTTTCTGCATACGCTGCACGGGATCAACTATTATACCCACGGCACGCAGATCACCGCAGCCCACGGGCATCTCGCCTTTTTTGGGGCCTATGTATCGCTGAACCTCGCGATCTTTACTTATGCGTTCCCGATCCTGCGCCAGCGTGATCCCTATAATCAGGTGCTCAACATGGCGTCCTTCTGGCTGATGGCCGGTGGTATGACCTTCATGACCTTCGTGCTGACATTTGCGGGGACCGTACAAACCCACGCACAGCGCGTGCAGGGTGACTACTTCATGGATGTGCAGGACGCGATCGCCATTTTCTACTGGATGCGCTTTGGCGCCGGGATCGCGGTAGTTCTCGGAGCGCTGTTGTTCATATACGCGGTAACCTTTCCACGCAAAGAGGTCATTTCCGGCTCCGCGAAAGTGGCCGCAGAATGAACATGCAAATCCCGGAACTCGATAAGGGGGCGGCCAACGCCCCCTTTTACATGCCGCAAGGCTCCGAATGTGAACTTTTCGAGGCGGCGGCACGCAACAACATGCCGCTCTTGCTCAAAGGGCCGACGGGCTGCGGCAAAACCCGTTTTGTCAGCCATATGGCCGCCCGACTTGGCCTGCCGCTCTACACGGTGGCCTGCCATGACGATCTGTCGGCAGCGGACCTGATCGGGCGCTATCTGCTCAAGGGCGGTGATACCGTCTGGGCCGATGGGCCGCTGACCCGTGCGGTGCGCGAGGGGGCGATTTGCTACCTCGATGAGGTCGTGGAAGCCCGCAAGGACGTCACCGTCGTGGTGCACCCTCTAACCGATGATCGCCGCATCTTGCCGATTGATCGTACCGGCGAAACGCTCGAAGCCGCTCCCGGCTTCATGCTGGTGGCCTCCTACAACCCCGGCTATCAGAACATTCTCAAGACCCTGAAACCCTCTACCCGCCAGCGGTTTTTATCTGCCACCTTTGATTTCCCGCCGATGGATCAGGAAATCGCCATCGTCGCAGAGGAAAGCGGGCTGGCTCCTGATCGCTGCACCAACCTTGTGCGTCTTGCTGCCAAGTTCCGCACGCTCAAGGGGCAGGACCTTGAAGAAGGCGTTTCCACCCGGCTGGTGATCTATGCCGCGACTCTGATCGCAAACGGTATGCCCCTGCAACAGGCCATCCATGCCGCGATGATCGAACCCTTGTCGGATGACGAAGACGTGCAGCAGGGCCTCGTCGATATTGTGACTGCGGTCTTTGGCTGATCCATGTCGCACGCGCTGGAACCCTGGGAACCGGAAGAGACCATTGGCAAGATCTGGCATCGCTGGGCCAGTCATTTCGATGCGCCCGAACCGACACACCCGCAAGCGGCCGTGCATCTGGAAGATGAGATGGCGCGACTGTCTGTGTTGTTCCGGGGTCTGGGCGGGGACGCTTCGGTCGAAATACGCCCCGTTATGGACACGGCTAGCCATCACCGTCTGAGCTGGAGGCGTGGGCTGGGCACATGGGCGGAACACACGCCGCAAGCCAACTTTGACGGCGGGATCCTACGCCTTCCCCGCACGCTCGATCTCTTTGCCGATCCCGCGCTGAACCGAGGGCTTTATACATGGCTCACGGTCTGCTCGGCAGGTGTGCGGGATGTCCCCGCGCCGCCCGATGATCTGCTGGCCGCCGATATTGCCTACCTGCATGCGGGGCAGGAAATGGCCCTCCGCGCCCTGACTGATTACCCGGGCTTCAAAACACTGTTTATCGCCTTGAAAGACGCGCATCTTGCGGTCCGCCCGCGCACCGCCCTGCCCCGTGCAGAGGCCAGTGCCGAACAGCTCGCTCGATACGTTCTTGGTGAGGGTGATGCCCCGGAACCGCTCCCCGGTGCCGCACCGCGCAAGTATCGGCCACTGCGTCCTGTGCCGCTTTGGCCTCGGTTGCTGCCGGCTGCGCAAAGTGGTTTTGACACGACCGACACGGCACCTGACGAGAGCAAAACAAACGCCGATGAGGCCATCGAAACCACCAAGAAGGGCACACGCAAAGCCGCCGACCAGACCGAGCGGCGCGACAGCCTCATCCTGCACAAGTTCGAGGCCATCCTGAGTTTTGCCGATTTCCTGAACCTGAACCGGCGCACCGATGATGACGATCCGGAGGCTGCCAAAAAGGCATTGGATGACCTTGAAGAACTCTCCCTCACTGATATTTCCAAAGCACCGACCAGCAAGTTCAAACTGAACCTCGATCTGTCCCCAGCGGATGTGAATCGCGAGGCGGCTTCGGGCAAGCACACCTATGACGAATGGGACGTGCAAAGCCAAAGCTATCTGCGCGATCATTGCTGCGTCTATGCCTCCGATACTGAGGCCGCCGACGCCCCAGCCCCGCAGGACGCCGCCGCGAAGCGCCGCATCCGCAACGTGCGCCGCCAATTTGAAACGTTTCGCCCCCGCCCTGTCACGCTGAAATCGCAACCCGATGGGGACACGCTGGATTTGTCGTCGGTGATCCGCGCGCGGGCCGATCTTGCCGCTACCGGATCAGCGCAGGACCGGTTGTGGTGCCAGACGCGGCCCACGTCGCGCAATCTGGCCGTGTCCATCCTCATTGATACATCGCGCAGCACCGAAAGTGCCGTGACAGGTCGCGCGGTAATCGACATCGAACGCGAAGCGCTCATAGCCCTTGCCTGGGGATTGCACGCCTGTGGCGATCCGCTGGCGATCCACGCGTTTTCTTCTTTGCGCCGCAATCGCGTCTATGTGGAGCGCTGCAAGGATTTCACTGACCCCATGAGCGGCGAAATTGAATGCAAGCTGGCCAGTCTGCGACCCGGTTTTTACACCCGGTTAGGCGCTGCGATCCGGCATGTTTCGGCGGATCTGCAGACCACACCGCAAACGGCGCGGCTGCTGTTGGTGCTGACCGACGGCAAACCCAATGACATCGACCACTATGAAGGCCGCCACGGCATTGAGGATACCCGCAAGGCGGTGCATGAGGCGCGGATGCGAGGCCAATCTGTTTTTGGCATAACCGTCGATCCGAAGGGACAAAGCTGGTTTCCCCGGATGTTCGGACCTGGCGGCTATGCGGTGATCGCACAGCCCGAGCAACTGATCACCGCCCTGCCCGCGCTCTACCGGCAGCTGGTCGGAGATGGCTGATGAGTACTGAGCCCCAAGGGCTGCCGGGCGAGGTCATGATGTGGGTGCTTATCTTTTCCGAATTGGCAGTGTTTGGTGCCGGGCTTGCCGCTTTTATGAGCGTGCGCCTGACGGATCCGATCGGGTTCGCCAACGCTCAAAGCCATCTGAGAGTCGAACTGGCAGGGGTCAACACGATTATTCTGGTGACATCCGGCCTCTTTGCCGCGCTTGCCTGCATCGCTGACACCAAGCGCGCCGCGCGCCTCCGGCTATTGACAGCGGCGCTTTTAGGTATGGCGTTTTTATGGTTCAAAGGGATCGAATACGCAGCCAAATCCGCCGCCGGGATCAATTTTGAGACGCATGCCTTTTACACCTTTTACTACTTGCTGACCGGGTTTCACGCCGCACATGTCATCGCAGGCATCGTGATTCTGACCTTGGTGGGTTGGCACGCACAGCACCGTGTCATGCAGACGGGTGTAGCCTTCTGGCATATGGTTGATCTGGTTTGGGTGCTGCTCTTTCCCGTCATCTATCTGCTGTGACTGGCGCGCATCTGATCCGTGCATGGCTTGCTCTTACAGCCTTTACCGCACTTGGAACTGTTTTGCATTTCAGCCCCATGCCCGCGACCGTTTCCGGAAGCCTGATCTTGTTGGCGGCAGGGCTCAAGGCCAGGTTGGTGCTGCTGGATTACCTGGAACTTCGCGGCGTACCGGGGTGGTCCGGTGGTATCCTTTTTGGGCTGTTTTGCTTCATTGCGCTGTTGCTCACCTTGTTTCTTGCGGCTTAGGCGGCGGCCTTTACGGCGTCCGCAAGCGGCACCGGCAAATCGAATTCGGCCAACACACGGGCGCGGGCCTCCTCTGACATCTTCCGAGCCGTCTTGGCCACGATGTCCAGTACCTTGTCTTCGGGATGTTTTGCGGCAAAAGGCGCAAAATACCATTTGAGGAAAGTAAAACAGATTATGTCTTCAAGTTGCTGCACCTCAGGGTCGCGCTTGATGCCTTCCTTGCGCAGCAACACGCCAACACGTGCGCATGCGTCGGCGCCGTAGCCTGCATCCTGCATCAACCCTGCCAGGCGCGCGCCATGCGCTGAGCCCTGATCACGGCGCCACTGAAGATAACCTGCGCGGCCTTCAGGATACGTCGCCCGCTTGAGCAACCATCGCTCAATGTGTTGGCCGCGGGCCGCAATACGCAGCACATCGCTGGCCTGATCCCCAAGCAGCTGCTCCAACTCCGATGTCATACGCAGCCCGTAAAGATAGGCCTCGGGGTGATCGACACCTGCATCGTCTGGCTCCAACACAGGGTCGGCTAGATTCGCCGCATCAATGGCTTGCAGTACAGCGTTCAGCTTTGCGTTCATGTTTGGCACTCCAGGATTCTGCCGGGTCTTCATCTGCATATTCGGCCAGTCTTTCGACCGAGTCGATGATGGCATGGTCCTTCTGGATCGTCACTCCATATCCTTTGAGGCGGCGGAAAGCGCGCGACAGCGATTCAGGTTTCATACCCAGCCATGCTGCAATCAGCACCTTATCATACGGCAGGATTACCGTACAGTTTCCCGTATTTGCACCACAAAGCGATAGTAGAAAATCAGCTATACGCTGTCCGCCGGTATGGGATTTGAGCTGCTCGACATGTTCAACCAGACAACGGTTGCTTTCCATCGCGCCTGCCAGAACGGACTGGCAAAGAACCATGTCCGCCGCCAAGGCCTGCGCCACGACCTGAGCGTCGATTTGCAGAACATCACAGGAAGACACTGCCTCGGCACCCGCAAAAAAACGCTGATCTCCCAGCGCGGCTTCCTCGCCAAAACTGCCGGAGCTCGTGAATATGCCAACGACTGCTTCGTTCCCACAGGGCGTCATACGGTAAGTTTTCACCCAGCCTTTCAAAACCAAATACAGGCTGTGCGCCGCTTCGCCCTGCAAATAAAGCGAGGCTCCGCGATCCAGCTTGCGTACCGTGGACCTTCGCAAAAATCGCTCCAATTCAGCGAAGGGCACGTGTTTAAAGATCGGGGCGCGCCCTGCTATCTCCAACATGGTTTTCATTTTATTGTCTTTCTGTTGCTTCCGAAGCGAGGTGGCTAACGACGCGTGGTCTGGCGATTCACCTGAAACTAGAAAAACCCCCACGCGATCCAGCTTAATCGTTAACAAAACCCTGTCTTTGAGGATTCTCAATTCTGATCAAAAGTGTAAAAACAACCTGACAAACTTGGGGCGCGCGATGTTTACGATCCCTATCAAAAGTGTAGGGTGCCGGTATGTTTGAAACTTCAGGACTTCCCCAGTGAACTTAGCTTTTCTGAACGATAGTGACCGTGACGCACTTCGACATTCTGTTTTGTGTTCCGCCATGAACGAGGAGGATTTGTCGAGCATCACGGCGCGGGGGGCGCTGACAAAATTGAAGCGTTCGGAGTACCTCTTTGAGCAAGGCGAACGGGCTGATAATTTGTTCCTCATCCTGGATGGCTGGGCACAGATCGCCCGCGATGAAAGCGACGGGTCGCACACGCTGGTCGAGTCATTTCACAAAGGTGACTGTTTGGCCGAGGCCCCTGCTTTGCTCGGCAAAGCTTATCCCGCGTCCTGTCAGGCCATGACCGATATACGCGCCCTTGCGATAAATGGCTCGCAGCTGCTCGATTTGATGCAGAGCAATCGTGCGATCCTTACACATTCGCTCTCGGCGCTTTTTCAAAAATTGCACGGGTTGGTGGATGATGTGGAATGGCTCAAGTCCCGTACAATCCGCGAAAGGCTGGCTAAATTTCTGTTGCAGCACTCTGACAATACCGGAGATGGCCAACAATTTGCCTTACCGTTCAGCAAGTCCCTGATTGCCGCAAAGATTGGAACCAGCCCGCAACAGCTTTCGCGGACTTTCACCGAATTGCAGCAACACGGCGTAAAGACAAGCGGTCAGAACGCCGTGATCAAGGATCGTGAAGCCCTACGCGCCCTGATCAGCAAGCGCTGAGACTACCCCGCCCCTACGTGCGCAGGATCAGACGTGCATCGCGGAAGTGGGTGAGCATGGCGTCGGTTTCCCCGACAGACAGGCAACAAGCCGCCGTCGAAAGCGCATCGGCCAATGCGGCACTGTCATGCATCACACTGACCGTGCTCCAGCGCGTTGCAGGCAGACCATCGCGCGCGTCAATGATGTGGCCCGCGCCGCCCGCCAGTCGCGTGCCATAGCTCGAGGATGTCGCCAAAGACCGATCGCGAAGGCTGACCTGTTTCAGCAGTACACCGGCAGGGTTTGCAATGCCGACACGCCACGGGCCGCCGTCGGGACGTTGGCCAGTTGCGCGCTGTTCGCCCGCGTCCACGACAGCATCGACAAGACCTGCACGCGAAAGCAGGGCCGTGATACGGTCAGTGATATAGCCTTGCGCAATCCCATTGAACGTCAGCGCCATCCCCAGTGCCAAAGTCACCTTCGTGGCGTTAAACCGCAGATCGCTGAAGCTGCGATGGGGGGCGGGGTTAGCCCCACGCGAACGCGCCTGCCACGTCGGCTGGATCGTCGGATCAAATGCCCCACAAGAAGCGTTCCAAACACTTTGGGACAAGCTCAACACCTCAAGGAGTTCCGGCGCGGGCGCGTCTAGATGGCCTGTCTGGTTCAACAGCGAGAGAGCGGAACGACGCTGGAACAGGCTAAAGATGCCCTCAAGTCGTGAAACTTCGTCACGCACCTGCGCGAACACAGGCGCTGCCTCCCCTTGGGTCAGGCCTGCCAGCACAATCTGGGAGGATGCACCTAGAGCAACTCCACGCCAATACGCGGCCGGCGCAGACGCTTTTGCGCGAGTGGACAGTCCCACCACTGGCAATGCTGCCGCAATCTGCAGGACCCTGCGCCTTGACAACCCATGCTGCGTCATCTGCTTTCCTCCTGCCGGTATTTTTGGAGCAGTAATGCTAAAACATCCTTCTCCTTCGTGGGTCTGCCAGTTTGGCCATTCAAGAATGGCATAGTGCGATAAGAACCCAAAGGGAAAACGACGCCTGATGACCGATCACCGCTTGCGCTTTGTGATCTTGGCTCTGCGTGTGTTTTCGACAACGGAAATTTCATACACTGTTGCCCAATCGGATCACCCCAGACGACCCTTTGCTCATTGGTGGTGTGTAGATTATGGCAGCGGGCTCACCCCCAATAAGACAGGGTGCAACCACAGCGATACACCATAAATCCCCAGAGCCAGCATCAGCCGGATGAGCGACTGCCGTGGGAGCGCAATTCGTGCCTCGCACGTTTGTGCCCAAAGACGGTCCCAATCGTCACCCATCTGCCATTGCTTTCGTCTGTCGATAATCTTTTGCCCCAACAAGGCGAATGCCGCAAAGACGACAAACAGAATCACATGTGCCAGATTGCCGTTCGGTAAAACATGAGCAAAGGCCCATAGACCCAATACCACCAGAAGCGGGTGTCGCAAAAAACGCAGAATGCCCGGGTTATCGGGATCAAACCTTTCGTTGTGCGAGCCGCCAAATGAAAACGGATTTGGGGTGGCAATCGCGAAAGCCAGGAACAGACAGACAGCCAGCATTACCGCCATTGCGATGTGGTTTTGCCAAGGGGCCCACGCCCAGAGCGATACATAGGGTGCACGCCCCGCCGCAACGATCAGCCATGCGAGAATGGCAAGCGACATCGCGGAATAGGCAAGCGTGAACCCACGAGACCCAAGGTGGCGCACCAGCACTGTGCGCACGGGGGGCTGCACTGGTATCGAATGGCTGAGGAAAAAGGCCACGAAGGCAGCACCGAATTCCACCCATCCCATATCAGATGGCCTTTGCCGGGGCAGCGCGCCACAACAGTGGACCAAAAAGGGCCGCAAATCCAGCAAAACTCATGATCCAGATCAGGCCTGCAACGCCGTACAAGACGGATGCATAGAGAGGCCATAGACCCGCAATGACGCGCAGGATCGTCGCCGTCAAAATACCAATGTAGATCATGACCGTCCCGGCTCCGGCTTTCAGAGACTGTCCGGAATGCCCGAGGGTTGCCCGTGTCATCACGGCCAATGACATAAGGCCGACCGCCCCGCTCATCCATATGTGTTGCACCGCCCCAAGGCCTGCCAACCCCGGCAGAACGATCTCGCCAACCAATGCAATCGCGCCAAGCGGGACGAGAAGGTAGGCAACATGCAGGATCGCCACGAGCGGTTCCCCTCTTGTATGGATGCCTGCCCAGCGGGTAAGCCGCACAAGATGCAGCACACCAGCCACGGCAAGCAACACAGCGGCAATACCCGATGAAGGCAAGAAAACCCAAGCGATGAGAGCCGCAAGCAAGCTGAGCAACGCTATCTTGTCAAAGGTCTGCATAGGAGGAGTCGGGAGTATTTCTGAAGTGTTTTTTACAAGCCAATTGCGCGTGAATGAGGGTACGATGCGCCCGCCGATGACAGCAATCATCATGATCCCTGCCCCCAGCCCGATCCGCATCCCGTACCCCTGTGCGGCATAGGCACCCTTGGCAGCTTCCCAGTGGAACACAGCGCTGCCCAGCGTAAGGATGACCAGCATCCCAAGCACCAGCAAGTTGCGCCAAGTCTTGCCTGCCACGATTTCGCGGGTAATGACACCGGCCAGTGCAATTGGCATGGAAAGATCGAGCAGCGCCACAACAAGCGGCGACAGCGCTGCCGAAAACGCGACCGCGACCCGCCCCAGCACCCAGAGGATTACGAGCATGCCCAGCGGCCATCCAACGATGGGCAACCTGCCCGTCCAATTGGGCACTGCCGTCAACAAGAACCCGGCGACCACTGCCGCTAGGTATCCGAACAGAAACTCATGCGCGTGCCATGAGACAGCATCAAAAGCCGTCGGCAGCGTAATAAGACCCGAGATCATCGGCATCCAGAGCAGCATTGCCAAGACTGCCCAAAGGGCCGCCCCCAAGAAAAAGGGCCGAAAACCGTAAGTTAAGATTGCGGCGCCCGTCCATTTGCGGATCGGTGCGGATGTGCTGCTCATATACGAGACCTTGGAAGCTTTCGCTTGTATCTTTCGATACGCTTGGTAATAGGTATTGTAAATACCCATTCAAGAACGGGATAGCAATGAGACTGACATCCTTTACAGACTATGGATTACGGATGTTGATGCGGATGGCCAGCGCGCCAGATCGGGCATTTTCGACCGCGGAATTGGCACAGGAACTCAATTTGTCCCGCAACCACCTGAGCAAAATCATGCAACGGCTCTCACGTGAAGGGATCGTACAAACAAAACGCGGCGGGGGCGGAGGTGCGGTCATGGCAGTAACGCCATCCGAATTGCGTCTTGGCACAATTGTGCGTCTCCTCGAGGAGGATCAGCCGTTGGTTGAATGTCTAAGCGAAGAGACGAATACCTGCACTTTAGATGGACGATGTCGTTTGAAATCAAGGCTCCGCGCGGCAGAGGCATCGTTTCTAAAGGAACTGAATGAGACCAGCCTTGCAGACATAACCCTTACCAAAGCCTGAGATTGTCGCTGTGCTCTCGGCATTTTTCGAACTCTTGCATTGCTCCTTGATGATAATCCAATATCAGCTTGGCTATGCGCTGCAATTGGCGAGCGAGGAGTTACCAACGGGCTTCTGAAACAGGTTTCACTAACGCCCTCCCCGCAAACGATCCCCAACCCTGCCACGACGTGATCACTACATCTCTGAAAAACAGAGATAGTCCCCTTCGGTGTTCGGGTTTTACCGACGGAAACAAAGCGGTGCAGGAGTTAGTAGGTAGAACCGTAGACCACCCGATAGAGCGCGACAGAAGGCGATATTAGGTTGCACACACAGTGCACACGGCACCCACCAAATTATTGAAAATAGAAATAATGTTCCGTCCGTCACAGGGGCGCAAGACATACGCCAAGGTACGATATTACTCGATTTTCCTTCTATTACTGACGCTTACCGCAGTGCATGCAATCCCGCCAGTGCATCATTTCAGTTCGTTTCAAGCGCACCCGAGCCCCTTTTCAATTGAGTTAAAACAAATGTTGCAATTACATCGGGATGTCGTAGCCTGTCCGTCGTCAGGGTTTTTGGCACCAAAGGCGGCCTAAGCTAAGAGAGAGTTTGGCTCATCTGGTTGGTTTGATTATGCGGCGTGCTGGCGGTGATGCAAGCGTCGCGCTTCGAGTGTCTTTCGTTTGATCTTTTCGCGTTGTTTTAGAATGGCTTTGTCACTCCCGAAGTAGACGTCAGCAGGTGTGACGTTGTTGATGCTCTCGTGATATCGCTGATGATTGTAATGATCGACGAAGGCTTCGATTTGCGCTTCGAGGTCACCTGGCAGGAAGTAGTTTTCCAGCAAGATGCGGTTCTTCAGGGTTTGATGCCACCGCTCGATCTTGCCTTGGGTTTGCGGATGATAGGGGGCTCCGCGCGAGTGCTTCATGCCTTTGTCTTTCAACCATTCCGCCAGATCCCCGGAGACGTAGCTTGATCCGTTATCGCTGAGCAGACGTGGCTTGTGAACGACATGGACCTGATCACAGCCAGACGCTTGCAACGCGAGGTCCAGTGTATCGGTCACGTCTTCGGCCCGCATGTTCGTGCAGAGTTTCCAGGAGACGATGTAGCGACTGTAGTCGTCCAGAACCGTACTGAGATAGAACCAGCCCCAACCAAGGACCTTGATGTAGGTGAAGTCGGTCTGCCAAAGCTGATTGATGGCCGTGGTTTTGTCTTTGAACTCGCTGGCGGCTTTCATGACGATGAAGGCTGGGCTGGTGATCAGATCATGCGCTTTGAGCACGCGATAGACAGTGGATTCTGACACAAAGTAGCGCTCTTGATCCGTGAACGTCACTGCCAGTTCGCGCGGTGACAGCTCTGTCTCTTTCAAGGCGAAGTCGACAACCTTGCGCTTCACGTCGTCAGGCACGCGGTTCCAGACATGCTTTGGCTTGGGCGATTGGTCCTGCAGACCAGCCTCACCGCGTTGAAGATACCGGCCGTACCAGCGATAGAACGTGGTGCGCGGAATGCCGAGCTTGGCTAATGTCAGACGGGCCGACAGATGCGACCCCTCGACCAGCCGGATGATCTCAAGCTTCTCAGATGCGGGGTACCTCATTCGTGGTCGCCCCCATCTATTACCCGGCAGGTGAATGTCTTGCATTCACTGAGAGGGCCCGAGCATGCTTTTTTTGAGAAGACGCAGTTCGAGCGTTTGTTCTGCCACCACCTCTTTGAGCTCCTTGGCTTCGCGGCGCAGTTCCTTGACCTCATCAGTGTTCGCAGCGCGTGCTGTATCCCCAGCTAGCCGCTTCTTTCCGGCCTCCATGAAGTCTTTCGACCATTTGTAGTAGATGCCCTGCGATATCCCTTCACGGCGGCACAGCTCAGCAATGCTGTTTTCACCACGCAGACCATCCAACACGATCCTGATCTTCTCTTCAGATGAATAGTGCTTGCGCGTTGCACGTTTAATATCTTTGACGATCTTCTCGCCAGGGCTCTTCGCTGTCTTTCTCATCGTCCACTCCTCGGTGGTTACGATGAGCAACAAACACTCCCTTAGCAAATAACCCTATTTGGATCCATAAGCGCTGACGTCAGACACTACACTGCGTGCGCATGCAGCAAGAAAATCAGATTCACAGGTTGGGCTCGAAGCTGACATTGGCTCCTTATTGTAGCTACGTAGATGTTGGCTGTACGGACAAACCGGACCTAGAAATCAGACAGCATTGCACTCATTTATGATCAGATCAGCCCGCTCACTAACCGTTGTCAGAGGCATCTCTTTGATCCTGTATCCGAGGTCATCCAACGCCTGATTAATACGGTGATACTCTTGGACCGCCGCTTTAAAATCATGTCTGCGTTCAGTGTCTCCCGTATAAAGCTCTTCCCAAGGTGGGAACACAAAAACATACTCCGCGTAGGGGCGGGTCTGGCCGAGTGTTTCCCTTACTGATGGGCCACCTGAATGCTCTAAAGCAATTGCTGCATCTATGAGACCCCTGTCAAAAAAGACAACGCTTTCATATTGATGGGCAGCTTCCAGATCCGACCTCGCCATCTCGACGGCACGCAGCGCGAATGCCCTCATGTCGACCCATGGCAGAGCCTTGCCGCCCATAACGGTTTCGTCCGCGATTATTCGTCGTCCCGGCTCTGATACAGTCGCATATCCCAGTTGGTTCAAAGCCTTCAGCAGCGTCGATTTTCCGCCGCACGAACAGCCAGTAAGTAAAATGTGTTTGCAGCTCAATCCGCTTGACCTTCATTATGGGTTTATGAACATTGATCGAGTTAATGCTGCGTCGCCGAAAAATGCAAAAAGGCTTGAAGCGGCGGTGCGGCACTCGGTTTTCGGCGGTCGGCATGCCTGAGAGGTTCCTCTGATGAACACTGTCAGCCCAACCTGTGAATTCGATTTTCTCGCTGCGTGTGCACGCAGACTCAAATATGCGGCATCAGCGAAAGGATCGGTAATTCATGCGGACCGCAGCGAGTATCAGACATCGCATTCACAAGCCGCGGGGCTTTTCAGAGCCTCTCCACCTTTGCACCGATGTCTCCCGTGCCCAGGAATAGGTACGCATCTCAACTTTGAAGCACCAAATAGTCGGCCTCCGACATCGCAACAAGGCTGTTTTCGACGCCATTTGGCAAACGCTTTCTTGCGCCGGATTGCGCCAAAAGGTAGGGTCTGCCTCTTCCAACAATTGCATGTCGGTTCCTCCTACAGCTCCACCCCTTTACTTGTAAACCAGTGTTCATCCACCCACCCCATCTAACCGATAGCTTCGCTCGCGTCGCGACCTCGGCAGCAGATATTGATCATTTACGTCGGCGGATTATTTGCAAGGGACAGCAGCAGATCACACTGACAAGACAGTTCCCCACTGTCACCACATGCTATTGAAAGCGGTTGCTGAATTCGACGCACCGTGTATTGCCAATCAAGGCAAAAGACAGAATCTGCGCGGAAGCCATCGCTGTTGAATTGCCTGAGCTTTGGCGTTTTCTTGCTTGACTTGGGTGAATGCAACACAAAATCAGGCTGAGGTGTGTTATGGCCTGACACAAACATCCTTAGCGAGCCAGTGAACAGGGTTCGTTGACAATCCTGCTACATTTCGCATGCGCAGGACCACTGCAAATCCGCGCGACATAGGTTTCTAAAGAGATTTTCACATATTGATAAATATCAATTTATGAAGCTGAGCATTTTGTACTCTGGCAAATGTGTGCGTAGCCGCGGCTTCACACACTAAATGGTACTCGTGATTTTTTTCGAAGGCCATTGGGGTAATTATTGTGGAGGGATTCAAATTGAGACATTCAACAGCATTGGCAACCACGCTTGCGTTTACGGTTGCTGCCGGCACAGCAGGTGCGGATAGTTTCAAATTCACCAATGACGCGGACTGGGATACCGGGTCGTATAGCAGTACGAATAGCGGTCCTCCGGGTGCCGACAATCAGGTACAGCTTAACCCGAACATCGTCACGCAGTTCGATTTTATCTGGGTCGCGGCGTCGGGGCGTGATGCAGCCGTCTTGATCGACACTGACCATGTGGATGCCGATGGGGTGTCGTCGCTGAGCGATGCGGCTGCGGGCATCGGAGCCGTGGTTGGCGAGTATCGAACCGCGCCAATTGGTCAACCAGGCAACCCGTCCCGCACGACAGTGGACATCAATGGCGACGTCTGGGTCGGGAACCGCGATGCAAGCACTGGCGGCGGCTCTGCAGCAAAGATCACCTCGACCCCAGGTGCTGGAGCGACCTCTAGTGGGGTCTGGAATGGCTCTACGTTCGACGCACTCGCGTGGACCAATGCCGGTGGAGCCGACACGAACGGCGGCACAAGCACGGCGCAGGATGTGGCGATAAAACAATTTATCCGCACGGACAGTACGAACAACCGCACGGTTGCCATCGACGCAAACAACGACGTCTGGATCGGTGGCCTTGGGAACAGAAATCATGCCAAATATGACGGCGATACCGGGGTGCAGGTTGGGACCACCAGCACTGTGCGTGAGGGTGGTTATGGTGGCGTGATCGACGGAAACGGCATCCTGTGGTCGTCGGATTGGTCCGCGAGTACGATTGCGCGGTATGATACTACTGCAGCAGATCCCGGATCGAGCTATATCGGGAGCGTTCCGACTGGCGGACCGTCATACGGTTTGGCCGTCGATAACAACGGCAATATCTGGAACAGCCACTATAACAGCGGCACCATCTCCAAACTGAGCGCGGCGGGCACCGTTATCAGCACCTATTCGCTCGGCCAGGGGACAAATACGGCCAGCCGTGGTGTCGCAGTGACGGCTGACAACAACATCTGGGTCGCAAACAGTAACAATAATAACGTGACCCGGTTGGACAACAATGGCACCGTTCTGCAACAAATCGCTGTCGGAGGTTACCCGACCGGTGTGTCGGTGGATAGTAATGGCAAGGTCTGGGTAACCAATCTGGCGTCCAACGACGTTATGCGTATTGATCCTGATGCTGGAGGGGTCGGCGTAGCCGCGGTCGACCTGACGGTTGAACTCGGGGCGGGTGCCTCGCCTTACAATTACTCTGACATGACAGGTTCTCTGGTTGGTGGCATCACGAACCCAACCGGAACCTGGTTGTCGGGTGCAATCGACGGCGGCGTCGGAGCCATGTGGGACAAAGTGTTCTGGAATGAAGAAGCAGAGGGCGCTGTTCCCATCGGTACAAGCATCAACTTGCAGGTACGCGTGGCGGATACGATTGCAGGCCTCGCGGGGGGGCTTTGGACGGAGTATCTCAGTGGCGACTCGCTGGGTCTGACAGGGCAGTACGCACAGATCAGAGGAATTCTGACACGGCCAGGCGGGCCAAACGCCGCTACGCCGATATTGTCGGACGTGCGGCTGACCACCTTAGATACCCCTCCAGCGGTTCCGCTTCCCGCAGCCGCATGGCTGTTGTTGGGCGGCATCGCGGCCCTCTTCGGCTTGCGTCGTGCACGGCGCGCCTGACATGTTGCACTATGCGACCGACGGTTGGCCATATTGGCCGGCCGTTTTTGTGGCAGACGCTGGCAATGCCGGCAATGCTGGATTTTCCTAAAACAAGTAACGGTGTTTGTGATGCGTCTCTTTGCAATTATTCTTATTACTCTTTTGCCTTTTGGCACGCTGGCCGCAACTGTCGACCTGAACTTCAATCCGGCACCCGCGCCAAACCTTCCCGAGCACCTGCAGGTCACACCAGAAACGCCTCTGCAACAGATGCGCGACGCGCTCGATGCTGCGCTTGCCGAACGGCCAAAGGAGCCCGCTCTTCTTCATCGCCGTGGCACTGTTCTTTACCATCTCGGGATGAAAGAAGCAGCGCGTGAGGACTGGGCGCAGGCGGCCGAGCTTGACCCGGTCTATGCGCCCGACGATGTGATGGCCGACGTTCGAGAGGTATTTGTGCAGCAAGGCCTCGGCGATGCCGAGGCAACCCGCGCACAATTAGAGGCCGCATCGGAGAAGCATGCGTCCAACCCTCATTTCTACCTCATCCGTGCCGAGCAAGCGATGCGATCACGGGCTCTTGAAGAGGCCGAGATAGCCTATCTACGCGCCGAAGAACTTGCCCCCGACTTCTTTGTCACCAAGCTGAATCTCGGTCGCTACTATGAATTCAGGGGTCAACAGGAGAAGGCGCGCGACTACTACGCTACTGCAACGCGACTGGCCCCAGAGCACCGCCTTGTCTGGGATTTCCTTGGCGAACACCAGTTTGCTGCTGCAGATTTCAATGCGGCTTATTCAAGCCTGCAAAAGGCTGAAGCGCTTCATCCCGCGCAGCCACTGGCCGAGGTTCGGTTTGGTAACCTCTTCGCTGAAACGGGTGACCAGATCGGTGCCCGCTATTGGTACATGCGCGGCCTCGATCGTGCAGAGGCAGGCAGATATGAGATTCTCGTCGCGCTGAGCGATGCGCAGATGCGGCTTGGTCTGCTCAAGGAGGCCCGCACAACCCTTGATGAAGCTCTGTCTGAGCGCAGAACGGCGCCGGTTCTCGTGGCTCGTGGATACGTCGCCGAGGAATTGGAGAACGCTGACGAGGCAATAAGTCTGTACCGAGAGGCAATCATAGTCGACCCAGGAAATGTGGTTGCGGCCAACAACCTAGCAATGGCGTTGATCCGTTCGGGCAAGCATGCTGACGAGGCATTGGTACATGCGGACTACGTCTATTCAAAGCTGCCACATAACGGCTCAGTCCTGGGGACATACGCGCTTGCGAAGGCCCTAAACGACGAAGGCAGTGAGGTTCTGCCGCTGCTAAATCGCGCTATCAGAGTTGCTCCCGACGACCCATGGCTCCGCTTTTTCTTGGGGCGCATGCAGCTGCGATCTGGCCAGATTGAGGCTGGCACCATGAATCTCGAGGCAAGTGTTCTGTTGGAGTCTGGTTTTCCACGTCGCGCAGAAGTCGAGGCACTTTTATCGACGCAACAGTAATGCGCCGAAGCGTTAGAGGCGAACAGACCCGCACGCGCTTTATCGGCTTTCAAGCAAGATAACCGACCTCAGAACGATCTTTTGAGGGCAAGGACCTTCAGGAATGGGTCGCTTGTGTTAAATGCTTCCTCTGGGCTACGATCGGTTTGCCGAATCTGGCCACAGTGCGGTGAAAAAATCTCTGCATGCGCAACGACAATCTGCTTGAGAAATAGCCGCAACTACATAAGTCCAGTTTTTCCGCGATTGAATCGTTGGAGCCGCCTGCGGCGAATGGACCGTTTGAGTTTTGTCGCTCAGCGTGGATTTAAACGACCGATCTGATGACTTTCACTGCAACGCAGCAGCGAGCGTGCCGCAGCCGCTAACGGATGCTGCGCTAGCAATAGCCGCGTGAGCAAAAGACGGGAAAGTCCGCAATTGGGCCATTGACCTCGCACCTGCAGCGAAGGTCTGTTTCCCGCCGATTCTGTAGAAAGACAACTTTTTGCGAGTGCAGAACGTGGCGTTCCAAATAAAGTTTGAGCGCCTTTTTTATCAGGCTTTGCACGTTTGCTGCGGTGCGGGAAAAATCTTGACTAGTTTGCGGAGGTTTTGGGCGGTTGCGGCGAGCAGGAATTCGTCATTTGCCCCGCATGGGCCGCGAAGTCGAAGCCGTCCCAACCCTAGGATGCGTTTGAGATGTGCAAAGAGCATCTCGACTTTCTTTCGAAATCGCATTGAGATCGTATATTGCTTTGTCTTGGCGATGTCGCGAGCGACTTGTCGGGCATCTTCATGTTCTTCGCGGGTGATCTTGCGCGCCTCTGCTTTTGGGCAGCACTTCATCTTCGATGGACAGGCTTTGCAGGTGTGTTTGAGCGCTTGATACTTGGCGACGCCCTTGCCGGTGGGCCCACGGTTGGACTCAGAATAGTCGCGTCGGAAATGTTTCGACGGCTCGCCCTCTGGGCAAGCGTAGTGGTTGTTTTCAGGGTCCCATTCAAAGTCTGTGCGGGACCATGTGCCATCTGTGCGACCTGCTTTATCCAGCACAGGGATGTGGGGTTTGATATCGCGATCCACCAGCCAGCCCAACATCGGTCCTGATCCATAGGCACTGTCTGCGATCAATCGTTCGGGATAAATATTGTGCATATTCTTGATGCGATCCAGCATGGTTCGCACAGAGCCGACTTCAGCTTGTCGGATTGATTTCGTACCTTCGACGTCAACAATTACGCTGTGATCGGTGTCGATCAGGTAGTTGGTCGAACAACTGAAGAATGCAGGGCCTTTGCGGGCCGCTGTCCACTGACCGGCGGGATCAGAATGGGATGTGAACTTGGGCACAACCTCCGATGCTGCGCCAAAAGCTGCGTCATCTAAGACATCCAGATATTCCTTCACGGCACGCGGCGCATCGGTCGGATCAATGGCACAGCGATCCCAATCTTCCTTTGGCGTCGAGTTCTGTTTGTTCGCATCGGCCTCAATCAAACTGGCGTCTGCTGCAAGGCGCTGGCCGCTGACCAAGCCATCTGCGATACACAGCGCAACAGTCTTCTCAAACAGATGCCATAGCAGTTTGCTTTCCCGAAAACGCCCGTGTCGGTTCTTTGAGAGGGTCGAGTGGTTTGGGATCGGATCGACTAAATCAAGCCGGCAAAACCAGCGATATGCGAGGTTCAGATGCACCTCTTCGCACAAACGGCATTCTGACCTGATACCGAAGCAATAGCCCACCAACAGCATGCGGATCAGAAGTTTGGGATCAATCGATGTACGGCCTGTATGGCTATAGAACTCATTCAAATATTCCCGGATGTCGTTCAGATCGAGGAACCGATCAATCGAGCGCAGCAGGTGATCTTGCGGGACATGATCCTCAAGCGAAAACTCGTAAAATAGCGCCGCCTTAGCTTCTCGTTTCGCTCCCATCAGCGCCAAATCCTCCAACCAATTAAGGAATTGAATCAGCGAACGGACACCCGATCAAGCAAGAGTTTTTCAACAGAATTGGCTGGCGAACGGAACAGTCATTTATCAAAGAATGCCCCGAGGCGACCTTGAACTCACTAATTCTTTGATCCGCGCAATGCAGGACGCATGAACAAGTCGCGTTGCAGGTCTGGCCAGGCTTCCGAGGTCTTGCGGTTCCAACGCTCTTCAATTTCACCCAGCCCACTCAACCGCCAAACGCCCGTCGAAGCGAGACAAAAGACGATTTCAAGTTGCACCTACACTGCACAAGAATTGGGGCACTAGCCCCCGAGGGCAAAGACAGGTGAACGTTCGTGATTGGCAGGTATTAGGATCTTGAACCCCTGCCCTTCCGTGTCGTCCAGACCAGGACAGATATAGGAAAAGGTTCCTAAAAGCTGACTACTCCGGGGTGCATATCAACGTCCAACTCACGCGTGCTGCCTCAGATTCGATCCAATTTTTCTCTGGATATCCTTAGGCGAAGTCAAAAACAAATTCGTCTTCGAGTTTGTAGTCTGAGGCCTCTGCATCTGTTGTGACTTCGAGTGTGAGAATATTTGGATTCGGCTGTGTATTACTCAACTTGCTGGCTGCGAAGACGTTGAAAGCGCGGCATTTCGAGAGCAGATAGAAACTCAACACGCCGCTATCAAATCAATCTCGATGAGTGCGCCAACGGCTAATCCGGTTACACCGATGCAGGTGCGTGCCGGCAGTTTGTCAGCGTCAAAGTATGTCCGATAGATCTGGTTCACGGTGGCAAAGTCCTGAAAGTTCACAAGATAGACCCTGACGAAGGCGACGCGATCAAAACCGCTTTCCAAACCGGTCAGAACCAATTGAAGATTGTCCATGACCCTGCGGGTCTGTGCTTCAATCCCACCGGGCACAACCTGCGTTGGATCATCCGGCATCGTCGGCATTTGCCCGGTGACAAAGTGGTAGTCCCCCGCCGTCACAGCGTGATGAAAGGGCCCGACGGTTTTTGGTCCACCGGGGACAAGGCTATGTACAAGATCCAACATTCAAATGATCCTTAAGTTTGGAAGAAAAGGCGCGCTTGAGGCAAAGCGATGCCTAGATACGTCGTCAGCGTAAACCAAAAGAGCACGACGATCACTGCGCCGATGAAGCCGCGTATGAGATAGGTGCGTAAGCGCCATCTGTCCTCGGATGGGACAGTCCGCGAGATTGCCAGAAACGCGACGATTGAGGTCGCTACAAACCCCAGCAAAGGAAGCAAAGCCACCCATAGGGCAATGATCATACCGGCGGTGAAGCGACGTGAGAGAGACCCCTCGGGTCTTTTGATCGCTGGAATTTGGTGCGGCGCGAGATAAGCCGTGAGAATAAGTGCGGCGGATAGGAGGATTAACACGGTGCCAATGAAGATCGGCGTAACCGAACCGCTGGATTCGAATTGCTGCGATTGCCAGATCACGAGCACGCCAAGGGCTGCAAAGATTAGACCAGCGATGCTGTTTGTAGACCGGTCCTTGTGATGATGATTTTTAGTCGACATGGGATGTCTCTTGCAGATGGCGATATCTTCTTCGGCTCAACATACGCAGAAGCGTGGGTAAAATGAGGGCGGCAATGATTGCTGTAATCAGGATGATCGAGATTGGGTTGCTAAAGAAGTATCCAACGATGTCACCCTTGGCGCGCCCGATCATCACCGATTGCGCAAAGCCTTGTTCGGCGATGGGACCCAGCAACAAGCCCAGCACGATGGGCGCAACCGGGAACCCAAAGCGTGTCAACGTCCAGCCAAAGAGACCAAGCGCCAGCATGATGATCACGTCGTGATAGCTGTTTTGGATGGCGAATGCCCCAATCAGCGTCATGAGTGCGACCGTGGGTGCCAGAACCGCCTTGGGCGTTTGCATAACGAGCAGATAGATATAGCGCCCCAATATGAGACCCACGGGCAGCATCATGATAGTCGCAAAGAGCATCCCCGCCACAAAGGTGTAGACAACATCGCCATGCTCTGTGAACAGTTTTGGTCCGATCTGGACACCGTGCACAAGCATGGCCGCAAGGATCACCGCGTCAGGCGGCGTGCCCGGAATGCCAAGGACAAAGGTCGGCACAAGACCGGACCCAACCGTTGCGTTGTTTGCGGTTTCTGATGCGACCACGCCGCTGGGTTCTCCTTGGCCAAACTGTTGGCCCTTTCGCGCTGCGCGTGAGGCTTCAGAGTAGGACACAAGACTGGCCACAGCGCCTCCCGCAGCCGGGATAACGCCAATCACCGTCCCGATGACCGAACTGCGGATAACGTTAAGTTTCTGCGTCCAAACCTCGCGGGCGGCTCTGCGAAATTGACCGTCTCGCGCATCCAAGGGCGCATCAAGGTGATGCCCCGGCTGCGCCATCAGGTCGATAACAACAGGCAAACACAAAAGGCCGATTGTGGCCGGGATAAAGGGAATGCCCCCAATCAGGGCGGTCTGCTCATAGGTGAAGCGTGCATCGCCGCTAACGACGGACACGCCAACCTGGCTGAGCAACAACCCGATAAATCCCGCGATCAATCCCTTGATCATGTTTCCTTCGCTAAGCGAGGCAATGATTGTCAGCCCCAGAATGGCGAGCCAAAAGTACTCAGGTGGCCTGAAAAGCAATGCGATTTTCGCCAATTGGGGCGCAAGAAACAAGAAAGCAACGATGCCGATCAAACCACCAGCCACCGATGAAAAACAGGCAATCGACAGCGCAAACCCGCCTTCGCCACGTTTGGCCATCGGGTAGCCGTCAAAGGTTGTGGTAATCGATTGCGGCGTGCCCGGCGTGTTTACAAGGATCGCTGCAAAACACCCACCATAGGTAGATCCCATATAGACTGTGCCGAGAAACAGCAGGGCCGAAGTTCCGCCCATGGTGAACGTCAGCGGGAGCAGAACGGCAAGCGCGAAAGTAGAGCTCAGCCCAGGCAGGGCACCGATCACGATGCCAAGCAACAGGCCCGCCATCGCGATCATGACGTTGTAAAGCGTGAATGCTTCTGACGCCAAGCTGAGGAATTCCATCATTCGACCCTTTTCGCGCCCAAACTCCCGGCCTCAAAGATCACAAAGCCCCCAAGCCGGAACAAAGGACCACTAGTTCGTCGTTGCGAGGGCTTGGCCGATGGCGGTGTAGTCTTCTAAGATACCAGCCTTGAACTCTTTGCTGTCGGGAAACGGCACCAGCATCGGTGCGTATCCGCCGGTTTCCATGTCCATTGCAACAGCCTCATCGCTCACGACCTTTGTGAACGCGGCTGATACTTGCGCGCGCAACTCGTCTGAAGTCCCAGGAGGGACCCCGATGCTCCACCATGCTTTGTCGATCATCGGATACCCAAGTTCACCCATCGTCGGGACGTCCGGGAAGAGTGGCATGCGTTCCTCTGACGCAATGGCCAGCATCCGGATTGCGTCGCCGTCCCGCACGCCTTGGGTGGTAAAAGTCCAGGCCGCATCGACTGCGCCGCTTTTCAAGGCGGTTACAGTTGAGGAGGTATCTTTAAACGGCACATAGGCGGCCTCAACACCTGCGGCCTGCGTAAATTTGTAGAAGGCTGAGTGATTGGATCCGCCGATGCCTGTCCCGGCAATGGTGATGGAACCGGGAGCGGCCTTAACTGCGGCAAGCAGATCTTCGAAACTCTCAAAGGGGCTGTCTTTGGGCACGGCAATCACTTGCGGAACAGACGTGTAAAAGAGCACCGGGTGAATGTCTTCATCGGTGTAGCCTGCGTTCTCACCCCGCGCGATCGGCTGCAAAACCGTGTGCGGGAAGTTCAACAAGGTAAGGTGATAGCCATCTGTCGGATCCTGGTTGATTTGCGACCAGGCTTTAGCACCTCCGGCACCGGGTTTGTTGATGATCACCAACTCTTGCCCGGTCACCGCCTCAAAACGTTTCTGCATGAAACGTGCCGCGATGCCAGATGGGCCACCCGGACCAAAGCCGACAACCAGCTGGACCGGTTTGCTTGGATAGCTCTCTTCCGCAGTGGCAGAATATGCACCAAGACTGATTGCAGCGGCAACAGCAAAACCAGCGGTCAAAATGCTCTTAATATATGAAATCATTGCATTCCCCTTTTCCCCATGGCGCGCACTCACGCGCTCCTGACCCTAGCCCCTCGCAAGAACGGCTTTTGGTCAAGAAATCATTCGGAAATGGGTTGTGTTCGCGATTGCAAGCCTTTGGCATGCGCAATAACTGAGCACTCGCATAGCTATTGGCGCTTATTCAACCAGTTTCTTGACTGGCGGGTAGAAGCGGTAGCGGTTGGTCAGCCAGTAGCGCATTCTCAACAACCGGCCGCGCTGCATCGAGTGAAATACCGCGTTGTTTCAGTTTTTCCGCGCAATCTTCAAGGATCGCGTCCGCGTCCTGCGTCACCTTCAGGCGTTTATAGATGTCATCCTGCTGCAACCCCAAACCGGCACCGACAATGTCGAGCAGATTTACGATCAAGAAGGGCCAATCGCGTTCATGGGCGCATAGCTCACGGTGATCGGCATGATAGACAGCGGCCAATGCATCAACGCCAGCGTCTGCCGCTGCTCGCAATTCGCGCGTATGCAGATCGCGCCGAAAATCCGGCAGGGCGCGGAACGAATTGCTCATCAAACCGGGATCAGGCATGCCGAGGTCAATCACTTCTACCCCCGGCGTCGCAGCAAGCAATTGCCGCGCGGCCTCCGGTACGTCTTTGACGCCGCGATGGGCATGCAAGGCGACCTTGATCGGCACGCGGTGCTTCAGGTGGGGCCGCAAATCTTCAAGTCGTTCGAGGAGGTAGATAACAAATGGCGTCATTTCAGTGTCGATGTTGTTCTGAGCGCGCTTTGCTGCTGGAATGATCGCCTCACTGAAGTTGACAAAGCACGAAGGACACCACGTCAGCACCCTACTGGCACCGGTCGCTGCGAATTTGTCCAGGGTTGCCACTCCCATGCGGCCTGCAGCCTCAATGTCTCCGGTCCGCATTTGCAGAATGCCACAGCAATGGCTGGGGCCCCCTTGGACCATGTAATCAACGCCCAGCAGGTCCATAATATCGAGACACAGCAACGCAATGTGAGGCGTCTTAAGCACGTTGCAGCCGGTGTAAAAGATAACGTCAGGCGGCTTTGGTCTATCCCGCGTTGCCACAGATGGGTTCAGCCGTGAGAGGTCAGCGTCATTGAGTTGGATCTGGCTCAAGACCCGCACATCGCGCCCCAGCCCTTTGAAGGCATCAACACCGTCACGCCGCCGCTCTTTTAGGGGTGCTGCATCACGTGTTTCGCCAATCCGCGCCATCGACAACAAGAGCCGTGGGTTTACGCCATGCGCGCAAGCGGATATGCAATCGCCGCTCAGGACGCAGGCATTCGCCCATTGTTTTGCCGCATCTGGACCGGTGCCCTCTGCGATCATTTGCAGAATGCCGACAGTGACGGTTTCACAATCTGCGCCGGTCAGGCCCGCGTCATCCGTGATTGGACATGCCTCAAAGCAATCCCCGCAGGCGACACAAGCCTTGCTGGTTTCATCGGTGATTTCGTCAAACGCGTCTAAGAACGTGAGCATGTATCGCGCACCTCAATTGGAACGGTCTGAGTGGCACGCGAAAAGCGCTCTAGCGGCTCACTCCGACAAGCTGATTGCGTGTTATCATCGCTTCCAAGGTTTTAAGGTCACGCTGCTCAACACCTTCAGGCGGTTGAGGCAGCACCAAGTAGCGCATGTCCGCATTGCTATCATGGACAATGAGTTGAATGTCGTCACTCAAATCAAGGCCAAATTCGGAGAGCACGCTGCGGGGTTCGCGCACCGTGCGCGCGCGATAGGCTTTGGAAATATACCAAGACGGAGGTTGCCCGAGAATAGAGCGCGGATAGCATGAACAAAGCGTGCAGGTGATCAGATTATGAATACTCTCGGTGTTCTCAACGACTACGATCTGAGCTTCTCCGACCGGCACGCCAATTTCCTGAATGGCGCTTTTGCCGTTTTCAAGCAGGCGCGCTTTGTAATCCTCTTCCGTCCAGGCTTTGGCGACAATTTTAGCCCCCAGATGGATGCCCTTGGACTCCAGTTTCTCAATCTCGCTGGTGACTTCGGGCGCAGTCAACAGACCTTTTGCGATCAGAACGTCCTGCAAGGCGTCAATGATGATTTGAGCCTCAAGGTTTCCAGCCTCGTCTTCTTCGACCAATGCTTCATGGTCATCGTGGTGGTGGGCATGGCTCATGTCGTCTCCTGGTGGTCAGTCGGTGTCGGTTCTTTGCGATTTTGCGGTTTTAGCCAGTGGTCATAGATTTCTATGATCAGGCGGTCTTGCGGTGGGTGTTCAGGTGATGCCCACAGGTGATGTTGCTCGAATTCCACCCTGTAAAGGTCGATGCCCGGCCCGGACGTTTTGCCGACCGCCAGATCTTCGGGGTTGAGATATCGACCGCAATACTGCACGACGGTTCCAATCTGACCGCGAATGTAGACCGGAATGCGCACATGACCCGTCTTTTCCAGCGCAAGTACCTCGACCGTATCACCAAGTTCAAAGCGCTGGCTCACGGTTTGGCACCTTCCTCCGTTTCCGGCGCCCAGACTTTCTTTCTGGCTTCGATTGCCGCTTCGAGCTCAGCCAGGGTAATGATGTCTTTCTCGACCAGAATATCAGTCATGGCTTCCAGACGCCGCCGATAGAAAGAAAGCGCCTTGTATTTGTCCTCGCCAAAACTCTCAAAACCGCGACGCATTTCATCAAGCGCGATAATGCGGCGTGTCCCGTCCCCAAGCAAGTTACGTATGGCTTCGACTTGCTTTTCCCAATGTACCCAAGGCAGCTCTTTCTGAGGAACAGCGCCGGCTTTGTCGCCGCCGATGTCGTGGTAGCCTTTCACATCAACTCTCCTTTTTTGTCATTATTTTCATAAAGCTGTCGCGTTGGCTTCCCGCTGAAAGATCTCCAGACACTGGCTGCGCAACGCGACAAAGTCGGCACTCACAAGCGTCGCTGAATCCCGCGGACGAGCAAGTGGGTTATCGACCAAAGCCGCGACCCGTGTCGGACGGCGTGTGAGTAACAGCACCTGATCCGCCATTTGAACAGCCTCTTCGAGATCATGAGACACCAAGATCATGGTTGTCCCCGTCTTTTCATAGATGATCTGTAGCTTTTCCCGCATCAAGAGTGTCATTTCATAATCAAGCGCTGAAAACGGCTCATCAAGGAACAGGACTTCTGGTTCACGCACTAGGGCACGCAAAATAGAGACAGCCTGTTGTTGGCCGCCCGACAGCGCATAGGGGTAGGCATTCAGATCGATCTTGATCCCAAAGTCTGTCACCAGTTGATCGACACGTCGTTCGCGCTCCGCCTTTGGAACGCCCTGCAACTTGAGAGGGTAGTGAATGTTATCAATGGCGCGCAACCAGGGAAACAAAGCTTCCCGGTAGTTTTGAAAGACGTAAGAAATCCGAGTTTCCCGGATCGTTCGACCATCATAAAGGACCTCGCCCGCATCCATCGGCATCAGCCCGGAAATCATGTTTATCAACGTGCTTTTGCCGCAACCATTGGGCCCAAAAATGCTGGTGAATGATCCAAGCGGCAGCGTTAGGTCGAAGTCGTCATAGACCAGAGTGTCGTCAAAAGACTTTTGCAGCCCTCCAATGGTCAACTTGCGTTTGCGAGCCGGTGCCGAATGCGCGAGGCCGCTTTTCACGGCCTCGCTACTTTTGGGCTGATCAATGATGGGTTGATTCAGCATTGAACCCTAGCTTCCCCCGAAATCTGTATCTTTCAACATCTTCGTGCGCACGTCCATTGGCTCGCTCATCACGCCTTCCGATACAAAAACATCCACAAAAGCCTGATAGGAATTCAGGTCCGTTTCATTCAAGGTGGCAAAGCTGCGCAGATAAGGCTTGGCGAGGAGATCAAGCTGCGTGTCGCGTATCGCGGTATATTTTGGAATGATAGCCTTGTACTTGTCGAAATCAGCCATGGCCAAGGCAGTGGCTTCGTCAATGATGTCGACGATCTTTTTGGCTGTTTCGGGCCGCTCGCTGATGAACTTCGTTGTCAGAACCGCAGCACCGGAATAAAACGGGTCAGCGATGACAGCCGCAACCGGATTGATCACGGCGCGGGTGACGCCATCTGTGGCTGCGGCGATCGAACCGACGGGTTCCAACGATAAGGTCGCGTCAACGCTCCCCCCCAAAACGGCTGGGACTTGCTGAGGAACCGCAAGATCGACCAGCGTCACATCGGTGTCAGGGTCAAGTCCCGCGGCCCGGACAAGATGCCGCGTGATTGTGCGCCATTGAATGCCGGGCACGTGGCCGATGGTCTTGCCCTTCAAGTCGGCGAAGGACTCAATCCCGCTGCCATCTTTTACAATCAGACCGTCATTGATCAAATCGATCTCGATCCCGCCGCCTTGCAATCCAAAGACCTTAAACGTGCCTGGGAACTTCGATTCAGCGATCATGGCAATACCAGCCGCCGCACCCGGCGGGCCGAAATCAGCACGCTCTCCGACGAGAGCATCAATAATATGGTTCGGCGACTGCATTTTGTTTGAGTTGACCTTGATGCAGGCTTTTTCAAAAAGACCTTCTTCATGGGCCACGTAGTAAGCTGTGGTCTGCATAATGGGCAGCCATGCCGATGTTACTTCTTCATAGCTGTCGCAGGCGGCGGATGCCGCGCCGGCTGACAACAGGACCGCAAGGCCCCCGGCGGCAAGTTGTTTTTTCATTGTTCGTGTCCTTTGAGTTGAGAAGTTTTTCAGAGCGCTTTGGCATCCATGCTCTTGATCCATGGTCACTTTCCTGACCAATGAACAAAGTGCTTTTCCAGTGCCAGAAAGAAGATATTCAGCCCGTAGCCCATGGCTCCGGTGACCAGTATCGAGCCATACATGTCGGTCAAATTGTAAGAAATTTGCGCGTCAATGATGCGGTGTCCAAGCCCATCGGACGCGCCGATAAACATCTCCGCGACAATGATCACCACGAGTGCCATCGAAACCGCAGTGCGCAATCCGATAAAAGTTTGAGGCAGTGTTTCGAAAAATATTACGCCAATGAAAATACGAGTGCGCGACGCGCCCATGGAACGCGCAGCCAAAATACGCGTTTGGCGGGCATTCATGACCCCGTAGGCAGTGTTAAAAACAATCACCAGGAGTGCCGCGAAACAGGCCACTGCGATTTTCGAAAAGTCTCCGAGACCAAATAGTAAAAGAAAGAGCGGGAACATCGCTGTGGCTGGCGTGGACCGAAAGAAATCGATGATGAACTCGACCGAGCGGTAGACTTTGGTGTTGGCCCCCAAAACGATCCCCAATGGCACACCAACAATCGCAGCTATGATAAAGGCATAAAAAACCCGGACCATGGTGAACCAAAAATCGGTCAGAACATCTCCGCTCAAGATGTTTACGCCGGTGTCATAGAGCGTCGCAAAAGGAGACGGCAGAAGGTTCTTGTCGACCAATTGAAACACATAGGCGACCCACCAGATTGCGATCAAGATTGCAGGTCCGGTGATATGCACGACCCAAGACGCAGACCGCAATTTGTTCATCCAAGATGTGGCAAAACTTGCTGATGCTGGCGCGGTGTGCGCTGCACGCTTTGTTGCTGAAAGTCCTTTTGTTTTAACAGTCACATATCTATCCCAAGTGCGCAGTAGCTGTGACCTGTTCACTCACTATCAAGAGTTGTTTTTTGTCTGAGATTGCTGCACCCCACAGGAACCTCATTGGCCAAGAAACGCATTTAACAGGCAATAAGGTCTAGTGTTTCTTTCGCAGCAGTGTGCCGCAAAAATCGCAACACTGTCCGGGTTCAGGCCATCGTGGGTAATGAGAGTCGGATCTCGACCTCGACTGCAAATATCAATCCTTTGAAAGGTATCGCAGGCTCTCCAAAGGCTCTAAAAGTATTCTTGCCGGCAACAGTTTGAATTCGTCGGCCTAGATGTTCGTTCACCCCACCCCAAAGAGCGAAGACAGGCAGGCGGCGGTGATTGGGTAGATTTGTGATTTCGAGCCCCTCCTTTTCCGCAAAACCGACACAGAACGCGACTCTCAAAAACACAGAAAGCACGCCTGCTTTGGGCGGCTCATTACTGCACACCAAAAACTGGCTCTTCATGTAACATCGATTTGGCGGCGCTTCCCTATCAACAGATCCGCATGTATCTCATATCAATTGTCTGAACCGGACTTTCGTCGCCTCAGACGAAAATGGCGGGAACAAGCCATTGCAGAAGTCTCAATACATCACCACATGCGCTCTCATCGTGGGAACTGACGGTTGAACGAAAAATCTGTATCGCGGCACGGCGTAGGAAACAGCCCTAATGCGCACAACTGGTGAGTTGTGTCATTTGGCAAAGCAGAGATGATGCGACAGAGACATGTTGTCATTGCTCGCGTAAAAATATCAGGAGCCTTAAATGCCTAACAGAGATTAAATGCACAGCCGCCTCGATGACCTTGCCATGAAAAATGACGCCGCGCGTGAGAAACTGGCTTTCCAGCATAGGCTTCATGATGGTCATCAGTTTTCGAACGGTAAACTAAAAGCGCGCGACGAAATTCTGAAGTCTGAAATTGATGCGAAATCGAAGTTTTGGAGGCCCACCGCCATCAAATCGTCGCGTTAGCACACGACGTCATGACTTGGTTGAAAATCATCCATCCAAAGTACGGACATCAGTATACGCTCTTGTGCCAGTTGGCCGGTTTGGTCACCACTGTTGTGTGTCTCCAATGAACTTGCTGGCGAGTGGACCAATCGTAAGTCCTTGCACGAGGACCGTGAAAACGACGACTACGTAGGTGGCTGTAAGAATGACTGGCTTCCAGTCACCATCGGGCAATGACAATGCGAGGGCGAAGGAGATATCGCCTTTCAGACCTCCCCACGTCATGATCGTCACCACGCCTTTTGGAAACTTGTGGAAAGTCTGCAAAAGCATCATCGGGACGCTGACTGCGATGAATTGCGCCAGTTGCGCAAGCGCAATCGCGGCAACCCCGGCGGTCAGATACCGGACGTCCATGGTGATCGAAAAGACTTCGAACCCGATCATCAGAAACAGGACCGCGTTCAAAATCTCGTGGATCAGCTTCCAGAACGCGTCAACAAAACGGCGGGTTTCTTCGGACATCCTGTAGCGCGTTCCAATTTCGCCGATAAGAAGACCGGCGCAGACGGCCATGATGGGTGCGGACACATCCAGATAGACCGCAATCTCATACCCGCCCCAAACGCCAGTCCCAGCGTGATCAGAACCTCAAGCGCATAGTCGTCCACAAGGCGCATGACACGAAACACCAACCAGCCCGGAATAACGCCCAACACTGCCCCGCCAACAGCCTCTCGCAGAAATAGTTCCGCCGCGCCTGTGAAGCCATCGCCATGCGCTTCGCCTTGCGGAAAGGCGACGCCAAAGATGATCGGGAATATGACGTAGCCGACGCCATTATTGAACAGGCTCTCACCCGCGTTCTGTGTCTCAATCGTTTGGCAAGTTCGTTTGCCACAAAATACCAAACACCGCGACAGGATCAGTCGGTGAAATCAGCGAACCAAACAACAAGGCGAGCACGATGGGCATGCCCGTCGGCCATGAAAAACCCAAACCTACGACCGCCCTGGAAAGAACTTCACCCGCCGTGGCCATGACGCCCACGACAAGCCATTCTTGGCGCAAATCTGACAGCGTGACATGCAAGGCCCCTGCAAAGAGCAAGAGACCCAACATCCCTTCCAACAGCACCTCAGAGAAGTTGATGCTTGCAACAGCATCTCCGACCACCGCTGCCGCACCAAGCCCCGGCGCGATAAAGTCCAAGAGTATCACCATCAGAGAGGCAAGCAGCGCGACCAGCAGAATGCCGATTGAGGCGGGCAAACGCAGGAACAGGTAGTGTATTGTCCCAAATGTGGCCGCCGACACAATGAGCCCGGAGGTTTTTTGGAGGAAGGTCACGAAGTGGGTTGGAGGCGTAACTTGCCAGTCGGCATATGCATTACTTTCAACGAGAGACGGTTCGGGCGGTCGAAGTACCCGGTCAAACAGTCATGCCATTTACAGGGCCTAGCATGGCCTTGAGAGAGGTATCAGTTTAAGGGCGCGCGTTTCTGCAGCCGCCCCCTGACGCTGTTTAGATAAACCACGGCCTCAGGATAAGATCATTGACATGTAGCCACCGATGAGTGCCAGAACGGTCGTCAGCGCGTAGCTCACAGGATAGGGTACTGCGGCAACTGAGCTTTTTGATTCCTCAACGATGGCATTCAGGCCGGGCGTGCTGTTGCGTCCACCCGTGGCTGCACCGTCCGCAATGATTGAGTTGAGACCGAAGAACTTGAAGCCGACCCAAAACGCCACGAACGGCGGAATCAGTGCACCAGCGACGCCGATCAAGGCGAGCCAGATGATCGTGTCACCACCAAGCGCCGAAACGACTTTCGGCCCTACATTCGCGGAGAGGACCGCAACGAAGGCGTTCAAGCCAAAGTCCTGTAGGAAGCTGCGCGCACCCTCGTGGACTGGCCCGCCAAACTCAGGATTGCGGCTGCGCATGTAGCTCACACCGACACCGGCCAGAATACAGCCCGCCGAGGTGCCAAGCGCGAAGGGGATGCCGCTGACTGTAACCGAGATGATACCGACAAGGTATCCGATCAGCATGGCAATCGCGAGATACATTACTTCGGACGACATTGTGGGTAAGATCGCACGCCCGCCAAAGACTTTCGCGGCACCTTGAAGCGCCACATCTGAACCGGTCAGACGTACCACATCTCCGAACCGCACGTCAGAGTTAGGACCGAGTGGCAATTCGTTCCCGCCGCGAAACAATGCTTGGATGGTTACACCACCCGTGCCATGCCGCGCTAATTCTTCCAGCGTTTTGCCTGACACTGAATGCGAACCGACGCGGATATCCGCGACTTCCATTGGCACACTGCGCGCCAAAAGGTTGTCAGATTCCGGTCCGATCAATGCATCTTCCTTGAGGATCAGATCATGCACGTCGGCACGAACCGTGATGATGTCATCTTTTGCAATGACGGGATCGTCGTTGAGTTCGACAATCGCATCACCGCGCACAATGCGCAGGATTGGCGCTTCGGGATGCTGAGTCGACAGTTGAGAGACCTTCTTGCCCACGAATTCGTGATGAGTCACAGAAAACGCCCGCAGATCGTAGGGCGAGAAACCCATTGTCAGCGCACCCGGTGCGCCCGGGACAGGGTGGGTTGCGCCGCCGCTGAAATCAGCTTCGGCCGTTTTCGCATCCGCAACCGGATCACGCCCAAAAATACGCGGCAGATACCGGATCAGAAGGATGATCCCGATGCTGGAAAACACGTAGCTGATCGCGTAGCCCGCCGCCATATTGGCGCCGACTTCCTCAACGCTTATGCCTTCAGGTGGCACATAGGCACCGCTATCCAGCGCGCTTTGACCTACACCCAGAATGGCCGTGATCGTGTAGCTGCCGGAAATCAGGCCAGTCGCATAGCCGGGCGCAAGATCAAGCATCCTCGCGCCGTAAAAGCAGATCACCCAGTTGAGCGCAAAGACGATCAAGCCGATCCCGATGATGGCCGTGCCGTCTTTGCGCAAACCGGAAAAGAACTGCGGCCCGACCTTGAGGCCGAGGGCGTACATAAACAGCAGCAACATGAACGAAGAAAGAATGCTCGGAATAGAATAGGTGATCCCGTAGACCCCCTGCGCCGTCATTGAAATTATGACACCGATCAACAGGGTGCCCGCCGTTGAGCCGAGCGAGATTCCCTTCAAGCTGAACTTGCCGAGGAACGTACCGCCGGCAAGTGCGAGCAAAATGAAGGCGATGGGTTGGTGATCCATCAGTTGGAAAAAGCCATGCAAACCGGCTTCAGTGACTGGCTCGATTTCCTCAAAGATGCGACCAATCACGCCGACGTCGTCTGCATTCGCTGTCTGGGCCATCGCCACGGCTGTCGTGCTCAGCAGCGTCAGAAGACCGAGGTAGAGTGCTTTAAGGTGTCGCATTATTTCTGTTCCCCGCCGCCGTGATGGAAGGTTGGCCCGGCCTTTGAGTTCGGCTGCGGGTTTTCCTTAAGGTGTTCAATCGCGCGTTTGATGTCCTCGATCAGAAGCCCGACAAGATCGCGCGTCACGCCGTGGCGCACCAAAATGCGCTGCACAACCGTCTCTTGCCTGTTTGAGGGCAGCGGATAGGACGCGATTTGCCAACCGCGCATGCGCACACGCTCTGAAAGATCGTAGAGCGTAAATCCATGATTGCCGTCCTTGAGCTTGTAGGCCACCGCAGGCAAACCGCCATAGCCATCATAGACGATGTCAAAGATGTCCATCTCAGCCAGCTTTTCACCCAGCCACTGTGCGGTGTCAGCACAGGTTTGCTGCACTTGCGTGTACCCTTCCCGCCCAAGCCGCAGGAAGTTATAGTATTGCGCAATGATCTCGCCGCCCGGACGGGAGAAATTCAACGCGAACGTCGGCATGTTCCCACCGAGGTAGTCGACATTGAAAATCAAATCCTCCGGCAGATCGTCCTTCGATGCCCAGATGATCCAGCCCACACCCAAAGGAGCCAGCCCGTATTTGTGGCCGGATGTATTGATCGAGCGGACACGTTCAATCTGGAAGTCCCACTTGAGGTCAGGCTGGATGAAGG
Source organism: Paracoccaceae bacterium (assembly GCA_033344815.1). Lineage (NCBI taxonomy): Bacteria > Pseudomonadati > Pseudomonadota > Alphaproteobacteria > Rhodobacterales > Paracoccaceae > Paracoccaceae bacterium. The sequence goes on along the minus strand of JAWPMR010000001.1, from coordinate 4,965,461 downwards.
GAGCGATAAAGCCGCCGGAGGCCGCATCCACATGTATGGGGATATCGATGCCCAGCTCGCGCTCCATCGCATCCAGTTCCCGGGCAAGCGCCTCAACAGGTTCGTAAATACCGGTAAAGGTCACACCCAGCGTAGGTATCACCCCGATGGTGTTTTCATCGCAATACTTCCGCAAGTCTTCCGGTTGAAGGCCGAGGGCATCGCCCTCAAGCGGAACTTCGCGAATTTCGACATCGAAATAGCGGGCGAATTTCTTCCAGCAAATCTGTACCGGACCCGTAACAAGGTTCGGCTTGCTGGTGTCCTTACCTTCGGCCTCACGGCGCTGACGCCACTTCCATTTCAAAGCAAGCCCGCCCAGCATCGCAGCTTCGCTTGAGCCTGTCGTGGAGCAACCGACGGTATCCCATGACTTTTGGGCATGCCAAAGGTCGGCCAGGATGTGAACACAGCGGTTTTCAATCTCTGCGGTCTGGGGATACTCGTCTTTGTCGATCATGTTTTTGTCAACAGCATCCTCCATGAGCTGCTTCACTTCATCTTCAATCCAGGTGGTGCAGAAGGTCGCAAGGTTTTGTCGGGCATTACCATCAAGCAGCAACTCATCGCGAATGAGCGAATACGCGGCATGGGGTTCGGCCATTTCCTCCCGCATTCGGTATTTGGGCAGACTTCGTTCCGAAGTCTCTGACGCATAAATGTCGCTCAGGTGCTGATCACTGTGATCTTGAATTGGATGTACTGGCATTTAGCCTCCCCCTTTTGATTGAAGTTCTGTTGAGCAAAACTCTCTTTGATTGGAAAAGAGACCCGCGTTGTCATTCCCGCGACACTAGAACATCTAAAAACTACGGCGCTGTCTAGGGTCTGCAAGCATAATCGCATAAACATGGACATGGATGGAATTGGGCCCGTACAATTAGCGAAGTACCGCTGAGTAAAGGGAAATTTCGTGCCTATAAAATGTTCAGTATACCTATGAAAATTGCAGTGCGCGCAAAATTGCTTCGCTTTTCTCTGATCATGACACTTGCTGCGGCACTGACTTGGGCTGTGACATTGAGCGTTCGAGAGTGCGTCATCGCATTGAATCTGGTCTTGTTTTCCGGTCTCACGACTCTTGATACGCCCAGGAGCATGGGGGTGTTGTTTGCTGTTCTTGTCGGCTCTGGTTTCCTACGCAAATGGCTCGGCATCGGGCCTGTTTGGGTGCATGAAGTGGGGCACGGCCTGCCTGGTGTTTGGAAGCCCATTGAGCCTGCAGCGTATGGTTTTGGCTTTGGCTTTCGTAAAGCCATTTCAACAATCCTGACCGTTGGCCCCGGATGGGCAGGCGGAATAGCGGCACCGATGGTCCTGACGGCAAATGCCTTCGGTTCAGCGGCAGCGCGCTTGGCTGGGATAAAGCCGCCCGCCATTGAACGGGCCTCCCGTCTCGTTGCAATCGCCGCAATGGGCACCACCCTTTTCCATGCGCCAATTGCGGGCGCTCTCTTCGCGATGGAGACCGTGCGCCGTGAGAAAATAGAGCTCAAGGATGCTCTATGCTGCGCGATGGGAGCTTTGGTTGCGTTCTCGCTGTCCCACCTGTTTTTGGCCGAACCAGACGTCGCGGTCTCGTTTTCGGTAAGTTTGGGGGTGAATGACTATTTCATTGCTGCGGGTATCGCTGTTTTTGTCGCCGGGCCCATCGCTTTGATTTTCACCAGCATCCTTGTACTCGTTCGCGAACTTTCAGCGCATTTGACTCCCGGTGCGCGTATCCTGATCGGCGCATTTGGTAGCGTCGCAACGACAGCTGCCCTTTGGGGTACTTTTGATCTTCACCCGGAATATGTGCTGGGTATGGCTCACCTGACCCTGATTGACGTGTTTCAACCGGACGGGTTGGCAACAGGACCCGTCAGTCTCCTCTTGGCACTCTTGCTCGGGCGCATGGCGCTTGTCGCATTTTCAGTATCGTCAGGTGGATCAGTGGGCTTGTTCACGCCAGCCGCTTTTTTCGGGGCGGTGAGCGGGGCCCTTGTTGGTCGCATTCTGGAAGCCACCGCTTGGACCCCGCCAAGCGATCCGCGGCTGCTTTTTGTGACCGGAATGGCGGCTGCACTAGCGGCGCTCTTGCGCACGCCTCTGACTGCCATAGCCCTCATGGTGGAGATTTTTGGATTTGATGTTTTTGGACCCGTCGCTCTGACCTGTCTGGTAACCTTCTTCATTTCCACCACCTTCCCTTTTTATCGCGTGTATCGCCGTGAGGTAACAAGTGTGAATTAGACCGGACGCACCCAAGACAGCGGCTTGGACTCCGGTGAGACCACGTTACGTTTTTTCATTGGGCTGGTTTCTCGGAAAACTTGGGTTTTCAGCGCTCCCGGTCGGTTGATGACGTTTAGGGGGCAGCACTAATTGTCATTGCATATGACCCGCCTTCCGATGCCGAGGCAGCGTGCAAAGAACAGTTTTGCATAGCGGAAGCGTTCGACACAGAATGAGAAATTGGTCAACCCAGTCCAAATCAAAGGAAGGAGCCCGCAAGGAGTGCATGTTCCGCCTCGGCAAGGCGAACGAAAGGGTGAATTTCTTTGGACTGGCGTGACACATCGCGAGGACCCAAAATGCCCGCGAGCACCTGAAGCACGTATCGTGGATCGAACTGACTTTCCTTCTGATTATGCGGGTCAACTGTTTGAGCGTATGCGTCGAGACATGCCGCTCGCGTTGTCAGATTGAGCGGCGACACCTGATAGGCCTTCGAATAAGGGCGTTGTCATCATGACAACGAGCTGATCATCGAAGCTGAAGACGAGACCTTGAGCTAGACTGCCCCCGAGCATGATGCAAACAGCCGACGTGTCTTAAGCCGGGAGTCCGACTGGCAGCAATTGTGCTTTCTTATGTCCGGTATGACGGTATTAGCTGGAATGAAGCGACGACCTGCAGTGGCTATGAATAAATGCTGCGTCATCATTGGCAGCACGTGCATACCTCGGCTTTCTGCACATCTGGCCAGTTGGTTTGGCCGGGGCTCCCGAGACCTTGCGGTTCCAACGACCTTTGACTTAACCAAGGCCATACAACCACCAAACACCTGATAGAGCGCGGCAGAAGGCGATATCATGTTACACACACAGAGCACAGGATGCCCATCAACTCATTGGAATAAAACGTGCACTCGTACAATCCACCATAGGTACAACAGCAGTTTCGCTGCGGCAGTGGCTGGGACGTTGGGTCTTCCTAGCTTTCCTATGGTCCACGATCCGATTGTCGCGTCCATGTTGCACACTAACTCCGCACGGCTTGGGGTCGTTTAGCCCCTCAAAGAGCGAAGACAGGCAGACGGTGTGATTGGGTAAGCCGGTGTTCGTCGGCCCTTTCTCGACCGCTGGGAGCAGACCGGAACGGGCTTCTGAAAAAGCGCCGAAAAGCTGAACACTCCAGCTACTCCCTACGGGCAAGTCGTTCCGCAACCTCTCAAGGAAACTCAGTAATGCACCGCGTCTCCATCGGCTTGGCTATACGTGAACCAACGCAAGCCGTGAGACCCGATTTTAATTCGGATCGTGGCACATGACGGCCCGCTAACCCAAGGTGCCCGATGCTGCGCCTGGTCCGAAAGAGCAGGATGACTGCAGATCAGACATTGCAGGTTGGGTCCCTAGCGCCACAGACACCATGTCAGACAACTCACTCCGACATAGCAGCATACCGCCGCGCTTGTCCGGGATGAGACTCTGGCCCTAAGCGAGGCGGCTTTTCAACAGATCACCTGATTTAAGTAGAATCGGGTGGCCTACCATCGAAAATGCGGTGTTGATCTGCTTCAGAGCCCGAAGTGTTTCCTGATGAATGTTGCTCGTCTCGATGCTTTCTGCCAACCCCTCGCGCAGGCGGCCGATATGGCTGCGTTGCAGTTTCTGTTCTATTTTGCGCACCTTTTCCTTTGCCGCAACAAGCTCGCGCGCCTCGGCCGGGTTCTGGTTCATCATCACATTCAAGGCGAGCTGCACATTGCTTTGGACCCGATCCGCGAAATCGCGAATTTCATCGCGGCCCTGCGGTGAGAATTGCAGTTTCTGCATATCCAGACGCTTGGCGAGTTCCAGCATAGTCCTCGCGATGGCATCAGATGCGGAATCGAGGCTGGTTGAAATCGAGGCCATTTCCATCGACCGGCGGCTTAAATCCTCATCCATACCTTTCTGACCAAGGCGTGCGAGAAAGAGTTTGATTTCCAGGTGCGTCTTTTTGATCGCCCTGTCCTGATCGGCGATCAGGTTCGCGGTGGCACCGTTCCATTGATCATAGAGAGGTTCGACCGTGATCAGCATCTGTTCAATCTTCTGGCCCATCCCCAGCAGTTCGCGCGCCGCGCAATCAATTGCGCGTTGCGGGCGGTCCAGCAGCGCGGGATCCAGGGCGCTGGCAATGTTCAAAGCGCGGTCCGGATCGGGTTTTTCGACCATGATAAAGGACAGAGCGGCCGTTATCGGCCCCACAAACGGGAGCGCAACAAGCGCCAGCAACAAATTGAACACAAGGTGCAAATTGATGGATTGTCGGGCGGGTGTTGACCCAAGTTGGTTTAATACTTCCGGCATTGCCGCAATCAGAAGCACCGCCAGCGCGGCGCCGCCACCACGCAGGAGCAAATTGCCCATAACCATCCGTCGCACGGCAATAGGTGCAGAATAGGTCAGTAGGAATGCGATCAAGCCTCCCCCCAGATTTGCCCCCAGTATCATTGTGGCGGCTGCAAGCGGCGGCAATATGGATTGTCCCGCAAGCGTGACAAACAGCAAGACTGCCGCAACACTTGAGTGAACCGCCCAAGCGAACACCGCGCCAATGACAAAGGCGGTCAGCAGATCATGAGCGAGATAGGCCATAACCGCTTGCGTGGCCGGGTTGGATATCATTGGTTCGGTCGCTGCGCGGATCATGTCCAGCGACACGAAAATGAGCGCAAGTCCGATCATGATCCGGCCAATCTGCCGTGTGTTGCTGCCTTCGCCGCGCAGAAACACAGCCACCCCGATGACAAGCAACAATGGAACAAGGATTGGCTGCCGCACCATCAAGAGCTGTGTCACCACAGCCGATCCAACATCGGCTCCCAACAAGATCACCAGCCCGGTCGCCGTCCCAAGTCCGCCCTTGGAGACAAAGTTGGACACCAGAACTGCAACGGCGGTGGCGCTTTGCAACAAGACAGCCGCACCCATGCCAGTTGCTGCCGCAAGCAGTCGGTTCTTGGCTGAATGCCGCAGCCAGATACGCAGGGGTGCTGCAAAACCACGCTCGACGCCTGTGCGAACCAATCGCACGGCCCAGATCAACAGGGCTGCCGCACCTGCGATATGGATCAAGATCTGGAAGATGTGCGGTTCATTCACCGGTTTTGCTTTCTGTCAGTTGGCACGGTCAGAAGAGAAATGGACCCGATCCGGCCATCGGCCCAATACGGATAGTATGAAACCCGTCGTCCCATCGGTGCAACAAACATCCATCTTCCTGCGTCATGTAACCGACAACTGCATCCGGGCGGCGATCATAGGCGAAGGTGCTGCAGGGCGATGGCGCAGAGATGGCGATATGACCTGCAATGTCGCTGACAATCATGTTGTGGATGTGACCGCAGACCATGCGCAGCGTGCCAGCATATCCAGCCACAGTTTCATGCAGGTCATCCCTGTTGGTCAACCCGATTTCATCCATAAAGCCGATGCCACAGGCAAAGGGGGGATGGTGAAGCGCCAAGAGCACCGGCGCGCCACCTGACTGAGACAAGGCGCTTTGCAAAAACATAAGGCTGTCGGGCGATAACGTTCCCAAGCCCTGTCCCTCGACCATTGTATCAAGCCCGATCAGGAGGACGTCACCCAACTGGTGGGTCCAGTTTAGCGGGCCGGATTGAGGCAGCTTGTTATCAAAGGCAGTCCGCATCGGATCACGGGCATCGTGGTTCCCGGGGATGACATATAACGGCAGGTCCAGAGGCGCGATGAGTGACTTGAACCGTGCGTAACTTTGGACACTGCCATCATCGCTTAGATCGCCGCTAACAAGAAGCGCATCAACCGGTCCGATCTGGTCGCGGATGCTGGTGATCCGTTCCACTAGCCGCGCGAGCGCATCAGAAGTGTCCAGCCGCCCCGACACCAACGCACCCTCGGGCACGATATGGGTGTCGGATATCTGCAAGATTGCCGTCATTTGATCCCTGCACGCAGGAAGGCTTGCACAAACTGGCGTTGGAAGATCAGGAAGGCGATCAGCAACGGGGCGACAGACATCAGTGTCGCAGCCGAAATAATGCTGATGTCCACGCCGTTTTCCGGCGCACCAAAAATCGACAGACCAACTGTGAGGGGCCTTGTGTCAGGCGAGTTGGTGACGATCAGCGGCCACAAGAAGTTGTTCCAGTGGGTCGACACCGATACCAACGCATAGGCGAGATACGTAGGTTTCGCGAGGGGCACGTAGACCCGCCACAGGATACCCAGCAATCCGCAACCTTCGATGCGGGCGGCCTCGTGCAATTCGATGGGCACGCCTTTGAAAGCCTGTCGCATCAGAAAGATGCCAAAGGCGCTGGCCATATAGGGCATGCCGACGCCAAGGATCGTGTCGAACAACCCAAGACGTGAGATCATGGCATAGTTTTCTACGATCAGGACTTCGGGCAGGATAAAAAGCTGCATCAGAACCAGAATGAACAAGAAGTCTTTGCCGGGGAACTGCAATTGGGCAAAAGCGAAGCCCGCCAGCGTTGTCAGAACGAACTGTCCGATAAGGATCACGGTCACGAGCAAGAAGGTGTTGATAAAGTACTTCAGCCAAGGGGCGCCGGCCCAGGCCACGCGAAAATTCTCAAGCGTCCAGGGCGAAAAGAGTTTCAGGTTGACGGCATCCGAGGTCGAGTGGGTGGCGGCCCAGAACGCAAACAGCAGAGGTGCAATCCAGATGATCGCCAGCAGGATCGCACCGAAGCTGTCCATGAAATTGGTCAAGCTCTTCATTGGTAGTGCGTCCTTTTGTCGAGGTAAAAGAACTGGATCGCCGCCACAATCCCAAGGACCGCGATCACCATGATCGTCATAGCCGCCGCACTTGGTGCATCAAAGAAGGCGAACGCCATTTCCCAAATGTAATATAGGATCAGCTTGGAGGCGTCGGACGGCCCCCCTTTGGTCAGGATAAACAGGTGGTCGATCAGCTTGACCGAGTTGATCATGGCATTCACTGCGATGAACAACGTCGTGGGCATCAAGAGCGGCAACACGATGCGCCGCGTATAGGTCCATCGGCTTGCCCCTTCGATGTCGGCGGCTTCCTTGAGATCCTCGGGGATAGTTTGCAATGCGGCAAGGTAAAAAATCATGAAGAACCCCGCCTCTTTCCAGATCGTGACGATGATGATGGCCCAAAGTGCCGTTTCCGGCTGGCCCAGCCAGTTGACCGACGGCAGGCCGAAAAGACTGCCAATCTGGTCCAGCACGCCAAGACCGGGCGTGTAGAAAAACAGCCACAGATTGGCGGCGGCGATCATCGGTAGAACAGTTGGCGTGAAATAGGCAGTACGCACAAAGCCACGCGCACGGATCTTGCCATTTGCCCAAAGTGCCATGGACAACGCGATGAAAATCGACACAGGAATTGTGACGCCCGCATAAAGGAGGTTGTTTTTGACCACGAGCCAGAAGGTCGGGTCGGCGAAAAGCTCGGCGTAGTTTTCGGTACCGACGAATTCGGTGGGTTTGCGTCGGGTGCCGCGGGAAAACAGGCTCGACCACAGAGTCGCGATAGAGGGATAGAACGCGAACAGCGTCAGCAGAACGGCCGCGGGCGACAGCAGTAGCCAGCCATAGATGGCCTGCCTGCGACGTTCAAGGTTGGCATGGGCTGACATGGCGCGTCTCCGGGGTTGGCGAAAGGATGGGCCGCCACGCGATGCGCACAGGCCCATCCGGGTCGTTACTGGTAGTCGCTCAGCAGGCGCACGGCGGCGGCTTGTGCCTCGGCCAAAGCGTCAGCGGGTTCTTTCGCGCCGGTCAATGCAGACTGGATCGCATTGTTCAAGCCATCACGTACGCGGGCTGTCTCGAATGTCGAAAATTCGGCGACAGCGTTTTCCAACTGGTTACGCGCCACGAGCGCAGGCGGGAATTCGGCCGTATATGCCCGAAGCGCCTCGGTCTCGTAAGCGGTCGGCGACACACCCATGTAGCCGGTACCGATGGACCATGCAGCCGCCTGTTCAGGGGATGTCATGAACTGCATCAGCTTGAGCGCGGCGGCACGTTCCTCATCCGTTGTGTCCTTGAACAGATAGAAGTTACCGCCACCCGTGGGCGAGCCCTTGCGTACATTGGCGGGCAGCTCGGCAACGCCAAAGTCAAAGCTTGCGCCATTCTTCACCGCTGTCAGGTTGCCAGTCGAATGCCACATCATCGCGGTTTGACCCTCAAGGAATGCCTGACGCAACGTGCCCCATTCGACGGTACCGGTCGGCATGATGCTGTGTTCGGTCGAAAGCGATTTCCAAAACTCCAGCGTTTCAACGACCGTCGGATCGTCAAAGTATGTGGTCAGACCATTGCCGGACATGACTTCCTTGCCATTCTGGATCGCGAGCGCCTGGAACATCCAGTAAGGGTAGCCGGTGGACGGGATCATCAGACCATAAGTGTCGCCCTGGGTCAGGGCCTTGCCCATCGAGATCATTTCATCCCAGGTCGTGGGCGGTGCTTCCGGATCCAGGCCAGCCGCGCGGAACAGATCCTTGTTGTAGTAGGCAACAATCGTGGACCGCTGGAACGGAATGCCCCAAGTCTGACCTTCGATCAGACCATTCGCCATCAGCGCAGGATAGAAACTGCCCAGCCATTCCTTGTCGGCGTCGGACGTTGCAACTTCCTCGAATGGAAGGATCAAGTCCTGCTCGATCAGATCATAGGCGTCGATGGAGAACATCACGGCCAGCTGCGCCGGTTCACCGGATGCAAGTGCAGACAAGGCCCGCACGCGCGTGTCATCATAGTTGCCCGAATAGATCGCGTTCACCTTGATGTCGGGATTGGCGGCCTCAAAGTCGGCGACGATGCCGTCCACCACTTCGGTCAATGCCCCCCCGACTGCAATCGGGTAATACATCGTCAGTTCGGTTTCAGCGCTTGAAGGTGCGGCAAGACCAACTGCCATCGCAGTAGCCAACCCCAGCCCAGTAGTTGAAAATAACTTCATTTCTCTCTCCCTTGGTTATTTTTGCCTTAGTATCGGCAAGTCGTTTGTCACCCTGACACACGCAGGCCTTCAGCGTTAAAGACGTGTAGATTTTCGTCGCTGAAGTCGATATCGATTTCTTTGCCTTCAGGCATCAGCGACAATCCCGGCTTGATCACGCATAGCCCCGCAGTACCCTGGTGATCCAGACCGACCAATGTCTCTGCGCCGAGGAATTCGCTTTCATTGACAACGCAGCGCATCCGCCCTTCACCCTTCGGGACAATCTGGATGTTTTCGGCCCGTATCCCGATGGTCTTGTCCACGCCAAATCCGTTCAGGACGGCTGAGTCAATCAATGCCATCGGCGGCGCGCCGACAAATTCTGCAACGAAGGTATTGTTGGGCCTGCTATAGAGATCCTCTGGCGCGCCAACTTGTTGAATTTGTCCGTCCTTCATCAGAACGACGGTGTCAGCCATGCTCATGGCTTCGGTCTGATCGTGAGTGACATAGACGACTGTGATGCCAAGGTCGCGTTGGAGTTTCTTGATGTCCTTACGTACCGCGTTGCGCAGTTTCGCATCAAGATTTGAAAGCGGTTCGTCCATCAGACACAAGCGTTGCCCCGCCACGATGGCGCGCGCCAGAGCAACCCGCTGCCGCTGACCACCCGACAATTCGCCGGGCTTGCGATCTTCCAGCCCGAGCAGCCCGGTGATTTCCAACGCGCGGTGCAGTTTTTTCTGACGTTCGGCTTTTGCGACACGACGGACTTTCAGGCCAAAAACGACGTTCTCGGCAACAGACAAGTGCGGAAACAAGGCATAGGACTGAAACACCATCGAAAGGTTCCGGTCGGATGCCGCGCTTGTGGTGACGTCCCTACCATCTATCAGGATTTTGCCTTCGTCCGGCAACTCCAGCCCGGCCAACAGTCGAAGTGTCGTGGATTTCCCGCACCCCGACGGCCCCAGAAGCGCTGTGAAACTACCCTCTGGTACATCCAGTGTGATGTCCTCGACGCCCAACTGGCCGTTCCATCGCTTTGCCACGCCGTCAAGCTTCACAAACGGTGATGTCGTCATGTTATATGTCCTTCAGCCACAAGCAGGCGATCATTGATATGGGCCAGTAGCGGTGCAAAAAGTTCGGACGGACGTCGGTCGGTGATAATCCTGTCCATGTCGTCAATATTGCTGCCCAGTGCTGGCGCCTGACGTCCGAATTTCGAACCATCAATCACCAAGAGGGACTGTTGCGCGTTCTCACAGATCTTTTGTGTCGCGCGCACTTCAGTTGTGTGAAATTCAAGAAGGCCGCCATCTTCGGCAATCCCCGCAGCCCCGAAAACCGCAAAATCTGCCCGAAACCGGCCGAAGAATTCCAGCACGTCATTTCCCAGAATGTCGCGATCAGGCAAACGCACTTCACCGCCGGGCAGGATGATCCTGTTCGAGACCTCATCGCTGAGCGCCATCGCGGCACTCAGATTGTTGGTGATGACGGTCAATCCCTTGCGGCAACGCAGGGCTTGGGCCACGCTGAGCGGGGTGGATCCAATGGAGATGAACAATGTGGAACCATCAGGGATCAAATTGGCGGTGGCCTCACCAATGGCGCGCTTGCCCATCAGGTTGGTGCCCGCACGCTGATCAAAAGGCGTATTGAGGAACTCTTTACTCAACTCGATGCGGCCATGTACACGATGCAGAATGTCGCCTTCGCACATGGCGTCAACATCGCGGCGGATCGTTTGCATGGAGACGTCAAACCGCTCAGCCAGTGAGCCCACAGTCACAGCGCCTCGCTCCAAAACCAAAGCCGAGATCGCTTCGCGTCGTCTTTGCTTCTTTGATGACATACCACTCCCCGACTATGGGTATGTAGCAACGTTAGAAGCGACAAAACAACATTTTAATCCACCATTCACACCGCATACGCCAACATTTTTTGCCAAATCTACCAAAAAGCCACCAGATGGGATTTGCGGCTCACTGGATTTTGTTGTTTTGTTGTTTTGCCTTTCGCTGGTGACATTTTCCTGTAACGCGATGATGCGGCGGTCGGCGATATGCTGAAATGGCAAGAATGCTGTCAACGCAGTCGATTTTGATTGTCGTCAGAACGTCGAGCATGGTTCCCAAATGTAGCGCGACGTGAAGGCTCGCATTAAGTCACGTCATTTTTGGACATCCGCAATCAAGTCGAAGACAATATTTTTTTCGTTTCTGGCGGGCTGCATAGAAAAGAAACGATAGTCCCCGACCCGGATGCACGGCTGGACCAACTGTGTGCCATTCGCGTCCTCAGCAATACTGCCCGCTGCGACCATAAAGGCGAAATTACCGAGTTCAAGCGCCTCGCATTGCGCATCTAGGATGACGAAATCATCACGAGCCGGGAGGCCGTCCTTCAAGGTCTGGGCAACGGGTATTGGAGTGTCATGGCGGTTGACAAAGATCCATCTCGCGATTTGCCCCAGCAAGTGACGCGCCTGAAAGACCACCCTGGTCACAATGAAAGTGTTGATCAGTTTCTTATTCCGCCGACGGCGAATTGAACGTCAACGCGACAAGATCTGTTCGTGAAGTCCGTGCAACAATGACTGCTGAGTTTGCGCATCGCATACGCAGATCTGGCCGCCCCCCCCCGCGATGATGGTTTCTCGATTGAGCCCGGACATTTTGGCTATTAAATTGCCGATATTTTCCCGTGCTGTGTCAGTGTTGGCGGACCCTACCCCAACTTTTCAAAGCGTCATTACCGCGGTTGACACCGGTCCACATCGCGATGCTCGGTGATACATTTCATACAGATATACACAAGGCTGCGGTGGATGGCGCACTGTATTTGCCACCCATGATAGCCTGTTTGCGGGCTACGATACACGGCCATTTTCACAGCAATCAAGCCTGTTTGCCGATTGGCGGCTCGAACACCTTTGAATGCCTTGGGGAATCAAAATGGTTTCGGAAGTCTGTCTCGGGTTGGTTGACGAGCATTCTCGTGGCCAGAACACCGTTTCCAGTACCGCGATGCGCTAATGTCTGCGTCTGAGAGTGGTGCCTTCAGAAGTTGGGAGGCACGCAGAGCGGCCTTTGGCACAGCCGCAGCGCAGGAGCGCTTTTTTACTTTTTAAAATGGCAGCCTTTGGTTTGTCCTGAGCGTAGATCAGAGATGCCCGACGTCTCTTTCGCCGATATCATCTGCGTCGTCGGCACCAGCCTTGCCAATTTCCATAGGTTTTGGGCTGTTGCAAATTTTCTTCATCGCATAAACGAACTCATCCGGACTGCGGCTTTGCGAGTATTGCGTATAAAATCGCTAGCGGTTTCCTGTAGTGATCTAAGAACTTCAATCGCCGTTTGTGTGGGACAACATTGCTCCCTCGGCGGGCAAACATCGCAATCCTGCCTTTGCAATCGGGATTGCAACATATCGCACGGACCAGTGCGAGAGTGCAGCAGCCGCCGCGACATTAATAACACTTAGACGTGCTGCGGTTCCCTCAATCGACGCGTTCGCAACGCCGCAAAAAGACAAGCTTGCGTTCAGTTCAGCCGTAAAGCAGTACCAAAAGGCACAATCGGAGCGACGGCATCCAGAAATTCGGGTGTTCCGCAGGCAAATCGCAACTTGTCACTCAGATCCGTCTGCGCCCAATCGACGGTGCAGCCAATACCGATTTGTTCCAGAATCGGGACGACCGCCATAAGATCCCAAGTGGATTCGCCAGTGCCCAGATATCCGTCCACCTGACCTTGCGCAATTTCGATCAGCGAGAGGGTTGCCGAGCCACAGCACCGAAAGGACATTTGTGCGTTCTCCAGCACAAAGCGTAGTGTTTCAAGCCTGAGATCAACGGGGATCACGGGATGAAAGCCAACCCCGCATGCGGCCTGCTCGGCCTTCATGCCCGCGCGCCGGGTCATTCTTGCGCCATTCAGAGTGCTGGCGCGGCCGATGCCCCCGACAAGCATTTGCCCGCGTACGGGGACGTATACGACACCAAAAATCGGCCGCTCGCCGTCATACAGGCCGATTGAAACCGCCCATTGATCCCCGCCACGCACGAAGTTGAATGTCCCGTCGATCGGATCAATCACCCAGGTCCGCCCAGAGCCGCCTTGCCGTGATGCCCCCTCTTCGCCGAACACGCCGTCTTCGGGGAACGCTTCAATCAGGGATCTCGTAACAAAGGCTTCGACCTCCTGGTCCGCGGCGGTAACAAGATCAAGATGTCCCTTGGCCTCGACCAGCACCGTATTGAGCTTGTTAAAATGCGAGAGGGCCAGGTCGCCTGCCGTCCGGGCAATGGTCTCGACGGTCCGAGCACAGTCATCTGTTGTGGCTTGAGTCACAGCGAAACATACCTTTTATTGATGGTCAAAGTATCCTGCGCGTCCCGGCGCAATATGAAATAGGCGTAGGGTTCGGGAGCACTGCCGGGTTCCGGGGCGTCTGGCCTCAGGTCCAGTGCATGCTGAAAGGAGGGGCCGCCGCCAACCTGGCAGAATGCGCCATTCCAAATGGCCTGAAACGGACGGTGAATGTGACCTGCAAGGATGTAGAGCGGTGCGTCATATCCCGCCACAAGTGCCCCGAGCGCATCGCGCCCCTCGATCAGTGCCATGGCGTCGAGTTCGGTTATACCTGACGGAAAAGGCGGATGGTGCATTGCAATCACGGTAGGTCCGCGGGACCGCGCGCAAAGATGGTCCGCCAGCCAGTTCAGTTGGGTCTGATCAAGCGCCCCGTGCACCTTGCCCGGAACAAGCGTATCGAGCGCCAGAACCCGCAGATCGCCAAGCTGCGCGTGGTAATTCAGATAAGGGCCCTGCTCAAAAGGCAAAACATCCGCAAACGCGGCGCGCAGCCCGCTACGGGTGTCATGATTGCCGGGAACGACAAAGATAGGCATGTCGAGCGGTGCCAGGATGTCTTTCAGCAGTGCGTAGTCCGCCCCGGACCCGCCATCCGTCAGATCGCCGGTGAAAACGATAGCATCAAACCGGGGTTGATGAGCGGAGATATCTGCCACGACTTTACGGGTTGCATCGGCGATGTCTGCGCGCACCAGCGACGTCTCCGGTACGTCGGCGAAGATATGAAAATCCGAGATATGTGCGATCAGCATGGTTTGGCCGAAGCCCCTACTTGATACCCGCGCGCATGAAGTTTGCGACAAACTGGCGTTGGAAGATGATAAAGGCGATGATAAGCGGTGCTGTCGTCATCAGGGTCGCCGCATTGACCAGCGACCATTCCACGCCGCTTTCCACTGTTGCGAACACGCTGAGACCGACTGTCACGGGGCGCACTTCTGGCGAATTGGTGACAATCAGCGGCCAAAGGAAGTTGTTCCAATGAAAGCTGATCGAGACAAGCGCGTAGGCCAGATAGACGGGTTTGGCGAGGGGCACGTAGATGTTCCAAAGAACACGCCATGCACCAGCGCCTTCGATCTGCGCTGCCTCGTCCAGCGATATCGGAACGGTCAGGAAGGTCTGACGCAACAGGAAAATCCCGAAGGCGGAGGTCAGATAAGGCAGCGCGATCCCCATGATCGTGTCGATCATGCCTATTTTCGACAACGTCAGGTAATTCTCGACGATCAGGATCTCGGGCGAGACCAGCAGCTGAACCATGATCAGCGCGAACATGAAGCCTGCCCATCGAAACCGATATCGTACGAACGCGTAGGCCACCAACGTGCACAGCACCAGGTTTGCAATCAGAACGATGGTGATCAATATGACGGTATTCAGGAAATAGAGCGCAAACGGCGCCGCCCGCCACGCTTCGGTAAAGTTCTCAAGCGTCAGCGGGGCGTTCCAGACGAAATTGGCGGAATAAATCTCGTCATGAAACGCCGTCCAGACCGAATAGAGAAACGGCAACCCCCAGAGCGCGGCCAGTAGCAGGCCGAAAGTAGACCACATAATTCTGTTCAAGCCTTGCGTCATTGATAATGCGCCTTTCGGTTGAGCACCCAGTATTGTACCGCTGCAAGGATCCCCAACAGGCACACCATCAAGACGGTAAGGGTCGCACCATAGGCAAAGTCTCGCTGCGAGAAGGTGACCTCGTAGATGTAATAGAGCAGCAGCGCGCTTGAGTTGTTGGGCCCGCCGCGGGTCATTACGATCACATGATCCACCAGTCGGAAGGCGTTGATCAGCGCGTTGACTGCAACAAAAATGGTCGTCGGTCGCAGCAACGGCAGTACGATGTCAAAGAAGATGCGCACCGGGCCCGCGCCTTCGAGCTTGGCGGCATCTTTCAGGTTCTCGGGGACAGCCTGCAGCGCTGCTAGGTAGAAGATCATGAACAAACCGGCTTCTTTCCAGACGGCGACGAGCATCATGGAGACCAGCGACGTTTCCGTGCTGCCCAGAAAGTTGATTGGCGGCAGGCCGAAAAGGCCAAGGATTTGTGAGGCAAGCCCGATGCCGGGCGCGTAGAAGAACAGCCAGATGTTGGCCACTGCGATCATCGGCAACATTGTAGGCATGAAAAAGGACAGGCGCATCAACGATGTGCCCGGCAATTTGGCATTCACCAGAAGCGCCATCCCGATCGCAAGCCCGATGGCCAGTGGAATGGTCCCTAAAGCGTAGAATGTGCTGTTCAGCATGACCTGCCAAAGGCGGTCATCTTCCAGCAGGGTCTGGTAATTCTCCACGCCAACGAATTTTGAGGGGCGTCGCGAGCTGGCATTGTTCCAAAAAGAATTCAGCAGGGCGCGCAACGCCGGGTAATGCGTGAAAGCGACTAGCAGCAGACAAGGCGCGACGAGCAGTATCATCGCCAACCCGAATGGTAATCGCTTGTTCATGATCAGCCGTCCTTACATGCGCGTCGCGCGGAACCCCGCGCGTGCAATCTGACGCGCGGGGATTTGGGTCACCTCTTACTGGTAGTCGCTCAAAACGCTGTCAGCGCCTTCTTGCGCCGCCTTGAGGGCCTCGGCCGGTTCAGCATTTCCTGTCACGACACTTTCGATCGCATCGACAAGATACTGCGTTACCTTCGCCCGCTGGAACGTCGCAAACTCACGCTCAGCATATTTAAGCTGATCAAGCGCGACCAGCGCTTGCGGCAGGCGTTCGGCATAGGCCTTCATCTCCGGGGTCTCCCAGGCATCAGGACGCGGAGCCACATAGCCTGTTGCAATGCTCCATTTGGCCGCGTTTTCAGGCGATGTCATGAACTTGATAAAGTCCAGCGCGGCCTCGCGCTCTTCCTCGGTTGTATCTTCAAAGATGTAGAAGTTCCCGCCACCAATAGGCGCGCCCGGACCATCACCGCCCGGAAGGAAACCGACGCCCCAGTCGAAGGTTGCGTTCTCTTCGACAAAGGCAAGGTTGCCAGTTGATGTCCACATCGACGCTGTCTGACCCTCAAGAAACGCCTTGGGCGTGTCCCCCCAAGAGATGCCACCCGGGGCCATGACACCCTGCTCTGACAACTCCAGCAGGAATTCCAGGGACGCGTTGGTGGCAGGTGTATCCATACGTGCCTCGATGCCCGTCTCCGTCGTCAAGACGTCGCCTTTGGATACGACCAGACCGCCAAACAACCATGCGCCACCCAAACCGAGGGTCGGAATGCGCGTGCCCCATTGGCTGACATTGCCATTGTCGTCTTTGATTGTGAGCTTCTTGCCAATTTCCAGCATTTCGTCCCACGTCGTGGGCGGAGCGTCCGGGTCCAGACCTGCAGCCCGGAAGGCGTCCTTGTTGTAGTAATAAACCGGCGTGGAGCGCTGAAACGGGATCGCGTAGGTTTTACCCTCAAATTGCGCATCCTTCATGAAGCCGCCGTAAAACCCGTCAATCCATGCTTGGTCTTCTGGCGTGTTTGCGATGTCCGAGATCGCCACGATGACATCCTCTTCAATCAATGTGAAAAGGTCGATGGACAGCAGCACGGCCACTTGCGGCGGTTGGCCTGCATTCGCAGCCGTCAGCGCCTTTGTCGTGGTTTCTTCGTAGTTGCCGGCATAAACCGCCTTCACGCTATGCTGCGGGTTCTGCGCCGCCCAGGCATCGGTCAGAGCCTGAATCGTTTCAACGGCTGGTGCATTCACACCAACAGGAAAATAGAATTCCAGATCTGCCGCCGAAACGCTTGTGGAACTGAGGGCGAACATTGCCGCCGTGCAGCAAGTGCTTGCGAAATATTTAGAAATCTTCATTGGGTCTCCTCCCCGATTGAGTTGTGGACTGGGCGGTTATCTCGCCTTTTGGATTAGCTGCTCTGAATGCGTTGTCCTGACGTTCTGGAAAACAAGTGTGCGGCGGTGGTGTCCCAACCGACCGTGATATCATCACCGGGCAATGGCGCGTCAGATCCATGATGCGCCAGAATGCAACTGGCACCTGATTGTGTTTTGAGATGAACAAGAAAGACGCTGCCTTCATACTCAACACTGTTTACTTTGCACGCGGCGCTGAAATCGGCGCCTTTCGGTGCTAACCGCATGGTTTCCGGGCGCACGCCGACCAATACATCAGAGACCTGCCCCTTGACGTGAGACGCGACCCATTCTGGCAGTTCTACATCCTCTGCCGACAATAAATTCATGGGTGGCGTACCAATGAAACTGGCCGCAAATGTGTTTGCCGGCCGGTCATAGAGATCCTGGGGCGATCCGATTTGCGCGGCCTGACCCTCGCTCATCAAAACCACCGTATCCGACATGGACAATGCTTCGCTTTGATCATGGGTCACGTAGAGCACGGTAATGCCCAGTTTTTTGTTCAGAGCACGTATTTCGCTTCGAATTTCCACGCGCAGCTTGGCGTCCAGATTGGACAGCGGTTCGTCCATCAAGACAAGCGGGCGGTCCGACACCAGAACACGCGCCAGCGCGACCCGTTGTTGTTGCCCGCCGGACAGCTGCGCGGGCTTGCGATCGAGCAGCTTGCTCAGCGCCATCAGTTCAGCAACACGTTCCAACGAGGCTTGCTGTGTCGCTTTGGCGACTTTGCGCACTCTGAGGCCGTAGATTATGTTTTCCGATACGCTCATATGCGGAAACAAGGCGTAGTTTTGAAACACCATGCCCAAGTTGCGTTCGGCTGCGGCTTTTCCCGTAACGTCTTGACCGTCCAGTAATATCTGGCCATCCGTGACGTTCTCAAGCCCTGAGATCAGTTTGAGGGCGGTGCTTTTGCCACAGCCTGACGGACCCAACAGCGTCAGGAATCCACCTGCGTGGATGCTGAAATCAACGCCCAGAAGAACCTTTGTGGCCCCCCAGGTTTTCTGAAGGTTACGTACTTCCAACGATACCCCCGCAGCAGTCATGACAGCACCAGTTCGAGGTTGGATTTCCGGATCAGGTCCAAGTCAGCTTCATTTGCGTCACCGTTGGTGATGATACCGGAAATCTGCGAGAACGTTGCCGTCCTCATGAAAGCGCTGGGTTTGAACTTGCTGCCATCCGCTATCACCAGTTTCGTTCTGGAGTTGGACAGGACTTCTTTTTGAACCTGACTATAGGCCTCACTGGCAACGCTTATCGACTGGTTCTTTAGATCAATCGCAGAGCAACAGATAAATGCGACATCAAAGGACAAGGATCGCAACGCCTCAATAGCCAGCGTGCCAGCAAAGGAATCGTTTATCGGTTCGTATGCCCCACCGATGAGGTAGAAATCAGTAATGCCCAAGGATTGCAGTTTTTTGGCAATACCCAAAGAAGTCGTAACATAGGTGCAATTGGGCTTTTTGTTGGCTTGGACGGCAACGGCGTGGGCTGTCGTACCTGCATCCAAAAATACCACTTCATCGCCGTTGAGCAAGTTGATGGCCGCGAGGCCAATTCGCCTTTTTTCCTCAGCGCCCACTACCTTGCGTTGATCGTTGGGCAGGTCTCCCAGAACACTGGTAATTTTCATGACGCCGCCATGTGTGCGCTCGACACGGCCTTCGCCATCCAGTGCCTGCAAGTCCCGACGCATTGTTGCGTTGGACACGCTGAAATGATCGCAAAGATCGCGCAAAGTCATCGCACCTCGCAAAACCACCAGGTCAACGATTTTCTCACGCCTGACCGCTGCAAGCTCAAAATTGTCGGACATATTCAATCTTAAAGCGCTCCGCAGTATTGCAAGAATCAAATCCATCAAAAGCGTTCACAAACGCTTCCTTACGCTCATAAACGAGCATTGGCGATCAAACAAGTAAAATTCGGGATGAGGGTGCAGAACCCCTTGTCCCGTGAACGGTATCGGTCGGGGTTATCAATCGAAATGGGGCTGAGCGGGACGGCACCTGCAAACAGCAAAAGACCCGTAGTAACAGAGGTCATGAAATTGACGGTTGAAGGTTAGGCGCAGGCACTTTCTGTTAAGTAACAAAGTGCGTCCCCTTTGCTATGCTGATCAGCGCCACTTGGTTGGTTCACTTTGAATGTTAGTGCATGATTGGCCTGGGTTTCATCGGGATGATGGTTTCCGGAGCCGGTGGGCGGTAGCCTGGGGCCCTATGTTGTCGTTTGGTGTTGTAGTGTTTCCTCCATTGTTCGATCAGGATTTGCGCCTCCCTTAGCGAGTAGAAGACCTCTCCGTTCAGCAGTTCATCCCGAAGCCTTGCATTGAAGCTTTCACAATACCGGTTCTCCCAGGGCGAGCCGGACCCGATGTAGGCGGTCTTGGCACGGACTGCTGAGATTCATTCTCGAACGGCCTGAGCGATGAACTCTGGGCCGTTGTCTGACCGGATGTAGGCAGGGACACCGCGCAGAATGAACAAGTCGGTCAGCGCGTCGATACCCTCGGTCGAGTTCAGCCTCCTCTTCACTCGGATCGCGAGGCACTCCCGTCTGTGTTCATCCAGGATGTTGAGCGTCCGGAACGCTTTCCCATCATCGGTCCGATGATGAACGAAGTCATAGCTCCAGACATGGTTGCGGTATTCAGGCCTCAGCCGAACACAGGAACCATCCTTCAGCCAGAGCCGTCCTTTCTTTGGCTGTTTCAGGGGCACTTTGAGCCCTTCACATCGCCACAGGCGTTCGACCCGCTTGTCGTTGATCTGCCAGCCAGCATCTCTCAACAGAACCGCGATCCGGCGGTACCCGTATCGACCATATTGGCGCGTCAGCTCGATCATGTCAGACACCAGACGATCTTCATCGGCGCGGCCAACGGGCACCCGCCTCTGTGTGGAGCGAGGCTGCCCCAGGACACGACAAGCACGACGCTCCGAGATGTGGAGCTGACTCCGCACATGGTCAATGCAGGCACGGCGACGTGAAGAGCTCAGTCGTTTCCCCGTGCGGCCTACGACAGGACCAGCTTGTCCAGCGTCAGGTCCGATACCGCTCGCCGCAGCCGATCATTCTCCTTCTGAAGCCGCTTTAGCTCTTTCAGTTGGTCGGTTCCCATCCCACCATACTGCTTAGGCTAGCGATAGAAGGTCTGTTCTGTGATCTGCACGTCGGATGGCGTCTACGCGCGCCATCCCTTGGCCGCACAGCACCTCAACCTGCCGCAACTTACTGACAATCTCTTCCGGCTTGTGTCGCTCGATTCCCATCTTTGACCCTCCGATTCCTAACCATAGGGGCCGAACACTTCAGTGGGGCAGCACCATAAGACCATCCGGGCCGAAGGCTGGCACTGGATCGAGGTCGCGACCGACTTCCCTTATGGCATCCGGAATATTTGACCCATTAACGCCTGGGATCACCGACACCATCGGCATTGGGCTCGCGTCGGTTGAACGACTGAGTGCAATTGCAAGGCAGTAATGCCCCTTTAAGGTGATGATTTTGGCTGTTTGCTTACGCAAGTTTCCCGCGTAAGCACTCGATCGTCAAACCACTAGGGCGGTAAGTAATTGTTTTATCATGAAAAATGGCGCACCCGAGAGGATTCGAACCTCTGGCCTCTGCCTTCGGAGGGCAGCGCTCTATCCAGCTGAGCTACGGGTGCTTAAACGGCGGTATAGCGGGTGTAACTACGCCCCGCAACGGCAAAACAGGTCTTTGATCATGGACCGATACGGGTGTGATACACTGTGCTGCCGACAAAACAGGTGGTGCCAGCCATTCCCAGTTGCTGAGCCAATCCCAAAGGCAGGTCGACGCTGAGTTCCGCGACCTGATTGATCTTTTCGGGAGCGATGATCACAACGATGGACTTGGAAACGACGCTCAGGGTTCCAAATGGCGTGGCCTGAATGTCGCTGAAAACACCCTCCCACACGTTCTCGGTGATTTTGGTCCACATAAAATTAGCGTCATTCCCCTCAAGCGCCACAGGATCGAAGGGCTGCGGAAAATTCAAGGCCTCGCCGGAATAGCCCTGCTGCCCCGATTGCATCTGCGCCATCATTTCAGGCGGACATCCGGTTTGCCCGTCAAAAGCGACCGAGCCGGACCATGTGCCGGAAAGGGGTTGGATGTCTGCGGAGACCGCACTGACTTGCAGCAATGCCGCAGTTATACCTGCAAGAAATGTCGTTTTCATGGAACAACGGTACCGTGATTTGCCCCGTTAGGCAAAGAGCTCATGCGCCAGCTCAAGCGCATCCACCAGCACGTCAACCTCAGCCTCGGTGTTGTAAAGCCCAAAGGAAGCCCGGCAACTTGCCGTGATCCCCATATGTGCCATCAACGGCCCCACACAATGCTGCCCTGCCCGCACGGCCACGCCTTTCTTATCCAGAATGGTCGAAATATCATGTGCGTGCGCTGCACCATTCATCGTGAAGCTGAAGATCGCCGCCTTGTCCGGCGTCGTCCCCTGTACCTGTAACCAATTGAGGCCGCTCAGCTTTTGAACCGTATAGTCCCGCAACCGATCCTCATGAGCAGAGATGTTCTCCATCCCCAGGCCCATCATATACTCTAGTGCCACGCCCAGACCGATGGTCTGGACGATCCCCGGCGTCCCGGCCTCGAACATCATCGGGGGATCATTATACGTCACCGTGTCTTTGGTAACCTCCTTGATCATGTCGCCGCCGCCGATAAAGGGGCGCATTTCCGCCATGCGCTCGGATTTGACATAGATCGCGCCAGACCCTGATGGCCCATAAAGCTTGTGCCCGGTGATCGCGTAGAAATCACATCCAATGTCAGCGACATCCACCGGATGATGCACTGCGGATTGACTGCCATCCACCAGCACCGCCACACCCCGTTCATGCGCCGCCGCCGTAATCGACTTCACATCGACACGCGTCCCCAACACATTGGAAAGATGGGATATTGCGATCAGTTTTGTTTTTGGCCCAATGGCATCAATCACGGCCTGTGGATCAAGATACCCGGTGCTGTCCACGTCTACCCATTTGATCACCACGCCCTGCCGTTCGCGCAGGAAATGCCACGGCACGATGTTGGCATGATGCTCCATCACGCTGAGAATGATTTCGTCACCCGCTTGCATCCGTGTCATCGCCCAGCCATAGGCGACCATGTTGATGCCCTCGGTGGTGCCTGAATTGAGCACGATTTCGTCCTCGGACCCGGCGTTCAGGAATTTCGCAATGACACCGCGCACGGATTCATATTTTTCCGTCGCCAGATTCGACAGGAAATGTAACCCACGATGCACGTTTGCATATTCATTGGCATAGGCATTGGTGATCGCGTCAATCACCACCTGCGGCTTTTGTGCAGAGGCCCCGTTGTCCAGATAAACCAGCGGCTTACCGTTTACTTCCCGACTCAGGATTGGAAACTCGCGCCGTATCTGGTCGACATCATACATTTGCGGGCACTCCCAAAGGGTTGAGGCCAACCATCGGGCCGATCAAAGCAATAACAAAGACAATCGCAAACAGCGTGACAAGGCATACCATTGTCGCACGCGTCAGCGAATTCAATTGCAATCCGACGCTCGTGAAATTCAGGAAAATCCAGAGTGTGGCGATCAAAATGAACAAAACCAGAAAGGCGGCCAGGAAAGGTGCCACCAAAACGGTGACCAGAATGATGACCTGCGCAAAGGCGCGCAGGATTTGCAGCCAGACCAGAAGGGCCAGCAAATCATCCATCTCACCGGTTCCGCCCAGCGAACGCCCGACCCAAAACAGCATGTAAACAGACACGAGGAAAACGCCGGTCATGATGGCAAACAGCCGCAGCGGTTGTTCCACCAAGGAACCATATGGTTCTGGCACCGGCGTAATAAGATGGGACGCATAGGATACGAATGTGCTGCAGGCGATCACAAGTGCGGCAATCATCCACAGAGTGTTGCGTTCAATCTGCCAACTCATGATCCGCGCACCAGCGGCTTTGGGATCACGCAGGGTTTGCAGGGCCAGTTGCGGCCAATCCACCGCCATGCTCACGCGGGCGTCCTTTCTGCGGCAATCAAACCGCCGATCCAAAACCAACAAAATAGGGTGAACCAAACAAGCCCCACGATCTGCAGCTCCAGCCCGGGCCCTATGAATCCCGCGACAAGGCCGTTTAACAGCATCAATGGGGATGATGCCAGCAAGGCCCAGAATAACGCAAGCCGCGCGCCATAATAGCTGCCCTGCCCGCGAAAAAGCTTTGCCAACAGATGCGACAATGCCGCCAGGAAATAGAGCAACAGGGGCGCGATAAAGACCCAGGCCATGAGAGAGGCCCCCAGCAACATGTTCAATTCCGTCCCTTCAATATGCGCCTCGCGCGCCAGCTTGGGCATTTGCGAGATGAACACAATAAAACACCCCGCCATCAGATAGGCCAGAGCACGGTCCTCGCGCGGGCCAAGCGACAACAACCCGCGCATGACTTTGCCCGGGTTGCGGTAGGTTGCTCTTATGTTGCGCGTGACCGCCATTAGCTGCGATGCCGTTCCAGCCATGCCGCGAGGCGGCCATTGATCTCTTCGCGCAGGTCCTCGTTTTCGATCTCCTCAACCGCTTCGGCAAGAAACGCAAGGGTCAACAGATCTGTCGCGGTGGGCGCAGGCACCCCGCGCGAGCGCAGGTAGAACAACGCATCCTCGTCGATTGCACCCGATGTCGAGCCATGCGAACAAACCACATCGTCAGCATAGATTTCCAGCTCAGGTTTGGCCAGAAACTGGCTGTCATCATCCAGCAACAAGGACTGGCTGATTTGATAGCCATCGGTTTTCTGCGCATCCTTTTTCACCAGGATCTTGCCCTGAAACACGCCTGTAGCGCCATTGCGCAGCACTTTCTTGAACACCTGGCGGCTTTCGCAACCCACCGCATCATGAGTGATGAAGACCGTGTCATCGTGATGGAAATCACCGTCCCCGACACAGGCACCGGCCACATGGGCCACCGCATCATCACCGGTCAATTCAATCACGCATTCGTTGCGCGTCAGCACCCCATTCGCCGTCAGCGTAAAGGATTTGAACGTGCTTTCGGTCCCCAGCCGCGTAAAGACATGCGTCGCGGCGCGGCGTTCGTGATCGCGCCCCTGCACCCGCACATGCTGAAACGTCGCGCCATCCGCGATGTCTACTTCCATTGCCTTGTTGAAACGCGCGGCCGCCGGTCCGTTTTCCAGTATGGTCACCTCCGCACCCGGTTCAACGCGGATCACATGATGCAGGATTGCATCGCTGGTTTCGGCGTTGTGATGATAGGACAGATTGATCGGTTTTGAAGGTTTGCCGGTCACGCGGATCAACACGCCATCGCTGGCAAAAGCCGTATTCAGTGCCGCAAGAGGCCGGTGCACTGGATCCTGGCCATTTTTTTCCAACACGCCGTATAGATCCTGGGCCCAATGCAGATCGCTCTGCGCTGTGGCCAGGCGATCTATGGTCACGCCTTCCAACGTCAGATCATCAGATGCCTCAGCATCAAACACCCCGTCGACAAAAACGATCTGCAACCGGTCCATCTCGCCAAAGACCGGCGCTTCGTCGTTGTCAAACAGTGCCGCTGGCGGCGCGCCAACCTGTGCCAGCGTCTCGGGGCGGGTGTATTTCCAGTATTCATCGCGCCGTTCCGGCAGGCCCATGGCATGGACACGTGCCAAAGCCTCTTTGCGCGCGGGCACAGACCAACCCGTTGTCGGCATCGAAAGGCTCTCAACCCGCGCCTGCGTCGGGCTAATCTGCAATGCTGCTTCTGCCATTATGCCACCTCGGCGAGAATATCACCGTAACCGTTGTTTTCAACTTCCAGCGCCAGTTCTGGCCCACCTGTTTTCACGATACGCCCGTCCGCCATGATGTGCACCACGTCCGGTTTGATATGATCGAGCAGACGCTGATAGTGGGTGATCACAAGGAACCCACGCCCCGTTGAGCGCAGCGCATTGACGCCCTCTGCCACCAGCTTCATCGCATCCACGTCGAGGCCCGAGTCGGTCTCGTCCAGAATGCACATCTTGGGCTCAAGCATGGCCATTTGCAGGATTTCGTTACGTTTTTTCTCACCACCCGAAAAGCCGACATTGACCGGGCGTTTGAGCATATCCGCGTCGATTTTCAATTCCTTGGCGCGGGCGCGCACGGCTTTGAGGAAGTCACCTGCCGACATTTCCTCCTGTCCGCGGGCCTTGCGTTGTGCGTTCACGGCGGTGCGCAGGAAAGTCATGTTGCCCACACCGGGGATTTCGACCGGGTATTGGAACGCCAGAAACAGGCCTGCGGCGGCGCGCTCTTCGGGTTCCATATCGAGCACGTCTTCGCCTTCCATCTCGGCGGATCCGTCGGTGACCTCATAGCCGTCTTTACCCGACAGCACATAGGAGAGCGTCGACTTGCCGGACCCGTTTGGGCCCATGATCGCGTGGACCTTGCCCGCTTCGATCTCCAGATCGACGCCTTTGAGGATCTGCTTGTCCTCTTCTTCGAGTTTCACGTGCAGGTTCTTGATGCTCAGCATGTTTTCGTCCTTTATGTCCATCCGCAAGAGCGGTTTTTATTCAATGTCTTGCGACGTGTTCTTTATGTATCTTCTCTAGGTGATCGTGACGCCGGTGCCGGAAACAGAAACCATCAGCATGGAATCCCCGATCACCTCGTAATCCAGATCGATGCCCACAACCGCATTGGCCCCGATGGCGGCGGCGCGTTCTTCGATTTCCTGCATGGCCTCGTCGCGCGCGTCTTTGAGTTTGCTTTCATAAGCGCCCGAGCGTCCGCCGATCACATCCGTCACGGAAGCAAAGAAATCCCGCACGATATTCGCACCCATGATGGCCTCGCCCACGACGATGCCTTTGTAGGCGGTGATCGGGCGGCCTTCGATGGTGTTGGTTGTTGTTAGGATCATCTATTTACTCTCGCTTACCTTACAAGCTGATGGCGTAATTCCCGACACCGTCTTTCCGTCTTTGATCAATTGCTCTTCTTTAAGGGATCTTGCCGCAATCAAAGCTACTTCGCGCGTTCTCCTAAATTTACGAAAAAACCGAACTAACTCGCCAACGAAAGATTGAAGCGCAATAAACCACAAAAGGCTAAGACCAACGTCCAGCCAAACCCCAAGTTGCAAAACGTCGAGACTGGAAAAAACGGCCACCGGAATTACCACCGAAACGAACAACCATAACGCAGCCCGCCAGATCGAAGGCGGACCCGAATATGCGTCCTTGAGCCGCGGCTGGGGACGCGGTTTCTGGTAGCCAAAAGTAGCCAAGCCTTAACCCACCGAGCCTTCCAACGAAATCGCCACCAATTGCTGCGCTTCCATGGCGAATTCCATTGGCAACGCCTGCAGCACGTCCTTGCAGAACCCGTTCACCACCAGCGCCACGGCCTCTTCTTCATCCATCCCGCGCGAGCGGCAGTAGAATAGCTGGTCATCATCCACTTTAGAGGTCGTCGCCTCATGCTCCACCCGTGAGGAGTTATTCTTGACCTCAATATAAGGCACGGTATGTGCGCCACAATCCCCGCCAATCAGCAGGCTGTCGCATTGCGTATAGTTGCGCGACTCCTTGGCCTTGGGGTGCATCGAGACCAGCCCGCGATAGGTGTTTTGTGCCTTACCGGCCGAAATCCCCTTAGAGACGATGCGCGATTTGGTCCGCTTGCCCAGATGGATCATCTTGGTGCCGGTATCGGCCTGCTGCATGTTGTTGGCGATGGCGATCGAATAGAATTCACCCTGTGTGTCATCGCCGCGCAGAATACAAGACGGGTACTTCCACGTCACCGCAGAGCCAGTTTCCACCTGCGTCCACATCACCTTGGCCCGATCCCCACGGCAATCGGCGCGTTTGGTCACGAAGTTATAGATACCGCCCTTGCCGTTTTCGTCCCCGGGGTACCAGTTCTGCACGGTGGAATATTTCACCTCCGCGTCTTCCTCGATGATTATCTCGACCACAGCCGCATGCAATTGCGCGATGTCACGCTGCGGCGCGGTGCAGCCCTCAAGGTAGGACACATAGGAGCCCTTGTCCGCGATGATCAGCGTGCGTTCGAATTGGCCTGTGTTTTCAGCGTTGATGCGGAAATAGGTCGAAAGTTCCATCGGGCAGCGCACGCCCGGCGGCACATAGACGAACGAGCCATCCGAAAACACGGCGGAATTCAGCGTCGCGTAGTAATTGTCTGACACGGGCACGACGGTGCCGAGGTATTTCTTCACCAGTTCGGGGTGCTCTTGGATGGCCTCCGAAATCGAGCAGAAGATCACGCCTGCTTTTTTCAATTCATCCTGAAAAGTCGTACCCACGGAGACGGAATCAAATACCGCATCAACGGCCACCTTGCGCGGCTCATCGCCCAGTTCTTCGGCCCCCTCAACGCCCGCGAGGATCATCTGTTCCTTAAGCGGGATGCCAAGTTTCTTGTAGGTTTCCAACAGCTTGGGATCAACTTCGTCCAGGGACTTTGGCTTGACCTCCATCGACTTGGGACGCGCGTAATAGTATTGATCCTGAAAGTCGATTTCCGGATAATCCACCATCGCCCATTTGGGCTCTTTCTTTTGCAGCCAGCGATCATAGGCGGCCAGACGCCATTCCAGCATCCATTCGGGCTCTTCGTTCTTTTCTGAAATCAGACGCACGATATCGGTCGACAAACCCTTGGGCGCGTATTCCATTTCGATGTCGGTGGACCAGCCGTATTTATACTTGCCGCCGACTTCGCGCACCGCATCCACGGTTTCCTGATCGACGCCTTCTTTTACCTGAACATCGTCCAGCGGTTGATCCAGTGCAGCCATCTTACCCTCCATCACTCACGCCGCGCGGGCGCGAAATTTACGTTCTTTTTCAAGCCATACCTCAGCAAATCGCTGAATGTCCTGCTCGGTTGTTTCCAATCCCAACGACACGCGAACCGCGCTGCTGGCTGTTTCTTCGTCGTATCCCATGGCGCGCAACACATTGCTGGCCTTGACCTTGCCGCTGGAACAGGCGGATCCTGCGCTAATTGCAAAACCGGCAAGGTCCATCTGAATGACCTGGGCTTCGCCTTTCCAGCCCGGCGTGGCAAAACAACTTGTATTGGGCAGGCGGTTCGCGCCTTTCCCGACAAAAATAGTCGTCTTGGCCTCGGCTGCAAGGGTGTTTTCTAGAATCTTTCTAAGTTCTGCGATTTCTTCCCACCGCCCGGCGGTCACATCGCGCGCCGCAGCCTCTGCCGCAGCCCCAAATCCCGCAATCCCGATGATGTTTTCCGTGCCCGCACGGCGGCCCATTTCCTGACCACCTCCGCGCAGCAGCGCAGATGGGTCTTCAGAGGTGAAATTGATCAACGCCCCGACACCTTTCGGCCCGCCCAGCTTATGCGCCGACAGGATCATATAGGCCGGACGTTTGTTGCCATCGTATTGTATGGGCATTTTGCCCGCGACCTGCGTGATGTCACAAATCACCGAATACGGGTGCGGCTCGGGGGCGTGGCGACTTGGCACGACCTTTCCGTCGGACGGCATCAGACCGGTTTCACTATTTGCTCCTGAGATTGCAATCAGTGCCACAGGCGAGGCTGGCCCTGTGGCCCGCCCGAAAAAATCGGCAAGACCGTCTTGTTGGGAAAAATGGCCGTCCTTTCCAAAAAGACTCCGCAATTCTGCCTCACTCCATACGGTCAGGCAGTCATGCTCTGTTGGCAGAGCTGCAAATATCCCTCCGTGCTGATCTTTCTGCGCTACCGCAAGGGCTGCGGCCTCTGTGGCGCTGCTGGTAAATACCACCTGCCCGGGCGTGCAGCCTGCAAGGGCGGCGACCTGCGCCCGCGCACGTTCCATCAAACCCTTGGCCGCGCGCCCCTCTGCATGCACAGAGGACGGGTTTCCCATGACATCCATCGCCGCGCTCATCGCAGCGCGCGCTTCTGCGCGCAGCGGCGTCGTTGCGTTATGATCCAGGTAAACCCGGCTCATTCTTCATCCACGACGTCAAACAGGCTTGGCACGGCCGGGCACGGCACCAGCTCATTGGCGATCACGTCTGACAATCGTGTCTGGTGCAGAAACACATAGACATGCGCGCTCAACCCTTCCCACAACCGGTTGGTCAGGGACTGCGCACGACTGCCCGACGCGCCCCCGGAAGCGCCCGCGCCCTTGTGCATTGCATCCACGGTTTCATCCACGGCGGACAGAATATCGACCACCCGGATATCCGAGGTGCGCCGCGCAAGCCGATACCCGCCACCCGGACCGCGCACGGATGCCACCAGTTCCGCCCGTCGCAATTTGACAAACAGCTGCTCCAGATAAGGCAGCGAAATTGACTGCCGACCGGCAATGTCGCCGAGCGTCACGAGTTGCCCTTCTGGCTGCAAAGCAATATCGGCCAGTGCAACCATGGCATAGCGTCCTTTCGTCGAAAGCTTCACTCCAAGGCTCCTTGCCCGCATTTGATTGACGTGGCGCTTTAAAATGCCTAAGTCCGGGTTTCGCACTCCGACGAACGCAGTGCGCACAAATTAGAACCGTTCTAAGGTACCTGAGCGAAGCCGTCAAGAATTCGCCATGTGCCGATAGACATTGTTACAGGGACGCTCATGCCCGAGGTCATTTTTCCCGGACCCGAAGGCCGCCTCGAAGGCCGCTACCACCCTCAAAAAGAACGAGACGCGCCGATCGCGATCATCCTGCATCCGCACCCGCAATTTGGCGGCACGATGAACCAGGTGATCGTGCACCGGATGCATTATGCGTTTTACAACATGGGGTTCACCGTGCTGCGGTTCAATTTCCGGGGTGTCGGACGCAGCCAGGGCGAGTATGATCAGGGGATTGGCGAACTGTCTGACGCGGCCTCCGCGCTGGATTACCTGCAGTCGATGAACAACAACTCCAAACACTGTTGGGTGGCCGGTTTTTCGTTTGGCGCGTGGATCGGTATGCAGCTTTTGATGCGACGCCCGGAAATTACCGGGTTCATCTCTGTCGCACCGCCCGCCAACATGTATGATTTTTCATTCCTTGCGCCCTGCCCGGCCTCTGGCCTGATCATCAATGGAACGGCAGACCGCGTGGCCCCTCCAAGCGATACGGAATCGCTGGTCAGCAAGCTGCATGAACAAAAAGGCATCACAATCACGCACGAACAGGTTGAAGGTGCCGGGCACTTCTTTGAAGAGCCGCATATCGATACGTTGATCGATTCCACAACGTCTTACGTGAAGCGCCGTTTGACAGAAACATCGCGCTGACCCCATGGGCCTCGTCGATGATATCGCCGATGAACTGGCGCTGGACAGCCTGAAGATCATCAATGCCACGGGCGATGACGCCTTCGTGCAGCGCGTCGCAGACGCTATCGGCGGGTCATCACAGACCATGGAAGAAGCCTATCTGACCGCCGTTCGGGTGCGGCGGGCAGAACAGCGGGCGCGCGACATGCTCAAACGGTTGCAGGATGAACTGACGCAGGGCGCGGGGCTGCCCGGCAATGAATGATCGCCTGACCGCTCAGATCGACTTTCTGAGCGAAGCAGACCGGTTGAAGTCCATCCTGCGCGCCTCGCGACTGCATGATGACAGCCGGCACGAAAACTCCGCTGAACATTCATGGCACGTGATGCTTTATGCCTATGTACTGGCGGATCAGGCCGGATCAGATGTGCAGATCGACCGGGTTCTCAAGATGCTTCTGCTGCATGATCTGGTAGAGATTGACGCGGGCGATAACCCGATCCATGGACAGGTCGATGAGGACGCCATGGCGCTGGCGGAGGCGGCAGCGGCGGATCGCATTTTCGGCTTGCTGCCTGCGGATCAGGCGCGTTCCTTTCGCGCACTCTGGGACGAGTTTGAGGCCGCGACAAGTCCCGACGCGGTTTTTGCCAAATCCATCGACCGCGTTCAGACACCGATAGGAAACCTCGCCAATGGCGGTGGCACATGGACCGAGTATAATGTGTCCTATGAGCAGCTTGAAGCGCGCGTCGGTATTCCGATCAAGCGCGGTGCACCAACCCTCTGGCAGTGGTTACATCCCAAACTGCAGGCGTTTTTTGCACAAAAATGACCCGCAAGATCAGGCAATGTGCGTTTTGACCTTGCGATGTGACCGTGAACCAAATGATGGCCGAGGGTATACTGCGTCAAGGTCTCTGACGTCGTGATGCCGTTAGCAGACAGTCAGTGTTTTGTGGCGCTCAAGAACGCACATGATCCAAGCAACAGGTCTGCCCGAAAGGAGGCCCCTTCGGGCCTTCTGCAGGCATTTTTGACAAATTTTAAGCACAATCTCGGTATGCAATTGCATACCGTCTTTCCAAATCATGCGGACTGCGCTACACCGCGCGCAACGCCCTAAACCCTCGCAAACGGAGTTCAGCATGACCAAAATCAAGGTCGATAACCCCATCGTCGAACTCGACGGCGATGAAATGACCCGCATCATCTGGGACTTCATCAAGAAAAAGCTGATCCTGCCCTATCTGGACGTGGACCTTAAATATTACGATCTGGGGATGGAGGCCCGCGACGCCACGGATGACCAAATCACCGTTGACGCGGCCCACGCAATCAAAGAGCACGGGGTCGGCGTCAAATGTGCAACCATCACACCGGATGAGGCGCGGGTTGAGGAATTTGGGCTCAAACAGATGTGGCGGTCACCCAATGGCACGATTCGAAACATTCTGGGCGGGGTGATCTTCCGCCAGCCGATCATTTGCAGCAATGTACCCCGCCTTGTGCCGGGCTGGACCAAGCCAATTGTAGTGGGACGTCACGCTTACGGTGATCAATACCGCGCAACCGATTTCAAATTCCCCGGTGCGGGCAAACTGACGTTGAAATTCGTTGGGGAAGACGGCACCGAGATTGAGCGCGAGGTTTTTGACGCGCCTGACAGCGGCGTGGTTATGGCCATGTATAACCTGGATAAATCCATCATTGATTTTGCCCGCGCCTCTTTCAATTACGGTCTCAGCCTTGGCTGGCCCGTTTATTTGTCCACCAAAAATACCATCCTGAAGCAATATGACGGCCGGTTTCTGGAATTGTTCCAAGAGATATTTGACGCGGAGTTTGCCGATAAATTCAAGGAGGCCGGGATTTGGTATGAACACCGATTGATCGACGATATGGTGGCTTCCGCGATGAAATGGTCGGGCGGCTATGTCTGGGCGTGCAAGAACTACGATGGTGATGTGCAATCGGACACGGTTGCGCAGGGATTTGGCTCACTGGGGTTAATGGCCTCGGTCTTGATGACTCCCGACGGCAAGGTTGTGGAATCCGAAGCCGCCCATGGCACGGTGACGCGCCACTATCGCCAGCATCAAAAAGGCGAACAGACTTCCACCAATTCCATCGCATCGATCTATGCATGGACAGGCGGGTTGAAGCACCGTGCGAAACTCGACGAAAACGCGCCGCTCGCGCATTTTGCAGAAACTTTGGAAAAGGTCGTGGTGGATACCGTCGAGAGTGGCTTCATGACCAAGGACCTTGCGCTGCTGGTCGGTCCTAATCAAAAATGGCTGACAACGATGGGCTTTCTGGAGAAGGTCGACGAGAACCTGAACAAGGCGCTGGCCGGTTAAGCTGGTGAAAAGGCCCAAAGAGAAGCCGGGTTTTGAGGATTTGGCTTTTCATTCACAACAGTGAAACCGGGATGCCGGAACACCCCTGTGACCAGACACACGACTCCGAACCCGCCAAGATAGTTATGTCTCGGAAGCCTCAAGCGCCGCGGTTGTGGATGCGTTCATACAAGCGTGTGATGATCCGGCTTGCGGTTTTTTCGAACAGGCAAGGAATGAAGGCGTGGACAAGCGCCGCCCCGGCCGCTGCAAACAACGACGCCGAAAAGGTCATTGCAAACCACATATGTTGAAGGAACGTTTCATCGACGGTGGCCGGGTGGGACAGAAAGATACGTTGGATCATTGAGGGTCTCCTTTTGCTACCAGGCTTTATGCCCGTATTGCGTTAAAAAATTATCCCAATTATTAACCAATTCAGATTGACGCCGTGAAAATATCCCGACAAATTGTCATTTGTGGTGACAATTGATGAAACAGACCGGCGCATTCTGTCATTCTTGCAGAAGGATGCCAGCCAATCGCTCGATGTCTTGGGTGAGCGGGTGCATCTCAGTCGGAACGCCTGCTGGCGCCGGATCAAAGCGCTGGAAAGTGCCGGTGTCATTTCTGCCCGCGTGACCCTGCTGGACCCGGATAGCTTGGGGCTTGGGCTTATGGTGTTCATGATGATCCGTACAAATGCCCATGCCCCGGATTGGCTGGAGACCTTCAAAAAGGCGACGCGCGATATGCCCGAAATCCTTGGCGTTTATCGCATGACGGGCGATCTGGATTATCTGATCCGCGCGCGTGTGGCTGATATGGCAGATTATGATCGATTGTATCAGGCCTTGATCCGCCGCGTCCCTTTGTCAGATGTTTCCGCCAGTTTCGTCATGGAGCAGATCAAAGACACGCACCAACTGCCGCTTTAAAAGAAAGGCGCGCCGATGCCGATGCATTACATCTATCTCATTTTTGCCATCATAGCCGAAACGATCGGGACGACGGCGTTGCAAGCCAGCCAGCAGTTCAGCAGATTGTGGCCCTCAGTGCTGGTTGTGATCGCTTATGGCGTTTCGTTTTATCTGCTCGCACTGGCGCTGAAATTCATGCCTGTGGGGATCGTCTATGCGATCTGGTCCGGCCTCGGCATCGTGATGATCGCGATCATCGGGTACGTGGTATTTGGCCAGCGCCTCGATCTGCCCGCCGTGCTCGGCCTGAGCCTGATCATCCTCGGCATTCTGATCATTCACCTGTTCTCGCAAAGCGCAACTCACTAGCCCTTAAGGATCTGTGCAGATTTCCCCTAGCTTTCTGACTGGCGGCGCGGTATGCGCCCCCAAACAAACGCGCTTAGGGCGCGCCATTTCCCAATAAAGGCTCTCGTCATGGACCTGCGAAACATCGCAATTATCGCTCACGTTGACCACGGCAAAACCACGCTTGTGGATGAACTGCTCAAACAATCCGGGACGTTTCGCGAAAATCAGGCGACATCCGAACGCGCCATGGACAGCAACGATCTGGAACGCGAGCGCGGCATCACCATCCTCGCCAAAGCCACATCCGTGGAGTGGAAAGGCACTCGGATCAATATCGTGGACACGCCCGGTCACGCGGATTTCGGCGGTGAAGTCGAACGGATCCTCTCCATGGTTGATGGTGTTGTGTTGCTGGTGGATGCGGCTGAAGGGCCCATGCCACAGACCAAATTTGTGACCTCCAAGGCGCTGGCACTGGGTCTGCGACCGATCGTGGTGCTGAACAAGGTCGACAAACCGGATGCGGAACCGGATCGTGCACTGGATGAGTGTTTTGATTTGTTTGCCAATCTGGGCGCGGATGACAACCAGCTTGATTTCCCGGCGATGTATGCTTCCGGGCGTAACGGCTGGGCGGACATGGAGCTCGATGGCCCGCGCAAAGATCTGTCGGCGCTGTTTGATCTGGTCGTAGAGCATGTGCCAAGCCCGTTGCAGGTGGCGCGCCGTGACGAGCCGTTTCAGATGCTGGCCACAACGCTGGGCGCGGACCCGTTCATCGGACGCATTCTCACAGGTCGCGTTGAGGCCGGAACGCTGAAGGCAGGCGAAACCGTGAAGGCGCTGTCGCGTGACGGTGATCTGATCGAAAACTTCCGCGTGACAAAAATTCTAGCCTTCCGCGGGCTGATCCAGCAACCGATTGATCTGGCCGAAGCGGGTGACATCGTGAGCCTTGCAGGCATGTCCAAAGCCACCGTGGCCGACAGTATCGTCGCGCCGCAAGTCAGCGAGGCCCTGCCCGCACAACCGATTGATCCGCCCACCATTACGGTGACTTTTGGAATCAACGACAGCCCGCTGGCCGGACGCGATGGTAAAAAAGTCCAAAGCCGCGTCATCCGCGAACGCCTTATGAAAGAGGCCGAATCCAACGTCGCGATCAAGATCAGCGACACCCCCGGCGGCGAGGCATTCGAAGTCGCAGGGCGCGGCGAATTGCAAATGGGCGTTCTGATCGAAAACATGCGCCGCGAAGGATTTGAGCTGAGCATTTCGCGCCCCCAAGTGTTGTTTCAGGACATTGACGGCGAACGTCACGAGCCCATCGAAGAAGCCACCATCGACGTGGATGACGAATATTCCGGCGCGGTGATCGAGAAAATCACCGGCGTACGGCGCGGTGAACTGGTCGAAATGAAGCCCGCCGGCGCTGGGAAAACCCGCATTGTGGCACATGTGCCCTCGCGCGGGCTGATCGGGTATCACGGCGAATTCCTGACCGATACGCGCGGCACCGGCGTGTTGAACCGGGTGTTTCATAAATGGGCGCCGCACAAAGGTGCGATCCCCGGGCGTCGTGCGGGCGTGTTGATTTCCATGGAAAACGGCACCTCGGTGGCCTATGCGCTCTGGAACCTTGAAGAGCGTGGCAAGATGATGATCGGCGCACAGACCGATATTTACACAGGCATGATCATCGGTGAGCACAGCCGCGAGAACGATCTTGAAGTGAACCCGCTCAAGGGCAAGAAGCTGACCAACGTACGCGCCTCAGGCACCGATGAAGCGGTACGTCTGACCACGCCGATCACGCTGTCGCTGGAAGAGGCCATCGCCTATATCGACGATGATGAGCTGGTCGAAGTCACGCCCAATGCCATCCGGTTGCGTAAACGTTATCTGGACCCGCATGAGCGCAAACGCATGGCGCGCGCGAGCTAGGGTCCCGGATCCGGCGCAGTTAGGAAAGGCCGCTCTTCCGGAGCGGCCTTTTTCTCATTCATTGGTTTCAATGATCATCAATTCGCGTTCGCTGGCATCGCGCGCATGGTTTAATGCACGTTGATAAACACCAGAATTATAACATTTTTCCGCTGTTTCAATATCCGGGAAACGCGCGACAACATTGCGCGGACGTGCCTGCCCTTCAAGTTGCACGAACTTTCCGCCCCGTGCGATGAACACGCCGCCATGATCGGCAATTGCTTGCGTGGCAAGGGCTGCGTATTTGCCATAGGCTTCTTCATCCGTGACTGTCACATGCGCAATCCAAAGTGCACCCATCTTTCTTATCCTTTCACGATCGCTTCTGCGGCAGCAACGGCGGCATCGGCATTCTGAACATCCCGCGCGCCACCCTGGGCCATGTCCGGCCTGCCACCGCCGCCTTTACCGCCCAACTCAACCACTGCCGCCTTGACAATATCCACGGCGGAAAGCCTGTCGGTCAAATCCTTTGTCACACCAGCGGCCACCGCCGCCTTGCCGTCCGCATCCGCGATCAGCAAAACCGCCCCGCTGCCCATCTTTTCTTTGAATTGGTCCACCAAGCCGGGCAGGTCCTTGCCAGTGATGCCGGACAAAACCTGCGCCATGAACGAGACCCCACCAATGTCGCGCACCTCCGGTGCCGCAGCGCCACCGCCACCCGCCATGGCCAACTCACGACGCAGCTGCGCCACCTCATTTGACAAGGCGCGCCGTTCTTCCATCAGCGCGCGCACCCGGTCCGGCACGTCCACCGCCTGTGCTTTGAGGTCCAGCGCAACTTCGGCCAGCCTGTTGTCTTGCGCCCGCAGATGTGACATCGCCGCCGCCCCGGTCAAGGCTTCAATCCGGCGCACGCCGGCACTGCTGGCACTGTCCCCCAGAATAACAAGAGCGCCGATGTCTCCGGTCTGGCGCACATGCGTGCCCCCACAAAGCTCAAGTGAATAGGTATTCCCTGCCACGCCCTTGCCAGAGCCGTCCTGATGACCCATCGACACCACGCGCACTTCATCACCGTATTTCTCGCCAAAAAGCGCCTGCGCGCCAAGAGCGCGGGCATCATCCGGGGTCATGATCCGGGTCTCCACGGTTGCGTTCTGTCGGATATAGGCGTTCACATCCGCCTCGACCCTGACCACCTCATCAGAACTCAGCGCCTGCGTGTGGCTGAAATCGAACCGCAAGCGATCCTCTGCGTTGAGGGATCCGCGTTGGGCCACGTGCGTGCCAAGCGCTTCTCGCAGGGCTTCATGCAGCAGATGCGTGGCCGAATGGTTGGCGCGGATCGCCGTTCGGCGCGCATGATCCACCTCCAAAACCGCGGCCTCACCCGTCTTGAGTGATCCGGTCGTCACTTTCGCGATATGGATGAAAACCCCCGCAGTCTTGCGCGTATCGGTGATGTCGGCCGTCCCGTCTGCCGTTCGGAGCGTGCCCTTGTCTCCGACCTGCCCGCCGCTTTCGGCGTAAAAAGGCGATTGGTTCAGCGCGATTTGAACCTCCTCCCCCACAGAGGCCTCCTTAACCGACGTGCCACCCTGCACCAGCGCCACGATCTGGCCCTCCGCCGTTTCCGTGTCATAGCCCAGAAAATCCGTGGCACCATGTTGATCGGCGACGTCGAACCAGATGGTCGCATCCGCCGCCTCACCGGTTCCGGACCATGCTGCGCGCGCCTTTGCCTTCTGTTCAGCCATGGCACTGTCAAAACCGGCAGCATCCACCGAACGCCCTTTTTCGCGCAGCGCGTCCTGCGTCAGATCCAACGGAAACCCAAAGGTATCATAGAGTTTGAAAGCTGTTTCACCCGGCAGGTTCGCCCCCTCCTCCAACTGCAAAAGCTCCTCATCCAGCAGCTTCAAACCGCGATCCAGCGTTTGGCGAAAGCGGGTTTCTTCCTGCAACAGCGTCTGTTCGATCATGCTCTGAGCCTGTCCGAGTTCGGGATAGGCCGCACCCATCTGATGCACGAGCGCGGGGACCAACAGGTGCATCATGGGATCCTTGGCTCCCAGCAGATGGGCATGACGCATGGCGCGGCGCATGATCCGGCGCAGGACATAACCGCGTCCGTCATTGGACGGCATCACCCCATCCGCCATCAGAAAGGACGTCGAGCGCAAATGATCCGCAATCACGCGGTGATGGGTTATGACCTTGTCATCGGTGCCGGTCGAGGACGCATCCGCGGAGGCCTCGACCAGAGCCCGCATCAGATCGGTTTCGAAAACGTTGTTTGTGTTCTGGAGCAGGGATGAAATCCGCTCCAAACCCATGCCGGTGTCAATGGACTGCATCGGCAAGGGCGTGGTGCTGCCGTCGGCGAATTGCTCATCCTGCATGAAAACAAGGTTCCAGATCTCGATGAAGCGGTCGCCATCTTCCTCGGGCGAACCGGGAGGGCCACCCCAGATGTGATCCCCGTGATCAAAGAAGATTTCCGTGCAAGGGCCGCATGGACCGGTTGGCCCCATACGCCAGAAATTGTCGTCAGTTGCGATGCGAATAATGCGATCATCCGGCAAACCCGCGACTTTTTTCCAGATTTCGGCGGCTTCATCATCGGTGTGATAGACCGTCACCAGCAGTTTTTCCTTGGGGATGCCCAATTCCTTGGTCAAAACCTCCCAGGCAAAGGGGATGGCCTGCTCTTTGAAATAATCGCCAAAACTGAAATTCCCCAACATCTCAAAGAATGTCAGATGCCGCGCGGTCATGCCCACATTGTCCAGATCGTTGTGTTTACCCCCGGCGCGCACGCATTTCTGCGCCGTGGCGGCCCGTTGATAATCGCGCGTCTCAACGCCGGTAAACAGGTTTTTGAACTGCACCATACCCGAGTTTGCAAACATCAAGGTCGGATCGTTGCGGGGCACCAGCGGACTTGAGGGCACAACCGCGTGCCCCTGCTTGTCAAAGTAAGACAGGAAGGTGGAGCGGATATCATTCAACGTTTGCATGATGCGGGGCCTTTGAGCATGTCATTCAGTTCTTGCTCAAATAACCGCCTCATCCGCCGCTGTCCACGGGACAAGCGAGGCGGCGCGACGAAAACAGGGCGCACCCGTCAGGCACGCCCTGTTTTTCGCGTCATGACTGCAAGGCTCAGGCCTCGAGGATGTCGTCATCCTCTTTGCGTTCGCCCTCTGGCATATCAAAATCCAGACCATGTGCCGCGCGAATTTTATCCTCGATGTCCAGCGCCATCTGTACGTTCTCGCGCAGGAACCCCTTGGCGTTCTCGCGTCCCTGCCCGATGCGTTCGTCTCCATAGCTGAACCACGAGCCGGATTTATCGACCACACCGGCGGCCACGCCCAGATCGAGCAACTCGCCCATTTTCGAGATGCCTTCGCCATACATGATGTCGAATTCAACCTGCTTGAATGGCGCTGCGACCTTGTTTTTCACGACCTTTACGCGGGTGTGGTTGCCAACGATTTCATCGCGGTCCTTGAGTGCGCCAATACGGCGAATGTCCAGACGCACGGAGGAATAGAATTTCAACGCGTTGCCGCCAGTGGTCGTTTCGGGTGAGCCGAACATGACGCCGATCTTCATCCGGATCTGGTTAATGAAGATCACCATGCAATTGCTGCGACTGATAGAGCCGGTCAGTTTGCGCATCGCCTGGCTCATCAAGCGCGCCTGAACGCCCACGGAACTGTCGCCCATATCACCTTCAAGCTCGGACTTGGGTGTCAGGGCGGCAACCGAATCGACAATGACCATGTTGACCGCGCCCGAACGCACAAGCGTGTCGGTGATTTCCAGGGCTTGTTCCCCTGTGTCCGGCTGGCTGATCAGGAGTTCATCCAGATCCACGCCCAACTTCTTGGCGTAGGTCGGATCAAGCGCGTGCTCTGCATCTACAAAGGCACAGACGCCGCCGGCTTTTTGCTGCTCGGCGACGCAATGCAGCGTCAGCGTTGTCTTGCCAGAGCTTTCCGGGCCGTAAATCTCAACGATGCGGCCCATTGGCAAGCCGCCAATTCCCAGCGCGATATCGAGGCCAAGGGAACCGGTTGAACTGGATTTGATATCCTGCACGGCACCTTCCTGACCCAGCTTCATGATCGAACCCTTGCCAAACTGGCGTTCAATCTGGGCCAGCGCAGAATCGAGCGCTTTTTGTTTGTCTGCTGTCTTCTTGTTGGTCATGCTCAATAAATCTGCCGTTCCCATTGCGTTTCCTTTTTGTGTCACACTTCACGAAAGTCGGCAATGAGGCCGCCTCCGCAAAATCAGGATGTTCTCATTACGTTCCTTATGAGACCAAAAAGAGAACATTTCAATCAAAATTTCACTAAACTATCTTGATCCGAATCTGGTTAAAGAGGGGTTTAGGTCTGAGAGGATTCTGACGGCATCAACGAAAAAGCTGTAAGTATCATTTTAAAACAATTATTTGCGGTACATTCTTAATCTTTTCGCGGGCGAGATGCCTATGTGGGAAGAACCTGCTCTTGCGGCGGCCTTACACAATCATTTCCGGCGAAATCACCTGATATC
Source organism: Paracoccaceae bacterium (assembly GCA_033344815.1). NCBI lineage: Bacteria > Pseudomonadati > Pseudomonadota > Alphaproteobacteria > Rhodobacterales > Paracoccaceae > Paracoccaceae bacterium. Next base: position 4,924,558 of record JAWPMR010000001.1, on the reverse strand, counting down.
CGCCCGCTGGGTCAGATCCGGGCCCAAGACACCAGACATAAACCAATGGTGATGTGCATTCAGTGCAGTTGCCGATGCACCGTGTCGGTCAAATCGCTCAGCGAAAAGGGTTTGGGAAGGAATACCGAGTTCGGGATTTTGATCTGCGTCTCGCCAAAACTGTCCTCGGCGTAGCCCGACACGAAAACGACCCGCACGCCGGGACGTTCTTTCAGGGCTTCACGCACCCAGCTCGGCCCATCCATGCCGGGCATCACCACATCCGTGACAAAGACGTCAATGTTGAGGGAAGAATCCTCCAGTGTTTTCAAAGCGGCCTCCGCAGAATCGGCCTCAAGGACGGTATACCCCCTCAGACGCAGCGCGCGGCTGGCAAAGGCGCGCACCGGGGCCTCATCTTCCACCAGCAAAATCACGCCATCTCCATGTTTGGCGGCGGGCTTGGCTTTGACCTGTTTTGCGACCGGGGCCAGTACTTCGGTGTCTTCCAGAACCGGAAAATAGAGCGTGAATTTTGTGCCGGCGCCCACCGTGCTGTCGACAAAAATATACCCGCCCGTTTGCTTGATGATGCCATAGGCCGTTGACAGACCCAGCCCAGTGCCCTCCCCCGTGCGCTTGGTGGTAAAAAAGGGCTCAAACACTTTTTGCAGCTTGTCAGAGGCAATACCGACGCCGTCATCAGACACCTGAACAGTGACATATCGACCACTGGGTACAGTCACCCGGTCCCGTTCCAACGGATCAGAGAGCTTTGTACTTTCGGTGACAATGCGTATTTCGCCGCCCTGTTTCATCGCATCGCGCGCATTAACCACCAGATTCATCAAGACCTGTTCCAACTGGCGTTTATCTGCACGAATGGGCGGCAGAACCGGGTCATGGCTCAGCGTGAGTGTGATTTTTTCGCCCACGAGGCGATTGAGGAGATGGGTCAGATCAGACAGCGTATCACGCATGTCGAGCGTTTCAGGGCGCAGCGTCTGCTTGCGCGAAAACGCCAGCAACTGCCCGACAAGGGCGGCCGCGCGGTTGGCATTCTGGTTGATCTGGACCAGATCACTGAAGTCCGGATCCCCCTGATCGTGGCGCAGCAGCAGCAGATCACAATGTCCCGAAATCGCGGTCAGCAGGTTGTTGAAATCATGGGCAACGCCGCCTGCCAACTGCCCGATGGCCTGCATTTTCTGGCTTTGGACAAATTGCGCCTCAAGCGATTTCAGTTCCGTGGCATCGTTGAGTACCGCAATCAATGCGGGCTTGCCCTCTTCGGTGACACGGTTGAGCGTGACCTGGACGAAGACTTCCTTGTCTGTGCGTTTGAGGCGCAGAAATTCGGACTGCTGCGTGGCACGCCCAAGCAAAGTTTCAGCCAGCCAGCCCGAAATCGAGCGCCCCAACCCTTCCATGAGATCCGACAGGTGCACCTTGTTTTTGAGGGAAACACCAATCAGCCCGGCGGCCAGTCTGTTGTAGGCCTGAACGTCCCCTTCAGGGCTGACTTTGAGCAAGGGGACCGGCAGGTCCTGAAACACATTCCAGCCATCTTTTGCCAGGGTTTCCGCACCCGGTGGCAGCAAATACAAGGCGCGTCGTCCCGCCCCCGCGTCCACTTCGCTGACCAGCGCGCGCGTAGGGCCTTCCACACCGGTGATGTCACAAACTGTTCCCGGTACAACGGGCACATGTTTAAACAGCCGGTCCAGTGTCTTGATGCGACCGCCAGCCAGTTTTCGCGCCTGTTCGTTCATGTATAAAACAGCATTAGTGCGCCCCACCAGAAGCATTGGCAGCATCGGGCCATCGGTGCCCTGCTGCACATTGGGAACATCCTCAAGACGCCACAGATAAGTCCCTGTGCCGGTGCGATGCACGGACAGGCGAATGTGACCGCGGCGTGTGACCAGATCCTCACGCGCAGATCCTTCGGCATCAGACCGGGTTTGCAGGCGAAACATGATCCCGCCCGGATTGGCCAGTGTATTTTGGAGCGTGCCGTTGACGGTTGTGTCAAGTTCCGCATCAAAGCGTTTGCGCGCCGCCAGATTGGCCGACAGGATCTTTCCCTCACCATCCGCCAGAAAGCTCGGCGCGGCATCTTTGCTGATGAATTCGGACAGGGTGGCAATGATGCTGGCGTTGCCCGCTTTGAAGCGATGCGACAGCCACATCAGGACGCCGCTGAGCACCATCAGGGACAGGCTGGCCGCGAGAAGCGCTTTGCGCAGGATCACATCGGGCGCGACAGCCCCGAGACCCGCCAGCAGCAGCGCAATCAGAACAAGGGCGCCGAGTCGCTTTTGTGCATTCAGGGCAACGCGGGTCAATCTGGACGGTGATAAAGCGCTGCGCGGCAAAATTGGACTCCCCCGGTGGTTTCGAATCGCTCAAGCATTTACGCGCCGCAGGTATTAAGCTTGGCTTAACCACGAAAGCTATGCGCGCCAAGGTTGAGTATGATCAGCTCAACACGCGCGTCAAGTGTGCAGAAAAAAATCCGTCACCTGTGTCCGTTACGCCCAACCGGCGCTCGAAATTGCAGTTCCACTGGGGGTTTCGCCGGACAAATGCGGCGATTCGATCTTCGTTTTCTGACTTGAGGACAGAACATGTGGCATAGACCAGCGTGCCTGACGGATGAACCAATTCCGCCGCATCCTGCAGGATGCTGTCCTGAATTTGGGTGAGCTCCTGCAAGCGCTGCGGGTCGAGGCGCCACTTGGCGTGCGGCGCGCGCCGCCAGGACCCGCTTCCGGAACACGGTGCATCACAGAGCACCAGATCGAAAGCGCTCACCGACGCAAGCTGCGATGTCGCGATCTCGGAAATCTGCGTTCCCGCCCGTTTTGCACGGGCCGACAAATCCCGCATCCGCGAGGGGTCACTGTCATGCGCGCTGACGTCACGCCCCTGCGCCGCCATGGCGAGGGCTTTGCCACCCCCCCCGGCACAAAAATCAAGACATCGCACACCGTCGGGCAAATCTGCGATCATCGCTTGGGACGCACCATCCTGAAGCTCGACCAGCCCCTCCTGATAGGCAGCGCTGTTTCGTAGGCGCCGCGCACCGGTGGTGGCGGTCAGTGCGGTTTCCGCCAGCGGGTTCACTTCGGTCTCAACACCCTCAGCCTGCAGCGCCGCGATGGCCTCTGAGCGGGTGGTTTTCGTCAGGTTCACCCGCAGTGTGACGGGCGCACGTTGCGCCAAGGCCTGCGCGGTTGCATAGGCCTGATCGCCGAGACTGCGTTCGAACTCTGGGATAATCCAATCCGGCAGATTCCAGTCATCGCCCTGCGCCTCGGACTTTCCCGGCACCCGGCATTCCGTTTCTGAAAGCGGCGCAGGGGCATGCCCCTCGCCTGTAAAGAAACTGTCTGGCGTCTGGCCCTGCAACCTCAGCAAACCGATCATCAACGCGCGGCCCGCCTCCCCGCCCCCCAAATGGGCGGCAGATCTCTTGGTGCGCAGCACATCATAGACGTGATCACGCACTGCTGCCCGATCCTTGGACCCCGCATATCTGCTGGCGCGCGCCCAGCGCGTCAACGCCTGTTCGGCAGCCGCACCAGACCCGATCACATCAAGAATTTCGATGGCCGCTGCCACCCGCGCACCGGGCGTCACGGAAACATCCCGCGCGCACACTCAGACCAGACCCGCATCAGCCGACCCGGTAATTCGGACTTTCACGCGTGATCTGCACGTCATGCACGTGGCTTTCCTTGAGGCCTGCACCGGTGATCTTGACGAAATTGCAATTGGTGCGCATTTCATCCACCGTTGCGCATCCGGTGTAGCCCATCGCGGCGCGCAAGCCCCCAACCAGTTGGTGCAATACCGCCCCGGCCGTACCTTTGTAAGCAACCTGCCCTTCTATCCCTTCCGGGACCAGCTTGTCGCTGGCGGCATCTTTCTGGAAATAGCGATCCGCGGATCCGCTTGCCATCGCCCCGAGCGAGCCCATGCCACGAAAACTCTTGAAGCTGCGGCCCTGATAGAGGATCACCTCGCCGGGGCTTTCATCGGTACCTGCCATCATGCTGCCGACCATGGCACAGGAGGCGCCCGCCGCAATGGCTTTGGCGAAATCACCTGAAAACTTGATGCCACCATCCGCGATCACCGGCGTTTCCCCGGCTGCCAAGGCACAGTCCATGATTGCAGTCAGCTGCGGAACACCTACACCTGCCACCATCCGCGTGGTGCAAATGGAGCCCGGCCCAATCCCGACCTTGACCGCATCCGCCCCGGCATCAATCAGCGCTCGGGTGGCCTCGCCCGTGGCGACATTGCCCGCCACGATCTGAACCTCATTGGAGAGTTCCTTGGCCCGGCGCACCGCAATAGCGACCCCTTCGGAATGCCCGTGCGCGGTATCAATCACGATCATATCCGCACCAGCATCCACCAGCGCCTGTGAGCGCTCAAATCCCGCATCCCCCACAGTGGTAGCCGCGGCAACCCGCAAACGCCCCAAGGCATCCTTGCACGCGGTCGGGTTCAACACCGCCTGTTCAGTATCCTTCAGCGTCAACAACCCCGTCAGCTTGCCGTCCTTATCGGTGATCAACAGCTTTTCGATGCGGCGCGCCTTCATCAGGCTGATGGCTTCTTCGCGGTCTGCCGGTTCATGCAGGATCGCCAGATTGTCATGGCTCATCATCACCGAAACCGGCGTGGCATCATCGCTGGCAAAACGCATGTCGCGGTTGGTCACAATGCCCACGACCCGGCCTTGCGCGTCTACAACCGGAAAGCCGGTGACACGGTACCGATCCTGCAGAGCCTTGGCATCGGCAAGGGTCTGATCTGCGCGCAGAGTGATCGGGCTATACACGATTCCGCTCTCAAATCGCTTGACCCGGCGCACTTCGCGCGCCTGCTCTTCAATGCTCAGGTTACGGTGCAAGACGCCGATGCCCCCCGCCTGCGCCATGGCAATTGCCATGCGTCCCTCCGTCACGGTGTCCATCGCCGAACTCAAAAGAGGAATGTTCATGGTGATCGCGCGGGTCACGCGCGTGCGGGTGTCCGCAGTGGACGGCAGAACCGAAGATGCCCCCGGCACCAACAGTACATCATCAAAGGTCAGGGCCTCACGAATCTCCATAGCAACCTCGCTTCGGGAGTGTCTCATTTGGCAGTTTCCTATTTCACGGCGCGGCAAAAATGAAAAGGCTTAAATCTGCGCTGCGACCCCATTGCCAAACTGCCGCACAGGCCGGATGTTGACCCTGAGCACATTTATGACGCGGGCGCATCAGGAGAACCATATGAGCGGACATGGGTACGACGCGGGCAGACTGGATCTGCCGTTTGTGGGCATTTCAACTTTTGCCAAGCGCCCCTATGTCGCGGACTGGCATGCCATGGACGCCGATGTCGCGGTGCTGGGCGCGCCTTTTGATGCCGGGACGCAATACCGCGCGGGCGCGCGATTCGGGCCGCGCGGCGTGCGAGAAGCCTCAACCCTGTTCAGTTTCGGGCATGCCGGCGCTTACGATCACGAGGATGATGCAACATACCTACCGGCCGATGTGCGCATTGTGGACATGGGCGATGCGGATATCGTGCACACCGACACGATGCGCAGCCATGCCAACATCGAGGCGGGCGTGCGCGCTGCCCTGGGCGCTGGCGCATTGCCTGTGGTGATTGGCGGCGATCATTCGATCAACATCCCCTGTATCCGCGCCTTTGACGGCAAGGATTATACAGGTGACGCGTTCCATGTGTTGCAGATCGATGCGCATCTGGATTTCGTGGATGAACGCCACGGGGTGCGCAATGGTCATGGCAATCCGATGCGCCGTGCGGCCGAGCACGCCTACGTCAGCGGGCTCACTCAGGTTGGCATCCGCAACGTCAGCTCCACCGCGCGTGAGGGGTATTCAGACGCCCGCGCCATGGGCTCGCACATCATTTCCGTGCGACAAGCCCGCCAGATGGGCACAGACGGGGTCGCGGCCACGATCCCACAGGGAACCCCGGTTTACATCACCTTGGATATCGACGCCTTCTGTCCTTCCATCGCGCCCGGCACCGGGACGCCCAGCCATGGCGGGTTCCTCTATTACGAAGTGCTGGAATTGCTGCAAAGCGTCGCCCAGAACCACTACATCATTGGCATTGATCTGGTTGAAGTTGCCCCGGATTATGATCCATCCGGATCAACGTCCATTCTGGCGGCCCAAATCCTTTTGAACCTGCTTGGGTTCATCTTTCATGCGCGCGCTTCCGCCCCCAAACTGCGTCCCTGACACAGATTTCATAATGAATATGACGATTTCAGGCAGGCGATGCCGCCTCAAGCGTATTAAGTGACGCTGAGGAGCGTTCAGAACGGCGCACCGCCGATATTCTGGGGCCAAAGCAAGACAGGTGACTGCAAACAATGACCAATGATCCTCTCGTGGTGTTCACCCCCTCGGGCAAACGCGGACGGTTCCCGATCGGCACGCCAATCCTGACAGCGGCGCGACAATTGGGAGTCGATCTGGATTCCGTCTGTGGTGGACGCGGGATCTGTTCGAAATGCCAGATCACGCCCAGCTATGGCGAATTTTCCAAACACGGCGTCACGGTGCAGGACAATGCGCTGTCTGCATGGAACAAGGTCGAGCAGCGTTACCAGGACAAACGTGGTTTGAAAACGGGCCGCCGTCTGGGCTGTCAGGCGGCGGTTCAGGGCGACGTGGTCATCGATGTGCCCCCCGAAAGTCAGGTGCACAAACAGGTGGTGCGCAAACGCGCCGAAGTGCGCGATATCGTGCTCGACCCTTCCACCAAGCTTTATTACGTCGAAGTGGCAGAGCCTGACATGCACGACCCGTCAGGCGATCTCGAACGTCTGCGCGACGCGCTGAAAACGCAGTGGGGCGTGTCCAAAGTCACCGCAGACCTGCATATTCTGCAGTCCATGCAACCGATCCTGCGCAAGGGCGATTGGAAAGTCACCGTTGCCGTGCATCTGGGGGATAAAGAAAACCGCCCCCGCATCATGCACATCTGGCCGGGCTATTATGATGGCACGGTCTATGGGTTGGCGGTGGATCTAGGCTCCACGACCATCGCGGCCCATCTGTGTGATTTGCAAACCGGTGAGGTGCTGGCCTCTTCTGGCGTGATGAACCCGCAAATCCGCTTTGGTGAAGACCTGATGAGCCGGGTCAGCTATTCCATGATGAACCCGCGCGGTGCCGAGGAAATGACCCAGGCGGTGCGCGAAGGCATGTGCGGTCTGTTCACCCAGATCGCCACCGAGGCGGAGATCGACAAAGGGCTGATCGTCGACGCGGTCTTTGTCTGCAACCCGGTGATGCACCACCTTTTGCTGGGCATTGATCCATTTGAACTTGGGCAGGCCCCTTTTGCGCTGGCCACAAACAACGCCTTGCGTCTGCGCGCCGATGATCTGGAACTCAACATCCACCCCTCCGCGCGCATCTATATGCTGCCCTGCATTGCCGGGCATGTGGGCGCGGATGCCGCCGCCGTGGCCTTGTCTGAAACCCCGGACAAATCCGACGATCTGGTGCTGGTGGTTGATGTGGGCACCAACGCGGAAATCCTGCTGGGCAACCGCGAAAAAGTACTGGCCTGTTCCTCCCCCACCGGTCCCGCCTTTGAGGGCGCACAGATCAGTTCCGGGCAGCGCGCCGCGCCCGGTGCCATTGAGCGTGTCGAAATCCACCCCGTCACCAAAACCCCGCGGTTCAAGGTCATCGGATCGGATCTGTGGTCTGATGAAGAAGGGTTTGAAGATGTCATCGCCACCACGGGCGTCACCGGTATCTGCGGGTCCGGCATCATCGAAATGGTCGCTGAAATGCGCATCCACGGCATTGTCGATGCACCGGGTCTGATCGGATCGCCGGAACAGACCGGGTCAGATCGCTGTTTTCTGGACGGACGCACCTATTCCTACCGGGTCTATGACGGCACCAGTACCGGCGGCCCGCTGATCACCATCACCAACCGCGACATTCGCGAAATCCAGATGGCCAAGGCCGCACTCTACTCTGGCGCGCGTCTGTTGATGGATAAATTCGGCGTGGATAAAGTCGACCGGGTGGTTTTGGCGGGTGCCTTTGGCGCGCATATCTCGACCAAACATGCGATGGTGCTGGGCATGATACCGGACGCGCCGCTGGACAAGGTCACCTCTGCCGGGAATGCAGCCGGGACCGGCGCGCGCATTGCGCTTTTGAACACCAGCGCGCGCGGCGAGATCGAGGCGACCGTGCGCGCCATCCACAAAATCGAAACTGCCATTGAACCCCGCTTTCAGGAGCATTTCGTGAATGCCTCTGCGATCCCGAATGCCGTTGAACCCTTCCCAATCCTCAATTCCATTGTGACCCTGCCCGAGGCGACGTTTAACACCGGTGGCGGCGGGGCTGATGACAAAAGCGGCGGGCGTCGTCGCAGGCGGCGCGCATGAGCGAGGCCAATGCCGATCAGGCAGACTTCTGGACCAATGCCGCCGGACAAAAATGGGTTGAGCAACAGGTGGAACTTGATGCCTTCATGCAACCCGTCCTCGACGGTGTCTTGCAGCGTGCAGCCTTGAAACCGGGCGACCATGTGCTCGACATCGGCTGCGGCACCGGCGCCAGCACGTTGCAAGCCGCGCAGATCATCACAGAGACGGGCGCGGCAACGGGGGTGGATATTTCATCGACCATGTTGGACCTTGCCCAACGTCGCGCTGCGGGTCTGTCCAACGTCGGGTTTCATCTCGCGGACGCTACGGATCATACCTTTGAACATGCGCAATTTGATCATTTGATCTCGCGCTTCGGTGTGATGTTCTTTGCCGATCCGGTATTGGCATTTTCAAACACTATCAAAGCGCTGAAACCCGGCGCCCGGATCACCTTTGCCGCCTGGGGGCAGATCGAAAACAACCCGTGGTTCACAACAGCGGCCCGCGCGGCGCGCGATCGCCTCGGGGCCCCGCCCAAAGTCGATCCCGATGCCCCCGGCCCTTTCGCGTTTCGCGATGTCGCACATGTCACCGAGATTCTGGCAGCTGCCGGGTATGAACAGATCCATGCGGATGTTTGCAACTTGCGCCTGGCACCAACCGGAACGCCCTCAGAAGTTGCGGACATGGCGACAAGCGTCGGTCCGGCCGCGCGCACCGTTGAACATTTTCAAGGCAATTCGGAGGACAGCCTCGCCATTGCCGAAGCCGTACGTGCAGCCTTCGCACCTTTCGAGACCCCGGACGGCGTGCGTGTTCCAGCTGAGATCAACTTTTTTCAAGCCCGCAACGCTGATCACGGCCAGACTGTTGGATCACCGTAGGTCAATATATCGATTTGGGCATACGCCATGGCGTCGCGCCAAGGACAGGCATGTCCTGACGAGCGTAAAATGACCTGTCAGCAGGATAGTGCTGGGTGCAAGCGGAGCACGCGCATCGCGGGCCGCTGCGCCACCACGCGGCGGCATCCATAATTTTCGTCTAGCGCGGTTTTTAACGGTCGGTCCCCAAATCCCATTTGATCGGATGCACGCCTTTTCCTCTAACGGCGACGTGGTTGGCGTGACATGGCCTTAAAGGCGGAACCGTGAACGTCGCCTTTTTTGGGATAAATACGGCAACAAACATGTTCGAGATCGACGGCGTTTCGGCAAATGGCGTACGGTGGGTATAGTGCCGGGTCCGGCGCGAGGGACAGTTTGACGTGGTTAGTGAACTTTCAGCCCGTAGGCTTTGGGATCACAACCCGCTCGCCTTCGACCATAGCGCCCATAGACCGAGGCAAGGCTCGGCCAACCTTGTTCCCACGATCAGCGGCACTCAGCAGAAAAAGAGAGCCTGTGATGTCCGGTTGGGCCCGATCCAACACAGTTCGTGAAGCATCTGAACGCGCGCCAAGCGCTATCCTCAAATTTGACCGCACTCCTGCGAAAGTCGGAAAGACGGTTGGGCACGTGATATTTTGACCGATGGTTTTGATCCGTTGACCGCTCAGCGGGTTCACAGGGTTCATCCCGACACTTCTGCCGTAAAAAGACAGTCTTCGATCCGGGTCTTTGGAGCGGGTGAAGGGAATCGAACCCTCGTCACTTGCTTGGGAAGCAAAAGCTCTACCATTGAGCTACACCCGCAGCATCTCCCGTCTATCGGTCCGAGGCTCAGCCTGCAAGAGCTTGCCGCAGGCGTTTCCTATGATGTGCCAGAAACGACGCCCTTGATCTCTGCCCCGGACCTCGCAGAGCCGCAGGAGTGAACGCCACAAAATGCCACTGTTAACTGGCATTTTCGCAGATCTTTCTAGGCAAACAGGATCCCAGGGCATCTGCCCCGCTTGAGCCGAAAGGAGAGACGCCTCTAGACGTCAACCCGTGCGATCAAAGGTAAAACCCTTTCCGGCATTGCAGTCACAAAGCGCCCTTAAGGAATGGATTGGCCTACAACACTTGCATCCAGAACTAGAGCCGTAACGCAACGCGCTTCCCGCGCCACCGTGAGCGCAGGGGATGACGTTGGAAAGTGGATGTCTCGATTATGCACCGGGGGACCACCCCGTCGCCGCAAGGATGCGTGCGGCGGGGTTCTGTGCCCCTCCCCATCTGAGGTATGTCCTAGTTTAGGGAAAGGCGGGACAGGAGGAAGTCACCTTTTCACTTCCAGGTTTAGAGGCAAGCCGAACCGACCACATCAGAACCCCAGCAACCTGCGCCGGAAGCACTTCCGCGCGCATATGACACAAACATACCGGGTGGCGCGCGCACCGGCATCACTGAAACGCAATCAATTCAACGCAAAAGTCAGTCCAACGGCAAGAACGGCATCTGCGGTGTCGCCGTCGGACGGAATCAGTTGCGCAAAAAAGTTACGATACCGCGTTTGCAGGCCAAGCAGCGGAACCACATCCCCCACGGCGAGACTGAAGCGGTCCCCTTCTCCGGGATAATGTGCCAGTGCGGCGAAGGCCCCAACCTCAAATTCCGGTGCAACTTCGACGTTATACCCGATTGAAATCAAGGGCGATACGTTGGAATAGCTGTTTTGAAACACGCCAATGCTGTAATCGAAAATCTCTCGTTCCCAGGTCAGGAACAGCCCGGGATTGAATTCGCGAAAATCCTCCGTAGCGCCAAAATGCTCCGTGCCCAAAAGGATCGAAGCACGATCCGGACCCGCCAAACCCGCGCACGGCAAGGCGGCGATAACAAGTGCCATCCATTTCATCTCATACCCCTGCTCACACCGATATACGACAAAACAGGTCAATGCCCTGCGCACGTCCGCATGTTGATTGAATTGCGTCTGGGCAAAAGCCTATTCAACAGGCGTTAAGGCAAACTTATCAGATCAACACATCACCGAATTTTTCGCGCAGAGTGCGTTTCAGCACCTTGCCGGTGGCATTGCGCGGCAAAACATCCGTGAAAACGACTGTATCAGGGATTTGCCACTTGGCGATCTTACCCTCAAAGATGGACAAGACCTCTTCGATGCCGGGGTCTTCCTCGCCGGTTTTCACCGCCACGAGCACGGGTCGTTCGTCCCATTTCGCATGCCGCGCTCCGATCACCGCCGCGTCCGCCAGTTTGGGATGGGCGATGGCGATGTTCTCAAGCTCTACCGAGCTGATCCATTCCCCGCCAGATTTAATGATGTCTTTTGAGCGGTCACGAATGCTCAGAAAGCCATCCGCGTCCAGCGTCGCCACATCTCCTGTGTTGAACCAGCCGTTTTGCAAGGTTTCCGCACTGGTGGAGCGGAAATAGGCGTCCAGAATGAAATGGCCCCGCACCATCAACTCGCCCTGGGTCTCCCCGTCATGCGGCAAGGGGTGGCCCTGATCATCCACGATTGCCAGTTCAACGCCCCAGGGCGGGCGACCCTGATTCTCGCGCAAGCGGTGCAGCGCATCCACCTCAAGGTCCATATGTTTGGCAAGCGGCTGGTTGACCGACCCGATCGGAGACATTTCGGTCATACCCCAGGCGTGGATCGTCTCCACCCCGTACCGCTCACGGAACGCTTCGATCATCGAAGGTGGACAGGCGGACCCGCCCACAACCGTTTTCTTGAGGCTTTCCAGTGTACTTCCGGCCTTTTCGGCCTCTCCGAGGAGTCCCAGCCAGATGGTCGGCACGCCCAGTGCCACACTGACCTTATGCTGATCAATCAAGCTGACGAGGGAGGGACCATCCAGCCCCGGCCCCGGCAAAACCATACGTGCCCCCACCATCGCGCAGGCATAGGGTGATCCCCAGGCATTGACATGAAACATCGGCACCACGGGCAGAACGACATCCATCGCCGAAAACCCGATACTGTCGGCCAGATTGCAGGCGAAACTATGCAGCACCGTGGACCGGTGCGAAAACAGCACGCCCTTGGGGTTGCCGGTGGTGCCCGATGTATAACACAGGCTGGAGGCCGTCCCTTCGTCAAATTGCGGCCACGCATAGGTGTGATCGCCCCCGGCCAGCAGATCATCATAGGCCAATATGCCCGGCACGCTTGCATCGGCATCTCCGACGTCAGCCTCCATCAGCACGATATGTTTGAGTGTCGTGAGTTTGCCGCGAATGGCAGCGACCAACGGGACAAAGGTCCGATCAATGAACAAGACCTCATCCTCGGCATGGTTGATGATGTAAACAAGTTGTTCAGCAAAAAGCCGCGGGTTGATGGTGTGACAGACAAACCCACCCCCCGATACGCCAAAGTAGATTTCCAGATGCCGGCGGTTGTTCCAGGCAATGGTGGCGCAACGCGCTTGGGGTGCAAGCCCCAAAGCCGCAAGCGCGCTGGCCAGGCGACGCGCGTTGCGGCCGACCTCACCCCAGCTTGTGCGCTCCTGCCCGCCGCCAGTGTTCACAGAGATAACATCTGTTTCCGTATGGTAGCGTTCCGAATGCTCAATGAGTGAGGATATCAGAAGTGGCGCTGTCATCATCTGACCAAGCATGGAAGTCTCCCTTTGGTTTTATCAGCAATGGGTCCGCTGCTACGGGCTGCCATAGGACCTAAAGTGCATGGGCGAAACCGGTCTGGCAAGTCTTGGCAAATCCGCGCGCAGGCCTTAGGGCAAGAGCATGTCGCTTTCCTACCACACACCGCTGTCGCACCAGACGCAATCCGATCTGGGTATCGATCCTCCTGCGCCGCTGGCCATGGCCGATCAGGTCCGGTTTTCCGAACTGGATGTGCTGAACCACGTCAATAACGCGGTCTATATGCACTGGTTTGAACGGCTGCGCATCAAATACACGCAGGATTGGGGGATCTCGCGGTATATGGGCACGGGGCAGGATCCGCGCATTGTGATCCGCTCGGGGCACATCCACTACCGCCAGGAAATGCGAATGGATGAGGACTACATTGTCACCTGCGGATGCACGGCGTTCCGGAACACCTCGTTTTCATTGGCCCAAACGCTCTGGTCTGGTGGCACACTGCGCGCGACATTTGATTGCGTTTTGGTTTTGCTCAACCACGACGGCACCGGTCGATTTTCGATTCCGCAGGCGGTGCGTGACCGGTTTTGCAAGCTGGATGGCGCGGTGCAGGAGGGCTAGCGGTGGCCTGAAAGCCCACCTTACCGGAAACACTCTACCCGATGCGTTAGTCACCGTAGGGTGGGCTTTCAGGCCACCCGGATCAGGGCATGAGGCCTTGATGCAGGTGGACAAATCCAATCAGCGCTGCGGTGGAGCCATCCTTTCCAGATGCATTGACCTGCCCCTCCACAACCGGCTGCAAGGACGTCGCGAGTTCCTTGCCAAGCTCCACCCCCCATTGATCAAAGGAGTTGATCCCCAGAATGACGCCCTCCACAAACACGCGGTGCTCATAAAGAGCAACGATCTGACCGAGCACAAAAGGATCCAACAGCGGATAGGCCAGCGTCACCGAAGGCCTGTTCCCGGTGAACACCCGGTGGCGCGCCTGACGCTCCAATTCCGCACCCTTCAAACCCGCATCCGCCATTTTCGCGCGGGCCTCCGTGAGGTTGCGCCCGCGCATCAAGGCCTCAGACTGCGCCAGGCAATTGGCGATCAGCAATTGATGGTGATGGGCGAGGTCAGGCTCATGCCCCTCGGCGGCAATCATGAACTCACAAGGCACGACGCGCGTGCCCTGATGGATCAACTGATAAAACGCATGCTGGCCATTTGTCCCCGCAGCGCCCCAGACAATCGGCCCACTGGACACATCAACGTCCGAACCATCCATCTGAACGCCCTTGCCATTGGACTCCATCTCAAGCTGCTGAAAATAATCCGGTAGCCGCGCAAGCCGTTGATCGTAAGGCAAAACCGCCCGGCTGGCGTATCCGCAGACCTGTGCGTGCCAGATCCCGACAAGCGCCAGCATCACAGGCAGGTTTTCCGTACCCTCTGCCGCCTGGAAGTGACGGTCCATGTCCTGACCGCCGCGCAGGAAGGCATCAAAGGCATCCGGCCCGATTGCGATCATCAGGGACAATCCAATGGGTCCCCAGACCGAATAGCGCCCGCCAACCCAATCCTCAAACCCGAACACCCGTTCCGGCGGAATGCCAAAATCGCGGGTCTTGTCCTCGGACGTACTAAGGGCGGCAAACTGCACGCTCGGATCGCCCCCATGATCCAGCATCCACGCTTTGGCAGTGCGCGCATTGGTCATGGTCTCAATGGTCGTGAATGTCTTGGAGGCCACGATCACAAGCGTGGTTTTCGCATCCAACCCGCGCAGCGTATCGGCGATATGCGCGCCATCGACGTTGGAGACAAAATGGCAGCGCGGTCCATCATGATAAGGCGCCAGGGCTTGTACCGCCATGGCCGGGCCCAAATCTGAGCCCCCAATCCCAATGTTGACCACATCGGTGATGTCGCTGTCACGCACGTGATTGGCATAAAGACGCATCCGCGCCAGCGTTGCATGAACCCCTGGCATCACGTCGAACCCGTCGACATGTACCGGCCCGCCATCGAGGTTGCGCAGCGCGGTGTGCAGGACGGCGCGTCCTTCGGTGTCATTGATCGCCGCACCGGAAAACATCGCTTCGCGTTTTGCCGCAACACCGGCTGCATCCACCAACTCCAGCAGCGCGGCGCGGATTTCCGCATCCATGTTTGTCTTGGAATAGTCAAACAACATATCGCCCGATTGCGCGCTGAAATCCGCCGCCCGGTCGGGCGCATCAAACAGCGACAGTATTGAACGATCATGGGTTTTCTCAAAAAGGGCTGTCAGCGCCGCCCACTGCGTTTTCAGGCTGCCCAATGTACGATCCCCCCATTGATCACCGCACCAATCGGCGCTTCTTGTGCTGGCAGGGTCATGGCGCGCTCCAGTGCCGCGCGCTTGTCCTGCCCAAAAATCACCAGATGCTTGTCCATGGCCCCGTTCAGGGCCGAAGCGCTGAGCGAAATTCGATCTTCAGGCTGATCTTCCGGGCTCACAGCGCACAGCAGGGGTGCCCCCGGCGCCATCGCCTCCGCCAGACCCGGCGCGCCCGGAAAAAGCGAAGCCGTGTGCATATCCGCACCCATCCCCAAAAGCAGCACCGAAATCGGCACCTCACCGACCAAGGCCTCAGACACTTGCGACGCGGCCGCCTGAGCCGACAGGCCATCGCGATAGTATGAAACAAAAGTTGCCGCCGCCGCCCTGCCCGTCAGCAGACGCGCCTGTACCAAACCTGCGTTGGAGCGCGCATGATCTTCTGGCACCCACCGCTCATCCGTCAGCATCACATGCACCCGGTGCCAGTCAATATCCACCGAAGACATTGCATCAAAAATCGGGCCGGGCGTGGTGCCGCCGGGCACGGCGAAACTGGCAAACTCATGTTGCAACAGGCATTTGCGCAAATCACTGGTCAAAGCATGCGCGACATTCATGATCGCCATGTCGCGATCTGCGTTTTCGATGAACTTCATGGGGTGACCTCCCGCCAATCGCGCCCGTCCCGACGCATCAATTGCGCAGATGCATCCGGACCCGCACTGTGACTGTCATAGGGTTTGGGCACCTCGTTGCGGCTTGTCCACCCCTCTATGATCGGATCGGTCCAGGCCCAGGCGGCCTCAACCTCATCACCACGCATGAACAGCGTCTGATTGCCCCGGATCACATCCATGATCAGTCTTTCGTAGGCATCGACATTTTCGCTGCCCTCCGCGCCCAAAGCATCCGCAAATGTCATGTCCAGCGGCACGTCGATCAACCGCATGCCGCCCGGGCCCGGTTCCTTGATCGTCACGCCCAGCTTGATGCCCTCATTGGGCTGCAGGCGGATCGACAGAACATTGCGGTGGCGCCCGGCTTCCTCGCCGAAAATCGAATGCGGCGTGTCCTTGAAGACAATCGAAATCTCCGAGGAGCGCGCGCCCAGACGCTTGCCGGTGCGCAGATAAAACGGTGTCCCCGCCCAGCGCCAGTTGGCAATGTGCGTTTTCAAGGCAATGAAACTCTCGGTTGTCGATTTGGGGTTCCCGGCAGCCGTACGGTAATCCGGGTGTTCGCCCGGATCCTCCGCATCCGCGCCATATTGTCCGCGCACGATGTGGTGCGGCTCCACCGGCTCCAGCGCGCGAATGACCTTCAGCTTTTCATCCCGCACCGCATCCGGATCAAACCGCGCCGGCGGTTCCATCGCAATCAGACACAGTAATTGCATCAAATGGTTTTGCACCATATCCCGCATCGCGCCGGATTTGTCGTAATAATCGCCACGCCCGCCAACGCCGACCGTCTCGGCCACGGTGATCTGAATATGATCGACAAACTGGCTGTTCCAGAGCGGCTCAAACAGCATATTCCCAAACCGCACCGCCATCAGGTTCTGCACCGTTTCCTTGCCCAGATAATGATCAATCCGGTAAATCTGACTTTCGTCGAAAAACGCGGCCAGATCCTGATTGAGCTGTTTCGCTGTCTGCAGATCACGACCAAAGGGCTTTTCGACGACGATCCGGCTGTTGCCATCGGTGAGACCGTGATTGTTCAACCGTTCGGCCAGATCGCCAAACAGGCTCGGAGCCACCGAGAAGTAGAAAGCCCGCACAACGCCGCGCCGCATGTGGCTCTTCAGGGCGCGCCAACCGTTTTCACCCTTTGCATCAATCGCCACATACGCCAGGTTTTGCAAGAAAGCCGTGAGCTGGTCGGATTCCGCGCTGACCTTGTCGCCAAACTCGAGGATCGCATCATGCGCCATTGTGCGATACTCAGCGTCGCTCATCTCGGCACGTGCCGCCCCGATGACGCGGGCATCCTGCGGCATCTGCCCTGCACAAAACCGCCGGAACAGGCCGGGCAGAATCTTGCGCCGTGCCAGATCGCCTGAACCACCAAAAATCACGAGATCGAAAGGGTCGACCGGAATAACACGCGAAACCATGTGATATCATCCTGATAAACGGCGCTCAAAAGCCGCAGTTGATGTTAGCGCAAACATGCCTCATGTTGACCATGATCACAAGACCGTGCGCGCGCAGGGAAAGCGGTTTTATTGCATTTATATATCTCTTAGCACAAAACTGCGACACTTACCGAGCAAGGACGACCACCCGCATGAAAGATCTGGCTGAAGCCAACACAGGCAAATTTGTGGATTCCACCTGGACTGCAAAGGGTGAAAGACGCGCCCATGTCAGCCTGAGCAATCCCAAAACCCTTTGGTTCAATACCGGAACTCTCTGCAATATCGAATGTGTGAACTGCTATATTGAAAGCAGCCCGACAAATGACAAGCTGGTGTATATCACGGCGGATGAGGTGAACGATTTTCTCGACCAGATCGAGACCCGCGGGTGGCCTGTCACCGAAATTGCCTTCACCGGGGGTGAGCCCTTCATGAACCCGCAGATGATCGAGATCGCGCGCAGATCGCTGGCGCGCGGTTATGAGGTGCTGATCCTGACCAATGCGATGCGCCCGATGATGCGCGCGAAAATGCAGGCCGGGCTGAAGGAATTGAACACGGCCTTTCCCGGAAAGCTGACCTTGCGGATTTCGGTCGATCACTATGACGCCGGGCTGCATGACGCGGAACGGGGTGTCGGTGCGTTTGACAAAACGCTGACGGGCATGAAATGGCTGCGCGATGCCGGGATCAGAATGGCCGTCGCGGGCCGCTCGATCATGGCGCATGGCGATGCAGAAAGCCGCGCGGGATATGCCCGGTTCTACGCAGAGCATGGTTTTGACGTCGATGCGCAGGACCCTGGCGCAACGGTGCTCTTTCCTGAAATGGATGAAACCGTCGAGGTGCCCGAAATCACCACATCCTGTTGGGGTATTCTGGACAAATCTCCGGAGGCGCTGATGTGCGCCTCATCGCGCATGGTCGTCAAACGGCGCGGGGAAGCGCACCCGGTCGTGCTGGCCTGTACCCTGCTGCCCTATTCCCCGGAATTTGAACTGGGCGCGACGCTGGAGGCGGCTGAGCGTGACGTTTCTCTGAACCATCCGCATTGTGCGAAATTCTGCGTACTGGGCGGAGCGAGTTGTTCCGCCTGACGGTCTGACCCCCTGTCGCCCTTCCACCACGCACAGCGCTGAAAAACGTCGCCCGTGCATCCCCGGTGCACAGCTTGTGTACAGGCTGTGTACAGCTTGTGCACTGCGCCTTTCAGTGCAAAGTGAATTCGCCCGTCACGTTGCGCCATTCGCCCGGGCTGATCATCTTGCGGTGCGTGAAACGAACCGAATGCAACGGGCCTTCAATCTCGGATTGCCAATATTCGACAAATCCAAACAGGCGCGGATGGTCCGGCGCGATGTCATATTCCTGCCAAACGAATGTATTCAATACATGCTTGTAATCGGGCATATGATAAAAGAACTCCGCCGTCGTCAGGCCGTATCCTTTGAGCATCAATTCCGTTTCAGATGGGGGCATTTCTTGTCCTCTTGACTGCTACATCCTCCCAGAATGCCATGGATAAATTACTTTTCAATGAAAACAGTGTGTTATCACTATGACCCTGCGGCTGCCAATCGCAAAGTCTCTCAGGGATTGCACCCTATATGCGCCCCTGATAAGGTCATTCCACTAGATATAGACCCTGCGGAAAAGATGGGCAGACCACGTGAGCGACACACCACAACCCCCTGATAACGATGATGAAATGATGCCGGAACGCCCTGCGTATGACGGCCCCTCGGTCAGCATCGAAAGTGAAATGCGCACGTCCTATCTGGATTATGCCATGTCGGTCATCGTCAGCCGGGCGATCCCGGATCTGCGCGACGGGTTGAAACCGGTACACCGGCGCATCCTTTTCGCGATGCATGAAACCGGCAACACGCATGATAAATCCTATCGCAAGTCCGCGCGTCCCGTCGGGGACGTCATGGGCCAGTACCATCCCCACGGGGACAGCGCGATTTATGACGCCTTGGTGCGGATGGCGCAGGATTTCTCCATGTCGCTGCCGCTGCTGGATGGGCAGGGCAACTTTGGCTCAATGGACGGCGATAACCCGGCTGCGATGCGTTACACCGAAGTGCGCATGGACAAGCCAGCGGCGTACCTTTTGGCCGATATCGACAAAGATACTGTTGATTTCCAAGACAACTATGATGGCAAACAGCAAGAGCCAACCGTGCTCCCTGCCCGTTTCCCCAATATGCTGGTCAATGGCGCCGGTGGGATCGCGGTCGGCATGGCCACCAATATTCCGCCGCACAACCTTGGTGAAGTGGTGGATGCGACGCTCGCACTGATCGACGAGCCGGACCTGACCTCAGAACAGCTTATCGAATATGTGCCGGGACCGGATTTCCCGACGGGCGGTATAATGTTGGGCCGTACAGGCGCGCGCAAAGCCTACCTTGAAGGGCGTGGTTCGGTGATCATCCGCGCCAAGACGCGCGTTGAAGAAATCCGCAAAGACCGCTGGGCCATCGTCGTCGATGAGATCCCCTATCAGGTCAACAAGGCGTCGATGATCGAGAAAATCGCCGAACAGGTGCGCGAGAAAAAGATCGAAGGCATCGCTCATGTTCAGGACGAATCTGATCGAAATGGCGTGCGGGTGGTTGTGGAACTGAAACGCGACGCGACGGCTGAGGTCGTCATGAACCAGTTATATCGCTTCACGCCTATGCAGACCTATTTCGGCTGCAACATGCTGGCGCTGAACGGCGGTCGGCCGGAACAGCTTACACTGCGCAAATTCCTCACCTATTTCATAGACTTCCGCGAGGATGTGGTCGCGCGACGCACTGCGTATTTATTGCGCAAAGCCCGTGAACGCAGCCATGTTTTGTGCGGTCTGGCCGTGGCGGTGACCAACATCGACGAAATAGTGGCCAGCATACGTTCGTCTGCGGATGCCGCCGAAGCGCGCAGCAAATTGATGACGCGGCGCTGGCCTGCAAAGGACATCCTGCCCTACATCGCGCTGATCGACGATCCGACCCACACGGCCAATGACGATGGCACGTATAATCTCTCTGAGACCCAAGCCCGTGCGATCCTTGAATTGCGCCTGCAACGACTCACCCAAATCGGCGTCAAAGAGGTCACCGACGAGTTGGAAGAACTGGCGAGTAAGATCAAGGAATACCTCGAAATTCTCGGCTCGCGTGATCGCATTATGGGCATTATTGCGGATGAACTGCGTGAAGTACGTGAGTTGTTCGCTGTGCCACGTCGCACCGAGATCGTGGACTGGTCCGGCGACATGGAAGACGAAGACCTGATCGCACGCGAAGACATGGTCGTGACCGTGACGTCGGGGGGGTACATCAAACGCACGCCGCTGGCAGATTTCCGCAGCCAAAAGCGGGGCGGCAAAGGCGTGTCGGGCATGCAGACCAAAGAAGAGGACGTGATCACGACCCTCTTTGTGGCCAATACCCATACCCAGCTGTTGTTTTTCACCACAGATGGCATGGCCTATAAGCTCAAGACCTGGCGTTTGCCGCAAGGCGGGCGGACCTCCAAGGGCAAGGCGATTGTGAATATCCTGCCGATTCCGCCCGGCGTTTCCGTGGCCGACATCATGCCGGTGGACCGCGATGAAAAGGACTGGTCCGAATTGCAGATCGTCTTTGCGACCTCTGCGGGCACGGTGCGGCGCAATGCGCTCAGCGATTTCACCAATGTCAAATCCAATGGCAAGATTGCGATGAAATTCGAGGATGATCATGCTGAAACCACGCTGATCAATGCCAAAATCGCGTCACGCGATGAGGATGTGATGCTGGTCACAGCCTCAGGGCGTGCGATCCGGTTCCCCAGCGAAGATGTGCGGGTGTTCAATTCGCGCAGTTCCGTGGGCGTGCGCGGCGTGAAATTGACCGGCAAAGACAAGGTTGTGTCGATGTCTGTAATCCGCCACTTTAACGCCACCTCAGATGAGCGCGCAGCGTACCTTAAAATGCGCCGCGCGATGGTTGGTTTGACCGATGATACCGAGGCCTCGGATGATGAGGGTACGGACGCGAATGCGACCATTAGTCCGGATCGTTACGCGGAAATGTCAGCGGCTGAAAACCTGATCCTGACGCTGACGACGCAAGGCGCGGGCAAGCTGAGTTCAAGTCATGACTATCCTGTGCGCGGGCGCGGCGGCATGGGCGTTCAGGCGATGGACAAGGCCATGCGTAGCGGCGCGTTGGTTGCCTCCTTCCCGGTAGAAATGGATGATCAGATCATGCTTGCGACTTCCAAAGGGCAGTCGATCCGCGTCCCTGTTGAAGGCATTTCGTTTCGTTCCCGCTCAGCCGGGGGGGTCAAGGTGTTCAACACCGGCAAAGGCGAAGAGGTCGTGAGCGTGGCCTGGATCGCCGATCAGGGCGAGACTGAGGACGGCGAAGACGACGAGGCTTAACCGCTTTTCAACTGTTTTCGAACATCATGGCGTTTCATGTCGATGAGGTGCCTGAATGAACGTTTATTGCTGCATGATCACGCTGAAAGACAGCGCGAAGGCCTTGCTATTCGCCAAGGCGCTTGACGATTGGATGGGCCATCTGCGCGCCGCGAATGTCATCGGGGAATGGCGCTTGATGCGGCGCAAGCTCAACCTCGCGGCAGATTGCTACCGCGATTTCATGCTCGAGATTGAAGTGGATGGGCTGACACAGTTGGAGGCCGCATTCCGCCTGACGGGAAGCCATGATGATGAGATCGCACAATTGCACCGCGCGGTGCATGATCTGATCGAGACTGCGGATTTTGCTCTCTATCGTCCTTATCCGGATTTGGAACGCGCCGAACGCATGGCGCTGCTGTAACGCTAGAGCCCGTAAATTCCAGAAAACTTGCTTTTCAGATAGGCCAGCAAAGGGGCTTCGGAGGCTTGTGCGCCGGTGGCTTTTGCGATCACATCGCGCGGCTCGTACAGGCCTCCATGCGTCTGTACGTTTTCGCGCAACCAGGCTGTTGCCGGGGAGGTATCCCCTCGCGCCAGATCCTCGTCCAGCCCAGGGAGAGCCGCGCGCATCGCGTCGTGCAAACAACCCGCGTACACGTTGCCCAGACTGTAGGTCGGGAAATACCCAAATAGACCGACGGCCCAATGCACATCCTGCAAAACACCATTTGCGGGCCTATCAACGGCGAAGCCGAAGTCAGCCTCAAAACGATCATTCCAGGCGGCCTCGAGGTCAGTGACCTTCAGATCACCGGACACCAAAGCGCGCTCGAGATCAAAGCGCAACAGAACGTGCAGGTTATACTGCAATTCATCCGCTTCGGTCCGAATGAAACCGTCAGACACGCGATTCACGCAGGCATAAAATGCGTCTTCATCCTTGATGCCAAAATCACCAAAGGCATCGCGCATTTGTGCAAAGAGCCATCCGGTGAAAGCCCGGCTGCGACCGATTTGGTTTTCATAGATACGGCTCTGGCTTTCATGCACGCCCATGGACACGCCGCCGCCCAAGGGCGTTAACAGATAGTCACGGTGAATGTTTTGTTCATAGGCCGCGTGACCCACTTCGTGGATCGTGGAGTAGAAACAGTTGAAGGGATCCACAGGATTGGTGCGCGTTGTGATGCGCACGTCCAGGCCCGACCCGGAACTGAACGGATGCACCGCCTTGTCCACGCGCCCGTGGGTCATGTCATATCCAAAAGCCTGCGCGAGCTTGCGGGTCAGCGCCATCTGTTCGGCTTCATCAAAAGTGCCGTTCAGTTTCTGCGGAGCCTCAGTCTCCAAAACAGCGGCGCGCAAGGCTGCAAGCTCAGGGCGCAAGGCACCAAACATCTCCTCCAACTGTGCGCCCGTGGTGCCGGGCTCGTAATCCGCCAGCATCGCGTTATAGACGTCGCCGCCAGTTGCCAGCGCCTGCCCCTCTTCTCGCTTTAATCGGAGCACTTCCTCAAGCGTCGGCGCGAAGGCAGCGAAATCATTGGCTTCCCGGGCGTCAGCCCACACGCCTTGTGCCTGCGATGTGATCCGCGCAATCTGAGCGGCCAGGGCGGCTGGCACCTTGCACGCGCGATCATGCTCGCGGCGAATGTGGCGCAGCTGTGCGGTCGATGTTTCATCCAGTTCCGCGCCGTCAAGGATCCCGAGCCAATCCGCAATGCGCGAATCCATCCGACGTGCATGCAACACACTTGCAATGGCGGCGCATTCCTCGCCGCGTTGCGGGGCCGCACCGCGTGGCATCATCGTTTCCTGATCCCATTCCAGACGTCCCGCAATCAGCGACAAAGCCTGTGTTTCCCGGCTAAACGCCATCAGGTCATCATAGGCATTCATGCAGTTTTTCCTCTCAAAGATGTGGCAACAGGATACCCACTCAGGAAGCGGGCGCGCAGGATCAAAACCCACAAGACAACGGCCATGACCTGATGTACCAGCGCAATATGCACCGGCGCGCCATAAAGCACAGTCCCAATGCCAATCACGATCTGCAAGGCTACCGCTGCAAGCACCGCATTGAATGCAAATCGCGTTTTGGGATGGGTCGATCTACGCCCCAGCAGCCAGACGATGATGGCAAATAAAGCCAGTACATAGCCGGTGACGCGGTGAATGAATTGCACCAATCCGGGGCTTTCAAAAAAGTTGCGCCAGACCGGTTCAAGCGTGAAGGCGCTGGCTGGGAAAAACTGCCCGCCCATCAGCGGCCAATCGGTATAGCTGCGCCCGGCATCGATGCCCGCGACCAAAGCGCCAATCAGAATTTGCAGGAACGCGAAATGCATCAATCCGGTGGCCATGCCCCATTGCTTTGATTCCTTGGCGCGCCGTGCCTGCATCAGATCGCGCGCCGAGCGGCCCATTTCCATTGTATACCACGCAATAAAACCAAGGATGACAAAGGCCAGCCCAAGGTGTGTTGCCAATCGATAGCTCGCGACATCGGTGATGCCTTCGCCCTGTGTGACACCCGAGGACACCATCCACCAACCGATTGCACCCTGTGCCCCGCCCAACACACCGAGCAGCAGCAGTTTTGGCGTCCATCCGGTCGGGATCTGACGGCGGATTGCGAAGTATCCAAATCCCAGAGCCCAGACCACACCGATCACACGGCCCAGTTGTCGATGACCCCATTCCCACCAGTAGATGACTTTGAAATCATTGAGTTCCATCCATTGGTTCTGGATGCGAAACTCGTCAATTGCCTGATATTTGGCAAATTCAGCGTTCCAATCGGCGGCATTCATCGGTGGCAAGGCACCGCTAAAAGGGCGCCACTCGGTGATGCTGAGCCCGCTATCCGTGAGGCGGGTGAGCCCGCCGACGGCGATCATCACAAACACCAGTGCAAAGAGCATCATCAACCAGATCCTGATCGCACCGCGCGCGCCGCCATGGCCCTGATCAATCAGCCCCGGTTGTACTGCGGGCCGGGTTGCCTCGGCGCTGCCCACTTCTTCGAAAAGCTTTCGCTTGCCGCTCATTATTGCGTCCTCGTCTTGCGCGTCGCTGCATACCTAGGCTCTGTTCGCGGGCACGTCCAGCGCGTCTAGTCGTCGCGCGTTTTCCACCGCACCAATTGACGCATAACGCCGTGCATCATTTGCACATCAGCCCGCGTCAGCGGCATCCGGCTCCACATATTGCGCAGGTTGGTTTTCATCGATTGCGCCTTGTGTTCGGGAAAGAAAAAACCGGCCTGCTCCAACCGATCCTGATAATGCGCAGCAAGGTGTTCCACTTCCAGCGTTTCCGCCCAAACGGTACCGGCCATTTCTGTGGTTTCATGCATGACATTCCCGACGGCGCGCATCCATTCATACCCTACGAGTAAAACGCATTGGGCAAGGTTCAACGAAGCAAACTGCGGGTTCACAGGCACCGAAATGATCGCGTTGGCACATGCGATATCATCATTTTCCAGCCCCGCGCGCTCAGGCCCAAAAAGCACAGCAACCCGTTGGCCTTCCGCAATTTTTGTGGCGGCAAGGCGCATCGCAGCCTCGGGGCTGTAGACCGGTTTGGTCAGATCCCGCGGCCGCGCTGTCGTGGCGAAAACATAGGAACAATCACCCACGGATGTAGCCAGATCCTCACTGAGCAGCGCGTCATCCAGCAAACGGCCCGCACCACTTGCCATGGCTGTTGCATCAGGATTGGGCCAGCCGTCGCGCGGCGCTACGATGCGCATCCGGTCCAGACCGAAATTCCACATTGCCCGCGCAGCCGCACCGATATTTTCGCCCATTTGCGGGCGTACCAGCACAAAGGCGGGGATGTCGGGGGGTTCAACAGGGGTGCTCATAAGGCCTCATAAGGCGACACAGGTGCGCTCGCAAGCGGACCTGCGGCGTCTGAGCCTTGAAAGGTATAAAAGTTTTCATTTCCCAATGGGTGCGTTACTGGTCTGGAAAAGACTTCCAAAGGATCACCTCATGGACACCCCCGAGCAACCCCAGCTGTATCTGATCACACCTAGCGAGATTGAGCTTTCCGGTTTTCCTGATCTGCTGGCGTCTGTGCTGGACGCGCAGGCCGTGGGTTGCGTGCGCCTGAACCTCGCCACAAGGGACGAAGACAGAGTGTCGCGTGCAGCCGATGCTCTTCGCGAGGTCACCCATGCTCGCGACATTGCACTTGTTATCAGCGATCACACCTTGCTGGCGGATCGCTTGGGGCTGGACGGTGTGCATCTGACGGATGCGGCGCGCTCTGTGCGCGACACCCGCAAGACGTTGGGCGAGGACGCGATCGTCGGCAGTTTTTGTGGCACCTCGCGCCATGACGGGATGAGCGCAGGCGAAGCGGGCGCGGATTATGTCAGCTTTGGCCCGGTGCAAGCTTCCGTGCTTGGTGATGGCAGTTTCGTCGAACTGGATCTTCTTGAATGGTGGTCAGAAACCATCGAGGTACCCGTTGTGGCGGAGGGCGCGCTAGATGAAACCATGATGCGCACGCTGGCTCCCTACACCGATTTCTTTGGCATCGGTGATGAAATCTGGCGTACGTATGATCCGGCAGCCTCCTTGACGCGTCTGGTTGCTGCCATGGGCTGAAGCTCACAAAAAAACCCGATCCACGAACCAATACGCGCCGACAGCGGCGATCACACAGGATGCCGGCACTGCGATGCGGGTCCGGTACCATTCTTTCCGCGCAAACCAGCCGACACAGGCGAATGCGATGGCAATAACCGTTAGCTGCCCGACTTCGACACCCAGGTTAAAACCGATGAGGGCAGGCACGAATTGTCCTTCAGGCAAGCCAAATTCCCGCAAGACAGATGCAAACCCCAGCCCGTGCAACAAGCCAAAACAGAAAACCACAACCGGCCGCCAAGGGTTCAAACCAGAAGTGATGATATTCTCAACAGCCACAAACACGATGGAAGCCGCGATCAGGGGTTCAACAATCGCAGGGGGAATGGTTACAAGGCCCAAGGCACCAAGGGCCAATGTCACGGTATGCGCCAGCGTAAAAGCGCTGACCTGCCAGACCAGAGGTCGCAGGTGTGTGCTCAGGAAAAACAGGCCCAGGACAAACAGGATGTGGTCCAGCCCTTTCGGCAGAATATGATCGAACCCCACCGGGATATAGCCAAAGAATGCGCCGCTCAGACTTTGCGCGCCGCCGCCACCAATGGCGATCGCCGGGCTGCTTTCGCCACCCGCCAGATACCCTGTAAAGGGTTCTTCCACTCCCTGTTGGCGCAAAACAAGCGCGCCCGATCCGGCGGGCCAATGCACTGTGACATCACGCGCACCTTCCGGCAGGGACACCGTCAGGGTCAGCAGGGAAATACGTGGCAACTCTTCACTCAGCCCTTCGGGTATCTCGACGTCGGTGATCGCGAACGCCAGCGGTCCTTCGGCCACGGCCAACGGCGCCCCGTTCCAGAGACTCAGCAATTGTGGCACGCGGGTCGCCAGTTCTGACGCGCTCAAACCTCGCAACGTGGTATAGGTTTCCCCCGCATTATCGTCATCTGTGTTTTCCACCGCGTCCAGATCGACACCGGCCAGAAAGGCCTCCAGATTGATCCGAAACGCCAGAGATACGCTTTCGTTGTCCAAAATCGTCATATCGGCAATGGTCGGCACCAATTCATGCGCCAAGACACGAGGCACCCACATTCCAATGGTGGCGGTTGACAACACCAGCAAAAAGATCAGCTTTATGGCAAAGGTTCTTAAGGATAATTCGGTCATGTTCTCGCGTCTTTTGATCTGTATGCTACTGCTAACCGGTACGGACGCCCTTGGCCATGAGTTCTGGATCGACCCGGAAGAATACCAGGTTGAAACAGGTGATCCTTTGGTCGCAAACCTGCGCAATGGTCAGAATTTCGAAGGCATCACGCTGGCGTGGTTTGACAATCGTTTCACACGCTTTGAACTGGCGCAGGGTCAGGCAACCCTACCTGTTCAGGGACGTATCGGTGATACACCTGCCTTGAACACAACTGCGCCAGACGGCGGGTTACTGGTGATCCTACATGAAACAACTCCTGCGTCACTGACCTACAAGGAGTGGGAAAAATTCCTGAAATTTGCAGAACATAAGGACTTTGCAAATGCCGCCTCAGATCACGCAGACGCTGGATGGCCCCTGCAAGGGTTTCGGGAAAGCTACACACGTCATGCCAAATCCCTGGTTGCTGTTGGTGACGGGCTTGGCGCCGATCGTGCCTATGGATTGGCGACCGAGTTTGTGGCGTTGAGCAACCCCTACGATCCCGATTTCGACAATCAAATGCGCGTTCGCGTAGAATACAATGGCGCAGTGAGACCCGATGCGCAGATCGAAGTTTTTGACCGTGCGAGAGACGGCAGCGTCTCAGTTACAATGACGCGCACGGATGGCGCGGGTATAGCCACGGTGCCGGTATCGCCCGGTCACACCTATCTGTTTGATGCGGTCGTTCTGCGCCCAAGCGCAATGGCCGGTACCTCCGATACCGCACCGGTCTGGGAAACACTCTGGGCCGCGCTGACCTTTGCAGTGCCGGACTGACACGCCCTTGAACCCGCCGGGTTTCCACGTCACAAGACAGGCATGACCCAAACACCTGATATATTGTGCATCGGCTCGGTACTGTGGGACGTGATTGGGCGTTCTGCCAGCGCAATGCGGCAGGGTTCGGACGTGCCCGGACGCATCACACGCTTGCCTGGCGGTGTCGCCATGAATATCGCCATGACATTGGTGCGCTTTGGCCTCACGCCAGCGCTCTTGACGGCCATTGGCCGGGATGCTGAGGGCGATGAACTGATCGCGGCCTGCAAAGCGCGTGGCATGATCACGGACACGGTGTATCGTTCAGATGATTTGCCAACAGACGTTTATATGGCCGTTGAGGGGGCCAATGGGTTGATCGCGGCCATTGCCGATGCCCATTCTCTGGAAGCTGCCGGCCCAAAAATTCTGGCGCCGCTTTCGGGTGGACGCCTTGCAACTCCGCAAACCCCCTTTGCTGGATTGGTCGCTTTGGACGGCAATCTCACACTAAACTTGCTAAGTGAGATTGCACGCAGCCCCTTGCTGGCGCAGGCAGATCTGCGGGTGGCTCCGGCCTCTCCCGGCAAGGCGGAACGGCTCAGCCCCTTTATGCAGGCCGGGCGTGGCACGCTTTATGTCAACCTCGAAGAGGCGGGATTGCTCTGCCAGACAAGTTTTGACACTTCCCGTGACGCCGCCACCGGGATGCTGAAACGCGGCGCGGCGCGGGTTCTGGTGACAGATGGTGGATCTGACGCGACTGAGGGACGCCCCGATGGTTTGCTCACACAAACACCCCCGCAGGTTCTGGTCACCCGCGTGACTGGCGCGGGCGACACCTTCATGGCGGCCCATATCGCCGCTGACGCAGCCGGTGCCAGTGCAGAGGACGCATTGAACCGCGCCTTGCTGGCCGCCGCCACCTATGTATCCGGAGAAACCGCCTTATGACCGCCCTGCCCCTGATCCATTCCACCGAGGTCATCGCCGCCAAGGCTTCGGGCAAACCGATTGTCGCGCTGGAAAGCACAATCATCACCCATGGCATGCCCTATCCCCAAAACCTCGATGTGGCGCGGCTGGTGGAAAACGACATTCGCGCGGCGGGCGTAACACCCGCAACCATTGCCGTGATCGAAGGGGTTTTGCACATCGGACTGGATGGTACACAGTTGGAAACGCTCGCACAATCACGCGGCGTTGCAAAACTTTCCCGCGCGGATCTGGCTGCCTGTATGGCGACAGGGGGCACCGGGGCCACGACGGTTGCAGCCACCATGATCGCCGCACATCTGGCCGGTATCAAGGTTTTTGCCACCGGCGGGATCGGCGGTGTGCACCGGGGCGCCGAAGACAGCTTTGATGTCTCAGCCGATCTTTTGGAACTTGCGAAAACGCCTGTCACCGTGGTTGCCGCTGGGGCCAAGGCAATTCTGGATGTGGATAAAACACTGGAAGTGCTTGAGACACAGGGCGTGCCGGTGATCGCGGTGGGACAGGACAGTTTCCCTGCCTTCTGGAGCGCGACCTCCCCGCTCAAGGCACCGTTGCGGATGGATGAACCTGCCCAGATCGCACAGGCGCACCACATGCGCGGGCGGCTCGGCCTGCCTGGTGGACAATTGGTGGCCAATCCAATCCCTGCAAAGGATGAAATTCCCGCTCAGACGCTCGCCCCGATCATTGCACAGGCCCAGACCGATGCCGATACGCATGGGATCAAGGGAAAGGACGTGACGCCCTATTTGTTGCAGCGCGTTTTCGAACTGACGGAAGGTCAGTCCCTGACAGCCAATATTGCCTTGGTGCGCAACAATGCAGGATTTGCGGCCAAAATTTCAGCGGAACTCGCCAGTCTCTCACCTGATACGGGAATTTGAACGGATTGACTGCCAAACCCATTGTGAAGCCGACGCAATATGCATACCTACACATCACTTGATTTAGAGATGCGTCATGAATACCCCGTTTGATCCTGAACCGCCCGTGACAAAACGCAGCCTGCTGGGCGCTCTTCGGGGGTCGTTCCTGACGGGCCTTGTGGTCATTGCACCCGTGGGGCTGACAATCTGGCTGATCTGGTCCGTTGTGGGCTGGATTGACGGGTTTGTCCTGCCGCTGGTGCCAGGGTCTTACAAGCCCGACAAAGTCCTCCAGAATTTGCTGGGGCTGGATCCGGAAATCCAAATCGACATTCGCGGTATCGGCGTGGTCATCTTTTTGGTGTTTACGGTTGTCGTGGGTTGGATGGCCAAAGGGTTCTTAGGGCGCTCCTTCATACGCTTTGCTGAAAGCCTTGTGGAACGTACACCGGTCGTGCGCTCGGTCTATTCCGGCATCAAACAGATTTCCGAAACCGTGTTCGCGCAATCTGAGCGGTCGTTTGAAAACGCCTGTCTGATAGAATACCCCCGGCGCGGCATCTGGGCCATTGGATTTATCTCAACCGACACCAAAGGCGAAATAGCCTCCCGCGCCAATAACGCAAACCCCATGGTCAGTATTTTTGTGCCAACAACGCCAAACCCCACCTCGGGTTTTTTGTTGTTTTTTCCAGCCGACGACGTGATCCTGTTGGATATGACCGTTGAAGAGGCGGCCAAACTGGTGATTTCAGCGGGTCTTGTTTATCCCAATGGCAAAGACCCGAGCGTCCCGCCTGAAATCGACGCGGCCTAACGCTACTGGAACATTTCCACCAGATCGACGGAGCTCCGCTTGTTCAGGTCACCCTTGTGGTGGCTCAGGAAAGTCTCGGCAGCGTTTTGTCCGGCTTCCTTGAGGCGAGAGAGCGTAAAGGGCGTTGGCACCAGTTTCGTAGCTACGGATAGCTCGTTCATCAAAGCATCATCGGCGACCATATGAATCAGTACGCGGCTTTTCTGCTCGGTGTTTAAATCGCCGCGTTCCAGCAGGCGTTGAACAAATTCAATTGCGCGCAACTCACGCAACAGGGACGAATTAAAACTGATCTCATTGATCCGGTTCTGGATGGCCTGCGCTGTACGCGGCAGCTCGGTGCGTTCCAGCGGGTTGATATTGATGATCAGGATGTCGTCAGGCAGTGATGGATGGAACAGCGGGAACAGTGCAGGATTGCCCGTATAACCGCCATCCCAGAACGCTTCTTTCAAACCGGTCTCCGCGTCTTCGACCTCGACGGCCTGAAACACCGTCGGCAAACATGCGGAGGCGAGGATGGCGTCCGTGCTGATCTCACTGTCTTTGAACACCCGCACCTTACCGTTGCGTACGCGCGTGGCGCAGATGAAAAGACAGGGGCCTTTGCCGCCTTCTTCATGCACCGCATCGAGATCAAATTGCTCGACAATCGCGCGCAGCGGATTGCTGTAAAAGGGCCCGTAGGCATAAGGGGATACTGCGCGCGACCAGGTGTCTGCAGCCATGACCGGCCAAGAATATTCAAGAGCCTGACTGAATTCACCCAATGAAAAGGGATGCATCCACGCCGGCAAATTGAGTTCCGGCCGCGCGCCCACCTCGCGCCACAGCCAATCCAGCCTCTCACGCGCCCCTTGCCGTCCATTCTCGATCATGCCTGACTTGACAGCCGCGCCATTCAGCGTGCCCGCAGAAGTGCCCGAAATAGCAGAGATTTCGATATCCTTTTCGCATAGCAAACGATCAAGGACGCCCCAGGTGAAAGCGCCATGCGCGCCGCCCCCCTGCAAGGCCAGATTAATGCGTTTAACCGCCATGGAACCTCCTTTTCTTCTCAGTGCGTTCTGCTTGACAGAATTGCGATGAGAAACAAAACCTTACAGCGCCGTCCAGCCGCCATCGACACTGATGGTGGTGCCGGTAATCTGTGCGGCTGCGTCCGAGCACAGAAATGTTGCAGTGCCGCCCATCTGCTCCACTGTTGCGAATTCCTTGGAGGGCTGGCGCGTCAACATCACGTTTTCGATCACTTCCTCACGGGTCATGTCATATTCTTTCATCGTGTCCGGGATTTGCTTCTCCACAATGGGCGTCAGCACGTAACCGGGGCAGATCGCATTAGCTGTGATTGGTTCTTTGGCGGTTTCAAGTGCCGTGGTCTTTGTCAGTCCAACCACACCGTGCTTTGCAGCAATGTAAGCCGCCTTGAAGGGCGAGGCTGTCAAGCCATGCGCCGAGGCGATGTTGATCACTCGACCCCACCCCGCCGCACGCATCATCGGCAAGGCCACTGCAGTCGTGTGAAAGGCCGACGACATGTTGATCGCAATAATGGCGTCCCACTTTTCGACCGGAAAATCCGGGATCGGAGCCACATGCTGGATGCCCGCGTTATTGACCAGAATATCGCAAACGCCCGCCTTCTCGATCAAAGCCCGACATTGATCGCCCTTGGACATGTCTGCCTGGATGTAGCGAGCTGCAACACCGGTTTTGCCCGCTATCTGTTCGGCAAGGTCGTGATCTTCTTGCGAGTCGGTAAAGGAATTCAGCACAATATCCGCGCCCGCGCGTGCCAGTTCCCACGCGATGCCCAACCCAATGCCGGAATTGGAACCGGTGACAATGGCGGTCTTTCCGGTCAATGAAATTTCATACGCCATGAAAGGGGTCCTTCTCTGTGTGCTCTAATGCTGCGTTGCACGCATAATGCATTGCTGCGGGTGCAAAGGAAACGGTATTTTCCGATGCTGTTTGTCACAAAGGGTTGTAGGCACCCCCTTGGACTTCAATCATATGGAGAAAGAACGCTCCAAACCTGCGCGCAAAAAAAAACGCCTGCGCAAGGCAGGCGTTAAGTTATTGAGGCAGGTTTCATACAGGCAAGAAACCTATCGAGCAGTAACTTGGTTATAAGCAATCTCGCGCCGCTATCCAAGCTAAAAGTTTGATAAGACGGAAATACCTCGGTACGCTGAAGGTCAAGAAAACAAGGGAAGCAGGGGATTGTCTCCAAAATGGGTACTGTTTTTTTCCGCACAATCATGCGGATTCTGGCCACAGTGGTGGCGATTCTCTGGATCACAACGGCAACGGCGGACCCTCAACACGGGATATCTATGTATGGGACCCCGGACCTGCCACCTGATTTTGTGTCGCTACCCTACGCAAAGGCGGATGCACCTGAAGGAGGCAGTATTACTCTGGGCAATACCGGCGGCTTTGACAGCCTCAACCCTTTTGTCCGAAAAGGCACCTCTCCCTGGCAGTTGAGTTTTTTCACGCACGAAAGCCTGATGGGTCGATCCTGGGATGAACCCTTCACGCTCTACGGCCTTCTGGCCGAATCGGTTGAGGTACCCGACGACCGGTCCTGGGTCGCATTTACCCTGCGCGAGGGCGCGCGGTTTTCAGATGGATCGCCCGTCACGGTCGATGACGTCATTTTTACCTATTCGCTGCTCGGCACCGAAGGTCATCCAAAATATCATAGCCTTGCGCGTCAGATCGATGGCATCACTCAGACAGGTCCGCGGTCCCTGCGCATGGATTTCAACACCGAAAATCGCGAACTCGCGCTGCTTGCTGGCATGCGCCCGATCCTGAGCCGCGCGCAATGGGAGGGTCGCGATTTTGCAAACGCACCGCTGGCCGAGATCCCCTTGGGCACTGGCCCTTACGTGGTGTCAGATTATGAAGCGGGCCGTTTTGTCCAACTGACCCGCAATCCGGAGTATTGGGGCGCGGACATCCC
Source organism: Paracoccaceae bacterium (assembly GCA_033344815.1). Lineage (NCBI taxonomy): Bacteria > Pseudomonadati > Pseudomonadota > Alphaproteobacteria > Rhodobacterales > Paracoccaceae > Paracoccaceae bacterium. Next base: position 4,890,540 of record JAWPMR010000001.1, on the reverse strand, counting down.
GTTTCGGCGCGGCACTCATAACGTCGACGAAATCAAACTGGATTTCTATGGCGATGCCTCGGTGCTGTTTGAAGCCTTCAAAGCTGGTGACATTTCTGCGTTGCGCGAATTCAACGCCGAAAAATGGGCAACACAATACAGTTTCCCGGCGATCAGCCGGGGAGATGTGATCAAATCCGAGATCCCGCACCAGAAACCGTCTGGCATGACCGGGTTCGTGATGAACACGCGCAAAGCCCCATTTGATGACTGGCGCGTGCGCGAGGCCCTGATACAGGCGTTCAATTTTGAATACATCAATGATACGCTCACGGGAGGCGCGCAGCCGCGCATCACATCCTATTTTTCCAACTCCACGCTTGCGATGAAGTCCGGACCTGCGGACACGGCTGTGACAGCACTGCTCTCGCCTTTTGCTCCTGATCTTTTGCCGGGCACATTGGAGGGTTATGCACTGCCCCAAACGGATGGCTCTGCGCGCAATCGAAAGGGCATCCGTGCGGCCATTGCGCTTTTGGCGGAGGCAGGATGGGTGCCGCAAGACGGCGTGATGCAAAATTCGGCGAGGCAACCCTTGGCTTTCACGATTCTGCTGGCTCAGAATAGCAGCGAAAACATTGCAATCGCAGATCTCTACCTCTCGGCGCTTACCCGTCTGGGGATTGAGGCTAACATCGAAACCACCGACAGCGCGCAATACACCGCGCGCACCAATGAATTTGACTTCGACATGACGCTTTATCGGCGTGCCCTGTCCCTGTCGCCAGGCAACGAGCAGCGGTTTTATTGGGGATCAGAAGCTGCCGAACAGCCAGGATCGCGAAACTGGATGGGGGTGGCCTCGCCGGCTGTGGATGGCATGATCGATGCGATGTTGTCTGCGCAAAGTGAAGCAGAATTCAACACTGCGGTACGTGCGCTTGACCGGGTCCTGACGGCAGGGCGTTATGTGATCCCGTTCTGGCAGTTCACCACCGGGCAAATCGCCCACATCAAGGAGATGAAATACCCGGAGACCTTGCCCATTTACGGGGATGGCCCGAATTTTATGCCTGAGGTCTGGTGGTACGAACCGTCCTGACCCTATCAGGTCAGCGACGTTACCCACAAAATATTGGCGTCTTCTTCACTGACGGAGACCACGTTATGTCCCATTGTGGCGTCATAATACGCACTGTCGCCCCGGCGCATTTCAACCGGCTCGTAAAATTCCGTAAAAAGCCGGATAACGCCCGTCAGCACATAAAGAAACTCTTCGCCGTCATGACGCACCCATCCATCAAATTCTTCGAGTTTGCGCGCTCGAACGCGTGCGCGGTACGGCAACATTTGTTTCTTTGTAAGCGTTTCAGCCAGCAATTCATGCTCATACGTCACCGTGGCCTGTGCCGTACCTTGCCCGGATTTGGTGACCGCCATGCGCCCGTTGACCTGACCGGCCTGTGGCGGCGTAAAGAGCTGTGGCACCGAAATTTCCAATCCGATCGCCAGCTTTTTGAGCGCATCATAGGTCGGTGACATCTGCCCGTTTTCGATCTTGCTCAGGGTTGAGCGGGCCAATCCAGCCTGCGAGGCGGCTTGTTCCAGCGTCCAGTTCCGCGCTTTGCGTAGCTCACGAACCCTTTGGCCAAGGTCCACTGGCGCGCCGATTTCTTCGCTGCCGCTCTGGCGGGCAATCTGGATGAGGGTCCTTGGATCAGCGGTTTTCATGCAACCGCTATAAGGTGAAGGAGACGGGCTTGCAACGCAGGGCGCGCCACGCTAGCAGGCAGGCATGCTCTCTGTATTTGATCAAGGGCCGCCGCCGCCCTGCCCTGCTCCGTTCAATATGGCGGGTTATGTTCTGGCAAAGGCGGATCTCACTCCGCAGAAAGAAGCGCTTTTGATCATTGGCGCGGACCATTTGGAAAGTTGGAGTTTTGCTGAACTGGAACAGGCGGTACGCGGCACCGCGCGCGGATTGTCGGATCTTGGACTGCGACCGGGCGACAGGGTGTTAATGCGCATGGGCAACACGGTGGATTTCCCGATCGCCTATCTTGCAGCCCTGACAGCGGGCTTTGTGCCAATCCCGACTTCTTCTGCGCTGACGCAAATCGAGACCGCTCGCATCATCGCAGATATCAAACCCAGGATTATTTTGCGCGATGCCCAGGTGGCGTGTCCAGATCATGAAAGCATCGTTTCCCTGGAAACCCTGCGAGGCTTTCGGTCTTTGCCACCCGCCGCATTTCATATGGGCGATCCGGAACGGCTTGGATACATCATTTACACCTCCGGTACCTCCGGCGTCCCCCGCGCTGTTGCACATGCGCACCGCGCGATCTGGGCACGTCAAATGATGTTTAACGGCTGGTATGGGCTGCGCTCTGAGGATCGGTTGCTGCACGCAGGGGCCTTCAATTGGACCTACACGCTTGGGACCGGTTTAATGGATCCCTGGACGATTGGCGCAACGGCAGTGATCCCGGCTGACGGCACACCGCCAAGCGCGCTCACCCCTATGATTGCCAAACACAAAGCTACGATTTTTGCAGCAGCGCCAGGGGTCTACCGCCAACTTCTCAAATCGCCAACACCCTTCGAGACACCTTCCTTGCGCCACGGCCTCAGCGCTGGAGAAAAGCTTCCAGCCCGGATCGCCAAGGCCTGGAACTCCCTTACAGGCACCGAAATATTTGAGGCTTACGGTATGTCGGAATGCTCTACATTTATCTCAAATGCCCCGAACGCGCCTGCGACGCCGCATAGTTTGGGGTGCCCGCAGCCCGGTCGCCGCATCGCCTTGCTGGACGAGAACGGACCGGTTCCAGTGGGGTCTGAAGGCACAATTGCCGTGCACCGCGATGACCCCGGATTGATGTTGGGGTATCTCGATGCGCCCAAAGAAACAGCGGATCGGTTTCAGGGCGATTGGTTTCTGACCGGCGATCAGGGCGTCATGAGCGAGGATGGCCACATTACCTATCTCGGGCGCAACGATGACATGATGAACGCTGGCGGCTATCGCGTCTCTCCGATCGAAGTTGAAGCCGTCCTGACCTCGCTGCCCGACATCACCGCCGTTGCCGTCACGGATGTTGAAATCAAGGCAGACGCCCGTGTCATTGCCGCCTTTTATACTGGCCCCGCAGCACTGGACGATCACGCCTTGCAGACTTATGTGTCTGACAAGCTGGCGCGGTATAAACAACCCCGCCTTTTTATTCACGTACCTGACTTGCCGATGGGCGCGAACGGTAAAATCCTGCGGCGCGCCTTGCGGGACAATTTTGAGGTTCCCGAATGACCGACACCATTAAACTTGACATCATGTCCGATCCGATCTGCCCTTGGTGCTATATTGGCAAGGCGCATCTGGACAAGGCCTTGGCCGATATCCCGGATCACCCCTTTGTTATTGAATGGCATCCGTTTCAGCTCAACCCGGACATGCCGCGCGAAGGCATGGACCGGCGCGCTTATCTGGAAGGCAAATTCGGCGGCAAGGAAGGCGCAGTCCGGGCCTATGCGCCTGTGGTTCAGAACGCCGAGGCGACGGGTCTGAAGATCGATTTCGAAGGTATGAAACGCACCCCCAATACGCTCGATGCGCATCGGCTGATCCACTGGGCAGGGATCGAAGGCCGACAGACGGCGGCAGTGTCTGCGTTGTTTCAGGCATATTTTGTCGATGCGCGCGATATCGGGGATCACGATGTTCTTGCCGACATTGCAGACGGCATCGAAATGGATGCGGCGGTGGTGCGCAAACTATTGGCTTCGGACGCGGATGCGCAGGATATCCGGGACCGTGATGCCCACAGCCGGTCCATGGGGATCAATTCCGTGCCGACTTTCATTGTGGCAAACAAACACGCGGTTCCGGGCGCACAACCTCCTGAGCTTTGGGCCAAGGTCATCGAAGAACTCGCCGCCACGGCCTGACCCCTGAAATGATGGCCTGCACAGATGAACGTCCGTCTGTGTGGAAATGCGGCGTTGCCTGATTTTCAACTGTGAGTTACACGGAATTAACCTTAACGCGGGTGTTCGTTGAGGCGGGGGTTTGAAGTGTCGCAAACTGAATCGCAAACTGCGATCGGAAGGATTGAGTTCATCGCCTTGATGGCGATGATGTTTGCCACCATTGCGTTTTCGATTGACGCTATGTTGCCTGCCTTGCCCAATATTGCACAGGAACTGACGCCAGATGATCCAACGCGCGCGCCGTTGATCATGACAGCCTTTGTTCTGGGCATGGGCATTGGTACATTCTTTACGGGTCCGCTTTCAGATGCATTCGGACGCAAGTCTGTGATGATTTGCGGCGCAGTGATTTATATCGCCGCCTCGGTCATTGCTTGGGCCAGTTCATCCTTTGAGGTCGTCATCGCCGCGCGGATCGTTCAGGGGCTCGGTGCGGCGGGTCCCAGAGTGGTCTCCATGGCGGTCATTCGAGACCTGTTTTCGGGCCGTGAGATGGCAAGAATCGTCTCCATCGTGATGATGATCTTTACGCTTGTCCCCGGCGTCGCACCGACACTGGGCTATGTGATCATTTCCTACAGCGATTGGCGGGGCATATTCGCTGCCTTCATTGTCTTTTCTTTGATATCAGTTGTTTGGGTTATTCTGAGGCTCCCGGAGACTTTGGCCAAGGAAAACCGTCGGCCTCTCAAGCTCCATCTGATCGTGGGCGCGGTTCGGGAAATGTTTGCGCACCCCGTGGTCCGCCTGTCGATTTTCGTCCAGACATTGTGCCTGTCGATGTTGTTTACCGTTTTGATGTTGATCCAACCGATTTATGAGCACGTCTATGACAAACAAGACTCATTTCATTTCTGGTTTGGGGGCATCGCGCTCGTATCTGCAATTGCGAGTTTTCTGAATGCACTTTTGGTTGTGCGCCTGGGCATGCGACGCCTGATCACTGTGGCTCTGGGCATTCAGATCGTCCTGTCGATCACCGTCTTGATCAGCAACGAAACACTGGGCACCAGTTCATTTGCGGTTTTTGCGATCTGGCAAGCCTATGTCTTCTTTCAGGCCGGGCTTACCATCGGCAATCTAAACGCGATTGCATTGGAACCCATGGGGCATATTGCTGGCATGGCAGCCAGTGTCATTGGCGCTGTTTCCACCGTTTTGGCCGCCGTTATCGCATCGCCCATCGGATTGCTCTTTGATGGTACGATCCGTCCTCTTGTCGGTGCTATCCTCATGATGGCTTTGCTGGCATATGTGCTGATGCGGGTCATGGGACGTATAGAGGATCGCTTGCCCGCGGAGTGATCAGCTTGCCTTGGCCCGTCTTTTGGCTTTTCTTTCGGCCACGACTTTTTCTGCCAGATCGCGGGCAATCGCAAAGGCCCCTTTGATCTTGTCGTTATCTGCCTTCCAGTCGCGGCGTACCACGATCTTGTTGTCTTTGACCTTTGCCAATCCGCGTTGATCCTGAATGAATTCAACAAGGCCTTTGGGCGAGGCAAATTTATCATTGTGGAATTGGATTGTCGCCCCTTTTGGCCCGCCATCCAGCTTGGCAATGCCTGCGCGTTTGCACATCGCCTTGATCCGCACCACAAGCATCAACGTGTTGACCTCGCGCGGCAATTTGCCAAAACGGTCAATCAGTTCTGCGGCGAACCCTTCAAGCTCCACTTTGGCCGAGAGGCTGCTCAGCCTGCGATAAAGCCCCAGACGCACGTCTAAATCTGGCACATAGGCTTCGGGGATCAGAACCGGGACACCAAGGTTGATCTGCGGTGCCCATTGATCGTCTGCCTCGCTGAGACCTTCCATCTCACCCGCGCGGATCTTGGCAATCGCCTCTTCCAGCATGGATTGATAAAGCTCGAAACCGACATCGCGCATCTGACCCGATTGCTCTTCGCCCAAAAGGTTGCCCGCTCCGCGAATGTCCAAATCCTGACTGGCCAGCGTGAACCCTGCCCCAAGAGTGTCGAGGCTTGAGAGGACACGAAGCCGTTTTTCTGCTGTGGCTGTCAGTTTCGCGCGTGGTTTGGTTGTGAGATACGCATAGGCACGCGTCTTGGAGCGCCCCACGCGGCCTCGGATCTGATAAAGCTGCGCAAGACCAAACATATCCGCACGATGCACCACCATCGTGTTGGCCGTCGGGATATCAAGGCCCGATTCCACAATCGTTGTGGCCAGCAGAACATCGAACTTTCCGTCATAGAACGCATTCATCCGATCATCCAACTCGCCCGCGGCCATTTGGCCATGTGCAACTACATAAGACAGTTCGGGGAGCTGCTCCTTGAGGAATTCCTCGATCTCCGGCAGATCTGAAATACGCGGCACCACATAAAAGGACTGCCCGCCCCGGTAGTGTTCGCGCAGCAATGCCTCTCGCAGCGTCACCGTATCAAATTCGCTGACATAGGTACGGATGGCCAGACGGTCCACCGGTGGCGTCCCGATGATGGACAAGTCCCGCACGCCCGTCAGGCTTAACTGCAAGGTCCGTGGGATCGGCGTCGCGGTCAGTGTCAGCACGTGAATGTCCGTGCGCATCTGTTTCAGGCGTTCTTTGTGAGTAACACCGAAATGCTGCTCCTCGTCGATCACCAACAGGCCGAGGTTCTGAAAGCGTATGCCTTTGGCCAAAAGCGCGTGGGTGCCGATCACAATATCCACCGTGCCGCGCGCCATGCCATCACGCGTCGCATTTGCATCCTTGGCGGACACAAACCGGCTCAATTGGCGCACGTTGATCGGAAAACCCCGGAAACGTTCCGCGAAACTCTTGTAATGCTGGCGCGCCAGCAATGTCGTCGGCGCAATCACAGCCACCTGTGTGCCTGACATCGCCGCCACAAAAGCTGCGCGCATCGCGACCTCGGTTTTACCAAAGCCCACATCACCGCACACCAGACGATCCATCGGATTACCCGATGTCAGATCATCAATCACGTCCCCAATGGCGCGCAGCTGGTCGTCAGTTTCCTGATAGGGGAAGCGCGCGGAAAATGCGTCCCACATGCCTTCGGGCGGCTCCAGCACGGGCGCTTTGCGCAGGGCGCGTTCGGCTGCGACCCGGATCAGCTTGTCGGCAATCTCACGAATCCGCTCTTTGAGTTTGGCCTTCTTGGCCTGCCATGCGCCGCCGCCCAGACGGTCTAGCAGCCCTTCTTCGTGGCCATATTTTGATAACAGTTCAATGTTCTCAACAGGCAGATAGAGCTTTGAATTTTCGGCATATTCCAGCAGAATACACTCGTGCGCCGCACCGGCCGCCGTGATCACCTCAAGGCCTTTGTACCGCCCGATCCCGTGATCCACATGCACAATCAAATCACCGGGGCTCAGCGATTGAGTCTCCGTCAGGAAATTCTCAGCGCGCCTCTTCTTCTTGGCACTGCGGATCAGGCGATCGCCCAACACGTCCTGCTCCGAAATCACCGTGATTTTTTGCGGGTCTCCTGACGCGCCGCCAACAGACCAAGGCGCTTCAAACCCGTGCTCCAGCGCCCAGACAGCCAGATGCAACCCGTGTTTTCCCATGCGGGTCACATTCGGAATTGGAATGGCTTCGACCAATCCTTCATCCTCGATCAACCCCATCAGACGTTCACGTGCACCTTCTGAATAGCTGGCGATCAGAACCGGACCGTCCTTCATTTTCACTTTAATATGTGCTGCCAAAGCCCCAAAAAGGCTCAACGATTCCTGTTGGCGCTCTGGCGCGAAATTCCGTCCCAACCGCGCCCCTGCATCCGTAACCCCCAAGCCTGTCGCTTGCGGCAAGGTCGCAAGTTGCAAAACCCGGCGTCCTTCTGTGGCGCTTGCCCAAGCGGCGTCATCAAGATAAAGCGCATCCGGCGGGCTCGGCTTGTAAACGCTGTCCATTTTGGACCGATGCGCCATGGCCAATCGCCGCGTTTCATATTGATCCGCAATGCTTTCCCAGCGCGCCAAACGGATGGCCGTCACCTGATCATCCAGTGTTACGACTGCCTGTGGCACATAATCAAATACCGTTTCCAACTCGGCGTGGAAGAAGGGCAGCCAATGCTCAGCGCCCTGGTGTTTGCGCCCTGCGCTGATCGCCTCATACAGCGGATCATCCGTCCCTGCCGCACCAAACTCGATCCGGTAATTCTGGCGAAACCGCGTGATGGCGGCCTCGTCCAAAATCACTTCCGAAACCGGCGCAAGTTCCACAACTTCGAGCTTTTCTGTCGTGCGTTGTGTCGCCGCATCAAAGCGACGCGCACCGTCCAAGACGTCCCCAAACAGATCAAGGCGCACAGGGCCCAAATCGCCCGGTGGAAAGATATCGATGATGCCGCCACGTATCGCATAATCACCGGGTTCGGTCACAGTCGGGCTTTGCACAAATCCCATGCGAACAAGGAAGTTACGCAAAGCGGCTTCATCGAGCCGCTCTCCGACACGGGCTTTGAAGGCCGCATCTTTCAAGGTGGCGCGGGCCGGAACCCGTTGTGTTGCCGCATTCAGCGTGGTCAGCAGGATGAACCGCCCCGGCATACCGTGAACAAGCCCCGCCAGGGTCGCCATGCGTTGTGCGGAAATATCGGCATTGGGCGACACGCGGTCATAGGGCAGACAATCCCAACCGGGAAAAACCACAACCGGCATGTCGGGGGCAAAAAACCTCAGTGCCGCCTGCATGCCCGCAAGGCGTTTGTCATCACGCGCCACATGTACAATCGGGCCATCCTGTTTTTCCAACTCGGACAGCAGGAAATGCGCGTCAAACCCTTCGGGAACGCCTGAAACGGTGATATGGGAGGGATCAGCCATGGGTTGTTTCAATTCGCGTTTGCGGCGCCCAAGTCAACCACCCAGTGGCCCGACGGACAGGTTTTGATACATCCCCCAGAGGGCTGTGACGAAAATCGAGATAACGCCAGTGATCTGAACATAAAGCCGGTGACGCGTGAGGCGCGCGCGCAATTGCTCTCCGCTGGGTTCCTCGTGATAGATCAGTCGCGCGGTCGACAGCGAAATCACACCGATGATCGACATCGGAAAGCCCAATAAAAACAACGCCTGCGCCAGTTCGACCCGATAAAAAAACCCCAAAACGCACGTCGCCGTCAGCAAAAAACACCCCAAGGCCAACAGCCACAGCCCCGAGACATTCGCAATGTTGAGCAGTCGGTTGGTGTTGATGCGGACAAGGTCTTCGAGGTCGCGCTCTGCCTGCCCGCCGTTTCGCCGCGCCCGCAACACCAGATCATAGGGCACACCCAAAACCCAATGGCTGGCTGATGACCACATCACTGCCAGCGCGATCCAGAACCACAGGTTCGAGAAAGACCGCATGTCAATCAGTTCAAAGACGCTTTGATAGAAGCTCAAGGGGGAGGACTTTTGTTGTTATGACGTCCTCTCTTAGCCTTGGCCTTCGACGATTCCCACCCTTGGCTTGCGGAAAAATCCGTGGCACTCATGAAGTGTCATCCAAACTGGACAAATTACACATGCGCCCTTCTCAAGCCCCCTTTCCCGCCACCCGTCTGCGACGCGCACGTCAGAGCTCTGCGATACGCGCTCTGACCCGCCAAAACAGCCTCAGCGTCGATGATTTCATCTGGCCCGTCTTTGTGCGATCCGGTGAGGGGATCGAGGAACCCATTCCCTCGATGCCAGGAGTTTTTCGCCGCTCGGTGGACAAAATCGTCGAGGCCGCGCGCGAGGCCGCGGATCTGGGCATACCGGCGATCTGCATCTTTCCTTATACCTCGCTGGAAGAACGCACCGAGGATTGCGCTGGGGCGTGGGATCCCGAAAACCACGCCAACCGCGCCATTCGCGCAATCAAGGCAGCTGTGCCAGAGATCGCAATCATGACCGATGTGGCCTTGGATACCTATAACATCAACGGGCATGACGGGTTTGTAGAGGACGGCGAAATCGTCAACGACCGCACCGTGGAGGCCTTGGTCAAGATGACGCTTGCGCAGGCTGAGGCGGGTGCTGACATCATTGGGCCGTCGGACATGATGGACGGGCGCATTGGGGCGATGCGCGCAGGATTGGAGCGCGCGGGCCATCAAAACGTGATGATCCTGAGCTATTCCGCGAAATATGCGTCGGCCTTTTACGGCCCCTTCCGCGACGCCGTGGGCGCGTCTGGCGCTTTGACGGGCGATAAAAAGACATATCAGATGGATCCCGGCAATTCCGATGAGGCAATGCGCCTGATTGAGCGCGACCTGCGCGAGGGTGCGGATATGGTGATGGTCAAACCCGGCATGCCCTACCTGGACATTTGCAAAAGGGTCAAAGAAAGCTTTGGCGCGCCGACCTATGCCTATCAGGTCTCGGGCGAGTTCAGCATGATTCAGGCGGCGGCGGAACACGGTTGGATTGACGGCGAAAAAGTCATGATGGAGAGCCTGATGGCGTTCAAACGCGCCGGGTGCGACGGTATTTTGACCTATTTTGCACCTGCCGCCGCCCGGTTGCTGAACAAGTAGCGGCTTGCCGCGCAGGCCTGGACGTTTCGGGTGACACTACCCGCCAATCGGCGTATGTTTGCTTACAAGTCGGATCAACCGGCAGTCGAGCAACACTTTACAGGCGGAAAAAATGGATCATCCAACACTCTCACGCAGGGTCTTTACCCTTGGCGCGCTGGCAGGCGTGTCGCTCACCGCAGCCTGTGGCAATGGCATCGGATCACAGGGCGCGGCCACGATCGACGCGCGCGTCGTTGCAACGCTGAACGAAATGTACCGTCAGTTCCCCAACACCCGCAATCTCGCCGATAAGGCGAACGGCATGCTGGTCATGCCTTTGGTCACAGAAGCCGGTTTTGGTTTTGGTGGCGCTTACGGACGCGGCGCCTTGTTGGTCAATGACGTGACCGTTGATTATTATTCCACGGCGCAGTTTTCAGGCGGTTTGCAAATCGGCGGACAGCAATATTCGCATGTCCTGTTTTTCATGACCGAAGAAGCCTTGAGCGAGTTCCGTTCCTCCACCGGCTGGGCCGTTGGCGGAGATGTGGAATATGTATTCTCAGACGTGGGCGATGGGTTCAAGGCGGACACGACAACGACGCTTTCGCCTGTTCTGGCTGCGGTCTTTGGCCGCGCGGGCCTGTTGATCGGCGCGACGTTGCAGGGCACTAAGTACTCCCGCATCATTCCCTGAACGCATGAAAAAAGGCGCGCGCAACACTGCGGCGCGCCTTTTGCGATCTTTTGGATGTGTTACCCGAGCGCTTTAAGACGCTTGAACAAGCTCGACGTGTCCCAACGCCCACCGCCCATATTTTGCACGTCTTTGTAAAACTGATCGACCAAAGCCGTGACCGGCAGGCTGGCACCGGTTTCATCTGCCGTGGACAGGCAGATATTGAGGTCCTTGCGCATCCAGTCCGTAGCGAACCCATGATCAAAATGATCATCCAGCATGGTCTCGTATCGATTCGCCATTTGCCAGCTGCCTGCTGCACCCTGACTGATAACTTCGACAACTGCGCGCCCATCAAGACCCGCCTTATCCGCGAAGTGCAGCGCTTCGCTCAGACCCTGAACCAAACCGGCGATCGCGATCTGGTTGCACATCTTGGTCATTTGACCGGCACCGCTGTCGCCAAGACGGCGGCAAATCTTTGAATAGATATCCATGATCGGAGTGGCCCTTTCATAAGCGCCTTCTTCGCCCCCACACATGATCGAGAGCGCCGCGTTCTCCGCGCCTGCCTGCCCACCGGAGATCGGCGCGTCCACAAAACTGATCTGTTTTGCATTTGCTGCCGCGTATAGTTCACGCGTCACCGCCGCCGAAACGGTCGTGTGATCTACAAAAACCGCACCGGAATTCATTCCGGCAAAAGCGCCATCATCACCCAGACAAACGGACCGCAAGTCGTCATCGTTGCCCACGCAGGACATAACGAATTCGGCCTCCGCCGCCGCCTCGCGCGGCGTTGCAGCCATAGCACCACCGTGAGTTGTGGCCCAGTCTTCGGCCTTGCTCGCGGTGCGGTTGTAGACCGTCACGTCGTGGCCCGCCTTTTGCAAATGACCCGCCATTGGGCCTCCCATGACGCCCAATCCTAAAAATGCCAGCTTGGCCATATCGTTGCCCTTCCCGTTTTCCGTGTTGCGTTACGCTGCCGACCTACCTAACAGTCAAATCCCAAGGGTCAATAAGACGACGGATATTAGACACGGGGACCGGATGAGTCTGATCTTTAAATGGTTGATGCGAATTACGGCCACATTGGTGGTGTTGATCGTGCTCGGCGTGGTGATGGTCTATTACCTCGCATCGCGCTCCTTGCCGGAATACACCAAGGTTCTGGATCTGCCTTACCTGACCGCTCCGGTTGAAATCGTACGCGACAATGCCAATGTGCCGCATATCTTTGGTGATGCGGATACGGATGTGTTTTACGCGCTGGGGTATGCCCATGCGCAGGACCGTTTGTGGCAGATGACTATGCTGCGCCGTACCGCACAGGGACGCTTGTCCGAGATTTTTGGCGCGGCAACGGTCAACATCGACAGATTGATCCGGCGTCTTGATCTATATGCACTGGCGGGCGCGTCGGTGGATTCGCAGGACGAGCGCACGAACTTGATGCTGCGGGCTTACGCAACGGGTGTGAATGCGCGCCTTGACGAGATTAACCGCAGCGCTTTGGGGCGTGGTGCACCGGAAATGTTCCTGTTTAATGCGCCGGTATCCGCATGGCGTCCGTCGGATTCATTAGCGATTGTCAAATTGATGGGCCTGCAGCTTTCAGGACATCTGAGCCATGAGGTATTACGCGCCCGCATGTCGCTGGCCTTGTCGGACGCGGATCGCCTGTCTGATATTCTGCCGGACATTCCTGGCAGCGGATTAACCGCCCTGCCCGAATATTCCCAGATCGTGCCCGGTGTGAAACGGTTTGTGCAAAGCACGCCGCAAGAGCATCACCCGCTTTCGCCTTTTAAAGGGCGCGCCTTTGCAGGCGCGTCAAATGTCTGGGCAGCGGATCCGTCCCGCTCGGCTTCGGGTGGCACCTTGCTGGCAAATGACCCGCATCTGGGCTTTACCGCCCCCTCAATCTGGTATCTGGCGCGGATGCAATTGCAGTCTGGCAGCGTCATCGGCGCAACCATACCGGGTATGCCGGTGATCCTAAGCGGGCGCAGCGAGGCGCTTGGGTGGGGCCTGACGTCGGCCGGGATGGACGATCAGGATGTCTACATCGAGCAGATAAATCCGGACAATCCCGAAGAATACCGCACTCCTGACGGTTTCAAGGCTTTCGAAAAACGCGGCTCGATTATCAACATCAAAGACTCTACGCCAATCACAATTACCCTGCGCTGGACCGATAATGGTCCAGTGCTGCCCGGCACGATGTACAATCTCGGCACCATTACACCGCCGGGCCATGTGGCATCACTGGCGTGGACCGTTTTGAGCCCGAATGACACGACCATGAGTGCCGCGATGCGCCTGATGGAAGCCAAATCGATCCCCGAAGGGTTGAAGGCGATCGAAGACTATATTGCGCCTGCCCAAAACCTGATGCTGGTCGATGGTGAAGAGATCGCCATGAAAATGATTGGTGCGATGCCGCGCCGGGATGCACGCCATCAAAGCCAGGGGCGTTTACCCAGCCCGGGATGGATTGAGGCGAACCGTTGGCAAGGCCGCCTGCCCTATGCCTCCAACCCGGAATTCATCTCACCCAACGGCGGTATTCTGGGCAATACCAACAACAAGACCGTGGATCGTCCGTTTCCAAATCACGTCTCTTTCGATTGGGGCGACACACAGCGCGTCCAACGCTGGCAACGTTTGATGCAGGCGCGCGAAGTCCATACCCGTGACAGCTTCATTGAAGCACAACTTGACACCGTCAGCTTTACTGCGCGCTCACTTTTACCGCTGATCGGGTCTGAACTTTGGTTCACCGGGGAAGCCGCAGCGGAGGGCACACCGCTTCGGCGGCGCCAGCGCGCCCTGACATTGCTGGCGGAATGGTCCGGCGAGATGAACGAACACCTGCCGGAACCCCTGATCTATGCGGCCTGGTTGCGCAGTTTGCAGGACCGTATGGTGCATGATGAACTGGGCCCCTTGGCCAGCGAATTGACCCATGTTGAGCCCCTGTTCATTGAACGCGCCTTTCGCGATGTGGATGGCGCGGCTGTGTGGTGCGATGTTGTGCAATCCGCTCCGGTGGAAACCTGCGCTGACATGGCACGGCTGGCACTTGATGATGCTTTGGTCTGGATTGAAGAAACCTGGGGTTCGGCGCTGGAAACATTGCGCTGGGGGGACGCACATCAGGCGACGCATGATCACGCCGCCTTGGGCAAAGTGCCAATCCTGCGCTATTTCGTGAATATTCGCCAATCCACAAATGGCGGGGACAATACGCTGCAACGCGGGTTGACCAGCGGCACAGGGCGCAACCCATTTCTGAATGTGCACGGGGCCGCCTATCGCGGCGTGTATGACTTTGCCGATCCTGACAGTTCGGTGTTCATCACGTCAACCGGGCAGTCAGGACACTTCCTGTCGCGTCATTATGATGACATGGCGCAGCTGTGGCGCCGGGGAGAGTATATTCCAATGTCACTGGATGAGGAATTGGCCCGTGCAGGTGCTGTAGGCGTCACGGTGCTGTGGCCAGAACGATAGGAGATGGCACGGTTTATCCTGTTTCACAAACCCTTTGGCGTGTTGTCGCAATTCACCGACAAGGGTTCAGAGGGGTCACCGCGCCCAACGTTGTCGCAGTTCATTGATGTTCCCGACTTTTATCCCGCAGGCCGCCTGGACAAAGACAGCGAAGGCTTGATGGTGTTGACCGATGACGGGAAATTGCAGGCAAGGATCGCCAATCCCAAACACAAGATGGCGAAAACCTATATGGTGCAGGTTGAAGGCACGCCAGATGATGACGCGTTGGATGCGCTGCGCCGCGGCGTGGTTTTAAAAGATGGCAAGACCCAGCCTGCGCAGATATCGCGCAGTGATCCGCCCGATCCCTTGTGGCCACGCGACCCGCCCGTCAGGTTTCGAAAAACCGTGCCAGATGCCTGGTTGCGCATCAGCATTCGCGAAGGGAAAAACCGACAGGTGCGCCGGATGACCGCGCATGTGGGACTGCCCTGTTTACGCTTAATCCGCATTGAGGTCGGTCGCTGGGCTTTGAACGATTTGGTGCCGGGCGCTTGGCGGTATGCAAGTGAAGGTGGCCCATAGGCCCACCCTACGGGCGCTACAGACGCGCAAAGTCGGCTTCTTGTTGCACGGTCCAGCGCACGGTGATCTCGAACCCATCATCAGTTTGGCGCTCGTTTTCTACCAATTCTTGCGCAAACAGCCATGCGCGTTTTTTACCATCAGCAAAACCAAGCGATACTTCCGTTTCCCGTTTGGCGCCCTGAAGTTGATGGGTGATGGCCCCGAGCAGGCCCTCAATCCCCTCGCCCGTGAGCGCAGAGATCGCAAAGACATGATCATCCCGCTCCGCACGCGCGCGCATTGCATCCGCCGCTTCCGGCGTCATCAGGTCCAACTTGTTCCAGATCTCGTAGCTGGGCCGTTCCTCTTCGACACCCAAAGACGCCATGATATCACGCACGTCTTGTGCCTGCTCCTCAGTCTCAGGATGCGAGATGTCACGCACGTGGCATATGACGTCAGCGGCCAGCACTTCTTCAAGCGTGGCGCGAAACGAGGCGACCAGTTCCGTGGGTAGATCAGAGATAAACCCAACCGTGTCAGACAGGATCACCTCCGGCCCGTCCGGCAGATGCAGACGTCGCATGGTCGGGTCCAGCGTGGCAAAGAGCATATCTTTGGCCATCACATCCGCACCGGTCAACCGGTTGAACAGCGTCGATTTACCCGCATTAGTGTAACCCACAAGCGCCACAATCGGATAGGGTACCTTGGCACGCGCCGCGCGGTGCAATGCGCGTGTTTTGACCACCTTTTCCAGCTGACGGCGCAAGCGCGTGAGTTGATCATCAATGGCGCGCCTGTCCGCCTCAATCTGGGTTTCACCAGGCCCCCCGACAAATCCAAGGCCACCGCGTTGGCGTTCAAGGTGGGTCCAGGCCCGTACCAAACGGGTGCGTTGGTAACTGAGCGCGGCCATCTCGACCTGCAACACCCCTTCTCGGGTTGCCGCTCGGTCGCTGAAAATCTCCAGGATCAGACCTGTGCGATCCAACAGTTTGACGCCCCAGGCTTTTTCCAGATTGCGTTGCTGAACCGGACTGACCGGGCCATCGACCAGCACCAGCTCAATCTCATCCTGCTCCAGTATGTCTTTGATTTCGGCGATTTTACCCGATCCGAACAACATACCCGCCCGCACAGTTTTCAGCGGCACAATATCACCGCCCACCACATCAAGTTCAGGCAGCGCGCGGGCAAGCGAAACCGCTTCAGCCAAAGCATGATCCGCTAGACGGCGTTCAGGGTCAGATTTGATGTCAGGATGCAGAACCCATGCGCGGGTGACCCGCGTTGCATCGTCATTCTCGATTTGAAACGGCGGCTTGCTCAAGAAGCGTCTTCGCCCTCATAGAGGCTGATCGGCTGGCTCGGCATGATGGTTGAAATCGCGTGTTTGTAGACCAGTTGCGATTGGCCATCGCGACGTAACAACACACAAAAATTGTCGAACCACGTGATCACGCCCTGCAGCTTTACGCCATTGATCAGGAAGATTGTCACTGGAACTTTCGTCTTGCGCACATGATTCAGGAACGCGTCCTGAAGGTTCTGTCTGTCCGACGCCATTTTAGCACTCGCCTTTTTTCTTGCCGGTACTCGCAGATCGAGCCCGCCCCTCGACACGATTATGAAGTGCGCGACGCGGAGATTCCACCCCAAAAAACAGTCCGTTACGGACCTATCCGCGAAAACCGCCTAGTCGCGCCATAAATCAGGCGTCAAAAGCGCGATAATTGCCAGTGTTTCGAGCCGCCCAAGGACCATTGCAGCGCAAAAAACAGCCTTTGCAAAGGGGTCTAGCTGAGCAAGCGAAATAGGCGCATCAGCCGCAAAAGTGATCAAAGGCCCGGTCGTTGACAGGCCTGCAATGCTCAGCACCAACGCATCCTCAAAGGAGACTCCAACAAATGTGAGAAGGATGGTCAACAACGCCAGAGTAAGCGCGAACAGCATGAAAAATATCCATGCAATGAAAGCCCCATTACGCTGCAGTCGCTTGGTTTCCGAACCTGCGCTGCTGACGGAAGACGGGTGCACCAGACGCTCCATTTCCCGCAAGCCATTGAGGTATAGCGCGAAAACGCGCAACAGTTTGACACCGCCGGCTGTGGTCGCAACACCGCCGCCGATCAGGGCAAGTCCCATCAGGATAAGACCGGGCGTTTCCAGACCCGACCAGGCCTGCGTTTGCACCCAGTTTTCGCTGACAAATCCGGTTGTTGTCAAAAAGGACGTAACCGTAAATACCGATCCCCAAAGCGCAAGGACAGCGTTTTCCAGTTCGTCTTCGGCCGAGACGTCAAAAGCGCCCAGCCAGTGGCGCAGAAACAGGATCAAAGGCACGCCAAGGATCAGCAACATGCCAAGGCGGAATTCGGGATCGGTGCGCAGACCGCCCTGAGTTGCGGTGATGGTGTCGGAGGAAAACGTCAATCTTGACAGGGCAAACATCATGAACAGCACCATCAACGCTTCGCCGGTAATGCCAGACCCGCTGTAAGCGACGCCGCCGACGGGTGATATGCCGGATGTCGCCATGACTGACATCGCATGGCTCAAAGATACCAACGGTCGATCTCCGCTGATCAGCAACAAGATCCACAGCAGAATCGTCAAACCGATATAGATGGGCAGCAATGTTGCGGTGACCCTCACCAATCGCTCTCTGGGGTCGGCGCGGTCAATCAAGCTGAAACGGGCCTCGCGCTGGCCCGGTTCGGCCTGCGCCGTCACTTCAAAGCCACCCAGGTTGAGCGGTGCAAGGATGGCCGAGGCGGCAATCCACATGATTGCCCCTCCCATCCAGCCGACCTGCGCGCGCCAAAGATGCAGCGTACCGTTCAGGCGTTCAGGATCTTCAAACAGGGTCGCCCCGGTTGTGGTGATGGCACTGACCATTTCCACATAGGCGTTCAGATAAGAGGTTGTACCCAGCCCTTCGAAAAACGGTATGGCAAGAAACGCGGGCAAGAATACAAAGGTCGCAAACAGGGATAGCAGCGACCCAAGAGCCCCATACCGGTGGCGTCTTCCAGCCATGGCAATCGCGATCAGCACAAAGAACGTCAGACCCAGAAGTGCGCAGTAAAAGAACATCCGTGCGGTATCGAGATTGCGGGCGGCACCACCATGCAACGCGGGGATGAACATCGACACGGACGCCACGCCGAAGACCAACAGGAACAACGGCAAGTCCATGAGTTGCGAAAGGGCACTGCGGCGTTTTCTGCTATGAGGAGCCTGTTGCATGGCTCAGAAAAAGTCGATGGAGACCTGCAACAGCCGCTCCACTTCGGGGACGTCACCTGCCAGCGCGAAAATGGCAATCACATCGCCTTCTTCGATCCGTGTCTTACCCATGGGGCGGATGACATCGCCGCCTTTTTTCAAAGCGCCAACAAGCACACCTTCCGGGAAATCAACATCGCAAATCCGTTTACCCGCCAGCGGAGATGTTGAGAGCACCTCGGCCTCGATCACTTCGGCCTCTGCATCACCAATGGAATAGACCGCACGCACCCGACCATGGCGGATATGGCGCAGGATGGAACTGACTGTGGTGGCGCGCGGGTTGATGTAGGCATCAATGCCCAGTGGCGTCATCAAGGGCACCAGCGTCGGGTCATTGATCAAGGCAATGGTATAGGGACAGCCTTCGGCCTTGGCGCGCACACAGGCCAGCATGTTGGTTTTATCGTCATCGGTAATCGCAAGCATGCCATCCGCGCGCGAGATGCCCGCTTCGGCCAGAAGCCCCGCATCCAGACCATCCCCATTCAGAACAATCGTGCGCTCCAGAGCTTCGGCGGCTTTTTCCGCGCAAATGCGATTTTTCTCGATCACCTTGACCCGTACACGTTTGGCCTGCGATTCAAGGGTTTGCGCCACGGCAAGGCCGACATTGCCGCCCCCGACCAGCACAACACGATCCTGTTTGCTTACCTTTTTGCCAAAGATCTCCAAAGTGCGCGGGATATCTTCGGCATGGGTGAAGACGTAACAATCATCCCCCACAAACAACTGATCCTTGGCTTCGGGCGCAAAGAGCGACCCATCCCTGCGCACAGCAACAACCGTTGCGCGAAGGGTTGAAAACAGATCCGTCAACTGGCGCAGCGGCGTGTTAACAACCGGGCATTCTTCTTCGATTGTAATGCCGATCAAATGCGCCTGGCCTTCCATGAAGGTCTCTGTGTCAAAGGCGGCGGGTGCGGAAAGCCGTTGCAAGGCGGCGGCAGCAACTTCCTTTTCGGGGCTGATCACAACGTCAATGGGCATGTGATCGCGCCGATAAAGATCGGTATAAATCGCGTTCAAATAGGATTGGCTGCGCAGGCGCGCGATCTTGCGGTTGATGCCGAAAACCGAATGCGCCACCTGACAGGTCACCATGTTGACCTCATCCGAATAGGTGGCGGCGATGATCATCTCCGCATCGCGCGCGCCCGCACGATCCAGAATATCCGGATAGCTGGCAAATCCGGCGATCCCTTGCACATCCAACGTATCCGTCGCGCGCCTGACCAGATCAGGGTTACTGTCAACCACTGTGACGTCGTTACGCTCGCCTGAAAGATGGCGCGCGATTTGCCAACCTACTTGCCCTGCGCCACAGATAATCACCTTCATGCGCCCGAGGTCCTCTAAGCCGTTTCGCGACCTTCTGAATGGCAGATGGCCCAGAGACGGTCAATTCAATTGTCCTTTGGCGCAAAGCGGGGCACACTGACACGATGGCTTCATTCAGACTCTTTTGTGTGGCGGGTATTGGGTTTGCGGTTCTTGTTTCCTGCGCACCCCTGTCAATTTATTACAAGGAAGGCGCTCAAGTCACGCGCATGCAGACGGATCAGCTCAATTGCGAAATTGCTGCACTGTCAGATGTCCCGGTCAACAACCAGGTCCGGCAGGAGCCGCCAATTTACATCCCTGCCCGGCGCTATTGCAGTGCATATGGGCATTGCTACACGCGCGGTGGATATTTCGAACGCGGTCAAATCTACACCGTCGATGTAAACGCGAATTTGCGCGGACGCGCGCAACAACAGTGCATGGCGCAAAAAGGATACCAACCGGTGACCGTGCCCAATTGCCCCGGCAACGTTTTCCGCGCCGCCCCAAAGGCAGAAACGCAAGTGTTGCCCCGACTGTCAGAACAAAGCTGCGCCATCAAGTATCAGGATGGCACGTGGCAAATAGTGAACCAACCGGGCTAAACAGGTCGCATTTGGGCTGGAACTCGACCCAACGCTTTCCTACAGCTTGACCCCATGAACATATCCAATCCCGCCTCGCCCGATTTCCAAACCGCAAAGTCACTGGTGCAGAACCACTATCGCGCGTTGGCGCAAGCCACACCTGACACTGTATCCGATATCCTCAGCCAGACCCTGCACCCTGAATGCCATTGGTACGGGATGCACCCGTTTGAGGAACAAACAGGCCCCAAGGCCATTGCGGATGCTTTCTGGTCGCCCTTCCTGGCCGCCCTTTCCAACGTTCAGCGCCGCGAGGATATCTTTTTCGCCGGTCTGAATGAAATCGACGGGTTTCAGGGCCTTTGGACCTGTTCCATGGGGCATCTGATGGGCCTCTTTGACGCACCCTTCCTGAACATCCCGGCAACACGAAAAATGACCTTCCTGCGTTATGCGGAATTCAACAAGATCGAGGCCGGAAAGATCACACAGAGTGCGTTGTTTGTGGATCTGATGCATTTGATGATTCAAGCCGGTGTCAACCCGCTGGAAGCCCCTCAAACCGGTCAGCACCTTGTGCAACCCGGCCCATTAACCCACGATGGTTTGCTGCACAGCCCTCAGGATCCTGCAGAAAGCACGCGCACACTCTCGCGTATCAACAACATGATCGGATCAATCAATCACGCCAACGCTGCGGCAAAGCCCCTGACACCCCGCGACGAACTTCAGGTGGATTGGCACGAGGACATGATCTGGTGGGGTCCGGCCGGCATTGGCGCGACCTACACCATCGAGCGTTACATCGAACAGCATCAACAACCCTTCAGAACCGGATTGTCGGGGCGCGCCTATAACGGGCACGTATGCCGCATGGCCGAAGGCACCTATGGCGGGTTTTTTGGCTGGCCCAATCTGACACTAACCAACAGCAACGGGTTTATGGGCGTCCCGCCCTGCGATATCCGAGCCGACATGCGGGTCGTAGACATCTACCGGCGCGCAGGCGACAAACTGGCCGAAAACTGGATTTTCATCGACATGCTGCACTTTCTGAAAATGCAGGGGGTGGATGTTCTGGGCGAACTTCAAAGTTAACTCATTCTGCGGCGTCGACTTCCTCGTCCACATGCGCAATCCGAGCGCCTGATTTGGCGGACGTTACAACGCCCAGTGATTTAAGCTTTCGGTGCAGGGCGGAACGCTCCATGCCGACAAAATTCGCTGTCCTTGAAATATTGCCGCCAAACCGGTTGATCTGCGTCAGCAGGTATTCACGCTCAAAGGCTTCGCGGGCCTCGCGCAGCGCCAGTGTTGCCAGCGCACCAGAGAGTACCACGCGGCTGTCATCTCCGCTGCCCTCATCAACACCCGGCAACTCGCGTGCCTCAATGGGTCCGCTTTCATCCCCAAGGATCAGCACCCGTTCCACAAGATTTTTCAACTGACGCACATTTCCCGGCCACACCATAGTCTGCATCAGCGCTTCGGCATCGGCACTGATTTCACGCAGGGGCAAACCCTGCACGGCATTCATTTCCGAAATGAAATGTTCGGCCAGTGTTGGAATGTCTTCGCGCCGCTCTTCCAGAGAGGGCACCGCGATCGGCACCACATTCAGGCGGTGGTACAATTCTTCGCGGAATGTTCCGGCGATGATGGCGTTTTGCAGGTCGCGGTTGGTTGATGAAATCACCCGCAGATCGACGCGCACCTTGTCATTGCCACCTACCCGTTGGAATTGCTGGTCCACCAATACTCGCAGGATCTTGGACTGGGTGCCGATGGGCATATCCGCAACCTCGTCGAAATAGATCACGCCACCATGCGCCTCTTCCAACAGGCCCGGCTCCACACCGCGCTCCGGCGTTTCGCGTCCAAACAGAACTTCCTCCATCCTCTCCGGAGCGACGCCAGCACAATTCACGGTCACAAAGGGCGCAGCGGCCCGGTTCGAGTTGGCATGGATATAGCGTGCGGCAACTTCTTTACCTGAACCTGCTGGCCCGGTCAGCATAATCCGTCCGTTCGATTTGGTAACTTTGTCCAACTGTCCGACCAAGGCGCGGAAAGCTGCGGAATTGCCGATCATATCAGAACTGGTCACATCACGGCGGCGCAGGCTCTGGTTCTCACGACGCAGGCGCGACGTTTCCATCGCACGGCGGATCACCACCAGTAACTGATCAATGTTGAACGGTTTTTCGATGAAATCATAAGCGCCCTGCTTGATCGCCGCGACCGCAATCTCGATGTTCCCATGGCCGGAAATGATGACCACCGGCACATCCGGATTATCGCGCTTGACCGATTTGAGTATATCAATCCCGTCCATGCGACTGTCCTTGAGCCAGATGTCCAGCACAATCAGCGCCGGGGCTTCCGCATTGATCGCCGCCATCGCATCATCGGAGTTGCCCGCCAGACGGGTGGGATATCCTTCATCCTTGAGAATGTCGGAAATCAACTCGCGAATATCACGCTCGTCATCAACAATGAGTATGTCGCTCATGGGTTACTTCCTTCTAACAGGGGGGACGTTTCTGGTTTCTTGGTGCTGGTCGAATATGGCAAAGTGATGATGGCCATTGCGCCCGCATGGGTCTGGCCTTCAAAGACCGGTGCATCTTCAAGCGTCAGCGTACCGCCGTGCTCTTCGATTATCTTTTTGACGATGGGCAAGCCAAGGCCTGTCCCCTCACTACGCGTCGTCACATAGGGTTCAAACAGGCGGGCGCGATCCGCAGGGAGGCCAATGCCATTGTCGGCAATCGTGATCCGGGCGCGATCCTGAACCGTGCTCAAATTCACTTCGATCATTGGAACATGTCCATCTGGAACGCCCTTTTTATGAAGCGATTCAATAGCCTCTCCTGCGTTCTTAATCAGGTTTGTCAACGCCTGACCAATCATGGTCGCATCCAGATCCGCGCCAATTGGGATCTCAGGCAGCGTTGCTGTGATCTGAACGTCCGGCTGTCCGGTTTGCTGCAACAGCACCGCGTCGCGCACCAGTTCTGTCAGGTTCAGTGCTTTGCGATCCGGTTCCGGCATCCGTGCAAATTTGGAGAATTCATCGACGATGCGGCGCAGATCACCGGTTTGACGGATGATCACATCCGTCATTTGTTCCAGCGAGTCGCTATCTTCTCCGACTTTTGGGGAGAACTTGCGCTTGATGCGTTCCGCCGACAGTTGAATCGGGGTCAGCGGGTTCTTGATTTCATGTGCAATGCGGCGTGCCACATCCCCCCAGGCTGCCATGCGTTGGGCGCTGACCAGATCAGTGACGTCATCAAAGGAGACAACATACCCCTCCAGAACACCCGACTGCGAACGCCGTTTGGCCATGCGCACCAACAGGTTTTCCAGACGCCGTTGGCGCGTGACCTTAACCTCGCCCTGCGCCACCTCATACTGGGGCTGGGTGATCGTCTCAAAAATCGGTCCAAATTCCGGCACTGCCACTTTGAGCGACAGGTTTTCCTGCCCGGCCTGCCAATCCAGCAACCTTTCGGCTGACTTATTTACAAAGGTCACACATCCCTGCGGATCCAACCCCACCACGCCCGAGGTGACCGAACTCAGCACCGAATCAAACAGGCGGCGGCGGCGCTCGATTTGTTCGCTGTTTTTGACAAGCGTTCCGCGTTGCGCCTTGAGTTGTTTCGTCATCTGGTTGAAATACCGACCCAACATGGCGATTTCATCATCGCCCTCCTCCTCGCGCACCTGAACATCGAGATCGCCTGCCCCGACCTGTTGTGCAGCGCCGGTCAAACGGCCAACCGGCACGGACAAGCGCTCGGCGAACCAAAGGCCCAACCAGATGGCGGCGAGGATCAGGATCACGGCAAACGCGAGGTAGAGCAGGACAAAATCAAACAAAAGTCGCCCGCGTTCACTTTCCAATTGCTGATAGAGCCGCACCGTTTCCTTGGTCTCATCGAGCAGAGACAGGATTTCGCCGTCCACATCGCGGCTGATGTAAAGAAATCGGTCCACAAAGGAAGAGAGACGCACCAGCGCGCGGTATTCATTATTGCTCCAATCCTCGATGACCAGAACGTCCATGGCGTCAGCCTCCACAAGCTGCGCTTCTGAGGGTTGTTCATAATCAAACAGATAGGAGCGATCCCCGCGTGCGCGGATCTCTCCGGTGCCATCGATGAGATAGGCTTCGCGCAGACCGCGTTGGATCTGACGCTGGCCCTCGCTCAGAAGTTCGCTGTCCGACACGTTCACGCCGGAGCGGCGCGCCTCATCCAGACTGCTGGCGAGCGCGCGCGCGTCTTCTGCCAGATCGACGCGCTGTTCGGACTCATAGGCTTCAGCCGCCGCAAGAGATGTGCCGACAACCTGCCGAACACGGTCTGAAAACCAACCCTCAAGACCCACATTCACGGTAAGCCCAGCAAAAATCGCCACTGTCACGGTCGGAATCAGCGCCATCAAAGCGAATACACCTGTCAGACGCAGGTGCAGCCTGGAACCGGCGGATTTTGCGCGCCGCGCCGCGATTAATCGACCGACCTGCGCCAAAACCAGCGCTGCCACGACGAGAATATAGACGAAGTCGGCCAGCAGAATGAGGCGCAGACCTAACGTGTTGCCGGCCTGTCCCAAAGGCCCAAGGACCAGATAGGTCGACAGTGCCAAAAGCGGGCCCAGAACCACCAGACCCAACGTCGCGAAATTGCGTACACGCCGAATGCGACGCAAACGTCCCAACCGTAGCCATAGTGACTTTTCTACACGGGGATTCACCCGATGACCTCACTTATGATGTGGCGCCGGGGCGCCGAACCGCTCTATTTTGTGGTCCTGATCAGGGAGTGTCCCCCGATGGCCACGAATTGTGGCAGTTTTACATCAATTTGCGACGCCGTGTCACCTCAATATCGAGGTCGGTGATCTTTTTTCTCAGCGTATTTCGATTTATCCCAAGTAAATCAGCGCATTTGGCCTGATTCCCGCCTGTCGCTTCCAAGGCTATTTCGATCAAAGGCGCCTCTACTTCGCGCAGAATCCGCGCATAAAGTCCCGCCGGCGGCAACATATTGCCATGCAAATCGAAGTAACGTCTCAAATGGCCTTCCACTGAGGCCCCCAGTTTTTCAGTATTTCCAGACGCACGCATCGGCTCCAGATCGGGTTGAGCGCCCAGAACCTGCTCCACCTCACTGGCTGATATCTCAGCAGCGCGACTGGTAAGCCCAAGGCGGCGCACCGCGTTTTCCAACTGACGCACATTGCCCGGCCAGCTGTAATTGTGAAAAATTTCGCGGGCACTTTGAGACAAAACACGCTGGTCAGACCCGGATGCCTCCATCTTTGCCAGAAAGTGATCGGTCAGAATTGGAATATCGTCCACACGCTCGCGCAGGGCCGGCACCGTCAGGGTCGCGCCGCTCAGACGGTAATAGAGATCCTTGCGCATCTGACCCGCCTCCATCGCCGCATTCAGATCGGATTGGCTGGTCGCCAGAAAGCGCGGCGCATATTCACCCGGCGTGTCCATCATATGGACCAGACGCGCTTGCAACTCTGCGGGCAGATCGGCGATCTCTTCGACCAGAAGCGTGCCCCCCTTTACTCGCGCCAACAGCCGGGCAGGTCCTTCAAGGTCCTGCAATTCCTCGGCAGAGGCCGTGATGAACGGCAGGCTGCGCCGGTCAGAAAAATCATGAATAGCCCTTGCGATCAGGGATTTACCAGTGCCGGACTCTCCCCAGATCAATACCGGCAGATCTGTGTTCATGACACGCGCCACAACCCGGTACAGCGCCTGCATGAGGGCCGTGCGTCCGACCAGAGGTAGCTCATCAGGGCGCTGGTCATTATCTTGGGTCGTACGACGGGTTTGTGGACGCGTCTCAAGGGCGCGCGCCGTGCGTTTCATCAAATCCGGCAGATCAAATGGCTTGGGCAAATAGTCATAGGCTTCGGCTTCCGCCGCCTGAATCGCCGTCATGATCGTATTCTGAGCGGAAATGACAATCACGGGAAGGCCCGGCCGGTCTTCGGAAATCTTCGGCAACATTTCCAAACCGTTTCCGTCCGGCATCATCACATCGGAAATGACCACATCGCCTTTGCCTTCGCCGACCCAACGCATCAGGGTGGTCAGACTTGACGTCGCGTGGACCTTGCAACCGGCACGGGTCAAAGCCTGTGTCAGAACAGTTCTGATCGTCCTGTCATCATCCGCAACCAATACCGTGCCATCCATTGTTCAAATCTCCTTTAAAGATTTTGCGAAGTTGATTTAGGCGCGCGCGGCAGAGATATGCGGAACACCGTTTTACTCGGGATTGAGGTCACCGAAATCCAGCCCCCATGATCCGAGATGATTTTGCTGACCAGCGCGAGGCCGAGGCCGGTCCCATTTTCGCGCCCGGACACAAAGGGATCAAACACATCGCCCTTGATTGCTTCGGGCAATCCGGGGCCATCATCAATAATTTCGATCTGCAGCGGCAGGGACTGGCCGGTGCCATCCGAACGTCGCAACCGAAACGAATGTTCGAAATAGCTGTGTAACCTGATTGTACCGGCCGTGCCGCCTGAAGCCTCGGAGGCATTTTTCAAAAGGTTCAGAATCACCTGTAGGAGCTGGTCTGGATCGCCATGCGCCATGGGCAAAGAAGGATCATAATCCTCAATGATCTTCATATGAGCCCCAAAACCCAAAAGTGCTGAACGGCGGGCCCGATCCAGCACGTCATGCACGTTGACTGGCTGAAAATCCGGAACCGACAGGTTGCCGAATTGCTCGACCTGCCCAAGCAGCTTCACGATACGACGGCTTTCCTCGACAATCAGATCGGTCAACTCAAGGTCCTCAGAACCGAGGTTCATGCTCAAAAGCTGTGCTGCACCGGTAATCCCAGCCAAGGGGTTCTTGATCTCATGCGCCAGCATTTCGGCCATGCCGATCGCCGATTTTGCCGCCGATTTGACGGAATGGTTCTGCGTCATACGTCCGGCCAGTTCGCGCGGAGAAATCATCAGGATCATATGTCCGGCGTGCCCGATCAGCGGGGCGACCTGCAAATCGGATTGCATCGGCGCGCGCTCACCACTGCCTACATCCACATCGTTCACAAACAGTGGCGTGCCGGAGTCGCGCGCGCGCTCAAACGCGGCTTCGAGCGGATCATTCACCGCAATAAGATCCCAGACCGGAACGGCGTGAACAGATTTCGCGGAAACGTTCAAAAAGCCCTCAGCCGCAGAGTTTATATCGACGACGGTCTCATTTGGCCCAATAATCAGTGTCGGCACGGGCAAGCTGGCCCAGATCGCGCGGTCAGAATTCATGCCGCCACCAGATCATCAGTCACGCAAGCCTGACCAATCAAGGCGAGCGTTTCATCTGCGGTGGGAGCAGTCAGCACGCTGCGGCGCAAGTCTTCCGGCGTGTCGCAGACCGTCATGTACCAGCCGAGGTGTTTTCGCGCGACGCGCAGCCCGAGTTCGTGGCCATAAAAGCGGATCATCGCCTCATAATGCAAGGCGACCATTGCCGAGAATGCAGCGCCCTCCGGGATGACGGGTGCCCGCGTGTCAAAAAGCTCATGCGCAACCTGCGCCAGAAGCCAGGGCCGTCCGCGAGCGCCGCGTCCGATCATGATGCCATCCGCACCTGACAGTTTCAAAGCATTGCGCGCTGAGGCAGCATCGATGATGTCACCATTCGCGATCACCGGGATGTCGACAGCCAGCTTGACGTCATTGATCGCGGCCCAATCCGCGTGTCCCTTGTAGAACTGGCAGCGCGTACGCCCATGTATGGTGATCATCGCGATGCCTGCCGCCTCTGCACGACGCGCGATCTCTGGGGCGTTGCGCAATGTATCATCCCAGCCAAGGCGCGTCTTGAGTGTCACAGGAATGTCGACCGCCTTCACGACAGCTTCGATCAGGGTCAATGCATGATCCGGCGTGCGCATCAGCGCTGACCCGGAGTAGCCTTGCGTGACCTTTTTTGCCGGGCACCCCATATTAATGTCGATCACCTGCGCGCCCTGCCCTTCAACCATGCGTGCAGCTTCCGCCATCGGCGCGGCTTCACGCCCCGCGAGTTGAACGGCAGTGCCTACATGACCCAACCCCAACTCCGCTTTTTCGCGGCTTCCGGGGCGCGCATTCAGCATGTCATGGCTGGCCACCATTTCCGATACCACCAACCCCGCGCCAAAGGATGACACCAAACTGCGGAACGGCAAGTCGGTGATTCCAGCCATCGGAGCAAGCATCACCGGAGGCATTAAATCAAAGGTCTGGGTCGCAGTTGGCAAACGCTTAATCCTTGAGCAATCGCCGAAACCCTATCAATGGTAGGTGTTTATCTCAACGTATCATACGCCTCCTGTCAGGCACCCCGGCATGAATGCCTATTTTTTGAGCACACGTTCAGACCAATTGCCTCCGCTCCGCCAAACTCATAGACACGAGGTATGAGTAAGGGGACGGGCATATGAAAGTTGCGGCTGTTATTGTCGCAGCCGGGCGTGGCGTAAGGGCTGGCATTGGCACGCCAAAGCAATGGCGCGCGCTGGCTGGCCGGACCAGCGCAGAATTCGCCATGCAGAGTTTTGCGGATCATCCCGGGATTGACCGCCTTGTGCTGGTGCTCCACCCTGACGATATTGCATCTGAGCGATGGGGCGGTTCGCCCGCTGCAGATGTGGTGGCCGGGGGCGCAACGCGCAGCCTGTCTGTTCTTGCCGGTTTGAAATCTCTGGAAGGTAATTGCGATAAAGTGCTGATCCACGACGCGGCGCGACCCTGCGTAACCCCGGCTGTGATTGACGGCGTGATCGCGGCGTTGCACACCCATGCAGCCGCCGCCCCGGCAGTGGCGGTGGTAGATGCGCTCTGGCGCGGCGAAAACGAAAAAGTAGCCCAATCCGTGGACCGCTCAGGGCTCTATCGCGCTCAAACCCCGCAGGGATTTGATTTGGACGCTATTCTCGCCGCCCATCGCGGATTTCCCGAAGGCGCGGCGGATGATGTGGAACTGGCGCGCTCTGCGGGGCTGAGCGTCGCCATCACTCCCGGTAGCGAAGACAATTTGAAAATCACCCTGCCCGAGGATTTTGAACGGGCTGAGCGTATTTTAAGGGCACGCAATGGACATTAGACTGGGCAATGGCTTCGACGTGCATGCTTTTGGCGCGGGTGACCATGTAATACTTTGCGGGGTCAAAATTCCGCACCATCACGGGCTGGTGGGACATTCTGATGCGGACGTCAGCATGCATACGGTCACGGATGCGATTTACGGCGCGCTGGCGCAGGGTGACATCGGCCAGCATTTCCCGCCGAGTGACCCTCAATGGAAGGGAGCCGCCAGTGATGTTTTTTTGCGCCATGCCGTGGCGCTGGCCCTTGAGATGGGATTTTCGGTATCCAACGTGGATTGCACGCTGATATGTGAGTTTCCAAAGATCGGGCCGCACGCGAAAGCCATGCGCCTTAAAATGGCCGAGATTATGGACCTCGATCCAGCACGCATATCGGTTAAGGCAACGACCTCTGAAAAACTCGGCTTTACGGGGCGCGGAGAAGGCATCGCGTGCATCGCAACGGCTGCATTGGTGAAACCATGAAACGCCTTGCCATCATGGTCGGCACAGTGATGGGCGTTGGATACATTCGCCCTGCGCCCGGCACCTGGGGCTCACTTATTGCCTTGCCCTGGGGGTGGTTGCTGCATGTGCTCGGGGGGTTTCCACTGCTGCTTCTGGGAGTGATTGCCGCATTCCTCAAGGGGTGGTGGGCCACCCATGAGATGACAAAAGGTGAAGACGATCATGATCCATCTGAAATTGTCGTGGATGAATTGGTCGGGCAATGGATCGCATTGTTGCCACTGTCCTATGCGGCATGGTCGATGGGGCTGAACATTCTGGTGATGTGGCCGGGATGGATCGCAGCTTTTGCACTTTTCCGATTGTTCGACATTCTGAAACCAGGCCCGGTCGGATGGGCAGATCGGCGCAATGACGCCTTGGGTGTGATGCTTGATGATGTTATTGCCGGAGGTCTGGCTGCGCTGGGTGTATTGGCGTTGGCTGGGCTTTATCATGGTATATTGACATGAGTATCCCAAGAGAAATAATTGAAAAATATACGTATTCGGGAAAAATGATTGCCACCGCCGAAAGCTGTACCGGCGGAATGGTCAGTGCTGCTCTGACGGATATTCCGGGATCGTCTGCCGTGGTGGAACGTGGGTTTGTCACCTATACGAATGCTGCGAAAAACGAGATGCTGTGCGTTTGCCGCAGCACACTTGAAGCCCATGGTGCTGTTTCCGAAGCGGTGGCGGGCGAAATGGCAAAGGGTGCATTGTCAGCTTCACACGCACAGATTGCGGTTTCAATTACAGGCATCGCAGGCCCGGGCGGATCAGAACACAAACCGGAAGGGCGAGTGTGTTTCGGGCTCGCTGACGCCAAAACGTTGCATACTGAGACCATAGAGTTTGGCCCCCTTGGACGCGAACACGTGCGCATCGCCGCGCGCGATCATGCTTTGAAACTCATTCTATCGGCGATTTGATTCACCGAGTGTCGCAAGAAATGATGGCAGGTCACCAGCATTTACAGCCTGCCATAGGCGCTCTTCTGATTCGCCTCCCAACAGGTTTTCTACTTTGTTGCGCAGTTTTTCCGTCAGGACCGCATGGGGCAATCGAACAGAGAGATCATGCGTAAGATCAATCATCTCACCTGAGAGGAGCACCACCTGCACATTGGCTTGCATTTCGCTGAGATCGGACGACTCTGACACGACGACCTTCTGGCGCAGCGCCACCACATCAGGATCACACGCCACCGCATCGCTGAACATCGCGCGTTGCGCGGTTGATTTGCCAAGGAGCGCCATCGCGGCCGTGTGCCGATAGCTGAATTTTGCCGCCAAACCTGTCTCCGGATCCGGCTTGTTGCAAACGCTCATCCACCGCGGATGCGTGTGTACGACAATTTTGTCGATCTCTGTCGCGTCCATCTGCGTGGCTGCCAATGCTTCCAGCATGGCGTGCAACCCGTGACAACAGGCGTGAAATTTGTGACTGATCTTCAGGATCTGCCAGGGTGATTGACCCATTGAGGGCAAATAGGTTTCATCCTGCGCGCCATGATGCGTTGCCCCGAAACCAAGCGGTGCGGCCAACCCATCTGCGCAAGCGGTAAGTCCGCCCTGCGCCCAAAGCGCGGCCTCCACGCCGCTGCGCGCTGCGAGCCCCGCATTCAAAGGTTTGCCGCCCGTGCCAAATTGCGCTTTCACCCCGGAAGCCAGAGACGCGCAAAGACCCAAAGCGTGTCGGATCTGATCATCCGCGAGGTGCAGAAGTCGCGCCGCGGCCAACGTCGCTCCAAAGGCCCCCGCCGTCGCCGTTTGATGGAACCCGATCTGATAGTGGGAGCGCCCCAACCAGAGCCCCACATGGATCGACGCCTCTACCCCGATCAAAGCTGCATCCAGCGCCGCCTCAAAATCAAGCCCCTCGCGCTCGACAATGGCGAGCACGGCAGGCACCACGGCGACCGAAGGGTGGCCGATATGCGCAAAATGCGTATCGTCAAAGTCAAGGGCGTGACTCACTGTGCCATTGAACAGCGCTGCAGAGGCCGCGCAATTTTGTCCCCCACCCAGCATTGTTGCCTCGCCCGGACCGGTTTGGGATAACATGATATCCTTGAAATCTGCGAACCCGGCATCCTCGACACCAGCAATGCCGCAGGCAGCCCAGTCAAACATCGACAACCGCATCATATTGCGTGCGTCATCAGGCGCAGGGGCGTTGCAAAAGTCGATAAGATGATCTGTAATACTCACGCGGTGCCCGCGAATGCATTGCTGCGCTTATGTGCCATAAAGCGCCTCCGCACGTGCCTCAAAAGCGCGCACGATACGCTGCATGGCCTCATTGAAAACCACACCGATCAAGCGCTCCAAAATCATGTTTCGAAAGGCGAAGTCGACAAAAAAACTGACCTCGCATCCCCCACCGACATCCACGAAGGCCCAATTGGACTTCATGTATTTGAAAGGTCCATCAAGGTATTCCGTGTCTATCCTTTTATCATGCGGCATCAATGCGACGCGGCTGGTAAACCGTTCCCGAAACACTTTGAAGCTGATCACCAGATCGGCCTCCATGATGTCAGCATCGCCCGTTGGGGTGACCGAATTCACGCGCGCCGCCGAACACCATGGTAAAAATTCAGGATATCGCGCCACATCGGCGACAAGATCATACATTTGTTGCGCCGTGTACGGCAGGTGTCGGGTCTCAGAGTGCGTAGGCATTGATTTGTCAGTTTGGTAAGGGTAGCCATTCGTGTCCTATTTCCATCGCTCAAGATCAAGGCCTAACCCATGTCCACGCGTCCATATGTCATAGATGAAATGATTTCAGCCAAATCGATTGCCGCACGCATTGAAGAGCTTTGCCGCGACATCAAGACAGAGTTCGCCGGCACCGACAAGCTGGTGGTGGTTGGTTTGTTGCGGGGCAGTTTTGTGTTTATTGCCGACCTGGTGCGCGAATTAGATTTGCCGATCGAGGTCGATTTTCTGGAAGCCTCCAGCTATGGAGACGGCATGGAAAGCAGCCGCGAGGTGCGCATTCTGAAGGACTTGCGCGGCACAATTGAGGGGCGTGATGTTCTGGTGGTTGAGGACATTGTCGACACAGGCCACACCCTGAACCATGTCACGCATCTGTTGGAAAGCCGCCTGCCCGCGCGTCTTAAGTCCATAGCATTGCTGGACAAGCCAAGCCGGCGCGAAGTGGATTTCAAGGCAAGCTGGACTGGTTTTGAAATTCCAGATGAATTCGTCGTTGGTTACGGCATTGATTTTGCTCAGCGAAACCGAAACCTACCCTTTATCGGCAAGGTCCGTTTCGAAGAGACCTGAGAGTTTTTGTGTCAGCGTTACCGCTTGCGGCGCGTGTTTGTGATGGAGTCCATCTGTTGCCGGGCTCTGATCAGATGCAAAGATCGACCTCTATACCTTTCATCGTTTCTGCAAAATGACTGCCGGGCGCGGGAATGCTGACGCCAGTCTCTCAAGAACCGCCTC
Organism: Paracoccaceae bacterium; assembly: GCA_033344815.1. Classification (NCBI taxonomy): domain Bacteria; kingdom Pseudomonadati; phylum Pseudomonadota; class Alphaproteobacteria; order Rhodobacterales; family Paracoccaceae; species Paracoccaceae bacterium. Next base: position 4,857,049 of record JAWPMR010000001.1, on the reverse strand, counting down.
TTGTTGGAAAACGACTTCCTGCCTGGTGATTTCGAAGCGCAGATCGCGGCTTTTGTCAGGCACTGCAATCACCAGAGATATCACGAGAGCTTGCGTAATTTGACACCCGCCGACATCCACAAGGACAGAGGCCATACCATCCTGCTCGAACGTGAAAAGACAAAGAGGAAAGCAATGAAACCAAGGCGCTTGCAGCCCGCCAAATCCGCTGCTTAACTGAAGCCAGATTAGCAGTGACACCTCAACGTCAAACCGCCATCTGTGTTAAACTGTTCGAAGACGGACATTTTCAGGCCGAAGCTGGATCTGCCTCCCATCACAAGGAAATCGTCGATGACAAACTCCTTAGAACCAACCGCCCCGACAAGTCCTGCCAACCGGCCGAGACACTGTGCCAGGCCTGGGGGCATCCTGCACTCAGTCCGCATGGCAGCCCTTGGTGTCTCGCTCGCGCTTTCTTCGGCCGTTGGCGGTCATGCCGCTGCTGATCTGACAGCCGAGGAGGCGAGGAAAATCGCCAAACAGGCCTATGTCTTCACATATCCGATGGTGATGTACTACGGCACGATGTACCAGCAAGCACTGGACCCCAAGAACGGCGTATGTCTGGGAAACTGGCTGCATTTGGGCACGTCTACCCCGGCGGACACCACCATCGTTACGCCGAATAACGACAGTCCGTATTCCTATGCCTGGCTCGACCTGCGCGCCGAACCATGGGTAATGACACTACCCAAGATCGACAACAGCAGGTTCTACACGAGCCAGTGGAATGATCTCTGGGGATATGTATTGGGCAATCCGGGTTCGCCCGAAGATGGCAATGGAGGGGTTAGTGTCTTGCTGGCATCACCCTCTTGGACTGGCGCGCTGCCCGAGGGCATCGACCGTGTGATCCAGGGTGAAAGCGATATCCTGTCAACGCTAACGCGCACGCAACTTCTCGGTGACCAAGATTTGCCGAACGTCCAAGACATCCAGAAGAAGTATAAGCTGCAGCCGCTCAGCGCATTCCTTGGAACCGACGCACCGGAACCCGCTCCCGAAATCGAGTGGATGACCTGGACCGTTGGTGACGAGACGACTGACAGATTTTGGGAATATGCTGCGTTCCTGCTTCCGTTCACGACTGCCAACGACATAGACAAGGATGCTTATGCCGACATGGCAAAGATCGGACTTGAGCGCGGCAAACCGTGGAACCCCTCCACGCTAAGCAAGGAAATACAGGACGCAATCCTGGCGGGTCAGAAGGATGCGATCCAAGAGGCCGTCTCCAACGCTAATGTTCTCGCCGAACCCCTCAAATTCTACCGCTCCCGCGCGGATGCAAAAGATGATTACCTCAATCGTGCCCTCGGCGTATTTTTCGGGATCTTTGGCAATGTTGACACCATATCGGTCTATATACCTTTGCCCGCCGATAGCGATGGCAACCCGACCGATGGCAGCAAGGCCAGTTACGAGATCACTTTCACCGAAGACCAATTGCCTGATGTGAAGTTCTTCTGGTCGATCACCATGTATGAACTGCCCGAACGTTTTCTGGTCGACAATCCAATCGACCGCTATTCAATCGGGAGTTCCACAAGTGGTGTCGTCTATGGCGATGACGGATCGCTGACGATTTATATCAGCGAAACATCGCCAGGCAAGGATAACGAAGCCAACTGGTTGCCAGCGCCGAATGGTCCGTTCTGGATGGTGCTGCGTAATTACGGGCCGGGCTCGGATATTATCGCCCAGACCTATACGCCTCCCCCGCTCGTTGCGATGAAGAAATAGTCGCCCAATGTGATCCCGGCAGGCGTTCAGAACTGCCAAGACATTTCACTTCGGACCTTCGCTACACCCGCGCGGAACCTATACCACCAGATTTCGGGGACAAGATTCCGGACATGAAACCCGTTTTCTCGCAACCACGTCGGTTCTGGCCATTCTCCTCGCCGTGCCTATCGCTCGGGCATAATCGGCGCCCCTCATTGAGGCCGATCTTTATAGAGACGGGTTGATCGATACACCCATCTACGGCCCTGAACAGCCCATTTTCGACAAGACATTCAGTTTGCCGGATGTCAAACTCCTAAAATTGCTGGAGTTGTCTCCCTAGAAATCACAAACCGCTCCAGATCGTCACCTTCTTTTTCTGCCCGAGGTGCTTGTAGTTCAAAATATCTGTTGCGGGTGATGGCACCGTCAAAGGAATCCCGCGTGTCATCGTCTGGACGGTCAATTCATTTCGGCTAAAGCCGACAGTCTCTGGCCTTCTGAAGCGTAAAAGCGGCCTCTGGTCAGGGGCCCTTTCATCGTAGGGGATGCAGTTTTCAGCGACCAGGTGTTACATCTATTGCAAACGGCATCCCCGGATCGCGCATTGGTATTTTCAATGGCGTGGAGAGTCCGTCGAAATCAAAATTGCTTAAGTCAACGCTGCGCACCCCAGGGTTATCGCTTGTTTGGAAATAGGCCCTCAAATTCTGCAAATCATATGCCACTGTGTACTGTGTGCCTCCGTACTTCAAAACTTCCAGCTCGGCTGGATTCAACTTTTGATCGGTCGCCTCCATTGGCAGTTGGAAATTTGCAAGAATGCGAAGAGCCTCGTGTACCGTATCTTCTCCACCATCGGTCGGACGAGACGTTTGCGTCCAAGCCAACGCACGGATAAACCGTGAGGGCGGTGTAAAATCTCCGGGTAAACCCAAAAGCCCGGTTCCATACCCAATAGGCGCAAGATCAACACCGTTGATGTCAACCTCAGGCCAATCCACGGATCGCATGTTGATATAATTCCGCGCATTATTGACATGCCAGTCGTAAGGCGGTGAATTCGTCATAACACCTAACGAGTTTTCATGAACTGTCAGTGCGCCCTCGACATATTCAACTATGATCTGGTCGCCGCTTTTGTCGGTTATTGAGAAATGCGCCGGCGCAGGAATACCAAGTTCGGGTGTGACAATCGGCACAACACGGATATTTTCGACTGCCTGCCTGACTTCGGCCACAGTCGCAAATTGACCTAACATGAATCCACCAAAATCCACAGGAGCGAGCGAACTTTCAGCTTTTTCAGGGTCGTATGCCTGATACTCTGCGAACCCTGGCAAATAGAGCAAGGACACGTTCAAACCTTCGGAGTTGATCCCATCGCCAAACAGCATCTGGTCCAGAATTGTCACGCCGGTGACGTCATATTTGGTAACCCATTTTGCCCCGTCCTGCCCGTCTGGCATACGCATGGATGCGCCATTCGTACCCGCAGGTACGAACGTCATCATCGGCGACAAATCGAAAGCGCCCCATTCCATTGTCCGTGAGGCAACGACCGTGCCATCAGCGCCTGTAAGTGTGATAAAGGTACAAGAACGCGCCGAATTTGCGCTGAAACTCATGATTCCTACGACGGCCAGACCACAAAACTTTGTCAAAAAATTCATTTCGATTTCCTTGTCTAAACATTCCGGCACTAGCTGCTTTGTAGGTTCCAACGCGATCTCTTCGCGTGCAGATCAAACCTGCCTACCACGCCGAACCTGACTTTGATTTTCCAGTTGAGTACTACCACGCCTTTAGGTTTTGTCGCTAGCATCGACCCGATAACCCATCGTTGGCTATGATCGATACCGGCTCGATGTTTTTTGCTGCGCAGCAGAAATGAATGGCGTTGATGAGTCGTTGAATATCAAGCTTCCCGGATAGGACCGTGAGATTTAGCACCTGCGGAGAATGCCTGCTGCTCCACCCGACATGGTTGACGGTCATGTCCACTTCAGACCAGGTGCCGTCATAGACTCAAGCTGCAGCTAAGGTTTGGTGAAAGCCCGTATTACTTGGGTACTGCGCAAAGCACCCGCGACAGAGCGGAGAGGGTGTGTGGAAACTCCCCCATTTTGACCGGGCTGACGGTATGATTTCCGTATTCGGTACGGAGGTTGGTCATAGCGCAATTTATCGAAGGTTTGGATCGCCAGCAGACGGTGTCGCTGCCTGAACACCTTGATGATTACGTTGAAGAGAACAGCTCTGTACGTGCCATTGATGCCTTTAGTGACATGCTTGAGCTCGCAGCACTTGGCTTCAATGTGCAACGCGCGGCCACCGGCAGACCGGGTCATCATCCAGGTCTGATGCTGCGGATTTACCTCTACGGTTATTTGAACCAGGTCCAGTCATCGCGGCAGCTGGAACGAGAGTGCGGACGTAATCAGGAACTCATTTGGCTGACGGGTCGGCTGAAGCCAGACTTCAAGACGATTGCGGACTTCCACAAAGATAAAGTGCCTGCGATCTGCAGGGTGTGTAAGCAGTTCGTTGCCCTGTTTCGCAACATGGATTTGCTAGACAGTGATGTCGTTGCCATTGATGGCAACCGGTTCAAAGTTTTGAATGCCAAAACCAAGAATTATACGCTTGGTAAGCTGCGTCAGAAGTTGGGTGAGATCGACAAGGCAATCGAGCGTTATATTGGTGAGTTGGATCGTGCCGATGAGGTGTTGAGCAGACTGGCACGGTGCTGCCAGAGGTTCGCATATAACCTACCTTGAGAAAGCTTGAACACCTGCAAAAGGAGGCCGTGCGCTACAGATCAATTGAACAGTGGATAGATGAGACAGGCGAAACCCAAGTCTCGTTGACGGATATTGATGGCCGATCCATGGCGACGACAGCACGGATGCCACGCATGGTCGATTACAATGTTCAAACCGCTGTCGAAACCGATCACCACCTGATCGTTGCGCATGAAGTTACGATGCTTGGTTTTGACCGAGATGCTTTGTCGATGATGGCTGCGGCAGCGAACGATGTCGTGACGACAGATCATCTCACAGCAATCGCGGACAAGGGGTATTACAAAGGCGAAGAAATTGTTGCCAGCGAAGATGCTGGTATCTCGGTTGTTGTTCCAAAACCCATGACCTCTAATGCCGCGGCTCGCGGGCAGTTCGATATGGCTGACTTTGCTCATGCCGCTGACCAAGACATTTACGTTTGCCCGGCAGGCGAGAAGCTGACTAACCGATTTACCGGCCAGCAAGACGGCAAAGCTATCCGGACATATTGGTCGAGCGAATGCGCGGGCTGCGCGATTAGGGACAAATGCACAAACAGCAAGGAACGCCGCGTTCGACGCTGGGAACACGAAGACGTTCTGGAACGGGTGCAGCAGCGGCTGGACAAGGATTCCACTCAACGCGCTGTGCGCAGCATGACGGTTGAGCATCCCTACGGCACGATTAAATCATGGATGGGCGCGACGCACTTCACGATGCGCAGGTTGAAAAATGTCGCCAGCAAGATGGCGCTGCACGTACTCGCCTACAACATGACCCGCGTGCTGAGATCATGGACGTACCGACGAGGATCGCAACTACGAGGGCGCAAGAGCCCTCGTTTGCCCTGCAACTTGCGCCCAAACAGCCCCATCCGTCTCAGATGGCTTCCGCCGTCCTCACAATCCATCCAGTCCATCAAGTTGATGACACCAAGCCAAAAAGGAAACAAAAGTCGAAAGCGATTAGAGGCTCGGAGATCAACCGGGTTTCCACACACCCTCCAGACAGAGCTGCCATTGCAAAATTCTGAAGTCGGCCAAAGCTGACATTTGCGCAAGTTGCATCTAATGGCGGGTTAGAGCAAAGCGTTCCAAATTTTGCATGTTGCGGGCGCAACGAGTTTTGTGTGAATAACCGAACAGATGCTCCGGACCACACAGAAGATCAACTGCGGGCTGACACTACAAAGCGAGCACCATGCCCTCAGCAGAACCCAAAAAAACGGTGTATAGGGCTGAAATAGACGGCCTGAGGGCCTTTGCTGTGCTTTCGGTTGTTTTGTATCACGCCTTTCCTACGGCTTTGACGGGTGGCTTCATCGGGGTTGATGTCTTTTTCGTAATCAGCGGGTATCTCATAACCGCTCATATTTTTGAGGGCCTCGAGGAAGGCACGTTTTCGTTTAGCGGCTTTTTTGGTAGACGCATCCGGAGGATTTTTCCGGCACTCATTCTCGTGATGGCCAGTTCTCTGATCTTCGGCTGGTTCGCCCTATTGTCAGAAGAGTTTCAACAACTAGGAAAACATGTCGCCAGTGGCGCAGCCTTCATCGTAAACTTCATACTCGTGGGCGAAAGTGCATATTTCGATACCGCTGCAGATACGAAGCCCATGCTCCATTTGTGGAGCCTTGCCGTTGAAGAACAATTTTACATCTTTTGGCCAGTCGCTCTGTGGCTAGCCTGGAGGCAGCGCTTCAGCCTCATGTGGATCACACTTTTGATTGCATTAGCATCGTTTTATTTCAACGTTCGCTTCGTGACGACGAAACCGACCGAAGTCTTTTTCTGGCCTTTCGGCCGTTTCTGGGAACTGTTGAGCGGCAGTGCGCTTGCCTGGACGATGCACTATAAACGTAATGCGGTAGCCAAAACCAAGGCGTTCGTCGACACATTCATCGGGCGGATGGTCCCCTTGGGTATCGCACAGGGAAAGACGAGCTTCATTGAAAATGGCTTGGCCTTGGGAGGGCTTTGCCTCCTGATCTACGGTTTTGTCGAGTTCACCTCAGACAGGCCGTATCCTTCTGCCTCGGCTCTCGTTCCAGTTTGCGGTGCCATTCTTATAATCGCGGCAGGAGCTACCGCGTGGTCCAATCGGATTTTCATGATGAACCCGATTGCGATCTGGTTTGGTTTGATCAGCTATCCGCTTTATCTTTGGCACTGGCCCATTTTGTCATTTCTCCAAATTGTTGAAGGCGAGGTTCCGCATCAGGATGCCCGAAGCGTTGCAATCGTTTTGGCGATAATTCTTGCGTGGCTGACGGTCAGGTTTGTTGAAAAGCCCTTGAGGTTTGGACTTAGAAATATTCGCCAGAAGATAATTGGTTTAATGATCGCGATGATTTGCGTTGGCCTGACTGGACACGCAATCAGTCGAACAGATTTCTCTGCAACGCGTACGCCAGAAGAGCTGTCAATCAAACGTCCAGGGGCCGAACATATTTATGGCCCATCGTCCAAATGGTATCGGGGCCAGGAGGGGTGGCTCTTTCTTGGCAACGAGTTCGACAAAACAGTAGCGAAACTGAAGCTCGCACATCCCCCGAATCCAGACGATATTGCCCGTGAAGTAAGGCTTTTCGCGGACCTTGCTGAGGCTGCGGCGACGACAGACACGCCGGTTGTCTTGTTGATTGGCCCAAACAAATCCACGGTCTATCCGGAGTATCTGCCTTATGAGATAGTGCCCTCAGAAGCGCGCTATGTGACCTATTTCACCGAGCAACTGAACACTATTCCGAATCTGACTGTGATTGATCCGGTCGAAGACTTGCTGCATGCTAAGGAGAGTTCCGGTCTGTTGTACTTCAAAACAGACACGCACTGGAACGACAAGGGAGCGTTTCTTGTCTTTTCCACTATGGCAGAACGCATGGGCTGGCTTGTTCCGGAAGTATCGTTCGAAGCCGCAGGGCCATACTCTGGCGATTTAATCACGATCTCTCAGCTTGAGGATGTACCGGTGGCCAAAGGCGACAATTGGCAGGTCGAATGGGCCAGCGTTCCCGACTTGGAAATCAAGCCTCTTACGAACCTGCCAGAAACGTCTTTTGCCCGCGCTGAGATCGTGATGAACAAGGCACCACTATCTGAGAAAACTGTCTGGGTAGTTGGTGACTCTTTCACTAATACTCTGATGCCCTTCATCGACGCGACCTTTAAGGAGATTCACTATCTTGGACACTGGAGTTCCAAACTTCGAACACTGCCACAGGAGCTTCTAGGTGCAGCGGAAAAGCCAGACCTAATCATGGTAGTACGCGTGGAACGGTCGTTTTGAGTTGCTTCTCTCTATGCGCCATGGCTGGAAGTTCGATTATGACACAGTCGATTAAGTGAGTGATCGGTTTGGTGTTTTAGTATGACCCCACCCCCAATGCTTGTGAACTTCCAGCGAACAAGGCCTGTTTCCATCTACCATTGCCATTCCCGCCTCTTCGGCGTTATCGGCACAGTCCAAATCGACGCAGACGTATTTGCCGATGCCACCCACACAGGCCCCAAGGCGCAAACCCTCTTGCGGTGGGCCCTCGACCACCGGCAGCAATTCCAGGCCCGGCGCGCGCAGCACCTGCAGGCCTGCGAGACGCAGTGTATCGCCAGAAATGTCCGAAACCTCGCTCAACAAATCGCGCACGCGGCCAGCTATATCCGAAAGCCCAGGTTTTTCTACGCTGGGCGCACAAAAGCGGATAAGCTTCTTGTCGTTTCCTCCCTAATATTGAATTTGTTGGGTTTAGTCAGTTCCCGCGCGCGGCCCACAACGCGCCGCGCCGAATGATTTCAGTGACTTGCGGCACTTTTAGGTCGTCCAGTTCATGACCGATAGAGCAATAAAAAACGCGACCCTTGTCCCAACGACGTTTCCAGACAACAGGGATCACAGTGCCTTCAATCCACCACAGGTGATCGCCCGAAAATGTCGTTGTTGCCAAAACATCGTTGGAAGGATCGACAAGCATGTAATATTGTTCGGTCGTCAGGCGGAAACTTTTGATGCCCTGCACAATCGGATCGTCGGGTTTGCAGATGGTGACGTCGTAGTCGACGTAATCTTCGCGCGGCTGAAGATTGTCGGGCCAACCAGGCGGATGTGCCACAAATTGCCCCCCGATCAGAAAATGATAGGTCGGGCGGTCGCGGAAGGCGTCCCCCATGTGCCCGTGCCATCCCGCGATTCCGCATCCATCGGCGATCAACTTCAGCAGACCGTCTTCTTGCGGTTTGGTCATATTACCGAATTCTTCGCGGTGACCTGACCGGGCGGAAGACCAGATCGGCGTGATCAAATCAACATCGGACAAGTTTTCGGGCTGCGCCAGGGGTTCAAGCGTCTCATAGATATCAACCGTGCAGCCGTTGGTTTCGAGCAGGTCCTTGTACCATTCGGCAAAATGGGTTGGCGTATGGCCTTCCCATCCACCGACAAATAAAGCAGCTTTCATAACGTGTCCTGTCGCATAAAGGCCAACATCGATGCCATGTCGCGGGTGCCAAAACCTGCGGTTTCAGCCTCGACCAATTTGGCCAGAGTAGCGCGGCCTTGCGGCACCTTGGTGCCCAGCCGATCTGCAAGTTGTGCCGTAACCTCCATGTCCTTGCGCGCCAGCGACACGGTGAAGGTCACGTCGTGATCTGCCTCGTTCAGATAAAGTGGACGCCGGTATTTGAGCATCGGCGCACAGGCAGCAGAGGCCTCGATCACGTCGAAAGCCGTTTCCGGTGCGATCCCCGCTGCCTGTGCAAGCGTCATCGCTTCGGCCAGGGTCTGGTTGATGCCGTGGATCAGCGAGTTGACCGCCAATTTCATCACCGCAGCGTTACCTGCCTGACCAAGGCAGAGTGTTTTCTTGCCCATTGCCTCGAAGACCGGGGTTAGCGGCAAGGCGTCTTCTGGCGTGCAGCCCGCCATGATCATCAGCTGTCCATCGGCGGCTGCCTGCGTAGCACCTGAAACCGGCGCGTCGATCACACGGGAGCCCAGAGGGGCTTCCTCTGCCAGCCATGCGATGTGATCCGGGCTCATCGTACCCATCTCGACATAGGTCCGCGCCGACCCGGCGCAAAGCCCGTCCGGGCCGCCATGCACTGCTTCGGAAGATAGATCATGGGCCAACATGGTCACGACCACCTCCGCCGCATTAGACAGCGCCCGGGGACTGTCCGCCAAGGCACAACCCAACTCTGCGGCCAGATCTTGGGCCTTGCAAGGCGAGCGGTTCCAGAGCGTCACGTCATGCCCTGCACGGAACAGATTGCGTGCCATATGTGCGCCCATACGGCCCAGACCGACAAAACCCACCCGCATCAAGCCACCTTTTCGGTTTCCAAGCCCGAAATCGCGGCTATCAGGTTTTCCTCGGTCACTTCTTCAGAGGTGAAAGTCCGCATAATCCGGCCCGAGTACATCGCCACTATGCGGTCGGCCACATGCAGCACCTCTGGCATTTCCGAGCTGATCACGATCACCGCATAGCCCTGCGATGCCAAGTCGCGGAGCAGATTGTGAATCTCGGCCTTAGAGCCCACGTCGATGCCGCGTGTGGGTTCGTCTACGATCAGCACGTTGGGCCGCATAGACAGCCATTTTCCGATGACAATCTTTTGCTGGTTGCCACCCGAGAGATTGCCCACGAGCTGTTTCCAGCCCGGTGTCCTGATGTCGAGCTTGTCGCGGTATTGATCGAAGATTGCGATCTCGGCACCGTCGGCAACGAAGGGGCCGGATTTGAGGTCATCGACCTGCGGCAGGGTCATGTTATCCCGGCAGTTCATCCCCAGAACTATCCCCTGCTCCTTCCGATCTTCTGGCACCAGCGATATGCCCCGCTCGATCGCGTCATAAGGTGAGTGAATTCTTACCTCTTCGCCGTCCATCAGGATCGAGCCGGATGACGGGTTTCGAAGGCCAAACAGTGTTTCGGCGATTTCCGTCCGCCCTGCCCCGACAAGACCGTAAAAACCGACGACCTCGCCGCGTCGCACCTCGAAGCTGACATCCTGAAACAAATGGCCACAGCTCAATTCGTGCACTTCGAGAGCGACATCGCCCAGTTCGTGATGGCTCTCGTTGCGACTGAGGTCAAGCTTGCGCCCGATCATCATCTGGGTCACGCCTTCTTCGTTCGTATCGGCGGTATTGACCGTGCCCTGATATTGGCCATCGCGCAAAACGCTGATCCGGTCGGTGATCTTGAATATCTCTTCCATCCGGTGCGAAATATAGGCGATGCCCACGCGCTGTTGTTGCAAGTCAGAGATGACCTCGAACAAAACCACTTTTTCCGCGTCGGTCAGCGAGGCTGTCGGCTCGTCAAAAATCACGGCCTTGGCGTCGACGGTCAGAGCTCGTGCGATTTCGACCATCTGCTGGTTGGCAATCGAAAGGTCGCCAACGCGGGTCTTGGCATTGAAACTGACCTTGAGCCTTTCGAGGATCGCGTTGGTCTTGGTCTCGAGTTCGGACCAGTCCACCAACCCAAAACGCTTGCGTGGCAATTCTCCGAGGTAGATGTTCTCCGCCACACTGAGCTCATCTGCCAGGCTGAGTTCCTGGTGAATGAATACGATACCCTTGGCTTTCGCTTCCAATGGGCCGGACATGACCACCGGTTTCTCCTCCACAATGATCTGACCTTCGTCGGGTTGGTGAATACCGCCAAGCACCTTCATCAGGGTGGATTTTCCAGCACCATTTTCACCCATCAAGGCATGGACTTCGCCGGGCATAATGGTCAGCGAGACGCCATCAAGGGCCCGTACACCGGGAAAGGTCTTTACGATCCCTTCAAGACGCAGGACAGGGGCGGGGGTCGTTAGATCAATCGTCCCGGTCATACCTTCAACTCCTCTTTGCCTTTCACGTTCAGCTGCCGGTCAAGGAAGAGCACAGCAATCAAAATCAGACCGATCACAAGGTTGACGGTCGATGTATCTGCGCCGATATGGGCCAAGCCCTTGCGCAAAAGCTGAATCGCAATCACGCCCCCGAAGGTCGAGATGATCGAGCCCGCCCCACCAGTCAGCTTGGTGCCTCCCAGCACGACGGCAGTGATCACCCATAATTCGTAAAGCTGGCCGTCGTTGGGGTTCACCGATCCGGATTCCGAATAAAATACCACCGCGGAGAGCGCGGCCAAAAAACCGATAATCATGAAATTAATCATCATATGCGGACCGACACGGATGCCCGCATTGACCGCCGCTTCGCGGTTGTTACCGATGGCATAGGCGTTGCGGCCATGGACTGTGCGGTTCATCAGAAACCAGATCGCCGCTGTAACGATCAGCAGGAACCATGTTGCAGTGTGAAGACCAAGAAATTGTGCTTCGGCGAAATCGACCAGCGTCCAATTGAGATGGCTTGTCGGTTGCTCGCCGTTATACATGAAAACCAATCCGCGAAAGCCCAGCATAGAACCAAGCGTCACGATAAAGGCGTCCACCCCGGTCTTCCACACAATCAATCCGTTGATCGCACCAAAAACCACACCGGTCAGCAGAGCCAGGCACCAGGCCACGGGAATGACCCAGTTTCCGAGCCCTTCAAACATTGCCCATGTCATCGAATCCAATAGGACAATGGCGCAAATCGCGTATATCGCCCCGACTGACAGGTCGATATTGCCGTTGACCATGACGATGGTCATGCCCATGGCGATGATACCGATCGGCGCCGACTGCTTGAGCAGCAACAGCATGTTGTCGCCGTCCATAAAGGCCTTGTCGCTGACGGAGAAGAACTCGCCGGCCACAGAGAAGAAGATCAATTCAAAGACGATAAAGCCCCAGATGGCGCCGCCCTTGAGATATCTTGAGAGTTTTCCAGCTTGCATCTTCCTGCCTCCCTTACGCGATCGGCGACATAAGCTTGCCGCGCTTGGCCGCAATATCGAGCCAGACTGCTAGGATGATGATGACCCAGGTCACGACGTATTGTACGGAGAAATCAAGCCCGACCAGCAAAAGACCATTCTGAATAAACCCGAGGATCAGCACGCCGATCACCGTCTTGAACATCGTCCCCGATCCCCCCAGCAGCGATGCCCCGCCAAGAATGACCGCTGCAAGCACTTCAAGCTCCAGCCCTTGTCCTACGGTGTTCTGCGACCCCATGGAACGGCTGGCCTGCATCAGACCGGCCGTGGCCACGCAGAACGCACTCATAAGGTAGCAAATGAAAACCACGCGGGCCCGATTTATGCCGGAGAAGGTCGCTGCCGTACCGTTACCGCCTACCGCGTATACTTTTCGGCCAAACGGCGTTTTTGACAAGATGATGCCCAGCAAAGCAGCCAATGCGAAGAAAATTAGTATCGGCGTCTGAATCCCAAAGACACTCCCTTGACCAAAGATATCAAACCAGGTGCCTTCCTTGTCTGCGATGTCCATGTTCTTGCCACCTGAATAGGTCAGCGTCAGTCCGTGAATGGCCGAAAGCATCCCCAACGTCACAATCAGTGAATTAAGCTTCAGGTAACCGACGAGAAACCCGATGAACGCCCCAAGGCATAAAGTCATCGCAAACATGGCAGGGATCGCAAGGGTCGGTCCTATCTTGTCGTGAAGATCAAGTACAACGATGGTCGAAAATGACATCATCGACCCCACAGAGAGATCGAGATTGCCGCTGATCACGACGAAGGTCACCCCCAGCGCCATCACACCCAGAATCGCCGAAGACCTCACCACGTTCTCAAAATTGTCGAGGGTCAGAAATTTCGGGTTGGCAATTGTGAACCCGATTATGAAAAGGGCAAAGGCGATCAGGATGCCCTGTTTCGCCAGCAACTCTCCGATATCCTGCCTCGTAAACTCAGCCATTGTTCCCTCCCTAGGACCGCGCCTGACGGCGGTTCGTTTATCTCCCATCCAACCTGCCGAATTCCCTCACCCGGCATGTCAGATCAAACCAGCGTCATGCCCCCGTCGATCATCACGACCTGACCTGTCATGTAGTCGCTTTCCGGCGCTGCCAGAAAAGTGGTCGTTCCAATGATGTCTTGCGGCACGGCAACGCGCCCGCGCAAGATTTCAGACGAAAACTCCTCCATCGCCTGACCGGGCCGTTCAGCAGCACCGATCGCCATCAAGTCCTTATCGACCTGCTCCCACATCTCGGTCGCAACCACGCCGGGGGCAAAACCCGTGACCGTTATGTCATGCTTGGCCAAAGCGCGCGCGCCTGACTGAGTCAGCGATACGACGGCAAATTTGCTGGCACAATACGGGGCCACATTGTCAAAACCCTGACGGCTCGCGACTGAGGCGGTGTTGATGATCTTACCGCCTGTGCCCTGCGCGATCATCTGGCGGGCCGCCTCCTGCATGCCGATCATACAGCCCAACCCGTTGACCCCCATAATGAAATGCCAGTTGTCTTCGGTGACATCCATAAAGTTCATGGGCCGGTTTACACCTGCGTTGTTGAACTTTACATCCAGCTTGCCAAACGACGCGACAGTATGGTCAATCATGGCGCGTACCGCCGAGCGGTCGGTCACATCAACCTGCGCATGTGTTACGTCGCCATCGCTGTGTGTTTTCAGGTTCAGGTCTGCGACCTCAGCGACCTTATCGCCATTGATATCGGCGAAACAAACGCTTGCTCCTTCGTCTAAAAGCGCCTCGGCAATTGCCCGCCCGATACCTTGCGCGGCACCTGTGACAATGCACGAGCGACCAGAGACTCGACCCATTGGTCCTCTCCCATACCTGAACCCATTTTGGAATGCGTAAGGGGACGGGGGCCGTAGCCCCCTACCCAAAGTTGGGATCTTAGAATACCGGCTTGGTAAACTCGCCCATGTTGTCCTGAGTGATCTTCGGTGTATCGAAGTAGTTCAGGAACGGCAGTTCTTCCCCGTTGAGCAGGTCAATCGCGGTTTTCAACGCCGCTTTTGCGTCATCAACAGGCGACTGGTAGATTGACCCCCAGTAAGTACCCGCGGCCATTGCTTCATAGCCCACTGCGAAGTTGGTAGCGCCGACGAAGGTAATACCCTCGCGCCCAGCGGCCACGGCGGCATTCATTGCGCCAACACCCATGTTGTCATCGCCAGAATAGACACCGTCGATGTCGTCATACTTCACGAGGAAGGCCTCCATGACCTGCTGCGACTTTTCGCGGTTCCAGTCACCCGGTTGCTCGTCGATCTGCTCAACGTTCGGGCAGACTTCGGGCAGACGGTCGTTGAAGCCCTTGGCGCGTTCGATGGCCGTCGTGTAGCCTGGCTGGCCTGTGATGTGGACAACCTTTGCTTCGTCTTCGATTCCCATGGCCTTGAAGCGGTCACACATGATCTCGGCAGAGCGGATGCCCTGAGTGATGTTGTCAGGACCGGAGAAGGAAGAGACGAAATCAAAGCCAGCTTCAGCGATGTTTGAGTTGGTAACGACAACCGGGATATCAGCCTGATGCGCCTTGCGAACAGCAGGGATCACAGCCTCGCCGTTTGTTGGCCAGATGATGATGGCATCCACTTCCTGCTGGATGAGGTCTTCCATCTGAGCAATCTGGCGCGCAACGTCACCACCGGCGTCCAACACGACGACTTCAACGTCACTGTTGGCTTCGGCCGCGGCGATGAAGGCCTTCTCATAGGTGGTCTGGTAGCTGTCGACCCCCACATTGTTCTGCGTGATGCCGATAGTCATGGTTTCGGCGGAGGCGATACCTGCAAAGGTTATCGTCGCCGTTGCGGTAGTCGCTGCGAGAAGTGTACGAACTTTCATTTTTGATTTCCTCCCAAGGAAACTTCCAGAATTCAGTTTATTTGATTCCCATCAACAGTCGAGGAATCATGATCAATCAAACTGCATTGACCATGTGGGGTTGCCTCAACCGGTGCGTCACAAAAAATATTCATTTTGGATATCTTTATATTCAATATGGACATTTTTGCGGTACGTTTTCCCATCTGCGTTGGCAATTTATGAAGGCGATCACCAATGGGTAAATCCAATTCTTCCAAATTGAAGGTTTTGGCCGGTGGGGCGCGCCGCACCAACTTCAATTCCATCCAGAAAGAAAAAAACAGTCCCATGAATGCAATGAGCGGACGTAAAACAGCCGGGTTAGTGCCCCCCAGGGCCAAAACCGAGATGCTTCAGATCATCGCTTTTCTGGAGTCCTTATGTGATGAACTGGAAGACGTGGTGAACCTTTCCGCCCCGAATCCAAACCTGCGGATGACACTTCTCTTAATGCGTCGACACCTTGAGGGTCGCCTGATCACCGCGACCGCTCTGATTGGCGCCAGCCGCGCGCCCTACGCCACGGCGAACCGTCGTCTAAAGGAAATGCTCAGCGATGGCCTAATCGAACAGCGCCCGCGCACCAAGACCGGCAAAAGCTTTTCCATGCACCCAAGCGAAAAGCTGCTGAATCAATGGATGCAACTGTCGAGCCGCGTCGGCCGTCTGGCTGCAAGCCGTTTCGGCGGCGAACAGACGCTCGGAGAAACCCAGGACTACTACTTTGGCGGATCCTATATGGACGCCAAGTCGATCCCACCACTTCAGGTGCTGACCGAGCCATTGAACCTTGCGGGCGGCTTGCGCGTGTTGGTCCATGGCGACCCTACCTTCATGGTGATGGATAACCTCAAGCGGCAATTTGAGCAGTCCATCGGCGCGCAAATCCATCAACGCGCATTTTCCATCGACCGCCTGCACGAGGAGGCTGTGCGCAATGCAGAGCGCGAAGTCAGCCGCTATGACATCGTTGCCGTTGACTTGCCTTGGGTCGGGGACTTCGCTGAGCGCGGCATCCTGATGCCGCTGGACGAGGTGATGGAGATTGTGAGCGTCGATCCTGCCGATTTTCACACTGCGGGCTGGGAGGCCGCGCATTGGGGCGGTAAACCTTACGGATTGCCAGCCCAGACCACACCGGAACTTCTGTTTTATCGCAAGGACATGTTTGCCGAGGCCGGGCTGGAGCCGCCAGCGACAACCGACGCGCTGCTTGCCGCTGCCAAGGCGTTACACGATCCACAACGCGGCCGACACGGCATCGCATGGAACGCCGCGCGCGGGACGGCACTTGGTCACACCGTTCTGATGACACTTGCCGATTTCGGTCAGCCTGTCCTTGATCTGCCCCCGGTCGCCGGCGGCTTTGCCACGAGCCATCTGGCAGATCGGCGCTACAACGTCACGATCGACACCGAAGCGGGCCTGCGTGCCGCCGAATTCCTGCTGGAACTGATGGAATATTCGCCGCCCGATATCCTGTCGATGTCTTGGTATGAACGTGTGCGGCCCTATGCGGAGGGCCGTATCGCGATGGCCTATGGTTACACTCTGCTCGCCCCGTATTTTGAGCTGGACGAGGATTCACCCGCCGATGGTCAGACCGGGTATCTGCCTCATCCCGCTGGCCCCGGTGCCAGCCAGATTGCACCTGTGGGCGGCTATATCATGGGTATTCCTTCCAATCTGCCGCCAGATCGCGTGCCTGCGGCCGTCGAGGCGCTGCGCGTTTTCACATCACCCGAGGCACAAAAGCTGTATATCCAAAACGGTAGCCGAACCAATCCGCGCTATTCAGTCGGTGCCGACCCGGACGTCCGCCGCTTATCCGCCATCTTCGAGGCCGTGGATGCAATGTCATGGCGCGACGAGCTGCAATTCTGGCCGCGTCCGCCCGTGCCCGAGATCACCGAGATCATCCAGATTTGCGGTGAGGAATTCCACGACATGCTGCGCGGGCTGACCCCCCCGTCTGAAACATTGCGTCGCGCCCAGGAGAGAGCTGACGCCGTCATTCAAAAGCATAGGTCTACGTGACAACAGGAGGAGACAACCATGGACCCCAACCGCCTCAAAGGTAAAAATATTCTGATCACCGGTGCTGCCCGCGGCATGGGCGAAGCCAACGCGCGGTCGTTTTCCGAACAAGGCGCCAACGTCTGTATCGGTGATCTCGACCTCGACATGGCGCAGACCGTGGCAGACGAGATCAACGCCGCCGACAACGGCAAAGCGATTGCCGTCAAAATGGATGTCACCAAGCGCAAAGATAACGCCGCCGCCGTGGCCGCCACAGTCGAGGCCTTCGGATCGATCAATGTAGGTCTGTTTAATGCAGGCCTGAACAAGCCCCGGTTCTTCATGGATATTGATGAGGACAACTGGGACATGATCATGAACGTCAACACGAAGGCCATGTGGCTGGGCATGCAGGAAACCGCCCGACAGATGATTGCCCAAGGGCCAATGGAAGGCCACCCCTACAAGCTGATCAACGTCGGCTCCATTGCGTCCCGCAAACCGCTGGTGGACGTGACGGTGTACTGCACCTCTAAGTACGGCTGCCTTGCTTTGACACATTGTGGTGCCCTCGGTCTGGCAGAACATGGCATCACTGTGAACGGCTACGCGCCGGGCGTTGTTGTGACCCCGCTCTGGGAACAACTTGACAAAGATCTTGTGGATATCGGCTTCAAGGAGAAAGAAGGCCAAGCCTACGAAGACATAGTGCGCGACGCGTTGCAGATCAAACGTGTATCCTACCCCAATGACATCGTCGGTACCGCGTCTTTTCTAGCATCCGACGACAGTGACTACATGACCGGCCAAATGATCCACATCGATGGTGGTTGGTGCATCCAGTAACGACGATCACACCGATTTTACTCATATTTGACAGGGGCAACGTCCTCCAGGGAGAATACTATGTCCGAACGTCCAGGAAACGCACTCATGCCGAACCTGCTTACGCCGCAAGACCTTGAACCCAACTGGGAGTGGCGCGACAGACTGCCCGCCTGGGGACATACAACGGTAGATTTCGAACGCCGGGTGGACCACGACCGACTGCGCCGCTACCGGCTCGCCCGCACGCGGCAGGCGCTTCAGGCGTCCGATGCAGGCACGCTGTTGCTTTTTGATGTGAACAACATCCGCTACGTCTCTGCCACCAAGATCGGCGAATGGGAGCGCGACAAGATGTGCCGGTTTTGCCTCCTGACGGGCGACGACAGTCCTTACGTTTGGGATTTCGGTTCGGCTGCAGTACACCACAAGCGCTATTCCGACTGGCTGGAACCCGATCATTGCCTTGCTGGCGTTGTGGGCATGCGTGGCACCATCCCGCCCGAGTTCGGCCTGATGCGCAAATACGCCAAGATGATTGCCCAACTCATTAAGGACGCAGGAATGGCCGACATGCCGGTGGGCGTGGACTATGCCGAAACCGCCATGTTCCATGCTCTGCTTGAGGAAGGGATCAACGTGGTCGACGGACAGCAGATCATGCTGGCCGCACGTGAGATCAAGAACTGGGACGAAATCCAGCTTTTGACGCAGGCCGCATCCATGGTCGATGGCGTCTATCACATGATCTATGAAGAGCTGAAACCTGGAGTGCGCGAAAACGATATCGTCGCGTTGTCCAACAAGATGCTCTACGAGATGGGATCAGATGATGTGGAAGCGGTCAACGCGATCTCGGGTGAGCGTTGCAATCCGCACCCGCACAACTTTACCGACCGGCTGATAAGGCCCGGCGACCAGGCATTTTTCGACATCCTGCAGAGCTATCAGGGGTACCGGACATGCTATTACCGGACGTTCAATGTGGGACGGGCCACGCCCTCGCAAAATGATGCCTACGTCAAGGCGCGCGAATGGATCGACGCCTCCATCGCGATGATCAAACCGGGCGTGACCACCGACAAGGTGGCCGAGGTTTGGCCAACTGCGGAATCCCTGGGCTTTCCAAACGAAGACGCTGCCTTTGGCTTGCAGTTTGGCCACGGTTTGGGCCTTGCCCTGCACGAACGCCCGATTATCAGCCGCGCGGTCAGCCTTGATCACCCGATGGAGATTCAGACCGGCATGGTGTTCGCTTTGGAAACTTACTGCCCCGCAACAGACGGCTATTCCGCCGCGCGGATCGAGGAAGAGGTTGTGGTGACAGAAACCGGCTGCGAGGTGATCAGCCTCTTCCCTGCCGAAGAACTGCCAATCGCGAACCGGTACTGACATGGCTAACCTGTTTGATCTGGCCGGACGCCGCGCATTGGTCACCGGCGGAGCAACCGGCATCGGCGAGGGCATTGCCCTCGGCCTTGCCGCTGCCGGAGCTGATGTGGCGCTGACCTATCGCAGCCATCAACCCGACGAGGTCCTGACGAAGATCGAGGCGTCGGGTGTGAAAGGTGCGGCCGTGCAAGCCGACTTTTTCAACATGGATCAAACCGGTGCCGAGGCCGTAGTAAGCTTTGCCAGCGACACCTTGGGCGGGCTGGACATTCTCGTCAACAACGCCGGGATCATCCACCGCGAAGACAGCACGGACATGCCGCTGGAGGATTGGCGACGCGTACTGTCCGTCAACCTCGACTCCGTATGGCTGCTAAGCCAAGCGGCGGGCAAACGCATGGTGGCGCAGGTCGCGGGCAAGATCATCATCGTATCGTCCGTTCTGGCATCGCAAGGGGGCCTGCGGGTGCCGGCCTATGCGTCCAGCAAACATGCCGTTGTCGGTCTGACCAAGGCGCTGTGCAATGAATGGGCGCCCCATGGGGTGAACGTGAACTCGATCGCTCCCGGCTACACTGCCACAGACAACACGCAGGCCCTGCGTGACGATCCGGACCGATCTAAAGCTCTGCTGGAGCGAATTCCCGCGGGCCGCTTTGCCGATCCATCCGAAATCGCAGGTGCTGCGGTTTTTCTGGCGTCTGACGCCGCAAGTTATTGCCATGGCAGCGTGATAACCGTCGATGGCGGTTGGCTCGCCCGCTAGGAGAGAAACATGCAACAATCACTTGAAGGCAAAACCGCGCTGATCACTGCGGCGGGTGCAGGCATCGGCCGCGCCAGCGCCGAAGCCCTCGCCGCGCGCGGCGCACAGGTCATCGCCATTGATCTGGATGGTGCTGCGGTTGCGGAACTGGCGGACACATCGAAAAAAATCACGGGGCATGCACTTGATGTTCTGGATGCCGAAGCGGTTCAGGCGCTCGTCGCATCTGTCGCATCCGTGGACATCCTTCTCAACTGCGCGGGATGGGTTCACGATGGTACGATCCTTGATTGCGAAGAAAGCGTTTGGGACCGCGCCTTTGATCTGAACGCCAAGGCCACATACCGCATCACCAAAGTGGTGCTTCCCGGCATGCTGGCCAACAAGCACGGCTCGATCATCAACATCGCCTCCATCGTCTCAAGCGAGAAAGGCGCGCCACGCCGCTTTGCCTAAGGGGCCTCAAAAGGGGCGATCATTGGCATGACCAAGGCCATCGCAGCCGACTTCGTCAAGGACGGCATCCGGTGCAACGCAATCTGCCCGGGCACGGTGCAAAGCCCCTCCTTGCTTGACCGACTATGCGCCACCGGCGATTTCGACAAAGCCCTCGCTGCATTCAAAGAACGCCAGCCTATGGGGCGCCTTGGGCAGCCAGAGGAGATTGCCGAGATGGTGTGTTATCTGGCAGGGGATATGTCGGCCTTCACCACGGGGCAGTCCTTTGCAATAGATGGCGGCTGGTCAATCTGATGGGGCTGGAACGCGCGGCCTCTATTGACGATCTGCGGCTGCGCTCCAAAGCCCGGATTCCGCGTTTTGCCTTCGACCTGGTTGATGGAGGTGCGGAAAATGAACGCAATATGCGCCGAAACTCTGAGGCGTTCGAAGAAGTCGAGCTAACGCCACGCTACATGGTGGATGTGTCCCAAATCGACACCCGTACCACCGTTTTCGGGCAAACCTTCGACGCCCCTTTTGGCATGGCACCCATCGGCATGCTTAACGCTTTTTGGCCGGGTGCCGACCGGACGCTGGCGCGGCTTTGCAAGGTTCAGAATATACCCTATGTGGCCAGTTCTGCTGCCTCTACCAGCCTTGAAATGCTGGCTGATGCCGCAGACGGAAACGGTTGGTTTCAGCTTTATGTCTCAAGCGACGCAGATGTCACCGAAGGCCTAATCTCGCGGGCCGAGGCGGCTGGTTACACCACCTTGATGGTCACAGCCGATGTCCCCGCTGCGGGCAAGCGCGACCGTGATATTCGCAACCAGCTTGCAGTGCCGTTTCGGTTTACACCAGATGTGATGTTACAATGCGCGGCGAACCCACGATGGGCCCTCACAAGCCTGAAACACGGCACGCCCAATGTGGCCAACTATGCCGATCTTTTGCAAAGCGCGACGTCCTATGCCGACGTCCAAAAAACCCTGATCACGCCGGGCTTCACATGGGAGGACCTCAAACGCCTGCGCGCACGCTGGAAAGGCCGCTTGCTCGTCAAGGGCATCTTGCACGCAAAAGACGCGGAAACCTGCGCCAAACTGGGCTGCGACGGTATTATCGTGTCTAACCATGGCGGCCGTCAGGTGGCCTTTGGCCCGGCCACAATCGATGCACTGCCCGCTATCGCAAACGCCGTCGCGGGCGACATGACGATCATCCTGGACAGTGGCATACGCCGCGGCGCTGATATGTTGCGGGCGAAGGCGCTTGGAGCTGATTTTGCTTTCGCAGGACGGGCCTTTGCCTATGGCGTCGGTGCTGGTGGTAAGGCTGGTGCGCAAAGAGCATTCGACATCTTGCACCTCGAGTTGGTCCGGGCCTTGGGGCAACTGGGCGTGCCATCTTTTAACGAAGTAGGTCCAATAAATCTCAGCCAATCCAAAAAGACTTAGCAGTCGCCGTCTTTTGGGCGATAATAGGGTATCATTGGGCAGCCTCTTTCTCACGTTCAATGAAATCCTCGGCTCGCGCTCCTTTTAGATTTTGGTCAGACAACGCTCAATTGGCCATCAAAGGCTCCGCGCATCACGTCCAGCGCTTCTGGTCGGTGGGCTTTGAAGAGCACGGAGGATCAACAGCCTATATCGGCCACGACTTGGAAACGCTGTTCGCGCGCGCAGGTCAGGATGTGCCGGAAATCCCGCATGCTGAGCCCCTGCGCCCTGAAGAAAAGATCGAGATGCTGACCTTTGCAGCGGATGACGGTTCGGTTCCGGATCTCTTTCGCACCCCGCTTCAAGACACCGCCGCACCCGAACCCGTTTGGCGCTCTGCCGCAAACGTGACGGTAGGGATCACTTGGGAAGTGGCTGGTGCGGATCTCGATCTCTATGTCCGCCCAACACCATCCGCACAGGTTGTGTTCTTTGGTCACGCTGACACCCCGGAAGGGCGTCTCCTCAAGGACTTCACACTGAGCCCAGGCACCGACTTTGAAACCGTTGCGGTGAAGCAGCCCGTGGATCTCGCACGCATGCAAATCGCCGTCAACTACTATGGCGGCGCGCAGCGGCACGACGGTGTTCGCGGCGAACTGCGTCTTGCCATCGGCGATGAGGTCTGGGCCACCCCGTTCCATATCCCAGCGGGGCGCGGCAATGGCGGCACCGGGGTTGAGGGGGTCGTTCGCGAGAACACAGCTCCAAACCCGGCCTAGATCATTATCGACCCGTTGCAGGTGATCGGCGCGCGGTAATGTCCATGAACCAGATGCGCGAGGGTCTTATCAACGCCGAACAAACCTTACCGGACATCGCCCGCACGCGGGCTCTGGATTGCGCTGAAGCCATTGGTGAGTTGATCCAGAAAGCGCCGACACAGCCCTTTTACAAGGCCTACGACCGGGCTGGCGTAACGCTTTCAAAGGAACTTGGCATCACCCAGAACGCCGCGAAAGACCTGATGAAAGAGACCTTTGCGCAGTACCATGGCAAAGATCTCTACGACTACGGCAAGGCGCTCGAAAAACAGCACCACATCCCTGTCCGCGACGCCGAAACCGCAGCCCGCAAGGCGAAAAAGCAGCCCCTGCAGACCAAGACGCAGAGCTACGCGTGACCGCCGAGATCCGGCAAGACGATAAAAAATAGGAAAATAATCCTTGCCAGATCCCAAAACAACTGAGATCATGTTCCTCTTTTGTTCATGTCAAAGAGGCACAACTCAGAAAGTAATTCTATGACAAACACACCCCGACACCGCCGCCCACGCCCGGTCTGCATCTGAACTGGCAGGACTGGCTGCCCTATCTCGAAGACAGTGACGACAGCGACGCTGAAAAACGCCAACTGATCGAAACCCTCTGTTCGATCATGCTCTCCTTTGTCGACCTCGGCTGGGATATCGTTCGCCCTGAAAAAAACCAGTGGACAAAGTCTTGATCTGACCGCCGCGCTGCGCGCCGCTGTGCTAAACTCGAAGGAGCAACCCGAACGGCAAAAGGAGGAGGCATGAACCCGGAAAAACCCAAATTGCTGATATATTGCCGTGTGTCTTCCGAGGGACAGGAGGCGGACGGGCACGGTCTTGAATCCCAGGAAACCCGCTGTCGCCAATACGCGCACAGCAAAGGGTACGACGTTGTCGCGGCCTTCCCCGACACGATGACGGGCGGCGGAGACTTCGTGAAACGGCACGGCATGGTCGCGCTCTTGTCGTTTCTGGATGCGCAACCGGATGAAGAGTTCATCGTCATCTTTGACGCCCTGAAACGATTTGCGCGTGACCGCGACTTTCATTTCCGCCTGCGCCAGGCCTTTCGCGACCGCAACGACAGGCTCGAATGTCTGAACTTTACCTTTGATGAAACGCCGGAGGACGAATTCGTGGAAACGATCTTCGCCGCGCAAGGACAGCTTGAGCGCAAGCAAAACGCCCGTCAGGTCGGGCAGAAAATGACAGCGCGCATGGAATCTGGATATTGGATCCACAATCCGCCTGTCGGGTATGTTTATAAGAAAGTTTCTGGGCGCGGTAGGATGCTGTTCCAGAACCCGCCCTTCGACGACATCGTCAAACAGGCTTTCGAAGGCTATGCCTCAGGACGTTTTGAAACGCAGGCAGGGGTTAAGCGCTTTTTTTGAATCCTATCCCGACTTTCCACGCGACAAGTACGGGGAGGTCAAACAGCAGCGTGTCACCGACATTCTGACGCGGCCCGTCTACACCGGCCATATTTGTTCAGAAAGATATGGCATCCACTGAATGAAAGCGCAGCATGAGCCCCTCATCTCGCTGGAGACCTTCGACAAGGTCCAGCAACGCCGCGCGGGCGTCGCCAAGGCCCCGAAGCGCAAGAACATCGCAGACGCCTTTGCGTTGCGCGGGATTGCCATCTGTACCTGCTGAGACGTTCCTCTGCGGTCCTCTTTTGCCAAGGGCAAGCAAGGCAAACTCTACCCCTACTACCTTTGCCAAACCAAAGGCTGCGAGGCTTACGGGAAATCCATCAAGCGCGCGCAGTTGGAAGATGGTGTTGGTGATATCATCAAAACGCTGCAACCAGAGCAAACCTGCATGCGGCTCACTCGCGATATGTTCCGCTATATCTGGGAGGCCCACCCCAATCAGGCAAAAGCTGTGATCCGGGAAAGCAAGCGCCAGATTGCGCAGATCGATAAGGAAATCGACAAACTGCTGGATTTGATAATGGCCGCAGGCAAGGCCACAGTGATCCGTCGCTATGAAGCAAAGATCGAACAGCACGACCATGACAAGGCCCGCCTGGCCGAAAATTTAACAAAACAGACCGAACCAAGAGGCACCTATGAGAAAAACAAGAGCCCGCTCTGGCGTTTCTCGCAAGCCCTTGGAGAATCTGGGAAACACCGGGGCCTAAGCAGATTTTTTTACGCCGTTGGTGCTAAAACTCGCCCTGAAAGACCGCATCCGATACTGCCGAAACGAGGGCGCTAGAACCCCCGAAATGGCGTTTGCATTCAAATCGCTAGGGGGTACGAAGGACAAGGAATTCCTTTTTGGTGCGGGTGAAAGGACTTGAACCTTCACTCCGTGAGGAACTGGTACCTAAAACCAGCGCGTCTACCATTCCGCCACACCCGCACGAATGCGCTGCATAATTGACCGCAATAAATCTTGCAAGCCAGATCTATGCGGATTTCACCACTTCGCACCAACACCCGCGGCAAAAAGCGAGGTAGTCGATTTAACTACGCCCACTTACATATTCGAGCTTTTCTGCAATCTGTGTTGCAACCAAGTAGAAATGTCACTCGGTTTGCAAAGCAGGAATGTCGCCAAAGAGCGTTGAGGGTACAAACCCAAAACTGGTGCGTCGGCCAATTCCGCCACACCAGCATGTAAACCGGTTCACGTCGCCTTTGGCGAACACTGTCACATAGTGCGAGCAGGAAATTTTTTGCCGCCGTTAATAAGACGTTATCTCAAATTGGTTTCAACTGGGAGACAGGTTGATGAAGGGAAAACGCCTATGGAACCCAAGGCGGTCCAGCGCGTCGGTGGAACTTTCCGCCAGACAGACCAGATTTTGAAGAGTGACACTTCCGGTGCGGGGTTGGTGTCCGGAACACGCATTCCTACTTTGGACAGGGATGTACCGGTCGAGCAACTGTGCGTCGGATCGCACGTGCTCACGCGCGATTTCGGACCGGTGCGTGTCATCGACATCGAAACGATCAGCTTGATCACCCCGGTCGTCTATATCATCGCCGGATCTATCGGACACACGCGGCAGGACCGTGATGTGATGCTTACTGGCGATCAGACGATCATGGTACGGGACTGGCGTGCACAGGCCCTCTTTGGGCAAGCCAACGCCCTGACACATGCGAGCGCTTTGATTGACGGCGAATTTGTCCGGGACCTTGGGCAGCAGGCGGTCACGGTGTACCGCATTCATTGCACGTCGCCGCAACTGATTTTTGCGGATGGGTTGGAACTGGGCACGGCGAACAACCAGTTTACCGAAGTTTGCCAGCGCGCCGCTTAGATGGCGTACGAACTCAGAACTTTGGGAAGCTCTTCCGCCAGATCTTCGGCAATCAGCCCGGGGCCAAAGGAGCGCGCGCATTCAGCGTGTAGCCATACTGCTACTTCCGCCATCACGATCAGATCACCTGACAAACGCGACGCGGCCAGGCCGGCAATCAACCCGGCAAGAACATCACCCGCGCCGGCGGTCGCCAACCAGGGAACCGCTCGGTCATAGGCGGCCGCGTGCACACAGGCTCTGCCGTCTGGTGTCGCGATCACCGTATCCGCACCTTTCAACAGGATCACGCAACCAGCACGTTTTGCCGCAAGGCGCACCACATCAATCTTGGAGCGCGTGTCACCCAAGGCCGCAGCCAGATCTGGAAACAACCGGGCAAATTCGCCCTCATGCGGGGTCAGAATCGCCCGTTCATGCAGCATCGCAAACAGCGCGTCTGGCGTAGCGGCAAAACTGGTCAGCGCATCGGCATCCAGCACCACGACCGGGCGGCGCGGACTTTTTTCCCGTTTCAGAACCGCTGCGACCAGTGCTTTGGTCCGCGCACCAACCCCCAGTCCGGGACCAATGCAAAAACCGGACACCCGGTCATCTGCCACATCGTGGAGGCGTTCTGGATCATCAAGGCCGCGCAGCATCACCGCATTCAAATGCATCGCATTCTCCAAAACAGCCGCTTTGGGACAAACAAGCGTTACCAAACCTGCACCGACGCGCAGAGCGGCGCGCGCGGCCAAGCGCCCTGCCCCACCGCGCCCGACGCCCCCAGAAAAAACGATCACATGACCAAAGTCATACTTGTGCGCGCCGCCGCAGGCTTTAGGCAGCACACGTCCCGGCCAGCCCTTTCCTTTGAGAGCGCTCAGACCGCTGGCGCCAAAGTATCTTGGCTCGGTCAGTCGAACTCTTTCAATATCTGGCAGAGTTCCGATCAAGCTGCATTCTAGCCCGGCACCACGCAATCCGATGTCAACGATATGTAAGGCACCGCATAATTCCGGCCCCTGCCCAAGGTAATGGCCCGGCTTGGGGGTATGAAACGTCACCGTAAGATCCGACGCGTTTTTACGGTGTGGTAAAGCAGCATCATCTGTCGCGCTTGTCTTGGTCGGGCCAATGAAGCGTCCGGTGTCAAGGTTCAGCCCGGAAGGGCAGTCAACGGCAAGTCGGAAAACATCACCCGCGCCGATCCAGTGTTCCGGCATGTCAGCCGTCAGCACCCGAGCCACAGCGGCAGGCAGCGGACGGGTCAATCCAATGCCAAAAACCGCGTCGATGATCACGTCTGGTTTTGCCCCCGTAAGACAGTTTTGCGCCGACCAGGGGTGCACCGCGTGATGTTTGGCAAAGCGGTTATGGTTTTTCTGCGCGTCAGGCGGCAGTTTCTCGGGATCCCCAAACAGGTAGACATCAACCGTCCATCCGCGATCCGCCAATAGCCGCGCGATCACAAACCCATCGCCACCATTGTTCCCCGGCCCGCAAAGGATCAAGGCGCGATGGGGCGCATCGCGCTGCAAAGGTGCATGTTGATCCAGCGCCTCCACCACGCCCTGCCCCGCAAGCTCCATCAGGTCCAGCCCTAAAACTTCGCCGGATGTGATCGCGGCCTGTTCGAGCCCACGCATCTGTTCAGCGGTCAGTAATTCAGTCACGCTCGCCTCATCGATTCATTTGTGATTAAAAAATAGACGTATTGCACATTTTTTGATCTGCATATCCGCAAACCCCCTTACGGCTCTCTCCAGTTTACGCCTAATTATGGACCCTGCCAGCCCTTAATGGTCTGTCCATCGTGAGCTACGGCAAGGGAGACTATCATGAAAAAAATCGAAGCGGTCATCAAACCGTTCAAACTCGATGAGGTCAAAGAGGCCTTGCAAGAGGTCGGCGTTCAGGGGCTTTCTGTCATCGAAGTCAAAGGGTTCGGTCGTCAAAAAGGCCATACAGAGCTTTATCGGGGCGCAGAGTACGTTGTGGATTTCCTGCCCAAAGTGAAAATCGAGATCGTTTTGGATGACGATCTTGTAGATGCTGCCATTGAGGCCATCGTAAATACCGCAAAGACCGAAAAAATTGGGGACGGCAAAATTTTTGTCACGCCGGTTGAGCAATCGATCCGCATCCGGACGGGCGAGACAGGGTCTGACGCGCTCTGATCCGCGTCACCGTTACACCATCATTCCAACCAAAAGGGATATACCAGAATGAGCACTGAACTACTCAAGATGATCAAGGACGAGGACGTCGAATATGTCGACATCCGTTTCACAGACCCGCGCGGGAAACTGCAGCACGTCACGGTGATGTCCGATCAGGTAGACGAAGATTTTCTCGAAGAAGGGTTCATGTTTGATGGCTCCTCCATCGAGGGTTGGAAATCCATCGAAGCGTCGGACATGAAGCTGATGCCAGACACGGATAGTGCCTATATCGATCCCTTCTACGCTGAAAAAACCGTTTGCCTGCATTGCTCTGTTGTCGAGCCAGACACCGGCGAAGCTTACGAGCGCGACCCACGCGGTACGGCACAAAAAGCTGAAGAATACCTGAAATCCACAGGTATCGGTGATGTGGCCTATATGGGTCCAGAGGCGGAGTTTTTCCTCTTTGACAATGTGCGCTACTCCAACACCATCAACAAAGTGTCCTACGAAGTAGATGCGGTTGATGCGTCCTGGAACACAGACACCGAATACGAAATGGGCAACATGGGCCACCGTCCGGGTGTAAAGGGCGGCTATTTCCCGGTGAACCCGATCGATGAATCCCAAGACCTTCGGTCGGAAATGCTCTCGACCATGAAACGTCTGGGCATGAAAGTGGACAAGCACCACCACGAAGTTGCGTCCTGCCAGCACGAATTGGGTCTGATCTTTGATTCACTGACCAAACAGGCAGACGAGCTGCAGAAATACAAATATGTGATCCACAATGTCGCACATGCCTACGGCAAATCCGCCACCTTCATGCCGAAACCCATCGCGGGCGACAACGGCACGGGCATGCATGTGAACATGTCGATCTGGAAAGACGGCAAACCTGTCTTTGCAGGCGATAAATACGCGGATCTGTCACAGGAAGCGCTGTATTTCATCGGTGGTATTCTGAAGCACGCCAAAACGCTGAACGCTTTCACCAACCCCGGCACCAACAGCTACAAGCGTCTGATCCCGGGTTTTGAAGCGCCTGTTCTGCGGGCATATTCCGCGCGTAACCGTTCGGGTTGTGTCCGGATACCGTGGACAGAAAGCCCAAAAGCCAAGCGCGTAGAGGCTCGTTTCCCGGACCCATCCGCGAACCCCTATCTGTGTTTCGCCGCCCTGTTGATGGCGGGTCTTGACGGGATCACCAATAAGATCGATCCCGGCGAAGCGATGGATAAGAACCTCTATGACCTTCCCGCAGAAGAGCTGGCCGGCATCCCAACCGTTTGTGGTTCCTTGCGTGAAGCCATCGAATCGCTGTCAGCAGATCAAGACTTCCTGCTCAAGGGTGACGTGTTCACCAAAGATCAGATCGATGGGTATATCGATTTGAAAATGGAAGAAATTGAAGCATACGAGCATACACCTCACCCGGTTGAGTTCGCGATGTATTACAGCTGCTGATCTAGCGCGGCGCATCCCGCCGCGCCTTCAAATGGTCTGAAACAACACAAAGGCGCCCTTTCTCGGGGCGCCTTTTTTTGCCTAACGGAGCGGGTATCAATTCCAGATTTTGAAAATTGAGCGTTTTCGTGCATTGTCAGCAGGTATTTTTATTAACCAATTTTGGAGATATCCCATGACGCTGTTTTTCTCGCGCCGTACTTACAATGCCTCTTCATCAAAGTTTACCAATAACCCGGCTCAACTCACGCGGTATGTTCGGATCACCCAGGGTCCCGACGCGAGCGGCAGATGGCAAGGCGGGATCATCTCTCAAAAGGACTGGCTGGACCAAGTGGATGCAGAGGGTGACACCGATGAGGTGATGATTTTTGTGCATGGTTTTAACAACGACCAATTCGACGTGCTCAGCCGCTTTGACAAAATCCAGGCGGGCTTGCGAAAAAACGGCTATCGCGGCGCGCTCATCGTCTATGATTGGCCCAGCGAAGGGAACGTCCTTGCCTATGACAACGACAAGCGCAACGCCAAAGCAACCGCGCGCTTCCTTGTTGAGGATGGCATCATCCCTCTGGTAGAACGCAAACCCAACAGAAAGATCAACCTGATCGGGCATTCCATGGGGGCCTACCTGACCCTGCGCGCGATCTCGGATTTTGACGATTCCGCCACTCCCGGATCCGGCGCATGGCGGCTTAACGAGATGATGTTCGTCTCTGGGGATGCCGATGCGCGCTGGTTTGGCCGCGGTGCCTGGGCCTCGCTGCTTCTGGCGCATCGCAGCAAGAGATTTACAAATTATTTCAGCCAGTTGGATGAAACTCTTAACCTTCCGGCGATTCTTGGAAATGGTCTGCAGAAACGCGTTGGACGCGCTGGCATGCCGCCCGTGATCCATAAGAACCACGTCGACGTTTACAGCCATGAACAGTATCTTCAGGACGTCGCACCCGAAGATCAGACCCCGACTTACTCTCATCAATGGTGGTTTGATAACGACAAGTTCTACAAGGATGTTGCTTTGACGCTTGCCGGCCAGGACGCGCATGACATGCCTACTCGCAGACGGATGAACACAACCGATCTGGCCCTACTGAGCTGATGTGGCGACCACATAGCTGTGGATGGAAAACACCACGGCTTTTGTCTGCGGCAGCCTGACAATGCTCTGGCGTTCAGCGCGCTGATACCGTGCCTGCGCCTGCCCCGGCGCGACGAGATGCGGTGTTACGACGGAGCGCGGTTGGAACAGGTCCGGGTCGTCATACCAAAGCCGGTTGTGCCGCCAGAGCGGTCGCCCGGCCTGCACCCCATCAAAAAGGCGCTGCACCCGGCGCGCCATTTGGTCATCGTAAGCCTCAACCGGTTCATGAATCGCGATCAGGGGTCGCCCCGCCTTTTCACTCAAACGCCAACTCGCCGGGAAGCATAAAATCGCAGCGACCAGCACATGGGCATCGTCTTGCTTGTCCAGAATACAGATGTCTTCCTGCAAGATCTGCCCCAACACGGCCAATGGTGCATCGCTCGTTAGATCAATCGAATACCCATCGGGGCACCGGCAATTTGACCCTGACAGCTCAAAGCCGAGAGACGGCAAAAACCGGCACACTTCGCCAAGCGTTTCTTGCGCGGCCTCCGCCGCCTTGGGTCCCTGCCAGAACACATCCTGACGTCGCGCCGCGATCAATTCTCGCCGGTAGGCCATCTGCGCACCATACGCCTCGTCTACCTTCAACCATGCGTCTGGCATCAAGGCCTGAACACCGGGCAAAGCCCTTTCTTGCGCCATATCCTTTGGCATCTGATCATGCAGAATCTCGGTCATATGAAGCAATTATCGGCACGCGCAGGCGATGTCTTCGAAAAACGACGCGTGAAGGTGTCGCAATCGAGCAAACCCGCACGCGCATTTCGCCTCAGAGTGATGGTG
Organism: Paracoccaceae bacterium; assembly: GCA_033344815.1. NCBI lineage: Bacteria > Pseudomonadati > Pseudomonadota > Alphaproteobacteria > Rhodobacterales > Paracoccaceae > Paracoccaceae bacterium. The sequence continues at coordinate 4,825,210 of JAWPMR010000001.1, read as the reverse complement.
ATAGAGACCCGTCGAGGCGACCATGAATCAACATTATCGCGATGCCCGCAAGATCGACCCGAGCCGCGGTGCCGTGCTGGGAGATGGGACGCCAAACGACATGGACCGGGTGGAAATTGGCCCCACGCAGCTGGCCTTCAAAGAATGGGCGGAAGCCGGGTTGGAATTGCCAAATCTCGCCGCGATGCGCGCCTATCGCCACGCCCGCCTGACGCAGCACGTAGTCGCGCGCGATTATGCTGGCGTGTTGATGTTTGACCCGCTCAACATCCGCTATGCCACGGACAGCACCAATATGCAGCTTTGGAACACCCACAATCCATTCCGGGCCGTCCTGCTGTGCGCAGATGGCTACATGGTCATGTGGGATTACAAGAACTCGCCTTTTCTCAGCAAATTCAATCCATTGGTGCGAGAACAACGCTCAGGCGCTGATCTCTTCTATTTTGACCGGGGGGATCAGGTCGGGGCCGCGGCAGATGTTTTCGCCAATGAAGTGCGCCTGCTGCTGGCCGAGCACGCGCCCGGTCTTGGACGTCTCGCGGTGGATAAGATCATGTTGCACGGTTTGCGCAGTCTTGAACGTCAGGGGTTTGAGGTCATGGACGGCGAGGAGGTCACCGAAAAATCACGCGCCATCAAAGGTCCGGATGAGATCAAGGCCATGCGCTGTTCATCCCATGCCTGCGAAACAGCCGTCCGGATCATGGAAGACTTTGCACGCACCCATGTGGGCGATGGCAAAACCTGTGAAGATGACATCTGGGCCGTGCTGCATGCTGAGAACGTGCGCCGGGGTGGCGAATGGATCGAAACCCGGCTTCTGTCATCGGGTCCGCGCACAAACCCATGGTTTCAGGAGTGCGGGCCGCGCGTTTGCCAGAAAAACGAGATCATCAGCTTTGATACGGATCTTGTTGGGGCTTACGGGATTTGCACGGATATATCGCGCAGTTGGTGGATTGGCCCCGAAAAGCCTCGGCCTGACATGGTCTATGCCATGCAGCACGGTGTGGAGCACATCATGGAAAACATGCAGATGTTGAAACCCGGTGTCATGATACCGGAGTTATCCGCTGGCACGCATGTTCTGGACGCGCAGTTCCAAAAACTGAAATACGGCTGTCTGATGCATGGCGTAGGGTTGTGTGATGAGTGGCCATTGGTGGCCTATCCTGATCACGCGGTAGCAGGCGCCTACGATTATCCGCTGGAGCCGGGCATGACGCTCTGCGTTGAAGCCTTGATTTCCTCAGAGGGTGGGGATTTTTCGATAAAGCTCGAAGATCAGGTGCTCATCACAGATGACGGATTCGAGAATCTGACAACCTATCCCTTTGATCCTGCCTTGATGGGGGCTTGACCCTCAGGCAGATCCGAACTTTTTCATTGCCAGCGCGAGACGCCGGGATCTGCAAAGGTCTTCAGGCTTTCAGGGTTGCGAATTTTCCACTGCTATGGGCGGATTTATGCGGGCGCGGCCGATGTATGCTTGCGCAAGGAATACGTTGCGGCAGCACCCCGTTTGCCTCCACTGAGGTTTTCGCGTGGGCACTCGACATCACAGTACCCGTGAAGAGGACTTCAAGGTCCAGAACAACGGCACCAGTCGCATCAGCTTGTCAAATTCATGGATCATCCGCGCGATACCTGCCCTCGTTCCGCTCAATTTTTCCGATGACGCGAGAGATCCAATCGATGCGGCCAAGAGGTATTCCTTCCAAACCGGTGGTAAATGGCTAAGCCCTCGCTGCGGTTCTGCTGCTGACCGCCAAGGGTGGTTTCGATTCTGCAGCACGTGGCACGACGCAAAAGGCAACCAAGACTTTGAGCCTCCCGGGAATACCCCGCGCTTCAGGGCGTGTTCTTGGTTGCACTTTTCCATTCAATCCGACAAACGCGTCACCTCCGCGTGAAGAGACCGACACAGACCTTGCCACTGGCTGACCGGCCCCCCACTCTGTCATACAAAGGAGCACTGCCATGCCAACCGAACGCATCACTTTTCCAGGCCATGATGGCTCGCAACTCGCCGCGCGGTTGGATTTGCCGGAGGGGCCGCATTTGGCCACGGCGATTTTCGCGCATTGTTTCACATGTGGCAAAGACATCCCCGCCGCGCGCCGGATCGCTGCGCGCCTGTCTTCCATCGGCATCGCCGTGTTGCGCTTTGATTTTACCGGGCTGGGCCATTCGGGTGGCGAGTTCGCCAATACATCCTTTACTTCAAACGTGGATGATCTGATCGCGGCCAACCACTTCCTGTCGACCCGGTCCATGACGCCCTCACTGATCATCGGACATTCCCTTGGAGGAGCGGCGGTGCTCAAGGCAGCAGCCGCACTTGACACCATCAAGGCCGTGGCGACGTTGGGCGCGCCCTTTGATCCCGAACATGTGACCCATAATTTTGCAGAGGCCCTGCCGCAGATCGCCGCCGAGGGAGTCGCCGAAATCTCTCTTGGCGGGCGTCCGTTCAGAATTGGCAGAAGTTTTGTTGATGATGTGGCACAGGAGCAGATGGCCCCTGCAATTGCCAAGTTGAACGCCGCCCTCCTGGTGCTGCATGCGCCCGGCGATGAAATCGTTTCAATTGACAATGCAAGTCAGATTTTTCTGGCCGCAAAGCATCCCAAGAGCTTTGTGACGCTCGACAAGGCGGATCATCTGATCACGCGCACGGAAGACGCTGAATACGCGGCAGATGTGATCGCAACCTGGGCACGACGCTACATCAAGCTGGCACCACCTGCTCCACCGCCCGGCGCTCCGGAAGGCGTGCTGCGCATCTCCGAGGCAGACAAGGCCGGGTATCTGACCGATATCACCTCGTCAGACGGGCACCATCTGTTGGCGGATGAACCTCAGGCTTATGGTGGCACCAACAAGGGTTTAAGTCCCTATGGTTTTCTCTCTGCGGGTCTGGGCGCCTGTACCTCCATGACCATCCGCATGTATGCCCGGCGCAAAGGCTGGCCGCTGGATCATGTTTCCGTGGATGTCAGCCACAACAAGGTGCATGCACAGGATGCGGATACGACGGTGGGTGAAAAGATCGACACGTGGCGCAGACGGATCAGCCTCACCGGTAAACTGAGCAATGAACAGCGCGCACGCCTGCTTGAAATCGCTGATAAATGCCCGGTGCATCGCACGCTGGAACGCAGTTCAACTGTCATTACCGAGTTGGCGCAGCCTGCTTAGCGTCGGCCTCTGATGCCACCTGCCGGTCTGTGGATCGGTGCACTGGGTCGGTGCGGGCGTGAAAAACCCGGATCGATAGGTCGGCTGGGGCGGACGGGACGATCCGGGCGGTCAGGTCGTTCAGGTCGCACCGGGCGATCTGGCCGGCTTGGCGCGGCTGGACGGTCATACCCATAGTAATAATCGTTCCACAAAACCGAATCGTAATAGACCGCGCCACTTGTGCTGACGCCGGCGGGATCACAGGCGGAGAGGCCCAAGACGGCCCCGCCCAGGGCCACGGCCAGGGCAAGCTTTTTAGGTTTCAAACGCATCTGCTCCCCCTACCTTACGACCTTAAAAGACGCCATCATCTCGTTGATATCATTTATGATATCCACATCTGATCCCGCCTCGAACACAACAACAGAAACAGCCACCCGCCCGTTGGGCATATCAATAGTGATGGCGGTGAATTCGAGCGGCTTGCCACCGCGTCGCCCGGTGCCTGAAAACGTCTGGGCAGGTAATCCGGCGATCCGGCGAGACCTGGAGGTTTCAACTTGAGCATCCTTGACCAGAAACTGCCCAATGTCCGTGAGATAGTCGCGCGCATCCGCCAACGAGGCGACGCCATGCGGGGATACAAACCCGACCCATATCCCCTCGTGGGTTTCAGGCGTCAGGCCAAAGATACGTGAGACATCGCGAAAGTTTTCAGCATCTGGCGCCGTGAGATCACGAAGACCTCCGGTTCGGACAGACCAGAAGTCGGGCACCTCAATCTGAAACAGCGCTCTTTCGCCGTCGGTATAGGTCATGGGCGTGCCCGCGAAACCGGCGACCGGTGCCACGAGAAAACCAGCAGCGATGGCAAGGCTTCTTGTGAGGTTCAACATTTTCAGACGCATGGGCGCGATCCTTTTTCTGGCGCTACCCCAAGGAGCGACACTCAGATGATTTTGTCCAGTTCAGTTTGCAAAGCGACAGATTTCAAACCAAGAAAAAAGCCAGAGACGATGCTCTGGCTTTCCTGTGATCCTATAGGGATGTGTAGTTAGCTGCGCGCGTTGCCGATCAGCTTCCACAAGGCGGGCAGTAGGGCTGCGGCCAGCGCGAGTTTCAGGAAATCACCGATCAGGAAGGGTGTCAGACCCCACTCCAGGATCGGCTTGTCCCACCCATAGAGCATGCCAAGCCACGCCAGACCGGGGATATAAATCAGGACGTTACCGATCAACATCGCCAGTGCCATCCAAGCCGCGGAGCGATCCCAACCGCGCTGCGCCAGAAAGCCGAGCATCACGGTGGCAAGCACATATCCCAGCAGATAGCCGCCGGTGCCGCCCATCATGTATTCAAGGCCAAACTTCTCTGCCGTGGATCCCGCAAATACATCAAATCCAAGTGCGCCGATGATCATGTATCCAAGGATCGTCACCAACCCGAGGCGCGCTCCATAAGCGGCACCGATTGTTAAAACCGCAAATGTCCCCATGGTGATCGGCACCGGCCACATTGGCACTTTGATCTGCGCCGCCATCGTCAGAAGAGCGATACCAACCACAACCAGTACGGCTTGTTTGGCGCGCTGTGCAGAACCGGCGTTTGGCCCGAAGGTCTCTGCCAGGACGGAATGAGAAGCGGACAGTTGCATGGAATTGTGTCTCCTGTTGAGAATGCGTTGGCCCATGAATGCCGCAGCAGCAGCATCTGTGCAAGGCCTGTCGCGCTAAAACCGCGCATTTTGGAAATGCTAAAAGCACAGCATAAGGTGCGCTAACTGCGTTCGTAAAAACTGTGCATTTTGTAGGATTTTTTCGGTCCGCGCACTTGCCAAACGGCAGTAAAGCAGGGCCACGCCCCAAAATCATAGGTCACATCATAAGTATCAGGATCGCACCAATGTGACGCTCGGCCACCCAATGCCGGAACGCGGTGAAAGAACCGCCCGTCGTCAAAATACACATCCAAGTCGGGAGCCCAGCGATACCGCCGCTCTGCCTGCATTTGAGGACCTTGCCCCATTTGCAGATGCCCTGTTTCCAAATAATCCAGCCCTCTATCGTCACCATCCCACAGGGCGGTTCCCTGAAAACGGGCCTGCGTGCCGTCCCCATGCGCAATCTTGCGATCAAGCTGCCATGTGCCTGCGAAATCCGCCAGAACGCGCGGCCTCGTCTCAATCGGCATAAGACGCATCCGTGACATCTCCGCCCTGCCCGATGAATCGAAGCTTTTCGCCGGCACGCGCCATGTCATAACACGCCCACAGATCGGAGGGCGGCCATTGGCTGCAATATTGATCGCCCTGCACCCGCCAATACCCCCAGCTGTCAGCGCCCGCATTGTATAGCGTACGGCCTGTGGCGCGAAAATCCTGCCACGCGTTTTCATATTGCAATGTACGACCCGTCAGTGCCGCGCGAATGGCATCCCCGCTCAATGGCGTCCAATCCTGCGATTGGGCCATCACCGGGCAAAAGATCAGCGCTGCGACCTTCAATGCTCTCATTTCATCGGCTCCCGCCTTGTGGCTCATGCCGGTGCAGTTTAAGAGCGCGACAAGCCCAAGACAAATGCCAAAAAGGTAAGCTGATGATCCCTCGCTATTCCCGTCCCGACATGGTTGCAATCTGGTCACCGGCCACAAAATTCCGGATCTGGTACGAGATTGAGGCCCATGCCTGTGATGCGATGGCCGATCTGGGCGTGATCCCGCGCGAAAACGCCGATGCGGTTTGGAAAGCCAAAGACGTTGAATTTGACGTCGCGCGCATTGATGAAATCGAAGCGGTCACTAAACACGACGTGATCGCGTTTCTGACGCATCTGGCCGAACACGTAGGCTCAGATGAGGCGCGGTTTGTACATCAGGGCATGACTTCCTCGGATGTGCTGGATACCTGTTTCAATGTCCAACTGGTGCGGGCCTCTGACATTTTGATCGAGGATATGAAGGGTCTTTTGGCCGCGCTGAAATGGCGCGCGCTGGAGCACAAAGATACCGTCCGTATCGGGCGCAGCCACGGCATTCACGCAGAACCGACCACAATGGGCCTGACTTTCGCGCGGTTTTATGCGGAAATGGATCGCAACCTGAACCGTCTGGAAAAAGCACGCTATGAGATCGCAACCGGCGCGATTTCCGGCGCGGTTGGCACATTCGCCAATATCGACCCTGCCGTTGAGGAACATGTCTGCGCAAAACTGGGACTGGAACCGGAGCCCATCAGCACGCAGGTGATCCCACGCGACCGTCATGCCGCATTTTTCGCAGCCCTCGGCGTTGTCGGCAGTTCCATCGAAAATATCGCCACCGAAATCCGCCATATGCAGCGCACCGAGGTTTTGGAAGCGGAGGAGTTTTTCTCTGCTGGTCAAAAAGGATCCTCCGCGATGCCGCATAAGCGCAACCCGGTGTTGACCGAAAACCTGACCGGATTGGCGCGACTGGTGCGCATGGCGGTTGTACCAGCGATGGAGAACGTCGCGCTCTGGCATGAACGCGACATTTCCCACAGCTCAGTCGAGCGCAACATCGGTCCCGACACCACGATCACGCTGGATTTTGCATTGGCACGGTTGACGTCAGTGGTCGATAAATTGGTGATCTACCCCGACAATATGCTGGCCAATATGAACAAATTTCGCGGTTTGGTGATGAGCCAGCGTGTATTGCTTGCCCTGACCCAAGCCGGGGTCAGCCGCGAGGACGCCTATAAACTGGTGCAGCGCAACGCGATGAAAGTCTGGGAAGAAGGCAAGGACTTTAAAACCGAGCTTCTGGGGGATGCTGACGTGCTGGCCGCGCTGAGCGCGGAGGAGATCGAAGAGAAGTTCGATATCGGGTATCACACCAAACACGTCGACACGATTTTCAAACGGGTGTTCAAAGACTAGGCATGATCGCGGCGCCAGGGCACGAAACACCTTATTTTGGTTGACCGCTTGCGTGCTCCTGCTACCTTAGCGTTGCAAACACAGGAGAACCGCAATGACGATCAAGACTTTGGCCGCCGCGGTGGCCCTCACCGTGACGCCCGTTTTGGCATTCGCCGAAGGATGCAATTACGGCAAGAAAGAAGAAATCACGATGTCCTGCGCAGCGGGCACCGTTTATGATGCGACCTCGGGCACATGTGTCACCGGCGTCAGCAGCTAAATCATAAAAATTTTATTCAATCACGCGTCTGTGATTGAATAAACCCCCCCTCTGATCCGTTACTCTCTTACATGGTTTCTTAAACGAGGATATTTGTAATGATGCGGATTATCTTGGGCGCTGCCCTGCTTTTTCCAACAACACTACTGGCGGCCGGCGGCGGCAATGATGAACCGCCCATCAAACCGGCGATTGCCTGTGAGGGAGCGCAGGTGTTTGACGAACGCATACGGCGATGCGTCGACCCAAAAGAAAGCAGTCTTGATCGGGATCAATTGTATCAAACCGTACGCCACATGGCCTATGCGGGGCGCTACCATGATGCGCAGGTTGTTCTGAGTGCGATGGACGCGGACGATCCGGGCCGCCTCACCTACATGGGTTTTACACACCGCAAGTTGGGCAACATTGAACTTGGGAACATCTTCTACCAGCGCGCGATTGATCAGGATCCCGGCAATATTCTGGCCAGATCCTACATGGGTCAGGGATATGTTGCCGCTGGCGATATGGTGGCCGCGTTGGTGCAATTGCGCGCCATTCAAGAGCATGGCGGCACGGGCAGTTGGTCGGAAACATCCCTGCGCAAAGCCATCGAAACCGGGACAACTTACAACTACTGATTTCAGCCAATGTTTACCTTTATCTGCCAAGCATCACAGTAACTTTTACTGAGGCGGATATAGATGACAGAAATGGTTCCAATGGCGCCCTTTCCGGCCTTGCCGGGAACGGGCGGTAGCGCTCCTGCGACGCTCAGCCGTCGCGCAAAAGCAGCGATTGTCGTGCGTTTGCTGCTGAACGAGGGTGCCGATATTCCACTGGAAGATCTGCCCGAAGACCTGCAAGCGCATTTGACCAAGCAGATGGGTTCGATGCGTCTGGTCGACCGCGCCACACTGGCCAGTGTCGTGTCCGAGTTTGCGGATGAATTGGAAAACGTCGGACTGTCTTTTCCCGGTGGCATGGCGGGCGCTCTGGAGTCCCTTGACGGGCGCATTTCCAAGCAAACGGCGACCCGCCTACGCAAGGAAGCAGGCGTGCGCCAATACGGCGACCCCTGGGCGCGCTTGAAAGATATGAGTCTGGAAAAGCTGCTTCCGGTGCTCGAAAACGAGAGCGTCGAAGTAGCCGCAGTCCTGCTATCCAAAATTGACGTAAAACGTGCTGCAGAGTTGCTGGGACAATTGCCGGGGCCAAAGGCACGACGCATCACCTACGCCGTTTCACAAACCAGCGCAGTCACGCCTGACGCGGTGGATCGCATCGGGATTTCGCTGGCAACCCAGCTCGACGCCGCACCACTCGAAGCGTTTGACAGCGGTCCCGTGGAGCGCGTGGGGGCGATCCTCAATTCAACCAAATCCGTCACCCGCGATGACGTCCTGGAAGGACTTGATGAAACAGATGCAGGCTTCGCCGAACAGGTGCGCAAGGCAATCTTCACTTTCGCCAATATCCCGAAACGAATTGCACCGCGCGACGTTCCGCGATTGATCCGCGAGCTGGTGCAGGAAGACCTGTTGATCGCCCTGACAGGTGCCGAAGCTGCCGGTATGAAAGCGTCAGCAGACTACATTCTGGAGAATATGTCGGCGCGAATGGCGGACCAACTGCGAGAAGACATGCAAGACAGAGGAACGGTCAAAGCCGCAGAGGCCGATGAAGCCATGACGCGCATAATAGGAATAGCCCGCGACATGGAGGCTTCAGGCGATCTGCTCTTGGTGGTTGATGACGGCGATGAGGGCTAACCAACAGAAAGGGTGCTCCATGGAACTGGGGCGCCGCTGTCTTGGGTAAAGGTCATTTCAGCACGCGTGGTCCCGCTCGTGCAGACGCGTTAACAAACGGAGTGAAAAGAACTTCCCTCCTGCAAGGGCGCGCCACTCATCTGATGCGGGCTGCCGCCAGAATAGGTCCCATTTTGGCAGCCTGTATCAGCACCACCACCGGATCATCACCTGGCACAACTGCTGACAGGGAAAGGGGCGTGCGCCCATCCCATTCTGCCAAAACCTTCCATTCCTGCGTCACGTTTGCATAGGCAATCGTGTGACCGGCGTTTTCGCCGCGGGTGATGCGTGCCTCACGGTTCGGTTTGTAGCGCAGGATCTGCACGATCATTGGGCCAGCCATGGGTTGCAAAGTCTCCGCATCAATTCGAACTTCGTCCCCGGCTTTGGCGACGTCAATCCGGACGCTTGCAGGCTGCTCTTTGTGAATGGCGATCGCCTTGGAAACCTCCATCGGCTTGGTCCCGACAATATCAGTCTGACCGTTCACAATCATTTCCGGTGTGTAGATTGAGCGTCGCCCGGCCGTTGTTGCATAGGCACGTTGGCGTTCTGCGTTGCGCGGATCCGCAAATTCATCCTTCCACCCGATATAGTCCCAATAATCCACATGCAGCGCGAGAGCGATCACATCGTCGCGCTCGGCCAACGCATGAAGCAATTTATCTGCCGGAGGACACGACGAACATCCCTGCGATGTAAACAGCTCTACGACGACAGGTCCGTTTTGTGCAAAAACCGGAGTTGCCATAAACCAGACAGCTGCCAAGAGGGGGGACAGTATTTTCATGTGATTCCTTGCAGGTTCTTGAACGCCATGTTGCACCCTAAAAGCTCTGCGTTGTAATGACCAATCAAGGTTTCTTGAGAGATCGAGAGCAAAATCAGGGCTATTCGGTACACAATGGTATACATTTATGCCCTGGCACGCCGATTTGAGTTGATCTGCCCATCCCCTTAGGGCATTCAGCACCCAATCCGAACAATGATCCAGCTCAAGCCAGAGGAAATCTCTTATGCCCATTACCGTTGGTCACGATACGTCAAAGACACGCAAAACTCTGAGCGTTGGCGCCCAGAGCGTTGACTATTACTCCATTCCCGCCGCGACGGCCGCAGGCCTTGGTGATTTTGCAAAATTGCCCGCCGCTCTGAAGGTCGTGCTGGAAAACATGCTCCGCTTTGAGGACGGCAAGACGGTCACGACGGACGATATCAAGGCCTTTGCGCAATGGGGTACACAGGGCGGTAAGAACCCGCGCGAGATTGCGTATCGCCCTGCCCGGGTTTTGTTGCAGGATTTCACTGGCGTGCCCGCGGTCGTCGATCTGGCCGCGATGCGCGATGCGATCATCAGCCTTGGCGGCGACGCGGAAAAAATCAATCCACTGAACCCGGTAGATCTGGTGATTGACCACTCGGTGATGATCGACGAATTCGGCAACCCCCGGGCTTTCCAGATGAATGTCGATCGCGAATATGAGCGCAACATGGAGCGGTATACGTTCCTGAAATGGGGTCAGAAGGCGTTTAACAATTTTCGCGTCGTACCTCCCGGAACCGGGATCTGCCACCAGGTGAACCTCGAATATCTGGCGCAGACCGTCTGGACAGACACCGATCAGAATGGCGAAGAAGTCGCCTACCCTGATACGCTTGTGGGCACGGACAGCCACACAACGATGGTCAATGGTGCCGCCGTTCTGGGCTGGGGCGTTGGTGGTATTGAAGCCGAGGCTGCGATGCTCGGGCAACCAATTTCCATGTTGATCCCCGAAGTTATTGGGTTTGAGTTGACCGGTTCCATGATGGAAGGCACCACCGGTACCGATCTGGTTCTGAAGGTCGTTGAAATGCTGCGCGCCAAAGGCGTTGTCGGCAAATTCGTTGAATTCTACGGTGAAGGACTGGACCGCCTGCCATTGGCGGACCGCGCAACAATCGGCAATATGGCACCGGAGTATGGTGCCACTTGTGGGTTCTTCCCGATTGATAGTGAAACGCTGCGTTATCTGCGCACAACTGGTCGGGACGAAGACCGGATTGCTCTGGTTGAGGCCTATGCCAAGGAAAACGGGTTCTGGCGTGGCGATGACTACGCGCCCATCTATACCGACACCTTGCATCTTGACATGGGCACCATCGTGCCCGCGATTTCCGGCCCGAAACGCCCGCAGGACTATGTGGCGCTGGATCAAGGCCAAATCGCTTTCCGCCGCGAAATGGAAGAAACCTTCAAACGTCCGATGGGTAAGGAAATCGCCGTCGCGGGCGAAGACTATACTATGGAAAGCGGCAAGGTCGTGATCGCCTCGATCACCTCTTGCACCAACACGTCCAACCCCTATGTGATGATCGGTGCCGGGCTGGTGGCACGCAAAGCCCGCGCTTTGGGCATGGACCGCAAGCCTTGGGTGAAAACGTCGCTGGCGCCGGGATCTCAGGTAGTTTCAGCCTATCTCGAGGCCGCGAACCTGCAAGAGGACCTCGATGCCATCGGGTTCAACCTCGTTGGTTACGGCTGTACAACATGTATTGGGAACTCAGGTCCGATCCAGAAAGAACTGTCTGAGGCGATTGCCGAGGGCGATTTGGTCGCGACATCAGTCTTGTCGGGAAACCGCAATTTTGAAGGGCGCATCAGCCCGGACGTACGTGCCAACTACCTCGCATCTCCCCCACTGGTTGTGGCTTATGCGCTGGCGGGTACGCTCGACATCAATCTGGCACAGGACGCCATCGGGCAGGACCAAGACGGCAATGACGTCTTCCTCAAAGACCTCTGGCCCACAAGCCAGGAAGTCGCAGAACTGGTGGAACAGACCGTCACCCGCGAGGCCTTTCAAACCAAATACGCCGATGTCTTCAAGGGTGATGAAAAATGGCAGGGCGTCAGCACCACGGACAGCAAAGTTTATGATTGGCCCGTATCCTCGACTTACGTCCAGAACCCGCCCTATTTCCAGGGCATGGGCAAAGAGCCGGGCACCATCAGTAACATCGAAAACGCCTCCGTTCTGGCGATGCTGGGCGACATGATCACAACCGATCATATCTCCCCCGCGGGCTCGTTCAAGGATACCACACCCGCCGGGCAGTATCTGATCGAACGTCAGGTGCCACAGCGCGAATTCAACTCCTACGGGTCGCGTCGCGGTAACCACGAGGTGATGATGCGTGGGACCTTTGCCAACATCCGCATCAAAAACGAAATGCTGGATGGCGTCGAAGGGGGCTACACCAAAGGCCCCGATGGCGCGCAGACCTCAATCTATGACGCGGCCATGGCGTATCAGGAAGCTGGCACACCGCTGGTGATCTTTGGGGGCGAGCAATACGGCGCCGGATCTTCGCGTGACTGGGCGGCCAAAGGAACCGCGCTCTTGGGGGTAAAGGCGGTTATTGCAGAGAGTTTTGAGCGCATTCACCGCTCTAATCTGGTTGGCATGGGCGTGATCCCGTTTGAATTCACCGGTGGTGACACGCGCAAATCCTTGGGTCTCACGGGGGATGAAACCGTGTCCATCGCGGGCCTCGATACGATTGAGCCACTGCAGGAGGTGCCTTGCACCATCACGATGGCGGATGGCAGCGTCAAAGAGATCGCGTTGAAATGCCGGATCGATACCGCAATCGAAATCGAATACATCGAACACGGCGGCGTGCTGCACTACGTACTGCGTAATCTCGCACAGGCGGCATAATACATGCGCGTGGCACTGATCACCGGTGCCGCGCGGGGTCTCGGGCGAGAAATCGCGCGGGATTTGGCACGTGATTATCACGTTGCCATGACTTATAGATCCACCGATCCGGGGCCGCTTTTATTGGAGCGGCCCGGGATCTTCGCGCTGCATGCGGATCTATCCGATCCTGCCGCAGCTTCGGATGTTGTCGCCCAAACCATCGCCAAATTCGGGCGGCTGGATGTTTTGGTGAATAACGCCGGGGCGATCAAACCGACCGACATGCAAGCCGATGATTTCAGCGATCACAGGCTGAATTTTGACGTAAACATAATCGCTCCCATGATGCTCTTGTCTGCTGCCCTGCCGCATTTGGAACGCGGTGCCAGTGTGGTGAATATCTCGTCGGTCAACGCGGTGTTGCCCGCGATGGGGGCTGCGGCTTATTCAGCGAGTAAAGCCGCTTTGAATACATGGACACGCGCCATGGCCAAGGAACTGGGGCCGCGCGGTATTCGCGTTAATGCGGTGGCCCCCGGTGCAATCAATATCTCTGAGACCCCACGTTCGGCTGAGCTGATAGCGCAATTTGCGCAGATGACCGCCTTGGGACGCATCGCCCAGCCTCAGGATGTTGCCGCAGCCGTGCGTTTCCTGGCCTCGGATGCGGCAGGTTTTATCACTGGCGAAATCCTTAATGTGGACGGGGGCTACAGGCTCTAGAGCGGCCTTAGTTTTGCAGCGCGTCCTCAAGCGCGGGCAGAAAACGTTGTTCATAATCGCTCCCCACCAGCGGTCCGGCGAAACGAAAAAGCACCGTTCCCTCGGCATCCAGAATAAACGTTTCCGGCGGGGCGGTCACACCCCAGTCAATTGCGGTACGCCCCTGGGGGTCATATCCAACCGCCAGAAATGGGTTGCCATCCCCGTCCAGATAGGAGATCGCAGGCCCTTCGGTGTCTTTAAAATTCACCCCGACGATCGGCATCCCCTCCGCCGCCATTTTCAGCAAATTGGGATGCTCTGCACGGCACGGCGGGCACCAACTGGCCCAAAAATTCACCAATGTCACTTCTCCTGTCGCCATTGCCTCCGGTGTCACCGGGGGATAATCTCCCAAGGCAACCTGTGTGATTGCCGGCGCGCTTTTGCCGATCATCGTGGAGGGCAATTGGCTTGGATCATCGCGAAACATGCCGACACCGGCCATGACCACAAAGGCCGCAAAAATCAGCGGTGGCGCGATCATAAGGGGCGAGATCTTAGCCATCCGGATTGATCCTCTTCTCAACGCTCTCCAGCGCTTCGCGCGCGGCACGACCTTTGCGCAGTGTAAAGATCACCAAGACCAGAAGAAGCAGGATTGAAACACCATAGGCCGACAAGACAGCATCGGCGTATTTGCCAAGATCGGGCATCAACTACGCGCCTCACGGGCTCGCAATGCGCGGGTCCGGCGCAGGCGTATTTCAGTACCGGTGCGGTAGAGGACAAGTGCCAGAAACAAGAAAACAAACCCGGCGATGCACACCAGCAGCGGGAAATAGAATACATCCGCCACGTTTTCTTCTTTGTCGAGGCTGAGCGAGGCGCCTTGGTGCAGGCCCTGGTTCCAGAAATTCACCGCATAGCGCGACAAGATCGCGAACACGGAACCGACAAGGCACAAAACGGATGTCAGATCTGCGGCCGTATCGGGATCCTCAATGGCCTCCCACAGCGCGATGTAGCCGAGATAAAACAAAAATAGGATTAGGAACGACGTCAAACGCGGGTCCCATGCCCACCATGTACCCCACATCGGCTGTCCCCAGATCGCCCCGGTACACAGCGCAATCAGCGTCATCACCACGCCCACAGGGGCTGCGGCCTTGGCCGCCAGCGCGGAGACGTGGTGACGCCGGATCAACCAGATCAGCGATGCAACCAGCATCATGACCCAAACATTGATCGCCATCATCGCAGATGGCACATGCAGGTAGATAATTTTGACCGTAGACCCCTGCCGGAAATCATCTGGCGTGAAAAAGAATCCCCAGATCAGACCTACCACCAGGCAGACCAGCGAGAGCCCCCAGAGCGCCGGCAGAATACGTTGGCTGAACCCCAGGAATTTTACGGGGTTGGCATAGCTCCAGAAACCCGACGGGCGTTTTGGCTTTGGGGTATGATCGGTTACGGACATAGGATTGATTTAAGCCTTCCTACGCCTTGGCTCAATGGGCAAATCGTCTCGCTCACCGCAAATTCACTCTGAGAGCAGCGGCCGAAGCAAAGGGCATAACGGCGATAACGCCTGCGGTAATCCCGGCGAGCATCAGGAGCGGCGTTGTTGCGTCCATGCCACTGGCCCCCCGGCGCGCGGCCTCGGCCCCGAAAATCAGCGTAGGCACGTAAAGCGGTAAAACAAGAAGCGACATCAACAACCCTCCCCGCTTGACCCCGACCGTGAGGGCCGCGCCAAAAGTACCGATGACGGAAAGCGCAGGCGTGCCCAGAAGCAGGGATATCACCAGCCAGCCATAACCCGCGGTCGGCAGATTCAGCAAGATGCCAAGGACGGGCGCAGCGAGAACCAAGGGAAGCCCGGTGCTGATCCAATGGGCCAGCGCCTTGATGCTGAGACCTGCCTCAAGCGGCAGCGGGGAGGTCGCCAGCAAATCCAGCGTGCCATCCTCCCAATCCAGCGCCAGCAACCGATCCAGCGATAAAAGGCATGCCAGCAAGGCCCCGAGCCACAGAATGCCGGGCGCTATGCGTGACAGAAGTTCGGAATTCGGGCCAACTCCAAAGGGCACCAAGACAGTCACGATCAGGAAAAACGCGAGTCCCAAACCAAATCCACCTCCTGCGCGGAAGGCCAGCATCAGGTCGCGTTTCAACAGCGCTTTCACAAAAAGGCCTCGTCACTGGCCCCGGCGCGCAGATCTAGGGATGCACGATAGGGGCTGATGTCCAGAACGTCGGCCTCAAGACCCAGGTCTATATGGGTGGCAATGAGTGCCGAGCCGCCAGCCGCCAAATGCACGCGCACGGCCTGTGCAAATTGAGCAACGGCCGCCCTATCCAAAGAGACGGTCGGTTCGTCCATCATCCAGATCGGTCGCCCGGTGACCAGCATGCGCGCAAGCCCCAACCGGCGTTTCTGCCCCGCCGATAACGTTCCGGCCAAGCGGTCCTTGAGGGGGTGCAGCAAAAAGGCGTCAAGCGCAGGCGCGATGTCCTGTTGGCCAAAAACATCCGCCCAGAAGGTCAAGTTTTCGGTGACCGACAGCATCGCCTTGAGGCCGTCAGAATGGCTGGCGTAGGCAATTGTGTCCTCTGCGCCCTCGATGTGTCCCGACAAGGCGGGTTGCAAGGCCGCCAAGGTTCGCAGCAGAGTCGTTTTGCCCGAGCCGTTCGGTCCCCGCAGGATCAACGCCTGCCCCGGGTTCAGCGTGAAAGAGAGCCCTTCGAGCACTGGGACGCCGCCGCGCACGACGCAGAGATCACGGATGGTCAATGTCATGGTGCAACCGTTAACCGAATGCCGCAGCGCACAAAAGCCCGATCAGACCGGAATGAGCGCCAAGGCAATCCGACGGCCCTCGCTCAACAATACATTATACGTACGGCATGCTGCCGGAGAGGCCATAATTTCAACGCCCATCCCGCTCGCCTCCAGCGCGACGCGCAGATCAGATGGCAAATAATTGATTTCGGCGCCGGTTCCCACAAAAAGAACATCGATTTCGCCAGCCAGCGCCAGCAAGGCGTCGATATCCGCATAACCTTTCCAGGGCGCAGATCCTCCCGGACCGGCAATGACTGGCCCGTGAAAGACCTCTCCCCCGATCCGAAAGAATCCGGGCCCATAGCCCTCAACGGGTTTGGCATCGGTAAAAGAAATCTCATTCAGTCGCATGATCCCTCCTAGTTCCAGATCGGCAGGCCAAGCACGATGGCCAATGCTATAATACCATAGGCAAGCCAACGATACAGCGGTTCGCGAGACGGGTCGAACAAGGACTGACCAACCCGTGCGCCGATGCCGTAAGGCAGCAACAGAACAACGCCCAAAGCCACCGCCGCGGGGCTCAAAATGCCCTGCAGCGCCATTTGCGGCAGCAACAGCAGGCTTGTGATGGTCAGGAATACCAACGTGTTTGCGCGCGATCGTGCAATTGAATCTGCGCCGCTCAGCTGGAAAAGCACGGCGATTGGCCCCAACAGTCCGGTCGCCCCACCCAAAAATCCAGTGCTCATGCCGATGGCCGCGCGTGTCATCTGGCTCGGCACTGTCGTGTAACGCCAGCCCCCCATCAAAGCCAGAAGAGTGAGGGTCACAACAGCGAGAACAGCCAATCGCATCACGCCAATATCCATACTGCGCAACACCCATATCCCCAGGGGGGCCGTAAGTGACGCAAAGGCTATCATCATAAGCGTATCCCGGTGATTTGCCTGCTGCCATGCGCGCGGCACGAGGGTCACCAGCGAGGCCAACGCAGAGACGGAAAACGCGGCCACAGCCACTTCAATTGGCAAGAAGACAACGGCGACGGGCATGAAGATCAAAGCAGCACCGAATCCAGCAAAACCATAAACGACCCCCGCAACAAAGGTAACCAACGTGATCCAGACAAGCCCCGGCAGGGCCAAAGTCTGGACCAATACGTCAGGCATCTATGTTGGCGTATTGGTTGCCGGAATTTGCGTCTGGCTTGGACCAGTCACGCTTGACGCCCAAATAAAGCAGCGCAGCGGAGGCCACAAAGATCGAACTATAGGTCCCGACGATCACGCCCCAGATCATCGCAAAAACGAACCCGCGGATCACGTCCCCGCCCAGCACAAACAACGCGATCAGCGCCAGCAACGTGGTCACCGAGGTCATGAATGTCCGGCTGAGTGTTTCGTTGATTGAAATGTTAAGCACCTCGTTCAACGGTCGTTTCTTGTATTTGCGCAGGTTTTCCCGCACCCGGTCAAAAACCACCACCGTATCATTCAGGGAATAGCCCACAATGGTCAGCAAGGCGGCGATGATGGCCAGATCAAAGCGGATTTGCAGTTCCGAAAAAATGCCAATTGTCAGGATCACATCATGCACAAGCGCAAGGACGGCACCGAGCGCGAATTGCCATTCAAAGCGCAACCAGATGTAAATCAGAACCGCTCCTATTGCCAAAACCACGGCTATGGCGGCGGTCTGAATCAATTCACCAGACACTTTTGGCCCGACGGACTCCACCGACGCAAAAGGCAATTTGAGACCCGGATCGCTTGCCAAAAGCGCCTGGCCGATCTGATTTATCAAATCTGCCTGAACCGCTTCATCGCCCTCCTGAGCCTCGATCCGGATCATGGAGACGTTTTGATCAGCCTCGAACTGTGGGTCAAAGACTTCGGTAATCGAAATATCGCCCAGAGCCAGCGGCGTCAGCGCATCGCGGTAAACACCAATGTCGACAGGTTGTGTGCTTTCGGTTCGGATGGTTGTCCCGCCGCGAAAGTCGATACCGAAATTAAGGCCCTGAATCATGAAGGACGCAAAGGCCACAACCGTCATCAATGCAGAGATCCCCAGCCACATCTTCCAGCGGTTGAAGAAGTCGAAATTTGTGTTTTGTTTGACCAGCCGCAGGCGCATATCAGAGCTCGATTGTTTTGGGGCGACGGCGTTCGAACCACATCACGATGATGAGGCGCGTCACAAAAATCGCGGTGAAGACTGATGTCAGAATACCCAGACCCAGCGTGATCGCAAAACCCCGAACCGGCCCCGATCCCATCGCAAACAGGATCACGGCAGTAATAAAGGTCGTGATGTTGGCGTCCAGAATGGCGCTGAGCGCTTTTTCATAGCCCAGTTCGATGGCGCGCGCCGGACCTTTGGAGGTTTTCAACTCTTCGCGAATCCGCTCGAAAATCAATACGTTGGCATCCACAGCCATACCGACCGTCAAGACAATTCCAGCGATGCCCGGCAGGGTCAAAGTTGCCCCAACGAGACTGAGCAGGCCAAAAATCAGGCCAATGTTGATGATCAGGGCGACATTGGCAAAGAGACCAAACAAGCCATAACTCAACCCCATAAAGAGAAGCACGGCGGCAAATGCCACAACGGTCGCGACCTTACCGGCGTCGATACTGTCCTGCCCCAGTTCCGGGCCAATTGTGCGCTCTTCCAGGAATTCGAGCCCCGCAGGCAAGGCACCCGCGCGCAGCAGAACGGCAAGGTTGGTCGATTCCTCAATACTGAACCGCCCGGTGATGATCCCGGACCCGCCGGGGATATGGCTCTGGATGGTCGGGGCGCTCAC
This sequence comes from Paracoccaceae bacterium, assembly GCA_033344815.1. Taxonomy (NCBI): domain Bacteria; kingdom Pseudomonadati; phylum Pseudomonadota; class Alphaproteobacteria; order Rhodobacterales; family Paracoccaceae; species Paracoccaceae bacterium. Next base: position 4,806,075 of record JAWPMR010000001.1, on the reverse strand, counting down.
GACTTCATCGTCCAGAATAATAGCGAAGGGCGATCCGATGTTGTCCGCTGTGTAATCGCCAAATTTGCGTGCACCGGATGAATTAAACCGAAAGTTGACCGCCGGACGGCCGTTCTGGTCAAATGCGGGTTGCGCGTCGACAAGTTCCTCGCCCGTGACAACAGCCGCAGACTCAATAGTATAAAATGTGCCGGGTTCATCCAAGGAGGGCACAACGCGATTGCCGATACCGGGCGCGGAATCCGGGTTTGTACCCCGTGTCACCACAGGATTGAAAGTCAGTTGCGCGGTTGTCCCGATGATGTCCTTCAGCTCACCAGCGGACCCGACACCAGGCACCTGAATAAGGATACGATCTGCGCCTTGACGTTGTATCGTAGGTTCCCGCGTGCCGACCTCGTCGATACGACGGCGAATGATTTCAAGGCTTTGCTGGACAGTGCGTTCATCCGTGGCCAGTTTTTCCGCCTCAGAAAGGGTCACGATAAGCAGATCGTCCTCGGCGCGCACCTCGATGTCATCAGCACCGACGCCCGTGATCGTCTGCACCGGGCGCGCCAACCCACGTACGACGTCCATCGCCCGGCCCATCCCCTCGGGTTGGCTGATACGTACGCGCACCTCATCGTCCGGCGAAGGTTGCAGGCGAATGGTCCCCACGGTGGCGCGCTCCGGGCGAAGGGCGTCGCGAATTTCCGGCCAAGCGGCCTGCATGCGCGCCGCATACACATCGGCGACCTTGACTTCGGCCAGCAGGTGCGCACCACCCCGCAAATCCAGACCCAGATTAACCAACCCGGACGGCAACCAATCCGGCCAAAGCGAGCGATCCGCGCTTACATCGGCTGTCCCACCACTGAGCTCAAATGCAGCGATGGCATCGTTATGTTTTTCGACGTTGGTGTAAAAGGCGTTAGGGAAAGCGAGCCAGAGGCCAACCGCACAGGTCAACCAGATCATGATCCGTTTCCATAGATCGATTTGCAGCATAGATACGCCTTTTCAACGCGTTACAGAGCGTACTTACTTCGCTGGTTCAGTCTTTGACATGACTGTGGCGATGGTCGACTGGATCACGCGCACCTTTACACCGTCTGCAATTTCCAGCTCCAGTTCGCCATCATCTTTGACCTTCGCGACTTTACCTACAATACCACCCTGCGTTACAACCTGATCGCCACGGCGCAGCGCAGATACCATCGCCTGATGCTCTTTCACTTTCTTTTGCTGCGGACGAATGAGCAGGAAATACATGATCGCAAAGATCAGAATGAGGGGCACAAATTGCGCAAAAGCTTCCATTAAACGGTCCTTCTGGGTGGGGCGCGCCATTTTTATCAAACGGCGCGAATTTGGGCGGAACCTATGATCTGAGGCACGGGTTTGCAAGAGTCCGCGTGCAGGATTTACCTCTGGTTGTGCTGCGGCAAAAATCATCTGGGGTATGCCTCTTGGACTATGTATCAATTCGTTGCATCCTTCTGCAAAACAACGCCTCAGAAAGGGTTTGAATGCGACGGTCCCCCGCAATACACGTGCTTCTTTTTGCCGCCGTCGTCATGGTATTTGCCACAGCGCGTGTCGCGCAGACCGACCCCCTGCCCGCCCTGTCGCATCAGGAACGTCAGAACTGGAAAGCCATCGGTCTGGTGAATATGGCAGGGTTTCGTGACAAATCATCCTGTACCGGAACGCTTGTCGCACCTGATCTCGTGTTAACCGCAGCACATTGTCTGGAAACAAAAAACGGGATCAAAAGAACGCGGCATTTTGTGGCGGGGTGGGATCGTGGAACTTTTGCGGCGCATAGAGTGTCAGCACAGGTCTTTGTTCATCCTGAATACTTCGACGCAAAAGGCTCTGAGCGTTTCAAATACGACATCGCCGTCATGCAACTGGAAGAGCCCATCAAGACGACCGCAGTAATGCCCTTGCTCTTGAGCGACGTAGCGGCATTGCGTCTGGGTGAGCTGGCCGTTCTGGGGTATCACAGAAAGCGCCCGAACGTGATCAATGGACGTTTTGATTGCAGTACAATATCCGGGTCGGCCCCCTCGGTTGTGTTGCTGGATTGCGAAGTGATTTCGGGCAATTCCGGGGGGCCGGTCCTGGCTGCCGTGGGTGACGGGTGGAAAGTTGTCGCCGTAATTGCCGGTCGCGTTGGCGGACCCTCTCCGCGCACTTTGGCTGTCCCGTTGGGCGACTGGGTAATGGCGCATTGGCGGGACGCCCTGATGCGCGCTGACCCGGAGGGTCATGAGGGGTGAACGGCAACGCGAAATCTGACGGTTACGTGTTGTCAAAAGATCGGTCATAACCTCTTCCAAAGCCGACTCAGTTCCAAGGACAAATGCTATGCATGATATTCGTGCCATTCGTGAAAACCCGGATGCTTTTGATGCCGCCATGGCGCGGCGCGGCGACACGCCTGTGTCGAAGGAAATTTTGGCTCTGGACGAAGCGCGCCGCGCCAAAATCAATGCCGCAGAGATTGCACAGGCCGATCAGAACAAAGTGTCAAAGCAGGTGGGCGCGGCCAAAGCCTCCGGCAATGATGCCGAATTTGACCGGCTGCGCGCTCTTGTCGGAGAGAAGAAGGCAGAAGTTGCAACCATGCAGGCGGAAGCCAAGGAACTGGACGCGCAGCTGACAGAAAAGCTTGCCTGGATTGCCAATCTGCCTGCGGCTGATGTCCCTGAAGGTGCGGATGAAAACGACAACGTCGAAGTGAATATATGGGGCGACGTCCCCAGCTTCGATTTCAAGCCCAAAGAACATTTTGACATTGGTGGCGTTGCGGCCTCGATGGATTTTGAAACAGCCGCCAAAACATCCGGTGCGCGTTTTGTCATGCTCAAAGGGGCCGTGGCCCGCATCCACCGCGCTTTGGCGCAATTCATGATCGACACACATGTGGATGAAAACGGCCTTACCGAATATAATACGCCGGTATTGGTCAATGATGCCGCAATGTATGGTACGGACAAACTGCCAAAGTTTGGCGCAGATTCCTTTATAGCAGCGTCAATGGCTGCAAGAGAAAAACTGAGCAATTCCGCAATCCAGCAATATGAATCCCAATACGGCGATGTCATGGACAAGATGGCGGATCGTTCGATCAAGGATGTCGTGGCTGCGGCTTATGAACACGCCGACACAGCCGAGGACTTTTGGCTTATTCCAACATCGGAAGTCACGTTGACCTACTCTGTATCCGGCGACGTGCTGGATGAAAGTGACCTGCCACGCCGCATGACCGCGCACACGTTGTGTTTCCGTTCCGAGGCCGGCAGTGCGGGGCGCGATACGGCCGGCATGTTGCGCCAGCACCAGTTTGAAAAGGTGGAAATGGTCTCCGTCACCCATCCCGATCAATCGGATACTGAACAAAAACGCATGCTGCGGTGCGCCGAAGATCTGCTTGAACGTTTGGGCATTCCGTATCGCACGGTGATCTTATGCACCGGTGACATGGGCTTTGGCGCGCGCCGCACCTTTGACATCGAGGCATGGTTGCCCGGCCAGAATGCGTATCGCGAGATCTCCTCTGTTTCTACCACAGGCGATTTTCAGGCCCGGCGCATGAATGCACGCTTCAAGCCAGCCGAGGGCGGCAAGCCGCAGTTCGTTCACACACTGAACGGGTCCGGCCTCGCCGTTGGACGGTGCCTGATTGCAGTTCTGGAGAACGGCCAGCAAGCGGATGGTTCGGTCACTTTGCCGGACGTGCTTGCCTCCTACCTGGGCGGCAAAACCACGCTGACAGCCGACGGTTTGCTTGCCTAACGGTTTGGGACAACCTCATAGCCACGTGCCTCGGGCTCATCATCCACCAGTTCCTGCGGGAACCCAGGTGCCAGAACGCTGAGCCCGGTGGCTTCTTCGAGCCGTTCGATCATGCGATCTGATTGCGCGCGCATGCCGTATCTGTTTTGCGCGTCAGACAGCATGTCAATCATCAGCGGCGAGATTTCCAGCGGGACCGCATGATCATCCGCGATCTTCTGAAAGAGCCCGATGTCTTTTTGCACAAGGTCCATTGTAAAGTTCACATCGCGCGCGCCGGACAGGATCAGCTGACTTTCGGTTTCATGAACAAACGACGTGCCTGACGACATTGCAATTGCCTCATAGGTCATGCCGAGATCCATCCCGGCGGCCTTCATCACAGTAAGCGCCTCACAGAGCGTCAGAAGGTTGGCTGTCGCAAGATAGTTGGTCATGACCTTGAGCGTGCTGGCGTGGCCAATGTCACCTACATGCAGAACCCGCCGCCCCATGCAGGTCAGAATCGGCAGCACACGCTCGAATGTCACGCGGTTACAGCCTGCGTAAATCGATATGTTTCCCGTATCCGCGCGGTGACACCCGCCTGACACCGGACAGTCGACAGCCGAGCCACCACGTTCCGCCACCCGTTCGGCAAGGCGCTTGACCTCAGAGGCATCTGTCGTCGACATCTCCATCCAGATCTTGCCGGGCGTGATATGGGGCAACATTTCGTTTAATACGGCAGCGCAGGCGGCGGGCGATGGCAAGCAGGTGATGACGACGTCGCAAGACTGCATCATTTGATCCGGTCCGCACCCGTCAGCGGCACCCTGCCTGACCTTCTCGGCCACTAAATCCGCATTTAAATCATACACTTCAACGTTGATCTTGTTGCGTATCAGTGATCCTGCAAGCTTGCCGCCAACATTTCCCAGACCGATAAATCCAACCTTCATGGCCGCCTCCTTGCTCCAAAAACTGATGGCAAACTGGTCTTTGTGAAAACGCCGGTCGCGCCTGTTTGCGACCCACAGGCAAAATGAATGGAAGATCATTTTGTTATGTTTAAGCTCAGATCAACGCCGTTTGGAACAATGGGAATGTCGCACTTTGCTTCGGCACGCCACGCTTGGGTACGGCGCGCCGAAACACTGGAGGCCTGCTCTATCAATGTGCAGGTGACGACCGGCGCACATTCCCGTGCCAATCTTCGCCAGGGATGTCGCCAGTGACCAGAAAATCACCTTGCGAAGGCCCTCTTTCCGGCATCTCCGCCAGCATCAAACCGATGAACAAACCGACGCTAAGCACCAGCAGCGCTTTCAACGGTCCGCGCAGCGCGTTTTGTATGACATTTCTTTCCTGAACAGTTGCTTCAAAAACCATGAGACTATCCTTTCAATCTATGGCCCCTCATTGGGATAGGGCTGATATAACGCCAAACGACAAATTCTTAAAACGAATATATATCATGTATTGCATCACGTTTCATGATGATACGAGGCTGCTGCGCATATCTGCACAGGGTGCGTTCACCGGATCGCAATTGCAGCGTCCGCAAAAATGGCTACCTGCGTGGCATTGCAAACGGGAGAAATGCCATGTCGCTCAGACCCACACTTGAGACGCGAAAAGCACAACCGACCATGGAAGGCGCTGGCGTAAAGCTGCACCGCGCTTTCGGGTTTCAGGATCCCTCTGAGCTGGACCCGTTTTTATTGTTTGATGACCTTCGCAATGAGCGGCCCGAAGACTATCTGAACGGTTTCCCCTGGCACCCGCATCGTGGCATTGAGACCATCACCTATGTGCTGGACGGCACCGTTGTGCATGGCGACTCGCTGGGCAATCAGGGCACGCTTGGCGCGGGTGATGTGCAATGGATGACCGCCGGTTCGGGGATTCTGCATCAGGAGATGCCCGGCGGAAATGCGACCGGTCAAATGCACGGGTTTCAACTCTGGGGAAATCTGCCTGCGAGCCAGAAGATGACCGCGCCGCACTATCAAGATATCACAGGTGCCGATATTCCGCAGGTGACAGATGATGATGGCACCGTCGTCAAAGTCATCACCGGCACGTTCTGGGGCAAAACCGGACCGGTCGACGGAATAGCCGCAGACCCACAATACCTGGATATCACGGTGCCTGCAGGTGTGCGCAAGACCTTTGCTATTGATACATATCGCCGTGCCTTTGCATATGTGTTCCAGGGTGCGGGCGCTTTTGCAGATGCCAGCCAACCCGGCGGTGTCCTGCTGGAAAAGGAAATCGCAGGGCAAGAAGTCAACATTCGTGATCTCTCCGGCGACCGCACGCTCGTCCGTTTTGGGTCAGGCGATGAAATCACGGTGCAGGCTGGGCCAGAGGGTCTTCGGTTCCTGTTGATTTCCGGTGCCCCGATAAACGAACCTGTCGCCTGGCATGGTCCGATCGTAATGAACACAAGCGAAGAGCTTCAACAGGCCATGCGGGATCTGAAGAACGGCACTTTTATTCAACCCGCGCATTGAATTGAGATCCGTCCGCCGCGACCGATTTGCGCACCATTTGCCAATACTGCGCTTCAACATCCGCAAGCGACAGTCGTCCGCCTGTACGAAACCATGTATTCACACCTGTCAGCATGGCAATCACGGCCAAAGTGGCGATTTTGGTATCAGGAACACTAAAGACACCGGATGCGACACCTGCGTGTAAAATCGCTTGCAGGCGATCTTCATATTGGCGCCGCAAGTGTTCAATCTGCGCAAAATTGTCAGGTGTCAGATTGCGCAGCTCCATATAGGCAATGAAAACCGCGTCGGGTCTGTCATGGTGAAACCTGATGTGAAACCGTACGAAATGGTGAAGCCGCGTTTCCACATCCGCATGAACATCGTCTTCAAACGCATTCAACAGCGCGTCCATATGGCTTTTCATCAGCTCAAACAGCAGGTATTGCTTGTCGGGCGTATAGTTGTAAAGAGCCCCCACCTGCACGCCGACCTCGCTGGCAATCTGGCGCATCGAGACAGCCGCAAATCCATGTTGCGCAAAAAGCTGCAGCGCGGCGTCGCGCACACGCGGGCCTGTGATGTCGGAATGTGAACCTGCTGTACGTGCCATGCGCATCATAATTAACTGAACAAGCGTTCAAAACAAACCTTTCTTGCAAGCGGTTCCGCCATCGGGCAAAACGGAGACTTCAACTGGAGCTCGTCCTATGCGCAATCTTGCCGTTATTGTTTTGCTTGTTGCCTTGGCAGGGTGTGTGCGATTTCCGGCCATCGAAGACGCGACCACGGAAGTTGCGCGACAGGCGGATTTTCCGGAATTGATTCCGCTTGACCCGATCGCAGATGTTTTGGCGGGGCCAGAGCCCGAAACACTTGAAACAGATGACAAGCTCGAGGCGCGCGTCAGCAACCTGCAGTCGCGTGCAGACAGCCTGCGAACGCCGGTTTTGGATGCAGATGACCGCGCGCGTCTTTCCCAAACGCCGCAGTAGCACCAAGCGCGTTGCGCGCAGGCTTCGAACCCGCTACACGGCGCAAAAGAACGCCCCTGTTCATGTATCAAAGGATCTACCGTCATGTCTGAGCCGCTTCGCCTTGGGATCGCAGGTTTGGGCACAGTCGGCATTGGTGTGCTGCGCATCATTCGCAAACATGGCGACTTGCTCACGGCCCGGACGGGACGCCAGATTGTCATCTCGGCTGTGTGTGCGCGCGACAAATCCAAGGACCGCGGAATTTCTCTGGAACGCTACGCATGGGAGGACGACCCGGTCGCCCTGGCAATCCGCGATGATGTCGATGTGTTTGTCGAATTGATCGGCGGGCATGAAGGAGCCGCCAAAACCGCCGTTGAGGCCGCGTTGGCCGCGGGCAAAGACGTGGTAAGCGCAAACAAAGCTCTGCTGGCCATCCATGGCCAAGCGCTGGCCGAGGCGGCCGAAGCCACGCAAACGGTGTTGCGCTATGAGGCGGCTGTCGCGGGCGGCATCCCGGTGATCAAGGCACTTATGGAAGGGTTGGCCGGAAATGATGTGACCCGCGTGATGGGCGTAATGAATGGATCATGCAACTACATCCTGACACGCATGGAGACCGCCGGCCTCAGCTATGCAGAGGTCTTTGCCGAAGCAGATGGGCTGGGGTATCTGGAAGCGGACCCGCAACTGGACGTTGGTGGTATTGATGCGGCCCATAAGCTGGCAATCCTGTCCTCCCTCGCCTTTGGCACCAAGGTCGATTTTGACGGCATTACCCTGGAAGGCATCGACCGCGTCAGTATTGATGACATCCGCGCCGCCGCCGACATGGGCTACAAGATCAAACTTCTAGGGATTGCGCAGATGACAGGGCGCGGGCTGGAACAGCGCATGCAACCCTGTCTTGTCCCCGACACGTCGCCCTTGGGTCAGTTGGACGGTGGAACCAATATGGTCGTGCTCGAAGGCGATGCTGTCAGCCAAATCGTGCTGCGCGGTCCGGGCGCGGGCGAAGGCCCCACTGCCAGTGCGGTTATGGCGGATGTCTGTGACATTGCCAAAGGCATGCGCGGTCCGGTCTTTGGCATCGCGGCAGCGACGCTCAAGACGTCCACGCCCGCTCACGCAGAAACCCCCGCGCCCTATTATCTGCGTATGTCGCTTGAAGACAAACCCGGCGCACTGGCGAAAATAGCCTCGGTTCTGGGAGAGGCGGGCGTTTCTATCGACCGCATGCGCCAGTATGGGCATGATGATACGACAGCCCCTGTTTTAATTGTCACACACAAGACAACACCGGATGCACTGCAATCCGCTCTGGCCGCTATGGAAGATACCGGCGTGTTGTCCTCAGACCCGGTTGCCTTGCGCATCGAGCACGTCTGAGACGCGAAACGTTGTGCGCAGTTGTGCAGGCCACGACGCAACGATAGAGATAATTGCACATTGAATTGCAAAGAAGGACAGTTTCATGCCAGCCCATGCCGAATTTCAAGATCGTATGCTTTCTCTGGGTCTTGCCCGCGTATCAGAGGCTGCGGCCTTGGCCTCGGCGCGGCTGGTCGGCCACGGCGATGAAAAGGCGGCGGATCAGGCGGCTGTCAATGCCATGCGCGAACAGCTCAACATGCTCGATATCGCAGGCGTTGTGGTGATTGGCGAAGGGGAGCGGGACGAAGCCCCAATGCTCTACATCGGCGAAGAAGTCGGCACCGGCAAAGGGCCCGGCGTGGACATTGCACTGGACCCTCTTGAAGGCACGACCCTGACCGCCAAGGACATGCCCAATGCCTTGACCGTCATTGCCATGGGACCCCGCGGATCAATGCTGCATGCGCCAGACGTCTATATGGACAAGCTGGCCATCGGACCCGGCTTTGAAACGGACGTCGTGACACTGGACATGACCCCGGGAGAGCGGGTCAAGGCGTTGGCAAAGGCCAAAGGCTGCGCGGCCTCCGACATTACCGTATGCATTCTGGAACGTCCCCGTCACGAGCCCATGATTGCGGAGGTACGGGCCACGGGTGCGTCCATACGATTGATCACGGATGGCGATGTGGCGGGCGTGATGCACTGCGCCGAACCCAACACAGGCATCGACATGTACATGGGCGCGGGCGGCGCCCCCGAAGGCGTTCTGGCTGCCGCCGCGCTAAAGTGCATGGGGGGTCAGATGTTTGGCCGTTTGCTGTTTCGCAATGACGATGAACGCGGGCGTGCCAGCAAAGCAGGCATCACGGATTTTGACCGGATTTATCATCGTGACGAAATGGTCACGGAAGATGTGATTTTCGCTGCCACTGGCGTCACGGACGGGAACATCCTTCCCGCTGTCAAACGCGAGCCCGGTTGGATGACAACCGAAACCTTGATCATGCGGTCCAAGACTGGATCGGTAAGGCGGATCAATTATCGCACACCTGTCGAGTAACGACAGGCGCGACTTGCGGGGATCGGGATGAGTTTTCTCGGCGTTGAACAGAGCCTGAGCGGAAGGCGTTGGGTTGGCCCGCCCCTTGAAATCGAGCGCGCAGCCGAAGCCATTCTTCAACACACGGGTTTACCCCCCGCCGTCGCGCAAATACTGGCCCGCCGTCAGGTGGCGCCGCAGGAGGCGGCAGAGTTTCTGGCGCCCTCATTGCGCGACCTCTTGCCTGACCCTCATGCGCTCAAGGACATGGAAAAAGCAGCCCGGCGTGTTTTGAGCGCATTGGATTCGCGGCAGCGGATCGCGATCTTTGCCGATTATGATGTGGATGGCGGGGCTTCTGCCGCTCTGTTGCTGGTCTGGTTACGCGATATGGGGCATCGCGCCACACTCTACGTGCCAGATCGGATTGATGAAGGTTACGGACCAAACGAAGAAGCCATGGCGCAGCTGGCACAGGCACATGAGCTGATCATCTGCGTGGATTGCGGCACTCTTTCGCACGGTCCGATTGCGGCAGCAACGGGCGCTGACGTTTTGGTGTTGGATCACCACCTTGGCGAGGAAACGCTGCCGGATGCCTTGGCAGTGGTGAACCCGAACAGGCAGGATGAGTCCGGTGAATTGGCGCATTTATGTGCGGCGGGCGTTGTCTTTTTATTGCTGGTGGAACTGGGGCGGCAATTGCGTAGCCTCGGCAAGTCCGGCCCGGATTTGATGGGTTTCCTCGATCTGGTCGGACTGGCCACCGTGGCCGACGTTGCCCCTCTGATTGGTGTAAACCGTGCCTTCGTACGTCAGGGATTGCGTGTCATGTCGCGACGCGCGCGCCCTGGATTGGCGGCTCTGGCAGATGTCGCCCGAATGGACACCGCACCCACATCTTATCATCTCGGTTATCTTCTAGGTCCGCGCGTCAATGCTGGGGGACGGATCGGAGCGGCAGATCTGGGTGCGCGCCTTTTGGCAACGCAGGACCCGCATGAAGCGGCCGCTCTGGCCGAACGGCTTGATGCATTGAACACCGAGCGGCGTGAAATAGAAGCCAGTGTGCGCGCGGCAGCCCTTGAACAGGCCGAAACGCGCGGTATGGATCGCGCATTGGTTTGGGCGGCCGGGCCGGGATGGCATCCCGGCGTTGTTGGAATCGTGGCCTCTCGATTGAAAGAAGCCTCGGGGCGCCCGAGCATTGTCATTGGGCTTGAGAACGGTATTGGCAAGGGGTCAGGACGTTCCATTTCGGGGATTGATCTTGGTCAACCGATACATCGTCTGGCCGCCGAAGGTCTTTTGATCAAGGGTGGCGGCCATAAGATGGCAGCCGGATTGACGGTAAGCGAAGATCAGTTGGATGCGGCGATGGCGCGTCTGAACGAATTGCTGGAAAAGCAAGGCGCGCATCTGGCAGGGGCAGCTGATCTCAGAGTCGACGGCATCTTAATGCCTTCAGCGGCAACAGTGGATCTGGCTGAAATGATCGACAAAGCCGGACCTTTTGGAGCCAGCGCCCCCGCCCCACGTTTTGTCTTTGCCGATATGGCTGTTAACTTTGCAAAGCGGGTCGGCGAGAACCACCTTAAACTCACCTTTGGAGGCAAAGACAGTAAGACGATGGAATGCATCAGCTTTGGTGCCTATGACGGTCCTTTGGGGTCCGCGCTGGAAAACCATGGTGGCAAGCACTTTCACCTCGCAGGGCGGTTGGACATCAATACGTGGCGCGGACGACAAAATGTTCAGCTGCGTCTGGAAGACGCTGCGCTGATCTGACTGCGAAGCTTCATAAAAATTATTTGCTTTGGGTGAAAATTCTGCTTGCACGCCGGACACAGATTGCCTAATCAACCGCTCACAGCTTAGTGGCCCGTTCGTCTATCGGTTAGGACGCCAGGTTTTCAACCTGGAAAGAGGGGTTCGATTCCCCTACGGGCTACCAATTGCATCTTACGCGCTGTTGTCCCTTGTTCTCAATATAATCGCCTTTAATCTAGTGAGACTCTAAGTACATCTGGACCCGCGCCGTGTTTGCCTGGCGGAGTTTGATTTGTCTGAGTTGCGTTGCCATGTCTGATCTTTCCGGAGCGGCGTAAAAGTTTTGACCCTGCCCCCTGAAATCAGGCCACGAGATCCGTCTCAAGAGAGGATCGACTATGAAACTCAGATCTAGCGAAGAACAGATCATTGGAATGATCAAGGAATACGAGGCTGGCGTAAGGCGCGGGAGCTGTGCCGTCCCACTGCCGGCAGTCGAAACGCCGTGTCGATGAGAGGGGTGAGGGGCTATCGCAGGGCATCTTCTACATCTATGGATGTCTCTCCGGTTGCAAGGTTTTTTCGGTCCTGATCTGACGGCGTTGCCTGGTTGCAAACATCTATCCGGCGTCGCCGGTAGGATGGCGCGCCCAAATGGGAATTCCGCGTGGTAAGCCTCAACAAGTGGTCGGCCTCATAGGGCCATTGTAAAAGCCAGGTTCCTCACACACCGGAGTTTGCCGGTCGGTTCATGTCCTTGGTCGTCTTGCAATCCTCTTCTTTGCTCAGGCTTGAGCGCGGAACTCTTCGTTTCTGTGCAGCATCGCCCAGATGATGTGCGCGTTCTTGTTGGCAACAGCGACGATGGCACGATTCATGCCTCGGCGCTCCCGGATCGCGTTGACCCATTTGCTGAATGCGTCTGTTCTGCCCTGTGAAACGCGGGCTACCGACCTGGCTCCGTGGATCAACAGCGTCCGGAGATGCTTGTCGCCCCGTTTGCTTATCCCCATCAGGAGGTGTTTGTCGCCGCTGGAATGCTGGCGTGGTACCAACCCCATCCATGCGGCCATATGGCGACCGTTCTTGAACTCTTTTCCATCACCGACAGCAGCAACGACTGCTGTAGCTGTCTTCGAACCAACGCCACAAATTTGCGCGATACGTTGGCAATGTGGGTTTGCGCGAAAAACCTGATCGATACGACGGTCGAAAACTTTGATCCGCATATCAAGTTGCAACATAAACTCGAATAGATCAGCGATAATCTCGCGGGTCATCTCCGTCAGCCCGTTCGAATGATCTTCAAGGATCTCCGGGATCCGCTGCCGTGCTCGGCTCAAGGTCAATGGGATCGTGACACCCCTGTCGAGTAAGAGGCCCCGCATCTGGCAGGCCAAGGCCATGCGGTGGTTCACAAGACGCCGACGCGCCCGGTGCAGAGCCTGAATGTCCTGTTGCTCTTCGTTTTTGGGTGGGACGAACTTCACGTTCGGTTGCAAGAGTGCGGTGCAAATGGCTTCCGCGTCGTTGCGGTCATTCTTCTGGTGCTTGAGGAATGGTTTAACATACTGCGGTGCGATCACCTTGACCGTGTGATCCAGAGCTTCAAATTGGCGCTGCCACCAGAACGCGCCAGTACAGGCTTCGATACCAATCTTGCAGGGGGGTATATCTGCCAGCTCGGCAAGCAATCCCTCGCGTCGAACCCGCTTCTTGAACACGGAACGGCCATCGTCATCAACGCCGTGAAGCTGAAACACATTCTTGGCCAAGTCGGTCCCCATGAATACTATCCATCTCTTCCTCCTGTGTGCTGTGATATTCTCACAGCGTCGCGGTTTGAGGGAGAGACATCCATCCCATTAAATACAAGGCCAGGTTCGGTGGCATGAATGTGTCGGATGCGAAGAAGCCGCGCGCGCTTGAAGATGAGAACAACCGTCTGAAGCGGATGCTGGCAGATGCCATGCTGGACAACGCTGCGCTGAAAGACCTCGAAACAAAAAACGACGGGCGGCGAGATCTTGTCCGCTATTGGTCCCAGGACAATGGTCGAGCATGTCAAAAGACGGGCTGTGTCGGACGTGATGGATTGGCACGGCTTGTCCGAGCGTCCACTGCCCGGCAGGCGATTGCGCAGCAATCTGCCGAGAGGGGGCGTGCGAACTGGCTGATCTGCATCGGTCAATCTTTCAGTATCGGAAGCAGGATCAGGGCGATGATGCTTTGCGAAAGCGGCTCTGCGAACTGGCGAATGAGCGTCGTCGGTTCGGGTATCGGCGGCTTGGTATCCTGCTGGCCAGAGAGGGGTTTGAAGTGAACTCTCACCCGGCAGTCGTTTCTGAAGGAAACGATGAGAGGGTACAAGAAGCTGTTCCGGATTCATCGCGAAGAAGGGCTGGCTGTACGCCGCAGGCGTTCGCGCAAGCGGGCTTTGGGCACGCGCAGGCCTATTCCTGTGCCGGATCGGGCCAACCAGCGCTGGTCGTTGGACTTCCTGTCCGATACCTTCGCAGACGGGCAGCGGTTCCGCGTGCTATGCATCGTGGATGATTGCACCCGCGAAGCTTTGGCAACTGTGGTGGATCGTTCACTGTCAGGCCGACACATGACCCGCCAACTGGATCGGATCGCCCAACTGCGCGGCTACCCCTGCCTTGTGGTCAGCGACAATGGAACCGAACTGGCGTCGAACGCGATGTTGAAATGGCAGGAGGACCGCAAGGTTGACTGGCATTACATCGCACCAGGCAAACCCATGCAGAACGCCTTCGTGGAAAGCTTCAATGGTTGGCTGTGCCTCTCTCGGCAGATTGCTGTGCAATCGCCTGCCGGGCAATGGACGAATGCCTCAACGAGCACATCTTCGGCAACCTCGCTGAGGCGCGGAAGATCATCGAAAACTGGAGGATCGATTACAACACAGAACGACCACACACATCGCTTGGCGGACTGTCACCGGCCGTCTTCGCCAATCTCAACCGTGCCACCCGGCCTGCCTCGCTTGAGCTCCGCAAGGGCTCCACTCAGCAGGCCTTGACTGCAACCCAATCAACGGAAAAAAACAGGAACGGATTCCAAACCTAAACGGCCCGGATCAGAGGGCTGGGTCAGTGGATGCTTTGTGAAGGATCTCGCTGGCTTGCTTGAGGTCACGGACTTTGCGTTCCAAAGCCTTCATCTTTTCAGATTGTTCGGGTGTGATCCGGCCGCGCTGGCCAGTATCAACCGCAACTTTCTTGACCCAGTCGTTCAGCGTTTGTGGCGCAAAGCCAATCTTCGACGATAGGGATATAATCGCAGCCCAACGGCTCTCATGCTGCCCTTCGCAATTCAAAACTATCCGCACAGCACCTTCGCGCACTTTCGGTGTATATTTGTTCGGTGTCTCGTTCAGGATTCTCCACCCTACTCATGAGGCAGAGCCCCCAGCAAATCCAGCGCGGTTCACGCAGTAAGATGAAGGATGAGTGTTCAAAGAAGCAACCGTGCGACACCGCGCGCCATACCTGCAATCAGGTCGCGCTAAAATGTATTGACCACACGAAGCGAAAATCTGCGCTTCTAACTCCACCAAAACAAGCCGGACCACTAAAAAGGGCTTAAACCTACACAGGATAACCCGACCTGGCGTATACCAACCTTGAGTCCAGGTGCATTTAAAGCCAAGAAAGCAACTAGTAATTGTTTTGCGAAGAAGCAGTTCCAAGGATGTTCATTGTTTCTCAAAACTCTTCCCAGCCACGGTCAGTTTCCACATCATGATCGGCTTTCAAGGCCGCATTTCCAACGGAAGCAGAACTGCTTGCAGGTATGGCACCCGGCGCAAGAACCGGTTTTTGTGAACTCTTAGATTTCGAATGTCCTATCTTCGAAACTCCCGAGTCTGAACGGTCCAAACTAAAACGTGCCACCGTAGCAACCAATGAGTTCGCTTCATTTGTCAACGCATGACTTGCCGCAGTAGTTTCTTCGAACATGGCTGCGTTTTGCTGAGTCACACTGTCCAGCTCATTGACGGCTGTGTTTATTTCGTTAATGCCTACGGATTGCTCGCGCGCTGATGACGCAATTGTTGTCATACGTTCAGATATCTCTGTCACCGACGTTAGAATTGCAGCAAGAGACGTCCCGGTATTTCCCACCAACTCAACACCTTGCATTACCTTGTCACTGGAATTGGATATCAAGGTGGTAATCTCTTGCGCCGCTTCCGAGGATCTCTGAGCCAAGCCCCGCACTTCTGTCGCAACAACCGCAAAGCCTCTCCCGGCCTCACCGGCTCTCGCCGCCTCAACGCCCGCATTCAATGCCAAAAGGTTGGTTTGAAAGGCAATATCTTCGATCACTTTTGTAATTGTTGAAATCTCCAGGGATGAAGACTTGATGCCCTCCATTGCCTGAACCGCTTTCAGCGCGACCTCGCCTCCGTTTTCGGCATTTTTCTTTGCCTCTGCAGACATTGAGGCGGCCACATCCGCGCCTTCGGACGCAGAGCGCACCGAACTGGTCAGTTCTTCAAGCGCTGCCGCTGTCTCTTCAAGCGTTGCCGCTTGTTTTTCCGTCCTTTTCGACAAATCATCGGCGGATGTTGTGATCTCACTGGTCTCATTGCGGATTGACTCAGCGTTATGCATCACGGCTCCAATGGCATCCCGCAGCGAACTCATTGCCAAGTTAAAGTCTTCTCGTAGCTTTTCATATTCAGCTGGAAATGGGTCCGGAATGTCGTCAGTCAATTTGCCGTTTGCTAGGTTTTGAAGGCCAACACCCAACGCCTCGACAACTTTGTTCTGCTCCGCGGACCGCGCTTCTTTTTCTTCCATTTCAGCTTTTTGACGTAGCTCGCGTTCGTTTTGAGCCTCTGTTTCAAGTCGTCTTTTTTCTTCTTCGGCTTTTTGCTCGTTTGCCCTCTTGTCGGCCTCTTGCTGACGCGCAGTTTCGGCAGCCAGCTTTTCGCGTTCGCGCTCTTCTTCGGCACGCTGCATTTCTTTTTCCTGCATGTCCGCGCGCTCCATGAGGCCAGTACGGAATATCTCCACTGCCCGCGAGATGTCGCCAAATACGGTTCTGTCATGACTGTAGGGTATGGTGCTTTGCGTATCTCCCTCAGAGAGATCCGACATACGTGTCGTCAAGCGGCGGATTGGGGACGTCACCGTGTACGTAATTAGGGCAGCAGCGATAAGAAGCGCAGCGCCGATGCCGGCAAGCATCCAGTTAAGATCACCGGTGATCTCCGCCTGAACTGCTTCGATGTTTATAAGATAGGCGCCCGTCCCAATGATCCATCCCCAAGGTTCAAAGGGTTGAACAACTGACAGCTTGTCGACGGGTGGATCACCTTCTTCCGCACCGGGGGCCGCCCATTGGTATGCGACAGTGGCAGGCGTCCCATCCTGCGTGCCCTCAACCATCTCGTTGAATAGATATACACCGTTAGGATCGGTAAATTCACCGAAGTCCCTGCCAACCAGACCTGAATTGGCACCATGCATCAACATAACCGGATTGCGGTCATTCACCCAATAATAGTTTTCACCTTCATACCGTAACTCCTCGAGAACTTTTAGCGCGCGTTCTTGCGCCTCCTCCACCGAGAGTTCGCCTGTTTCAGACAGAAGATAATAACTCTCGACAATGGAAAGCGCCACTTCCGTCAAATGGGTAAGCTCAGTTTCCTTGAGATCTCGCTTGGCTTCCGCGAAGGTTATTATCGATACTTTTTGCATTGCGAAAAGCCCGGCAATAGAAATCACCACGAGCGCGCAAAGCCTAATACCAACGCCGATATTGCGAAAAATAGTCATTTTGAGAACCCTTAGTGAATGCCGATGCAATTCCCTACGCCGTCCGGCTTAATAATTCACGAACATGCGCTTACCTAGTTCCCTCTCTTTTTGAGCGTACCAGACCAGCCGATTGGTATGCCCTGCAAGCACCGTTTTTTAAGCGCCGTGCAATTATTCAACCTACCGCCTTATGTTCTGTGTTTTGCTGGCGACGATCTTCGCGCACCACTGGCCCAACGACCACAAACAGTGTCGAATGCCAAAGCGATTGCGCCCGACTTCGGCGCAAATGCGCAAAACGCATAATGTTATGGCTCAATCTCTTCAATCGCTGGTAATGCGCACCTTCCCCAGCAATGCATTGGTCTATGAAATAGGTGAAAAAGTGCCGAATAGGCACCTCGTTTTTTTCACTGGGAGCGCCCGAAAGGCCTTACGATATTTTTCGCAACGACACTTGAATTCGTGGCCAAATTGCGACGACAACTGTCAACGGGAGTGTCTCAGGGCGACTTTCAACAAAAAAAGCGAAAATGCACCTGTCATGGTGACCGCGGTATGATCAGTCTTGGCACCAAATCGTCTTCTCGGGCGTTTTCACAAGATCACGCTTTCGAAAATGGGATTTCATCGGTCTGCCGTGAAGGTCGGACATTGAATTGATTTTGTACAGTACTTTGCAGCCAGTTTCCCGCCAGGATCGGAAACCGCAAAATCGGCATCGGGTAAAAACCAGCAAGCATTTCCCAAAATAGAAGACGCGCCGCAGCTTGACAGTGCAATGCAAACCGCGACGCGCTTCCTATTTATACTCGCAAACCGCTGGTACAAATTAGGGTATACAACCCTGAGATGACTTTACACCCGCATCTCAGCTACCAATTAATTGCGCAAAAAATCGCACAGAAAACCCAACACCCACACTGTGCTTAGACAGTGCAGCATCCATCGATTTTGGTAAATTGGCGTGGTTACCTAGGTAAAACTACCTATGCCAAACCGAACTCAGGCATGGTCAAAAAGGCTGGTTGAGATACACAAATCCACCAGCTCAGCGACGGAGTTTACCCGCATTTTTTCCAATACCCGCGCCCGATGATGATCAACTGTGCGCGGGCTGATATCGAGTTGGCGGGCCAGATCCTTACTAGACGAACTGGACGGTTGAGATACGAGTAACCGCGCAATTTCGCGCTCCCGCTCCGTCAAGTTTTCAAAACGCCTCCTCGCATCTCTCGCTCTGGCGCGGCCACGACGGCTTTGTGCATCCAGCTTCAACGCCGCGTCAATCTGCTTTATGAGGACTTCCTGCCGGAATGGCTTTTCCAGAAAATCAACCGCACCAAGTTTCATCGCCTGAACGGATTCGGGCACACCACCGTGACCTGTAATGAAAATAATTGGTAACGACGCCCCCCGCCCCACCAAGGCGCGTTGAAGATCGAGACCGGACATCTGCGGCATCCCGTAATCCAGAATCAAACATCCCGACAAATCCGCATCATAGGCATCCAGAAAGGTTTGAGCAGAGGGGAATACGCGGGTGGCATACCCACGTGTGTTGAGCGCGCGCGACAATGACGTCCGGATGTCTTCATCATCATCAACGATAAAAACGGTCTGTTCTGGTTCAGGCGCTGACGTCATCATGCTTCATATTTTGGGATTTCGGCGCAAGAGATGGAAGGGAGAAAAGGAAGCGCGCTTTCCCCTGCGCATCCGGTTGATACCAAAGTTTACCACCGTGTGACTGGACAATTGTGCGACAGATGGACAGTCCGAGTCCCATGCCGTCATCCTTGGTTGTTTCAAACTGCTCAAACAAATTCGCGCCTTCATCGAAACCGGGTCCGGAATCCGTCACCGAAATCAACGTGCCAAAATCAGTGTTCTCCGCTTTCAATACTATTTCTCCAGTGGCCTCTTCACTGTCCGAAATTGACTCGATCGCGTTGCGCAAGAGATTTACCAGCACTTGCGCAATTTGCACACGGGATCCGTATACACGCTCCAACGCAGGCGCATTTACGCCAATTTTGATCCCTTTGTCCTTGGCCTCAGAGCGCATCAGGTGGAGCGTTTGTTCCAACAGTTCTTCAAAATCAAACTCCGCCTTTTCTACACCTTCTTTTTTGACGAAACCGCGCAAGGCCTTGATGATGTCGCCGGCGCGATGCGCGTTGCGATCCGTTTCCTCGAGAAGGGTCTTCAGATCCTGCGGGGTCTCGGTTTTTTTCTCCAATGCATAGAGCGCCGTGTCCATATTCTGCGTAATTGCCAGAAGAGGTTGGTTCAACTCATGTGCTAAACTGCTGGCCATCTGTCCCATCACGTTAACGCGAGAAGAGTGGGACAAATCCCATTGAAGTTGTTGGATTTCGCGTTCGGCCGCTTTGCGCTCTGTGATATCGTCAACCGTGACCACTGCGTGCAGGGATTTACCGCTGTCATCTCTGATCACGATGACGTTTTCGCTGACCCAAATGATGCTGCCATCTTTACGCAAAAGCCGTTTTTCATGCAGATAACCTGATCTTTCATGCATCCCATTCTCGAAGAAAAATGAAGATACCGGATCATCCGGATGAGAAATATCATGCACGTTCAATTGCAGAATTTCTGCTTCGGTATACCCCAACATGTCGGCAAATTTTGAATTGACCCTGATGAATTTCCCGGTTCGTGCCTGAATCTGCGCCATACCGCGCGAGGCTAGGTCAAAAGTGCGACCGAATTCGGCTTCAGAGATCTTTCTCTCTGCGATTGCCTGAACGAGAGTTTCGTTTGCGCGTTCCAGTTCCCGGTAAGTCTTTGGCAAGGGTTCGGAAGCAGATACTTCACCCTGAGAGACCAGCGACGCCCGCACCGCAAAAGCACGCACTGGTTTGTGAATGTAGTTGGCCAGAACGAGCCCGAAAACGCCGGTAATCAAAGCAATGAATGCGGCTATCCAGACGTTCATCGTTCGGTTGGCCTTGATCTCGCCGGTGAAGTCATTTTCCGGCGCATAGACCGCAATGGTCCAGGGCAGTTCATCACTGATGATGGGCATCACCATGGAGACATAGGTTGAGCCTCCGTAATTAAACCGTGAGGAAATCTCGGTTTCAACGGAAATTTCCGGCTTTTGCATCAGATCTCCAAAAGCCGCGCGCGCGACAGGGTCATCAATCTCGCCAATATTTACAAAGCTGAAGGTTCCATCAGGGTTTTTCTGTCGGATAAGGTTTTGATCAGGATGCGCAATGACGTCTCCATTCTTGTTCAAGATCAAAGCCTTACCACTTTTCCCAATATTCAAATGAGACAGGAAGTCAGAAATGGCATGAATCCCGATATCTACACCGACAACACCCCGAATTTGGCCTGTCGCGTCAAAAACCGGTGACGCCGCAGTGATACCCGGTTGCTGGGAAGTGAAGAAAATATAGGGGTCTGTCCAAATGCTCTCTCGCTCTTCACGTGCATTGATGTACCAAAGCCTGTTCCGTGGATCATAGGTGTCAGTCGGATCTGTGGCTGTTTGAACAACCTCATAGTCATTCTGGCGCCAAGTGAGCTCGACCGAACGTGCACTATTGTCTTGCGAGATGAGTTTGGAGCGGAAAGGCCCTGGACCGTCACTGCGCATCACATAAACAAAGTTGCCCTTCTCATCGCCGTAAAACACGCCAGAAAACTGAGGTGATATCTGCAATTGCTGAAAAAGAAGTTTGTCGAGCTGCATGCGATCATCACTCGAAATCACCCTATTTTCGGCCAACCGGGTGGCCAGTTCTGCCGCCCCTTTCGCGGGTTTCAAAAAACCCTTGGAGTGTTCAATCGTATTGTTACCGACATCACTGAGCAGATCGCGCGCATGCTCAAGCAGTACGCGCTCTGACGTCAGAAAAGACGAAAATACGACAATGGTCACGGCAACAAACTGTAATCCCGCCAGACAAAGCGCCAATATCATGCCCAACGAAAATTTCATGCAGCAGCCACTTTGCACTGCTCAATGGTTGGCCTGCACGGAGCCATCGGTCTTGAGCCAGATTGATCAAATAAGTGCCGTTTTGTGATTTGCCGACTGCGCGACTGACCGCCTGTTCGCTTGATGCCGGAATACGCCATAAAAACAGGGAAAAACTACCTAGGAAAATGATCAGATACGCATATCATGCACATTCTATGTATTCAAGATCTGCCGCAAGACATCGCGATGCCGCTCGCAAAACGGTCATGTCCTCGCCACTCCAATCGCGTTTGCTATTATCCACGGTGCACAACACCCCACGTACCACGCTCGAATCTTCAAATACGGGCGTGCCTGCGAAAGCACGGATACAATGCCCGAAAACGATGTCTTTTCTAGAAATGAGAGGGTGCGCATAAATGTCATCAATGAATAGAGGTTTTCCAACCGCTTTAACGTGATCGGCAAGGACGCGAGCTTGCTGGCACATGACAAATTCAGGATTGAAAACCCCATCAGCCTGCAGCAAATGGTTCGGCTCACTATCGCCTTCCCACCTAAAAAAATAAGTCCTCGCCGTCCTCAACTTGAGAGTTATGCGTTCAAGGTCTTGCACGTCTGGAGCAAATAGTTTCGTCAAGTTAACACTTCCTAATCATAACAATTCTCCGCGCGCCGCTTTGTTCAATTCGGTGAACACCGTCCTGCAGAACCAACACAAAAAAGAATTCAGCTGAGCGAGCACGCCCAGCCTAAAATATGCAAATTGTGCGGTCGGCGGTATCCGCATAACTACCCACGTAGATTCACGGACACGTTATGCTACCTCTGGTGTGCGGCGACGTTTAGGCATGTAATACAGGTCTTTAGACGTGATTTTCTTGGGTTATCCCGGCGGGAATACCTAAAATGCCTCATAAAATTGCGCGATCAGGCACCTGTCAATTCATGGCGTCCGGGGTGCGGGCTTCGTCTAAATCTGTCAATTTTCTGGTGAGCGTGTCTGAGTAGAAAGTGTGCCGCCCGCGCCCTAAATGCTTTGAACGATAGAGTGCGGCATCTGCGTCATCCAGCAACTTATCTGCATCGGGAAACTCGTACAGGCTCGACAGGGTTGTGCCTGCACTTGCCGATACTTCGCAAAGTTCACCGGCATAAAGGATGGGTTCACTCAGTTTGTTTATGATGCGTTTCGCGATCTGATTGATCGTGCTCACGTCGTTCAACTCTCTGAGAAGTATGACAAACTCGTCTCCTCCGACGCGAGCGACACAGTCACGCTTACGCGTTTCATTCAGCATGATGGAAGACACAACCTGCAACACATGGTCACCCGCAGCATGGCCCATATCGTCATTCACCGCCTTGAAAAAATCAAGATCAAGGTGCATGAGCGCAAAATTTTCATCATTTGCGATCATATTCGCCAATTCCCGATCCATCGCGCGACGATTTTTCAAACCGGTCAATGTATCGGTCATCGCCTGTTTTTCCGCCGCCACACGCGCGCCCTGCAAACGATGGTTAAGGTGACGCGAGGCGTCCATCGCCAGAGATTTCGCTTCGACAAGGTAAAGCATTTCAATCGTTGGATCCGTCGGCGCGAAGTCGGTGGCCGACAGCCTGTAATACTGGACCGCATCAACGACCGAGATACCGAAGGACAAGTTGACCACCAAATGCCCTGCCTGCGGGCCTTCCATCAATACGCCTTTCAACTCGCGATGCGGCGGGACACGCAACTGAAGATGCAATTTCGCGCCTTCTGTGCCGCGTAGTTTTTCGAGCGTGTCTATCGCGTGAGGGCGTTTCACCTCGAAGATTTCGAGAAACGATTTGCCGATAAGAGGTTTGCCCAACAACAGTTTTTCCGCCGTGGGTCCGGCAGCATGAATGCAACCGGTCTCGTCCAGAACCACATGCATGGGGCAGATTACACTCAGCATTTTATGGCAAAGAGAGGGTTCGCTCATTGCGCGCCTGCAGAGAGTTCAAAGCCGCGATCTGTCGCAAAATCGGCCTCCAGCAAAGCAATTGAGATTGTCTCCACGCCATTTTGCGATCCTTCGTGTTCCAAAAACACCAATGCGCCGAAATCATCGGCCATCGCCCGCAAGATACCGCTGAATAGATGTCCGCATCCCTCAATATCGCCGGCACATTGCAAACTGTACCGGCTTGGGCTGTGTTCGCGCAATTCCAGCCGCGGTAACTCAAGTTCGGGCACAGCCAATCGCGCCCGGTCGGGTAAATCATCCAAGGAATGCAGGAATTCAACGTAATTTACACCACTGAAACGAAGAAGACGCCGGAGCGCTTTCAAATTTGGATGAGACACCAGATAGCTACCAATATCTTCCATCAATTCATCATACGGCCGGTCCAGCACGTCACAAATTGCTGCCAGAATACTTGGCGTTAGCGCGTCATCATAGACCCACATGGCTTCAAAATGTGTGACGCCGATTTTTGCACGGCGCGTCGCGGCATTCCACTGCGCAGTACCATAGCAGTCGATGACAAAACCCTGTATTGCTCGATTAACCAGCCCGTGCATGAACGCCTCGCTCGCATACGTCCCTAAGGAATGCACGTAATCTGTTAAGATATATCCAATACTTTCAATTGTAATGATTATGAAAGCTTCTGGTGCGGGCTAGAAATCCGTCGGCGCGCCTCCTTCGGCTTTACGCCGCGCGACAAAATCTGCCAGTTCTTCGCGGATTGCCTCGTCCATTTTGGGCGCTTCAAAACTGCCGATAATATCCTTGAACATCAGATGCGCGCGCTCCGGTGTCCAAACCGCTCCAGCAACTTCCCAACCCTCATAGTTTTTCCAATCACTCAGGAACGGCTGGTAAAACGCGGTCGTGTAACGATCTTGCGTGTGTTGAATACCAAAGAAATGACCCGCATTGCCGACGGATTTAATCGCATCCAAAGCAATTTCGTCCGGCCCTGTCGCCGTGATGCCAGGATCCATATACCTCTGGATTTGCTGAAGTATTTCGCAATCCATAATAAATTTCTCCGGGCTCGCGATAAGCCCGCCTTCCAACCAGCCTGCCGCGTGATACACCATATTCGTGCCAGACTGCACCGCCGCCCATAAACTGTTGGACGTCTCCCACATTGCCTGTCCGTCCGGCACATTGGCGGCGCAAACGCCACTTGAACGCATCGGTAAGCCATAGAATCGACACAGTTGCCCGGTCATCTGCGTGGCGCGCATGTATTCTGGCGTGCCAAAAGCAGGCGCGCCGGATTTCATATCGACGTTGGACGTAAACGTCCCAATGGCAACGGGGCATCCGGGGTTGATGATTTGCGCCAAAACGACCGCACAGAGGGATTCGGCCAGTGATTGCGCCACGGCACCAGCCATTGTGACCGGTGCCATCGCGCCCGCCAAAGTAAACGGCGTGACGACCAGCCCCTGCCCGCGGCGCGCCATGCGCATCCATCCGTCCAGCATCGGGATGTCATGCTTTAACGGCGAGGTCGAATTTATATTCGTGTATAATCTGGGGCTTGCGTCAAATTCCTCATGTGACAGGCCTTGCGAAATACGCACCATTTCCATCACATCCTCGACCCGCTCTTTGCCAAGCGAATAAGCATGCATGACTTTGTCGGTCAGGGTCAACTTGTCATACAGAACATCCAGATGGCGCACGGAGGCATGCAAATCCACGGGCTCCACCGGATATCCGCCCGCAAAATGGATACAATTGAAGTATTGTGTCAGCTTGAGCAGATTACGACACATTTCGCGGGTGCCAGGAACTTTCGTGCCGCGCTCCATATCCCAATAGTTGGGCGGTGATGACACATTGCCAAACACCAGATTCTTACCACCGATGGTAATCGCCCGGTCAGGATTTCGCGGTGTCAGGGTGAATTGAGAGGGCGCGTGCGCAATCCACTCCATCACAAAGTCACGCCCCATGCGCACGTTTTCACCGTCCACTAAACACCCTGCTTTGCGCAGGACTTCGAGGGCTTCGTGATTGAGGAACTCGACACCGACCTCTTCGAGGATACGCATCGCACCATCGTGTATCGCCTCAACGCCTTCGGGCGACAGCGGCTCCGTGGGACGGTCAATGTTTACAGGCGGTTTCCACGGCATTTGTTCGATGACAGCACTACCGCGCCGGGTGGCGGCTCCCGCACGACCGCCGCTCCGGGTTCTGCGTTTGCTTTTCACTTCGGCCATTAATTCAACCCTTCTCTGCGTCGATTGATCCATAAAGTGCAGAGGTTGAAACCTATGGCCGTCTCATTCGCGACGAATTCAGTCGCTTTTACACGAAGGGAGTGTGCAGTGGCACCAAAGCGTCAAACTCTCAGCGCCGCGAGCCACTCCGGCAAAAAGCCAATATCGTCAAAAACGGCGTCGGCAAGCGGCGCCAAGACGTCACGCTCTGCCAAACCGGTCAAGACCCCGACGCAGCGCATCCCGGCCGCGCGTCCCGCTATCAAATCGTGACGGCTGTCACCTACCATAACAATCGCCCGTGGATCCGTGTTTATTGCTTTTGCAAAGCCGAGCATTTGCCCGGTGCCGGGTTTGGCACCGTAACCACTGTCAAACCCGGCGATGAAGTCAAATTTGTCAATAATTTGAGCCGATTCCAGATGAGCGCGTGCAGGCGCTTCGGCGTCGTTGGTTGCCACACCGAGCCGCAAGCCGCTGTCGATGAGACCCGACAAAAACGGTGCCAGCGGAACCGCTTCGGCCTGTGGTGCTTTGGCGGCTTCTTCATTTAAAAGATCCACAACTTGCGCATGTGAATATCCTGCCATAGCCGGCAAAAGCGCTTGCGCTACTTCGCCTGGGGTTCCGGCAATGACAATGCTGTCTTTTTCAAAACGGCGGGCGCCATAATCAAATCCAATCTGTGCCCCCAGTCGCACAGCCGAGGCGCGATCTTCCGTCAAGCGATCCAAAAACGCCGCAGCCCAGGATTCCCATGTGGTCGCAAAATCAAATAGAGTGCCGTCCTTGTCAAAAAGAACACCCTTGATTTCACTCATGTCCAGTTGACCTGTTCTCCGCCGGGCAAGGTCTGTCGCGCCTCAAAAAGCGCGCCATACGGCGCTCCAATCGCGTCACAGGCTTCCACAACCCACGCGTCATCCATCAGGACAAAATCAAGTACAGAGCCCAGAAAAACAGGGTCTTGCGCACCATTGCGCACATCTTGTTGGGAAGCGCCGCTCGCCCCCAGGAACACTGGGAGCAACTCTTCGTTGCCCGCCAACCAACCCAACACCTGCAATGCCAGCACCTCGGCGGACTCCCGCGTGATCATGATAATCTGTCCATAATTTGCCGCAAACTCGAAACCCTTTGTTAACCAAATTCGGCGCAATGTCGATCAGCGGTAAACATCCCCAGAAAAGGACGCAAAAAGCGTGCAGGGCAAAATTCTCATAGTAGACGCGATCTCAACAAATCGCATCGTTCTCAAGGTCAAACTGGCGTCAGCTTTCTATGAAGTTGTTCATGCGGCGACGGCGGATGAGGCCTGCGTTGCAGCTTTGAGACATGATCCTGACCTCGTCATATCGGCAATGGCGCTTCCGGATTGCGATGCGGCCGAGTTGTGCCGTCGCCTCAAGCGCAGCCCGCAAACCCGCGCAATCCCGATGATGGTCGTCGGGTGCAGGCCCGATTCTAACACGCGCCTCAAGGCGCTCGAGGCCGGTGTTCAGGATGTCATGCTGAAACCAATTGATGACACCCTTCTTTTGGCGCGCGTTCGCAGTCTGATCCGCGCCCACAACACAGCGGCGGAATGGCAAATGCGCGACGATACCTCAAGAGCCCTCGGTTTTGCAGAAGAACCGCTTGAATTTGGCCCTGCTGGCCGTGCCGTGCTGGTTGGAACCGACGCGCAGCTTGCACACAACTGGGTGAATACCCTGCGCCCGAAGTTGCGCACGACCCTGGATTTTGCTGCACCTGAAACGGCTTTGCGGGATCTGTCGCCAGATAAGGTTCCCGACGTTTTCATTCTCGCTCTTTCGGAGGATGACACGTCCACCAGCGACGTGCTGCGGTTGCTGGCGGCAATCCGCGCGACAGCCATCACGCGTCACGCGGGCATTCTCGTCCTGCAAGCGCGCCCCGACCCTGGGCTTGGCGCCTATGCGCTTGATCTTGGGGCAGATGACTTGATGACGGATGGTTTTGAACCTTTGGAACTCACCCTGCGTGTCAAAGCAATGCTGCGTCGTAAACGCATCGCGGATCAGTTGCGCGCGACGGTGCGTACAGGCCTAAAGGCCGCGGTTTCTGACCCACTTACCGGGCTGCACAACCGACGCTACGCAATGCCGCATCTGGCGCGCGTCGCTGAACATTCCGCCGCAACCGGACGTAGTTTTGCGGTGATGGTGGCCGATCTGGATCACTTCAAACAGATCAATGACCACTATGGCCATGCCTCAGGAGACGCCGTTCTGATCGAAACCGCAAAGCGACTGCGCGATAATCTGCGGGGCGTTGATCTCATTGCCAGAATCGGTGGTGAGGAATTTTTGATCGTGATGCCCGCGACCCCGATGACAGAGGCGCGCGCCGCGGCCAGTCGGCTGTGTCGCAAAATCGGCGGACGCGGTTTCCATATTCCCGGCAGCAGTGAGTTGATAAAAGTGACCATATCCATCGGCGTCACTTTGGGGGGCCTGCGCACCGCCCAACAACCCGCGCCACAGCAGGATGCCAACATCCTTCTGGATGCAGCAGACAAGGCGCTTTACGCGGCAAAAATGCAGGGACGCAATCAGGTCAACCTCAACCGGCCGGCGGCTTGACCCCATTGTAATCGCGCAGAGCGACCGTTTGGCTATTTCTTACGACGCGGACCACGCCGCAACACGTCTTCTATGTCATCGGCATATGCCGCGCGCTCAGAATCACTCATTTGTGCAACCACGGCCAACCATGCCGTTTGCGCAGATTTCTGGACCGCAATCGTTGTCTCAGCCTGCGTGTTCAGAGCTCCGGAGAGGGCTTCAATGTCGAAGGGCTCAGCGCGCAAATCCGACAAAACTGCCGCGTAAAGCGCGCGCCGTGCCGCGCGATCTGGCACAGGGCCTTTGTGATCGGAGCGAACGGCTTTCATCACCTGTCGTCGTTCTTCTTTGGGCAAGGCCAACATATAAGGCAACCCATAAGCGCCCAGACCCGCAGACCGCAAACCGCCCCGCGCGTCTTCACCAAAGCGCAGCGCCGCGCCGCCTATCAATCCCGCAACAGCCAGATTGAGGGCCAGCGAAACCCCAAGCGCAATCTTATAGAGACGAGGCAGTTTTTGATTGGACTCCGGTTTTTCAGTCATGTCTCTAACCCTCTTCCGCATCCCAGCCAAAGCTGGTCAATTCGGCCGTCGTTGATGTAAATTCGGCAACTTCATAGCCCAACAGAAGCGCGCCCGCGTCTGGCATGGCTTCCGGCGGACTCAAACCGATCCAGACGCCCGCGCACGTGGCTGCAGCCAATCCGCCCAACCCTTGCCAACCCCCAACGAGATTTTTTAATCGCGTCATAAGATGCGACTTTTTTTGGCCATGAGCCCGTGGCGCAGGTTGCACTTTTTCAGAATCCGCCAGAACTCTCGTGACTAACGCATCCGGCACCTTCGCAGGGTCATCGCGCGCCACGGCCAGCAAGGCTTCAACAGCAGCCATCTCCGATTTTTCATTCTGCTTCATCTTCATACCCCAATTCTGCCCGCCGCCCTGCCAATATAGCAGCAAGCGCGCGCTTGCCTCGCGCTGTCAGGCTTTCAACTGCGCGCGGCGAAATATCCATAACTTTGGCAATCTGCGGATTTGGTAACCCTTCAATATGCCGTAAAATAATCGCTTGCTTCTGGCGATCCGGCAATTGGTCCAGCGCATTTTGCAACGCGTCACCGCGTGCGCGCTCCTGCATATTCTGGGCGACACTCGGTGCTGGATCTGCGGGTTCCGCTATCTCATCCAAGCCCTTTGAGCGTTTTTTACGCAACCGGTCCAAGCAAAGATTGGCAACCACCCGGTAGAGCCAGGTCGTCACCTGTGCTTCGCCTTGCCTCCAGTCCGGCGCGATACGCCACAAACGCAACATGGCTTCTTGCGCCACATCTTCGGCCTCAGCGGCATCACTCAGCATATAACGCGCCTGCGCCAGAACCCGCGTCAAAAGGCGTGACGTCAGAAGCGGCGCGGCAGAGCGATCTCCATTGGCATACAAGACCAAAAGAGCGTCGTCGCTGAGCTGTGAAAGGTCCTGTGACGGCATTTCCATCCCGAACATCGCTAATATGCCAAGGCGCACCAGACAAGGTGCGCCTCAACGTTATTGTTATTAGGATATCAATCCGCATCCCGATGGCCGTGACGCTTTTTCATTTTGCTCATGGCAGAGTCATACTCTGCCTTTGTAATCTCACCATCCCCATCCGCATCAACACGATTGAAGCGACGGTCAGCCCTTTCCGGCTTTTCCAACTCCTCAGCTGAAAGCTTTGCATCTTCATTCGTGTCAAGCCGTTCCATGATTTTGCCTGCGCGGGATTTTGCCCGCTCCGCCGCGCCAGCCTCAAGTTCTTCAAGAGTTAAAAAGCCGTCACCATTGGTATCAACTGTCGACATTCTCAGCGCGCGTGCAGCCTGCATTTCTTCCGGCGTGATCGCGCCGTCCGCATTGGCATCAAGTGTTTCGAACGCGACAGGTGCGCCATGGCGGTCACCCCGGGCCATTGCTGCACTTCCGGCAATCGCAATTGCTGTCGCTGCGACCAGACCAATAAACACTGTATTCTTCATCATTCTACTCCTTAAAACCTTGCCCACTTAGTTTCCCCTTTTCGGGTTGGACATCTGTTTAACGCAGGCCCTTCCACTTTCCGTCGAAAATATTTCAAGCGGTATTTCGCGACATCCCGCCGCAGCGGCAAACGGCAAGCTTTCAATTGGTTGAAGAAAGGCGCAAGTAAGCGCTGAACGGAAGGACCGCGCCATGAATGATGCGATGCAACAAGACACAGGAATGATCCACGCACCCGCGACGAGCGCGGACCAACCCGTTGCGCGCAACACCAAAAGCGCAATGTTACGCGGGTGGCGGCGCA
The DNA here is from genome assembly GCA_033344815.1 of Paracoccaceae bacterium. Classification (NCBI taxonomy): domain Bacteria; kingdom Pseudomonadati; phylum Pseudomonadota; class Alphaproteobacteria; order Rhodobacterales; family Paracoccaceae; species Paracoccaceae bacterium. The sequence continues at coordinate 4,775,765 of JAWPMR010000001.1, read as the reverse complement.
AATGTCCCAAATGCGGCAGTGGGCCGTTGCTGAAGTCCTATCTGAAGGTGAATGACACCTGTTCCGTGTGTCGCCAGGATCTTAAGCATCACCGGGCTGATGACGGCCCGGCCTATTTGACGATATTGATTGTCGGACATCTGATGGCGCCGCTGTTGCATTTCGCCTTTGTGACCTGGCGCCCCGAACCGCTCACGTTGTTTACCATTTTTTCGGTTGGCTGCGTCGGTCTATCGCTTTATCTCTTGCCAAGACTGAAAGGGGCTATTGTGGGATATCAATGGGCGCGCCGCATGGGTGGTTTTGGCACAGAAACCTGACCGAACCCAAGGCCCCGTGATACAAAGGGCTGCCACATGACGGATACTGGTGCGGTTGACAAAACCGCGATACGGAATGCGGCAACGGTGATCGTTTTGCGCGATCGCTCAAGCAATCCGAGCATTTTGATGGGTCAACGCGGCGCAAAAGCGGCCTTTATGCCCAATAAATTCGTGTTTCCCGGCGGCGCGGTGGATGCAGGTGATGCACGGGTGCCCGTTGCGGGAAAGGTAAGTGAACCCTGCGCGAGCCGTCTGCTCGAGGATTCCACATCCGATATGTCCCACGCTTTAAGCGTCGCTGCGGTTCGCGAACTATGGGAAGAAACCGGTCTCGTGCTTGGTAAACCGGGCAGTTGGGATACACCGCCGCCCGACTGGACAAGTTTTGCCAAGACCGGCCATATTCCCGATGCGTCCGACCTGCAGTTCGTATTTCGCGCCCTGACGCCGCCAGGGCGTCCGCGTCGTTTTGATGCAAGGTTCTTTTTGGTGGACGGTGAAATGGTTGCGTCAGATCTGGATGACTTTTCAGCCGCATCCGATGAGCTTTCCCACCTGCAATGGGTTCCCCTCAGAGACGCGCGGGCTTTTGATATGCCGTTTATCACCGAAGTCGTTCTGGCAGAAGTCGAAGGACGGCTCGGCGACCCAAGCGCGCCGGGCAGTGTTCCATTTTTCAAGAACAACGACGAAGAAAACTTGTTCTTGCGCTTGCGCGGGCACGAAATGCCGATGTGATCGCGGTCGCGAAAGGCAATCAATTCTTTTGAATTTATGGTTTGAAGAAGTACTAAATCAGCAAAATGAGGGCCATAATCGAGATGCACAGCACCACCATTCCCGCAAGTTCACGTCGACTGGGTGTTTCGCGAAAAAACAGTACGGACGCGAGTAAACTCAAGACCAGCTCCACCTGCCCCACTGCCTTCACATAGGCGGCGGTTTGCAGGGTAAAGGCCAAAAACCAGCCATAGGACCCTCCCATCGACAACAAACCGATCCAACCCGCAACACGTCTCGCGCGCCAGACGGCCGAGATTTGCGGCGCGTCCCGCCACAACAACCACAGCCCCATGCCAATCATCTGCGACGCCGTCACCGCAGACAGCGTGACACCGGCCCGCAATACGGGGTCCTGCACCGCAAGTTCCAAAGACGCGCCACGGTAAGATACGGCGGACACGGCAAAAAGCGTGCCCGACGCGAGGCCAAGTCCGACGCCGCGATTCCACATGTCCTGCCAGCGCCACCCTGCGATCTCAGGCGGGGTCGACAACAGTAAGACGCCCACCAAGCCGAGCGCGATCGCACCGAAGGCAGGCCAACTGACGCCTTCCCCCAGAAGGATCAAGCCAATGACGACAGAAAGAATCACTTCGGTTTTCATCAACGCCACGCCGACGATGAAATTGCGGGAGTTAAACAGGGTAACCACACATATCGTTGCGATAATCTGCGCCAGACCGCCACTCAGACCATACGCCCAGAAACCAAGGGACAGGGATGGCAGGGCCTGATCGGTCTGCGCCATGTAGATCGCAACGATCAGGGCAACCAAAGGCGCAGAGTAAAAAAAACGAGCAAAGGTGGCGCCTGTTGGCGATAACGTCGCGCGCGCCAACATTTTTTGCAGCATAAAACGAAGCGTTTGAAACGCTGCTGCGGCGAAGCTTACAAATACCCACAGATCAATCATTGGAAAGTCCATGCGTTCTCTTGCCGAAAATACCGGGCCACCACCAGAGGGAAAACTCAGGTCCGGTATTATGACCATCTCCCGTGAATATGTGAGCCGATATCCGGGGAGCGGTCATTCTTGCGATACTTCCGGGCGCCAAGGGCCTTTTGACATGATAAAAACGCGGTTTTCCAGGGTATCCCTTTGGCATCTGGCAGGGTTGTCGGAACGCCGACAGCATGTGCGTGATCTCACCGCGATAGCTTGACCTGACCCGCCGCGCTCCCAAGACCAGAGAGATGTTGGGCACGACCTGGCTCACAGCTTTCTGCGACAGTGTCTGGGGCGAGCTTTCGCGAGAATTAGCGTCGCGCGCAATCCCGTCTTTGACTATTGGACAAAAGCCAAATCTCCTGATCGGTAATGCTTACGCGGCAAGCGCAATGATCAGGCCATTCCTTATCGCGGCGCGCCAACGCTGCGCCCTGCCCCCTCTGGGCGCGGCAAATCGGACTGCGCATCGATAAACCTGCGCAATGCGGAATCAATCGCGGGGCTTGCATCGGAGGGGCGCCGGGTCTGGAGGCTGACATGAAGCAGGAAATGCTCGCCCGTGGCCAGTAGACGGTCTCCCTCATACATCTCGTGCCACAGGTGCATTTTTTTGCCGCCGCCTCCCAGAACACGCGTGCGTATCTCAATAATCGCGCCGGCGTGGACCTCGTCTATGTGCCGGATGTGTGTTTCCGCCGTAAAATAGCTGCCGCCCGATGCAATATAAGCGGCGTCACACCCGATCAGCTCCATGAAGCGATCTGTGGCGTCCCCGAAAGCCTGAAGATACTTCGCCTCGTTCATGTGACCGTTATAATCTGTCCAATCCAGTGGTATGGCCCGGTGAATCGTCAACACAGGTGCCGCAGGGTCGGTCACGTCAGCAGCGCTTTGACCTAATGCAGACCCCGCCCGGATCGACCTTTCCTGAGCCGCCAGCAATGCCCCTGCCCCCCAATCCTGAGCTTTGAGCGCGCGCATCATTGCAACCAGATTATTGTCCCGGATCCGTTCCAACTCCCGGATCGAATGATGCCCTGATTGCGCATCAGACTGCCCTGCGATCAAATCGACCAGTTCATCGGTGAATTCGGGCACGTCCATCAGCTTGGTCCATGGCCACTTCAAGGCAGGGCCGAACTGCGCCATGAAGTGTTTCATGCCGGCTTCCCCTCCCGCGACCCGGTAAGTTTCAAACAAGCCCATTTGTGCCCAGCGGATGCCAAACCCATACCGGATGGCGTCGTCAATCTCCTCGGTCGTGGCAATCCCGTCCTTGACCAGCCAAAGCGCTTCGCGCCAGACAGCCTCCAGAAACCGGTCCGCCACATGGGCGTCGATTTCCTTTTTCAGATGCAGCGGATGCATGCCAATGCTTGTCAAAATGGATTTCGCCGTCTGGATCATGTTCGGATCGGTTTCTGACGTTGTCACCACCTCGACAAGAGGCAGCAGATACACCGGATTGAACGGATGACAGACCATGATCTGTGCGGGATGTTTTGCGTTTTGCTGCAACTCAGACGGTTTGAAACCAGAGGTGGATGATCCAATGACTGCGCCTGCATCACAATAGGATTGAACCTCCGCGAAAGCTGCATGCTTGATCTCTAGCCTTTCCGGCACGCTTTCCTGGATCCACGACGCGCCCATCACGGCCTCAGCAATTGTATCGTGAAAACTCATCGCGCCCTCGGAAGGTAACGCCACATCCAAAAGACCCGGCAAAGACTTGCGGGCATTCGCCAGAACCTCATCGATTTTGCGGGCGGCCTGTGGGTCAGGATCAAAGATCTGAACATTCCAGCCGTTCAGCAAAAACCGCGCGGCCCACCCGCCGCCAATCACACCACCGCCTATCATCGCCGCCGTCTTTGTCATGGCTTTGTCCTCTGCAATTTGCTGATGTCCCAGCCGTAAAAACCCAACACCTCACGCGCTGCTACCGCACGATCCGCCGGTATGTCTCTCTTTCTGTTCAGTATTGCGCCAAAATCACCGTTTTCTGTTCCGATGACCGCAGTGCGAAAGCCTTCGTCAACCCACATGACAATCAGCGGGTCATCCCCGCCGCGCTGGCTTTGCAAAATGCCAACGCCTGCGATGTCATAGGTGCCTGTATGTTCAGGAATGACGTTGCTGGAGAGCGTCATCGTGTTTTGCTGAGCGTCATGTGTGAAACCCACGCGCCCTTCCACAGCTGAGCCGAAGCGGGAGACCAAAACCCAATCCCCGGCAAATCGGACCGGATCAAATCGCGTGGTGGCACCAATGGGCGCGTCCAAATCACGGTACGCCCCCTGTTCTGATCCCGGGAAAGGGGCGCAGGCACTCAGGATACAGAAACAGGCAAGCACGCGTGCCACGCGCAGGCCTTTTTCCGGTGGAGTTGCAACGCGCCAAAGGCGGGTCATGGCTTGCGGGCGCGCTTGGTAAGCCCCAGTTTCTTTCTGACCTCTTTCGCCCCAACGACACGCGCGCCCATGTTTTCAATTATGGTTCCCGCGCGTTCCACCAATTGCCAGTTTTCAGCCAGAACACCTTTATCAAGCCAAAGATTGTCTTCTAGACCAACACGCACATGACCGCCTGCCAGAACAGCGGCGGCCACATATGCCATTTGATGGCGTCCGAGCGAAAAGGCGGAAAACGTCCAGTCTGGCGGAACATTGTTCACCATTGCCATAAATGTGTTGAGGTCATTCGGTGCCCCCCACGGCACGCCCATGCACAATTGCACCAAGGCGGGAGCCTCTAAAACCCCCTCCGCAACAAGGTGTTTTGCATACCAGAGATGCCCGGTGTCAAACGCCTCGATCTCGGGCTTAACGCCAAGATCCGTGATCATACTCCCCATCGCAGTCAACATGCCCGGAGTGTTGGTCATCACGTAATCTGCCTCGGCAAAATTCATCGTGCCGCAATCCAGGGTACAAATTTCAGGCAGGCATTCCGCCAAATGCGCAACACGCTCTTTGGCACCGATCATATCCGTGCCCTCGGTCTTCAACGGCAATGGATTTTCAGTGTCGCCAAAAACCATATCCCCCCCCATGCCCGCTGTAAGGTTCAACACCACATCGACATCTGCTTCGCGGATGCGGTCGGTCACTTCACGGTAGTGCGCGAGGTCACGGCTCGGCGTGCCGGTGTCCGGATCGCGCACGTGACAGTGGACGATGGCGGCGCCTGCCTTGGCAGCGGCGACGGCACTTTCGGCGATCTGTTGCGGTGAACGGGGCACATGCAGGCTGCGGTCCTGGGTACTCCCCGATCCGGTCACGGCACAGGTGATAAAAACCTCATTGCTCATGGTCAGTGGCATGTTTTCCTCCTTGCGGGTCGCCGCAACACTTGAACGGCGCTTGCTTGAATCGCGCTAATGTAAAGCCCAATGGAGGGAAAACACCGGGATTGTTCAAGCCTTTGTTTGTTCAGCGCTCAATCAAGAGCGCGGGCACGCAGATGAATTGGCACGCAGTCTCCAGATACAGTCCCAACATCCAGGACAATGGCGTCATAGTGCCTCTTGGGCGTCTGGACGTCATGCGGATGTGGTAACGATCAAGATGGCCGCTCAAAAGCAGCCCGGCACAGACCGGCGCATCTGGCGTGAGCACCATGTGTCAAGAAAACCGGGCTTTCATCGACGTGGTGTATCTGACTGTTGACGTTCAGTAAGGCATCGGGTGTTGGCGATGTGCCGCGTCGATCTCGGCCAACACCTCATCACTGAGATCAAGGTCAATCGCACCAAGACTGGTTTCCAATTGTTCCATGGTTGTTGCACCAAAAATGATGGAGCCCATGAAAGGCCGTGTCTTGCACCAGGCCAGAGCCATTTGCGTCGGATCAAGCCGATGACGTTTTGCGATATCCAGATAAGCGTCCACGGCCTCAAAGGCGCGATCTGTCTTGCGTCCACCTATTTCTGGACTCAGCGACATGCGAGAGCCTCCCGGAACCTTACCGCCCTGATATTTGCCGGTCAGCAACCCGGCAGCAAGGGGCGAAAACGCCAGTAGCGGCACATCTTCCTGAAGGCTCATCTCCGCCATGTCGGTATCGTACAACCTGCACATCAAAGAATACTCATTCTGTACCGAAGCGACACGGGGCCCTCCCACACGCTTTGCCGCCTCCAGCCATTTGACCGTGCCCCAGGCGCTTTCGTTACTGAGACCAAAGGAGCGGATGGTGCCGCGTTTTACCTCGTCCTGAAGCGCCCCAAGCGCATCTTCCATATGACTCTGGGTGTCGAGCATCAACTGCCCGGACGGGTCGTATGTCCAGTTCTTGCGGAACATATAGCTGCCACGGTTCGGCCAGTGAAACTGATACAGATCGATGTAATCAGTCTTGAGGCGGCGCAAGGACCCCTCAACCGTTTCGGCAATTGTCTTGGATGAAATGGGCGCGCCATCGCGCACAATAGCCAGCCCTTCGCCGGAATGTTTCGTGGCCAGAACGACGTCATCGCGTCGCATATCACGTTCGAACCACAATCCGATGATCCGCTCGGTGCGCCCTACGGTTTCTTCACTGATCGGATTGACCGGATACATCTCGGCGGTGTCAATGAAATTGATGCCCGCATCCAGCGCGCGATCTATCTGTTCATGTGCATCATCAGCGGTGTTCTGTGTGCCCCATGTCATCGAGCCCAGACAGAACTCTGATACTTCAATCGTCGTGCGTCCGAGCTTGTTCATCTTCATTTCTGAATATTCCTTTCGCGCATTCAGGGCACACTACCTTGACCCGTCGTGTCTGCAAGCCGCTTTATCGCAAAAAAGGTATAGAAACATAAAACTCACGATTGAGAACAAAGCAAGAACTCTATACAGTTTTTAAATGTCTGCACTTACCCCGCTTCTGACGCGCCGCCCTGAACCCACCGGCCCTGCCCTTGCGTTGCTGCCTTCAGCACCACAATTGAAACTGGCACAGTCGCGTGTTCATGAAGCCTGCGGCACTGCACGGCGCACGCTGGCGCTTTGGGTTGCGGCCCGGACCCAAGGTCCGGTGATCTGGGTGACCCCACCGTGGGTGCAGGAGCAATTACATTGTGATGGGGTTGCCAGCTGGATTGATCCTGCACGGCTGATCTTTGTCTATCCCCGTCGCCCCGAAGACGTCCTGTGGACAATGGAAGAGATCCTGCGGGCAGGTGCGGTGGCTCTGGCGGTGGCGGATTTGCCCGGTCTGCCGGGTTTGACACAGGTGCGTCGAATGCATCTGGCTGCGGAAACCGGTATGGTTGAGGGGCGATATGCGCCTTTGGGGCTGCTGCTGACCCCGGGTGCCGGCGGCGCTGCGGGGGTTGAGACTCGCTGGCAACTCTGCCCGTCACATGCCAGAGGCCCCGAAGCATGGCGGCTGGAGAGATTACGCGCTCGCACCGCACCCCGGCAGGGTTGGGACATTCACCGCCCGCATGCAAACGCCTCGCCCGAGATCAAACCCGCGTGACCGGATTGGCAAACTGATTTAATCGCCTATGTGTAACGTTATCCCAGGGAATATTGCTGTTATGCCACTTCTCATTTCTCGCCGCTTGTTGATTTCCGCCGGCATCGCCAGTTGGGCGACAAGAGGGCTGGCCGCGGCCACGCCTTATGATCTCGTCACAAATAATTCGCGAGTAGCCTTCAGCTTCAAACTGAGCGGGAATACACAAACAGGGACCGTACCCGTCCGAACAGCAGACATTCGAGTCGACACGCGCAACCTCGCGGCCTCCAGCGCAGATGTCACCACAGACATCCGGCAAGCCAAGGCTGGATTGGTATTTGTCACACAAGCCCTGCTCAGCCCTTCGGTCCTTGACGCGCAAAACCACCCAATTGTGCGATTTAAATCAACAAGAATCATTTTAGGTGCAAGCAACCGCATTTCCGACGGAGCCCAGATTGAAGGAAATCTCACATTGCGCGGGGTCACAAATCCATTGCGACTGGCCGCCCAACTCACCCGCCCGGCAGGGACCGCCGCCAACGACCTCTCCGTTCTGAACATCAGCCTAAAAGGCACCCTGAGCCGTGCCCGGTTTGGCGCAACAGGATACCCAAAACTTGTCGATGACCCTGTCGATCTCGACATTTTTGCAGAAATTCGCGCGCGCAGCTAAAAACGACGCCTTTTGTCGAATATCCGATAGGCCTGCAAATTGAACAAGGTATGCGTGATGCTGTCATGCGCCTCCTGATTTCATTTGCCGCCCTCTTTTTGTCCGTGATCCTGTTGCAACTGTCCTCCGGGGGTGTCGGCCCGCTGGATGCGTTGTCCGGCCTCGTGCTCGGTTTCACCAAACAGGAGATCGGTCTGCTGGGCTCAGCGCATTTTCTGGGATTCTTTTTCGGGTGTTGGTGGGCGCCGCGCCTGATGGGCAGCGTCGGGCATTCGCGCGCCTTTGCCGCCTTTGCCGCCGCAGGGGCGATTGGTTTGATGAGCCACATGCTGGTCATCGACGCTTATGCCTGGGCTCTGATGCGCGTAGCGTCCGGCATGTGCGTGGCAGGTTGTTACACAATAATTGAAGCCTGGCTTCAGGCAAAAGTCACAAATCAAACACGTGGTCGCGCCATGGGCGTATACCGGGTTGTCGATATGACGGGGTCAATGGCCGCACAAATGATCATCGGCATCCTGGAGCCCGCGTCCTACATATCCTACAATCTTTTGGCGATTGTGTGTTGCGCGGCACTTTTGCCGCTGACCCTCACCACAGTTCGTCAGCCGGAAACGCCCGCATCTCCACGTCTCAGGCCCAGCCTCGCCCATGCGCGATCCCCTCTGGCCGCCGCAGCTGTGCTGGTGGCCGCTCTATCCAGTGCATCATTTCGTATGGTCGGGCCGGTCTACGGTTCTGAAGTTGGTTTAAGCAACGATCAAATCGCTTATTTTCTCACAGCCTTCGTGTTTGGCGGTGCATTGGCGCAATTGCCCGTCGGTTGGCTTGCCGACAAATACGACCGGAGATGGGTGCTGATCTGGCTTTCGGTTGCGGCCGTCATCAGTTCGTTCATCACCATTTACGCCGCTGGTTTCGGCACTCTGGGCATCATGTTGACGTCAGGTCTTTTTGGCCTGACAACCTTCCCGATCTATTCAGTCGCCGCAGCCCATGCGCATGACTTTGCCAGTGATGACGAACGCGTCGAACTGTCAGCCGCGCTCATGTTTTATTTTGCTGTTGGTGCAATTGCTGCGCCCTATGCTGCATCCCTTCTGATCGAAAGCTACGGGCCAAAGGCTCTGTTTCTGATGCTTGCAGCGGGCCATGTATTATTGGTTGTCTTCGGTCTGACCCGTATGCGCATACGACCGACGCCCGCTGATCGCACCCGCTACACTTATGCCCCACGCACTTCCTTTATAATCGGGCGTTTGACACGACGCAGCAGGGCAAAATCGCGCAAGTAAGCAGATATCCGTTTGGTTCATAGGATTCACCGTGGCTCTCACGCCAAAGCTAAGCTACATGGGGGTCGTTGCAGAATTTCGAGAGGCTTTGCCATGGCGCGCCACCTGATCACCTCCGCCATTCCCTATATCAATGGGATTAAACACCTCGGCAATCTGATTGGCAGCCAATTGCCGGCGGATTTATTTGCCCGCTACATGCGCGCGCGCGGGCATGAAGTTCTTTTTCTTTGCGCTACTGACGAACACGGTACTCCCGCTGAACTGGCTGCTGCCAAGGCGGGCAAACCAGTTGCCAAGTACTGTGCCGAAATGCACGCAGTTCAGGCAGAAATTGCACGTGGTTTTCGTTTGTCTTTCGACCATTTCGGCCGGTCTTCCAGCCCACAGAATCATGCCCTCACACAACATTTCGCAGGGCGTCTGGCAGATGCGGGCCTGATTGATGAAGTGGATGAGAAACAGATATATTCAATTGAAGACAAACGGTTTCTACCGGATCGCTATATTGAAGGCACCTGCCCGAACTGCGGCTATGACAAGGCGCGTGGCGACCAGTGTGAGAACTGCACCAAACAATTGGACCCCACCGATTTGATCGATGCGCGTTCCGCCATTTCCGGATCAACAGATTTGGAAGTGCGCAAAACGAAACACTTGTACCTGCGCCAATCATCTTTGAAAGAAGAACTAGACCGTTGGATCGATTCCAAATCGGATTGGCCCGTGCTCACGACGTCCATTGCCAAGAAGTGGCTGCATGATGGCGAGGGGCTGCGAGACCGTGGCATCACGCGGGATCTGGATTGGGGTATTCCCGTGCGCAGGGGCGATCAAGACTGGCCGGGCATGGAAGGAAAGGTGTTTTATGTCTGGTTTGACGCCCCAATCGAATACATTGCATGCGCTGCGGAATGGGCCGAAGCAAATGCACTTGACGACGCTGCGTGGCAAAGATGGTGGCGGACCGACAAGGGCGCTCAGGATGTGCGTTACACGCAATTTATGGGAAAGGATAATGTGCCATTTCACACATTGAGTTTCCCGACCACCTTGATCGGTTCCGGAGAGCCATGGAAAATGGTCGATCATTTGAAATCGTTTAACTACCTCAATTATGATGGTGGTCAATTTTCCACGTCGCAAGGGCGCGGTATCTTTATGGATCAGGCTCTTGAGTTGCTGCCGGCAGATTATTGGCGCTGGTGGTTATTGAGCCACGCGCCGGAAAGCAGCGATTCAGAGTTTACCTGGGACAATTTCCAAATTTCTGTAAATAAGGATTTGGCGGATGTTCTGGGCAATTTCATAAGTCGAATTACGAAATTCTGCCGGTCCAAATTTGGCGAAACTGTTCCTGTTGGAGTGCCTTATGGCGACGATGAAATTTCAATCATCCGCGAAGTTTCCGAACGCTGTGCAAAATACGAAGCGCTTATGGAGGCAATGGAAGTCAGAAAATCTGCGCAAGAACTGCGTGCAATTTGGGTGATTGGCAACGAGTATCTGCAACATGCGGCGCCTTGGAGTACTTTTAAACAGGATCCCGAAAAAGCGGCCATGCAAACGCAGCTTGGTTTGAATTTTGCACATTTGTTTGCAGTTCTATCGCAGCCTTTCTTACCTGACGCGAGCATGTCAATTTTAAAAAGCCTGAACATCAAAGATGCCATTTGGCCGGACGATGTCGAAACGTTCATGTCCGGATTGCAATCCGGACACAGATTCTCTGTTCCGGAAGTACTCTTTGCCAAAGTAACGGATGAGGACCGCGACGAGTGGCAAAGTCGCTTTTCGGGTTTACGCAGCAGTTGATTGCTCTGCAGGATGGCAGTCTTTCGCATCACACGTTTTTGTGACTAAGGTCAGTCCTTTGCGATCTGGGAACTGTCGGCATTCAAAACTCCTCCCAACCGGGATCGGTGCCGGTATCTTCTGAGACATCTAGGGCCGTGTTGCCGTGCACCGTCTTTTGCGCAGCAGGCTTAGTGACAACTTTTTTCCCTTCAGTCGCAACCGGCTTCGGCTGTTTTGGCGCTTTGTCATCACCCAGCTTGAACCGCGATACAGCAGAAGAAAGCGAATCTGCTTCGGACGTCAGAGAGTGACTTGCCGCAGTTGTTTCTTCGAACATGGCCGCATTTTGTTGGGTGACGTGATCGAGTTCGTTTACCGCAGTATTTATTTCGTTCAGGCCGGAGGACTGCTCACGGGAAGACGTCGCAATCGTTGAAACACGTTTCGAAATTTCCGAAACTGAAGCCACGATCGCGGCCAACGCCTCGCCGGTTTTGTCCACCAAGTCCACGCCTTGCTCAACTTGCTCACCAGAACTCGAAATCAAGGTGTTAATTTCTCTGGCAGCATCCGATGAACGTTGTGCCAACGCGCGCACTTCAGTCGCGACTACTGCGAACCCACGACCAGCTTCGCCTGCACGCGCCGCTTCAACACCGGCATTCAAAGCCAAAAGGTTGGTTTGGAAGGCGATGTCGTCAATAACAGATGTTATTTTGGATATTTCTTGGGACGATGTTTTGATCCCATCCATTGCCTGAACAGCCTGTCGTGCAATCTCGCCACCTTTCTCCGCATTCGCCTGCGCATCGGCCGACATACTAGAAGCTTCGTCTGCGCCCTCCGCAGCTGAACGTACTGAACTGGTAAGTTCATCTAATGCAGCGGCGGTCTCCTCAAGCGTCGCAGCCTGTTGTTCGGTGCGCCGCGAAAGATCATCGGCGGCGGTAGTAATCTCTCCAGTTTCATTTCGAATGGATTCTGCGTTATGTACGACTGCCCCGACAGTTTCCTTCAAGGCGCGGACTGCTGCGTTGAAGTCCTTCCGCAATTTTTCATAATCAGGAGAGAAATCAGTAGAGATTTCGAATGACAAGTCCCCTTCTGAAAGACCTTGCAGTCCAACACCCAAAGCTTCGACGACGGTCTGCTGCTCTTCAGAGACGCGGGCACGCTCCTTTTCTGAAAGAATGACTGCTTTTGCGCTTTCGCTCACGTCCGTGCCCAAGAAAATCGTACGGTCCAAGCTCCCATCCGGGGACCTGACAGCCGCGAAATTTCCTTCCCAAATCAATGGTTCGGTTGCATCCCCGCGATTCACCAAAAAGCGGCCAAAAACAGGGTCTCCGTCAAGAATTTGTGCGCGCGTTTTCTCGCTCGAAACAGACCCGTCCGCCATACCTTCAAAGAGATCGGCGAGAGTTCTGTCTGACACGGCGTTTTCGTCCCCTACCAGGATGTCGCGCGTGTTTGGGTTTGTGTCGATGACATGACCGGTCGGATCGAATTCCACCCTAAGCTGTGCATCATCAATTGACTGCAATACCGCTGCGTTCCGCGCAGCCTCTGTTTTATCTGCCCACTCAATGACCGCACCAATCATTTCCCCGGAATCGTCCAGTGCAGCATTCACGTTTATTTCTACGAGAGACTCGCCGATTTTGACCTTGTGCGATATTGGCAGCGCCGCGGCGCCTCGTTTGCGAATGTCCTCGACCTGTTGGTTCAGCGCGCCAAAGTTTGAAAGGTTCGCGGTCAGCACGTCCCCATTTTCGAGATCAGGCCATCCGTCCTTCAAACACCCTTGCAACTTGTTGAGAAGATTGGCGCAGGTGGGGTTCACGAAAATCACCGCCATGTCTTCGTCTACCAGCATCATAGGGGCCGTCGACCCTTCAAATGCTGCGCTCTTGAATGCGCTTTCGCGCTCCGCCTCTTTCGCCACAGAGAGCGCGTCCCGAAAAATGTCCAGCCGGCGGGCCATCTGACCCACTTCGTCGCCGCGTCCGGTATAGGGAATCGTTGTGGCATAGTCGCCCTCTGCGACGAATCCCATCGCGTTTGTCAGCCGAACCAATGGTTGCGACATCTGAGTGCGCAGTAGAAATCCTGCGAATCCGACGGCCACGACCATGACGACCATCCCCACAATCAGTGCGCGGTTTTGAAGCTCTCCCAACCGAGCCAGTTGGCTCGCGGAACTCCAACTCGTTACCACCACGCCTGCTATCGCATTATCGTCCCCAAATACGGCGAGGTGCGCACTGCTCAAGCCATCTTCGGATAGTGCAGGTAGACCCGTTTCCAGAGCGGTTTGGCCGAGAGCTTGCGCTTCTTCTGAACTGAAGACCTCGCTCCCGCCTTCATACAAGACGACGCCATTCGAATTCATCACGACGGCGCCAGTTGCATCCGGTTCCGCCGCCTCCATGACGCCAACAACAAGTTCACCGACAGCCGCCGTATTGCCGAATTTGATGGAGCCACCCATCTGCATCGCAAGCAGTCCAGTGACTTCCGCAGCGCGGTCGCTCAAAGCACCATTAGACAGCTCGGCTTTCATCTGGTTGCTCATATAGGCCACGCTGAGAACCACAGCAAAAATACAAACCACAACCATAAATGTGCATTTCACAAGTAGGCTGTTGAGCGGGTTGGTCTGCAATTTGGATTTTTTCACAGGCGGCATTGCGGAGTCCTTTGATTTGGTGGTCTTGGGGAGGATACAGAACGCATCAGGTCACAAAAATTACAGAATTGTTTATATCGGAGTCCTTTCGGAGCACTTAACGCATCCCGTGGTGACAACCATTTTCAAAGCTCAAACTTTAGTTGAACTTGATGCAGACTTCCGTCTTTGGGCGCTTTGCCCCGGCGTTTGTTTAGCGGAGCCTTGGACGTAGGGGTTTGGGGTTTTGGAGAGGGTCAAATGTGGAAACGGGTCTTCACCTGCAACGTGCGCGTGCTGGGTGGCTGCTGTCTGAACATCCGGGCGCGTGTGACAGCCAGTCTGCTGTGATCAAACCGATTGCCCTGAAGGGTGTTTGTCGGCCGGATATGCTGTCGGCGTGGGGTCGGCGGGCTGAAACGGACAGCGGACAGCGAGATGGTATGAGGGCCGCTGAGGGGGATCGGATCGGGGCGTTTAAGCGCGAGAACCGCCAGTTCCGGCAGGCCAGTGAGGTCCTGAACAAGGGAACACCAATGGCCCAAGTGCCTGTGGCAAAGGCATATTTTGCTCCCGCTCTCATCACCGCAGGCGGGGACTGCCGCGCCGCGCGGCAGAGCGCGACCGTCGGTTTCGGAAAGGATCGACTTTATCAAAGAACATCGAGAGCTCTGTGGGGTCGGGCCGGTCTGCCGGGCAATGGACATAGCCGGAGTTCGCCCGGCGGCGCGTGTGAACCGGCCATTCCGGGCGGTTACGGCGATGCAAATCGCCCCACGGGGAACCGGTGAGCGTCACCTATGTCCCGACCTCGCAGGCGGGCGCCCGCGTCGCCGTTGTGCGGGATACCTTCGCCAACAAGATCGTCAGTTGCCGCGCATCAGGACCGCAACACTCGCGCGTCCTGGAGACGCTCTACGAACGAGGGCCTGATCCTTCCCGGCGACCCTTCAAGCCAATATATCGATCAAACAGGGCGCAGGATGCGCGGATGCCCGGTTGCACCCCGGCCTCGGCACCGTCGGGGACGCTGCCCGGCTTCCTCACGGCAGACGGCACGCACGGACCTCACCCCATCGCAGTGCAGGGCAAGCCTTGAAAGGGGCCTGATTCAACACCTGTCGCCGACCTGACCCCATCGCACAGATGAAACCGGCTGAGGCGGCATCCCCTGCAAAAACAAACGCTCTCGATAACGCCGCGGAAAAAGAGACAAACCTCCGGTAGTGCGACAAATGCGGGGCGGTTCAATCCAGCCGGTTTCGCCGACCTTCTAACTCCAATTTCAAAAGATGCGCCACGGCGAGGGATATGCTCGAGGACTAGTATTCCCACCCACTGGCACTTTGATTTGGAGCACACACGAAAACTCCCTGGAAACCTTTTGCTCATAAAGCAAACAGCCCGCCAAAAACTGTGATCGGTTTCTTCAAACGCACAGATTTGTTGCAGGGTTAAACGACCACATGCCGGTCATACGTCGGGCAAATTATGTAACCGTCGCCTATTGGTAAAACAATCTTTCTGCTGGCCAATGAGACCCATCTTTCTGAAATCCCATCGCGCTGAGTTTGAAGTGGTCAATGCAGGCAATCCTAAAAGCCGATGTTGTCAGTCCAAGAAATAACTTGATCGCTGCAATCAAAGAAAACTCAGTAATTTCGACGCGACTGGCGAAGGTCGCTCTAAGTGGGTAGAAGTTTGTCTGCCAAATTCTCGTGCCAGGTTGCTATCTGTTTTGGCGGCACCCTGCTCAACTATTTGAAATCTGCGGCTGAGCTATATCGTCTCGTGTGTCACCGCTGCCACCAAGCGTTTTGAACGCTTCGAACATTTTTTTCAGGTTTTCGGGGCTTTGTTGCACAAACCGGATGCTGGACGTTCTTCGCCTTGCCCCAGACGGATTTAGCCTACTGGCTCAGTCACGGCTATGCCTATAGCGGTGTAGCGGTTGACGACGGCGATGCGGACCTGGATCTCTGCGACCTGCCTATCGAAGTCCCTCGCCATCAACGATTGGCCGAGTAGTTTCATACAGTGCATTTTGGTTTCGACGCGACTTCGGCGGTGATATCCGCTCCAGCGTTGCCAAAGGGTCCGGCCCAAATATCGTTGTGCATTGACCGCATCGTTACGCGCAATTGCTCCGTCACTCGTCGGCTTCCAGGGCTTGGCATTCTTGCGCGGCGGGATCACCGCACGGGCATCTCGCGCCGCAATCGCCTCATGGCATTTGCGAGTGTCATATGCCCCGTCTGCGGTAACACTGGCGATGTCCTGCTTGGATGGGATTCGGTTCAGAAGTTCTGGTAGCATGGGTGCGTCACCAACGTTGCTGCCAGTGACTTCGGCGGCCCGTAATTCCAGCGTTTCGTCGTCGATGCCTATGTGTATCTTACGCCAGATGCAGAGCTTGGAGCCTCCGTGCTTGCGCGCATTCCACTCGCCTTCACCTTCCACCTTAATCCACGTACTGTCGATGAGGAGGTTCAGTGGGCCCTTGGAACCACGATACGGCAGGCTCACGTTCAGTTTCTTCTGGCGTCGACTTAAAGTGCTGAAATCTGGCGCAACCCAATCCAACCCGGCCAGTCGCAGCAAGCTCTGGACGAACCCCGTTGTCTGGCGAAGCGGTATGCCAAACAGGACCTTCAACGTCAGACAAGTCTGAATGGCGGCATCACTGAATTGCTGTTGCCGACCGCGCTTACCGCTTGGCGGTGGCGTCCAAATCATCTCGGGGTCGAACCAGATCGATAACGAGCCGCGCCGTTTCAAACTGTCATTGTAAGACGACCAGTTCTTGGTCTTGTATTTCGCAGATGCCCAGCTGCTCATGCCCGTGAGCTATCACGCGGGATTCATACAGTGAAACCCATCAGCCGATTTGTGCAACAAAGCCCGTTCCGTGTTCAAGAAGCGGGTTCGACGCGAGGGATTGCTTGCCGAGCTGGCAGATATACCCCCCTGCAAGATTGGTATCGAAGCCTGTACTGGCGCGTTCTGGTGGCAGCGCCAATTTGAAGCTCTGGATCACACGGTCAAGGTGATCGCACCGCAGTATGTTAAACCATTCCTCAAGCACCAGAAGAATGACCGCAACGACGCGGAAGCCATTTGCACCGCACTCTTGCAACCGAACGTGAAGTTCGTCCCACCCAAAAACGAAGAGCAACAGGACATTCAGGCTCTGCACCGGGCGCGTCGGCGTCTTGTGAACCACCGCATGGCCTTGGCCTGCCAGATGCGGGGCCTCTTACTCGACAGGGGTGTCACGATCCCATTGACCTTGAGCCGAGCACGGCAGCGGATCCCGGAGATCCTTGAAGATCATTCGAACGGGCTGACGGAGATGACCCGCGAGATTATCGCTGATCTATTCGAGTTTATGTTGCAACTTGATATGCGGATCAAAGTTTTCGACCGTCGTATCGATCAGGTTTTTCGCGCAAACCCACATTGCCAACGTATCGCGCAAATTTGTGGCGTTGGTTCGAAGACAGCTACAGCAGTCGTTGCTGCTGTCGGTGATGGAAAAGAGTTCAAGAACGGTCGCCATATGGCCGCATGGATGGGGTTGGTACCACGCCAGCATTCCAGCGGCGACAAACACCTCCTGATGGGGATAAGCAAACGGGGCGACAAGCATCTCCGGACGCTGTTGATCCACGGAGCCAGGTCGGTAGCCCGCGTTTCACAGGGCAGAACAGACGCATTCAGCAAATGGGTCAACGCGATCCGGGAGCGCCGAGGCATGAATCGTGCCATCGTCGCTGTTGCCAACAAGAACGCGCACATCATCTGGGCGATGCTGCACAGAAACGAAGAGTTCCGCGCTCAAGCCTGAGCAAAGAAGAGGATTGCAAGACGACCAAGGACATGAACCGACCGGCAAACTCCGGTGTGTGAGGAACCTGGCTTTTACAATGGCCCTATGAGGCCGACCACTTGTTGAGGCTTACCACGCGGAATTCCCATTTGGGCGCGCCATCCTACCGGCGACGCCGGATAGATGTTTGCAACCAGGCAACGCCGTCAGATCAGGACCGAAAAAACCTTGCAACCGGAGAGACATCCATAGATGTAGAAGATGCCCTGCGATAGCCCCTCACCCCTCTCATCGACACGGCGTTTCGACTGCCGGCAGTGGGACGGCACAGCTCCCGCGCCTTACGCCAGCCTCGTATTCCTTGATCATTCCAATGATCTGTTCTTCGCTAGATCTGAGTTTCATAGTCGATCCTCTCTTGAGACGGATCTCGTGGCCTGATTTCAGGGGGCAGGTCAACTAGGTAGTCATTTGTAACAGATCAAGTCGTCAAAAAAGCGGTAAAACCTTCTGTTTTTAAATAATTTGTGGCCGCTCTGGTTTCAATCATTGCCGCACGAACAGCTTTGCAACGATTTTGACGAACAACGTGATCGCGGTAGATCGCCGGGCGGCATCTGAAACGAGAAACCCACGGGGCACCTCGCATGTACGGGCCCCACGATGAGCGAGTATTGAAGTTCTGAACCAATTGGTGGTGCGGGTCCAATAAACTCATTTGTTTCGCCACAAAAATCTACCAAAATCTGGACCCGATGCAGGCGAAACTAGTTCTAAAATGTCTCGGCGTGCGTGCTCGATGGATATTTCAATCCTTCCACAAAACCGCACTGGCTCTGGTGTTGCTACATTCCCAGTGCTTCTTTGTACATTTCCAGAACAGCTTCTTCTTCGGCGATGTCATCCGCGTCCCGTTTGCGCAAAGCAATTACCTTACGCATGACCTTGGTGTCATATCCACGGGCTTTCGCTTCTGCCATGACCTCTTTCTGCTGTTCGGCAAGGTCTTTCTTTTCCGCGTCCAGACGTTCAATCCGCTCGACAAACTGACGCAATTCATTGGCCGTGACACGATAGGTTGCATCACCCTGCGCTTCGATTACGGCAGGATCAGTCGCGGTATCACTCATGGGAAGCTCCTAAAATCAGTGATTTCAATCGCCCTTGCCTAGCGGTCTGAACCCAACGCTGCAAGCCGCTTTCATGCCCAAACTGATTCCACATGGATTTCTGCGCAAAACTTGCCCGAACGCGCTTCATGGTCCAATCCGCACCAATATCGTCTACAACACATCAGCGGTTTTGCGCGTAGGCGACCTTGGGCAATATGGAGACGTGTCTAGCCTATCGCAAACCGATGAAATTTCACCTTTTGCTTTGAATTTTTCGCGCGGCTCTCGCCCACAGTCGCCCGTTCCGCTTCGGGAAATCCGAGATGTATCGATTTGACTGACTCAACACCGCAAAAGTTTGTTCTTCTGCATCGCACAAGACCCCTCCGGTCCACTTCCACCTGCCAGCGCCCGGAAAACTCCCACGCGTGCGCAGCTTGCGACGCTGACATCGGCAAAACATTTGTTCTGCGAAACGGCATCGACTTCTTTTGTCGATTGTCTTGACCTTAGAACGTTACGCATCAGGCCATGATTTTGCATCTGACAGTATGTCGTTGGAGCGGTTTTTGTGACATGCCGAGGACGTCATTGTACGCGGGTAAGGTTAATCGGACCAAGCCGGGACAACAGCAACCCCCGTCTTGCTTATGGGATTGATTACCGGGGCAATGAGCCCGATATTGGATTCTTTTCGGAAACGCGGCACGCCACATTTTCTGAATGTCATGCGGACCCACAGCACCTTGTGGCGGCGGCGAGTACGGATCGAAGCCCGCGCATTTCTTATGGTCCCCGGTGTCAGCCCTGCTTGTCGTATCATCCGGCCGGACAGAACGCGTCAATATGGCTTAAAACGAAATCCCGTCGCAATGGGCACACGGCTTGACCGGTTTTGGCGGACATAACAACACCGACCTGGACGCATCCAAGCAAGCCGTCTTGATACGGATGTCTGCTGGTTTTCGACACAGCCGCAAGTAGTAATTTTATCAGCGCGAGGCTCGAAAGTCGCCGCACGCTGCCTTTGCCCGGACGCGCACGGCTGGTGGGTGACAGTGCCCGCAAACAGTTGCCAAACGCTGACGGACCGTTGGCCGCAGTTTATGTCTCGATACCCGTTCGATATACCGACAACGGGCGCTGTTTTCGAGAAATCCTCGCCACTTTGGACCTTGAGCATCTGACTTGCGCTCAAGCGATCTATTGGTTAGCTCAACCAAATGGAAAACGCGGAAAAACCATTCATTTTTGAACTCCTGATTTGGGGCGGAGCCGGGCTTTCCCTGATTGGTCTTCTTGGGTTGATCTGGTGCATCATTTACGTTGCACGCGCCCGCCGTGCCAAGCTATCTGATGAAGAAATGCGTACAAAACTACAAAAAGCGCTTCCGATGAATCTCGCGGCATTGTTTTTGTCTGCCATCGGGCTGATGCTCGTTATTCTTGGCATCTTCCTGACCTGATGGTTTCCCTTGCCTGTCTGCCGCAGAGCGCTCTATAAATTGCGAAATCCGGGAGTTTCACCATGTCACCAGACGTCAAAGCCTTCTTCGATGCGGCCACCAATACCGTCAGCTATGTGGTGCGTGATCCGCAAGGAACGGCCTGTGGCATCGTTGATTCCGTGCTTGATTTTGATCATGCGTCAGGTCGCACCGATACGAAATCAGCCGATGCGATTATTGCCTTCGTTCAATCAGAACGCTTGCAATTACAATGGATTCTGGAGACCCACGTTCACGCCGATCATCTGTCGGCCGCCCCCTACCTTCAGGAAAAACTGGGCGGCAAGATTGGCATTGGCGATCAAATTACCACCGTTCAGGACACCTTTGGCAAAGTTTTTAACGAAGGCACGGCGTTTCAACGGGATGGCAGCCAATTCGATCAGCTCTTTGGCGATGGCGACAGTTTTCACATAGGACAAATGCGCGCGGACGTGATGCACACACCGGGCCATACACCAGCCTGCATGACTTATGTCATCGGGGACGCGGCTTTTGTCGGAGACACCCTTTTCATGCCTGATTTTGGAACCGCGCGATGCGATTTTCCAGGCGGGTCCGCGCATGATCTGTATCGCTCCATCCAGCGCATCCTGAGCCTGCCTGACCCAACCCGTATTTTCGTGGGCCATGACTATAAGGCGCCGGGGCGAGATGAATTTGCATGGGAGACTACTGTCGCCGCTCAGAAGGAACGAAATGTACACATCGGACAGAACTGTGATGCGGAAGAATTTGTGCAAATGCGGCAAGCGCGTGACGCGACACTGGGCATGCCAAAGCTGATACTTCCATCCTTGCAAGTGAATATGCGCGCCGGTCACATGCCTGAGCCTGATGCTCAGGGTGATGTCATGCTGAAACTGCCCATCAACAAGATCTGACAATAGGAAGTGTAATCTACGCGGATTGGATTTGGGGGTTCGCCGAGGGCTGCCTGATTGACTGCGCTGCCGCACTCTATCTTTTGGGCAATGGCTGAAGTATGGGCGCCAGCGGCATCATTGGCGGACTTTTAGATCGATCCGCACGCCATACATGGATGCATCGGCTGGTTTTCCTTGTGGCTTTGGTTTCGGTACCCGGGGGATTACGGGCGCGGCACGCGTGCCGTTGACACGCATTTGAGCGACAATGGCTATTGCTTGCATTGGCTGCTGTCTGCGTCGGCATTGGCACACGCCTTGGCAACGAACGCACATCGGGGCATGGCGTCTTCAGCATCCCACGGCTCAAACCACGCAGGATCGTCGCAAGTATCTTTGACATTGACGCAGGAGCGCTGGCAGTTTTCGCCAGCCGCACGCTGGTAGGATATTAGGACATATGTTTTTTTGTTTTCACTACTGGCAGGTGGACTGTTCGGTGCGGGACTTCATGTTTCCGTCATGACCGATACTCAAAAAGTGATCGGTTTTCTTGACTCTTTCAAAGACTGAAGCCCCACGCGGATGTTTGTGATCGGTGGGGCGACCTTGCCCATGGCCATCGCATGGCGCGTAAGTGAAGACCGCAAGCCACTTGCGGGTGGCTCTTTCCGGCGCGACCTGATCCTGCGATTGCACCAGCGCTCGTTATTAGGGCTGTTCATTTTGGCAGAGGTTGGGGTCTGGTCGGAGTTTGCCCCGGGCCGTCGAATGCATCACTCAGCTATGCTGGACCTGATGGCGTCCTTTTCCTCATGGCGATGCTGGCAGGCATCGTGATGGCTGAAACGCTACGCAAGTGGCTGGACACATCGCGCCGGCTTGCGTAGCGTTTCAGCCATGGATATGCGCCAGATCACCCCCCGCTTTTATGCAGCACCGCAGATTTCAGCAGAGGACATGCCCCAGATTGCAGCGACTGGCATAAAACTTGTCCTGTGCAACAGACCGGACATTGAAATCCCGCCAAGCCATCACAGCGAGGTCTTGGCCGAGGCCGCCAGCGCCGCGGGATTGGAATTTGCCGTACACCCCCTGACGCATCAAACCATGACGCCTGATGTCATCGCAGCGAACGGCGCGGTGATGGAGGCCTGTGATGGGCCTGTCCTGGCCTATTGTGCATCGGGAACGCGGTCCACAATTGCCTGGGCATTATCGGCGGCACAAGACTTGTCCGCAGATCAGATCATTCAGGCCGCACGCGCCGGGGGCTATGATCTGGAAAACCTGCGCGACACTTTTGAGGCGATCAGGTCTGCCAAAACCCGATAGTCTCCTCAGGCGATTTTGAAATCGGGTATATCGCCTAATTCTGGCAAGTCCTCGCCCCCGTCGAGATCGGGAAGCTCCGGCATGTCGGAAAGCTCGGGCAGGTCTGGCAATTCCGGCAAGGCGTCATCATCCGACAATCCCGGTAGATCCGAAAAATCGGGCAATTTCTCATCGCCTTCCAAAGCTGGCAGGTCTGGTAGATCAGGCAGGTCCGGCAGGTCGGAAACCTCTGGCGATTCATGATCAATAGCGCCAATATCCATACCGGGTAGCCCACCCGCTACGTCTTCTGAAACTGCGCTGTTCATCGGTTGGACCGGTGACAATTCCATGTGTCCCAGGTCCTCGGATCCCCCATTTGAACTCTTTGTAGCCGCATTCGGGTCGATGAGTTGAATGGCGCGCTTGCCCTCAAGCTGTCCCATCGCGCCGCGGCTGATCATGCGGCGATCGCGGGTCATAATTTCAACAGTATCGAATGCGTCAGGATTGAGCGAGAGGATGTCTCCCGGCATCAACTTGCCCAGTTCTGAGAGGGGAAGTCTGACGCGATCCAAAACTGCCGTGAGATCGGCATGAATGTTCATGACCGTCTTTTCCAGAGTCCGGGGCGGCTTTTTGATTTCCGGCTCATCGGCCAGGACGAGGCCAGCGCCCTTCTCGAGGACCGGCAAAAAGAGCGTCAAAGCAGACTGATAAGCTCCACCCGCAACATCAATTGTCAGTTTGATGACGTGATATTCTGATTTATCCAGCGCGAGGGACATGAGCCGTTTGTCTTCGACGCGTGCCCCGAATTTGTAAGGACATAGAATATCCCTGTCCGCATCAGTTTCCAGAAGCGCGTGCGCACGCTCAAACATTGCGTCCAAAAGTGGGGCGCAAAGGGCGGCGTCTGTTGATGTCAGCTCGCGCTCGGAGGAGGCGGTTTTTGAGACTGTCCCCATCGTCTGTTGCTGGATCATGGCACCCACGAGTTCAGGTCCGACCATGACGCCGCCGACGATTCCCTGAGGTCCGTCCATCACAACAAGCAACGCGCCCTCTTCTACCTTGTCGCTTATTGCATCACCCTCGCAGCGTTCCTGCGTCGCGCCGATGACTGCAAGCGCCATTTCGAAAACATCATCTGCAATCTTGGCAATGCTCACGCGCAACGCCTTGGGCACGGACATGGCCCGAGCCTGATGTTCTTGTTTGCCTGCCTGCGCTTTGCGCTGCAAAATTGACATTGATGGCCCTTGTCAAATCACCCGAACCGCATTCTTTGCGGGGTCTTCTGGCCGAAGGAATAGACGTCAATCGTTACCATAGCCTTTATGTCGTTTTGATCATGGCCAAAATATTGGACGAAATCACTGCGCCGCCAGAGCGCGCGCGTTTGGCAAAGTCACGCGAAAAGCGGTGCCCCCAGTGCCATCCAGATAGCTGACGTCACCGCCCAGACGGGCCATAATTTCACGGCAAATTGCCAATCCAAGTCCGGCGCCCTTGCCCTCCTCAGCGCCAATCCGGGAAAATTTTTCGAACATGACCTCACGCGATGTTGGCGCAATGCCCCGCCCGTTATCAACAAAGTCAATTGTGATAACGTCGTCCAGTTGACCCACATCGATGCGCAACTCCGGATGATCGGATGCGCAGTATTTTTGCGCGTTTGTGATCAGGTTGATAAACACCTGACTGAGCCGATCAAGATCGGTGTTCAGCGTCACGGTTTCCTGCACGCGCCTGCGTTTGAACGATATGGACCGCGCCTCACTGGCCTGCGCCATGGCAATGGCCTGATCCAGAACGTCAACGAGACTGCCGCTTTGCTGATTGAGCGTTACCTGTCCGTTTTCCAGCACGCTCAGGTCCAGCAGATCGTCCAATAGCCGGGTCAGCCGAATGGCCTCGACGTGGATGATATTGGCGTATTTCCTTTTCTCCATCGGACCCAGACCATCAGTATCGCGCAAGATCTCCGAAAAGGCGCGAATGGAGGTCATCGGCGTGCGCAATTCATGGCTGATCTGACTGAGAAAGGCGTCTTTCTGGTCACTGAGTTGAACAAGTTTCGCGTTGGCGTCCCGCAGTTGCGCCGCCGTCTGGCTCAATTCACGCGATTTGGCTTCGAGCCGGTTGGAATATTCCAGCAATTGTGCAGATTCGTCCGCCACGGCCAACAGATCCTGTACCGAAACAGCGCTCCCGCCAACAATCTGGCTGATCATGGCATGCGCCGTGGCCCCCCCCACAGAACTGCCCAGCTCACGCTCCAGACGTTGCAAGAAATCTGCATTGGGCTCAGGCAGATAGTCGCCACGCCCCTGCGCTTCAGCCTCTGTGCGAAACAGACGCTGTGCTTCGCGCGCGCCCAGGATACGCTGCGCCATGATCATCAGGTCTTCGCTTTCGGCAACCGACGCATGCCAGCCGCGGTTTTGCGCCGAATGATCAAAAACATTCACAAATTGCGCGCCCTGCAACCGCTCCAAAGGACGCGGGAAGGTCATGAGCGATACCAGTACAAAGCTCATGACATTCAACAACAGGCTCCAGAAAATTGCATGGATCGTCGGGTCCAAGCCGGAGATGTCGAAAAGTGCTTGCGGGCGCAGCCACGCCAGCCCCCAAAGACCATTTTCAAATGTGCTGAGGCTCAGCACAGCGCCCGGCCCAAAACTAGGCAACAGCATCGTGAACACCCAAAGCGAAAACCCGACACCCAGACCGACAAATGCGCCTGCCCGCGTGGCACCGCGCCAAACGATCCCGCCCAACATGGCCGGCAGAAACTGCGCCACACCGGCGAAGGAAATCAAACCGATCGCTGCCAGCGCCCCGGATCCGCCAGAGATGCGATAATAAATATACCCAAAACCGATGATCGCCAGAATCGACAGTCGCCGGGACAGGATCACGACATTTCGCACGTCGCCAGATTGCGTCGCGCCACCTTGCTGCACATACAGAAAAATAGGCATGACCACGTGGTTGGACACCATTGTCGAGAGCGCCAGTGTTGCCACGATCACCATTGAAGTCGCTGAGGAAAAACCCCCCAGAAAGCTGAGCATCGCCAGATTTTCACGCCCCTGGCTGAGGGGCAGGCTCAGTACAAAGAAATCCGGGTTGGACCCGGCGGGCAAGAGATCGAGCCCAATGACCGCTATGGGCACGACGAAAAGACTCATCAGCATCAAGTATAGAGGAAACGCCCAACTGGCGATTTGCAGGTGACGCTCGTCATCGTTTTCGACCACCATGACCTGAAACATACGGGGCAGGCAGAGGAATGCTGCGGCGGACACAAAAGTCAGCCCTGCCCAGCGGCTGCCATCCATCTCCCACGTGCCCAAGGAAGAAGCATCAATGCGCGCCAGCGTTTCGGACACACCGCCTGCGATGCCCCAGACCACAAAAACGCCTACCGCCAGCAGCGCAATCAATTTGACCACCGCTTCGACGGCAACGGCGATCACGACACCATGCTGACGCTCGTTGACGTTGAGGTTGCGTGTCCCGAACAGCACCGTGAACAAGGCCAAGCCAATGGCGATCCACAACCCCGCGGCGCGCGCCTCCGCCCCATCGGAAATGCCGACCTCACCGGCGGCCGCAAAA
This sequence comes from Paracoccaceae bacterium, assembly GCA_033344815.1. Classification (NCBI taxonomy): domain Bacteria; kingdom Pseudomonadati; phylum Pseudomonadota; class Alphaproteobacteria; order Rhodobacterales; family Paracoccaceae; species Paracoccaceae bacterium. The sequence continues at coordinate 4,749,561 of JAWPMR010000001.1, read as the reverse complement.
ATGGACAAGGAGGCCGTGACAGATTGAAGTTGCAAGGCAATATAAGGCGTTACGCCAATCACAGCCATGATCGTCACGACAATCGCCAGCCCGTTTGATTTGCCATATCGCGAGGAAATCAAATCCGCGATGGAGGTCACCTTGTGACTGCGCCCGATGCGCACAAGGCGGCGCAGGATCCACCACCACCCGATGATCACCAGACTGGGGCCCAGATAAATCGTCAGGTATTCAAGCCCCGAGCGCGCAGCATAGCCCACCGCACCATAAAACGTCCAGGCGGTGCAATAGATCGACAAGGAAAGTGTGTAGACAAGCGGCGAGCGCAACAACCACCCTGCCTTTCCGCGCACGCCCGCGCGTTCCGCGGCAAAGGCCACACAGAACAACAAGAACACATAAGCAAGCGAGACCACGACGAGGACATTCAGGGACGCCATCACAGGGCCTCGGTTTCATCCGTTTCTTCGGGAATTCGGCGAAGTTGTCGCGCCAGCAGATAGGCCGCAGCGATCAGCGCCGCCCAAACACCGAAAACGTATGAGAGGGCACGCGACAAAGGCACCGCTTCGGGGGCGCCAACCTGCGCTGAGGGCCACAACAGCGGCAGCATCCACAAACCGGCACCCAGAATGGCCAGCAACCGCACCGCATCCATGACCCGGCGCTGGCGGTAACCGCTGCGCTCCAAGAACAGAGGGGTGCCCGGTCGCGCCACCTGTCAGGTCCTTTGTCCGTGGACGTAAAGCAAATCGCGCACTGCCGTCAGCACTTCGGTGTTTGAAAAGGGCTTGGTCATGAAACGGCTGACGCCCGCCTTCTCTGCCATCTCGCGGTCTCGGCTTTGCCCGCGCGCGGTCAACATCAATACCGGCAGATCAACGGTTTGATCGTGACCGCGCAATTCATCCAGAATATCAAAACCGCTTTTTCCCGGCAGCATCACATCTAGGACAACCAGATCAGGCTTACGCGCGCGGATCACCTCTGCGGCGTCCGCACCGTTTGAATGCGCGTCCACTTGCCAGCCCTCTCGACTGAGTAAAAACCTGATCGCCTCCACGATGTTCAGCTCATCCTCCACCAGAAGCACGCTTTTGCCCATGCTGGTCTCCTCCCAGATCACCGCCCTGTCAGACCTGCGGCCTGCCTCCCTCAGTACGGTTGTCAAACTATCAATGGTTTTGGACACGCTGTCAAAACCTAACCCCGCGATCTGTGTATCGCCCCTTCGTTAAATCCCAAGGCTGAGAATAGAGGGCTCGCGCCGTCCCGGGCAGGTCTCACGCGGGCAAACGCCACAGGTCGCACCAACTTCCAGAGCATTGCGATCTTCAATTGAGGCGTTGGGCACCACCAGCATGGCCGCCTGCACCAGGGGCGCTTGATTATAGACCGGGTGTCCAACGACTTCGGCAACGGCGTAACACTCAAACCGGGCACGGCCGCGCCCCAACTGCACCAAAGGTGTGTGGATCACCTGCCCCGGCTGGCTCAAAGCCGCATATAGAGGCCAAAGCGCACAGGCGGACCCGAAACGCGGGATGACAAATCCGGTTGTCGGTTTTCGGAATAGAAAGCTGCCCGCCCGGTCGCACACCACAAGACCCGCATCCAATGCAGGGCGCAGAGCCATGCGCCGCAAGACCAGAGATATTGGCGCACCCAGCGCGCGCGCAATGCGGACCGGGTCCGGTCCATGCGTGTCCAATGCGGCATCAAAGGCCGGCTTGGACACGGCGCGCGCATCCTGCACGATCTGCGCCAGGATCCCCCATGCCATGTAACGCGCGCCATTGGATTTCAAACTGGGCGCGGCGTTGAGAATGGCATCCGGATCGGTCAACCCCATCTCCAGCGCGTCAAAAGAATGATCATGCTCGTTCAGAAAGGCTTCGACTTCGTCTTGTGGGCTGGCCGCGGCATCCTCAACGCCCTGACTGGCATCGAGATATTCCACCAGAGACTTTGAGCTTTCCGCAAGCCGGCGACTGTCTTCATTGATATTGGCATGAAACTTATTACGCCATTCCTCGGTCAACTCACCCTCATCTGCCAGAATGGCCGCAGTCGAGCGGATTGCGGCGGCGGTGGTCAGCAGTTCATGCACCGAAGCCGCCAAATGCGGATCATGGGTCAACCGGTCCGAGAGCGTCTCAACCGTGCGTTCCAATGTTGCAATGCGCCTGTGTCCCGTCGCCAGCACCTCCGCCCAGGCCGGAAAACGGCCCGCCAGTTCATCCGCACGTGTGGTTTCGGAAACGGAAAGATTTGCGCTGGTGGCAGCCTCCCGCAGGGTCGCGATCAGGGCGGCCTCCGCGCCCTCCGTCAGCATGGAGGGCTCAACCTTGAGCAGTCGCGCGATGTCGAGAAGCAACTTACCGCCGATTCTGCGGCGATTATGCTCGATTAGGTTGAGATAGGAGGCGGATATTCCCAGACTGCGTGCAAGGTCAGCCTGACGCAATCCCGCGACAGAGCGCCTTTCACGAATTCGGCTGCCGGTTAATCCCTCTCGTGGCATTCAGACCCCTTCGGTAATATCGCGCCTTTTCAACAGCTTTCTGCACTGCAATATCAGTTAATTTACAATTAGCCTAGAGATCTTGTGCATTCGTTTACAAAATAAATGAGCATTTCAAAGCACTTGTTGCGACATTTTCTGAAACTGGGCGATAAGGACTTTGCACCATTGTGCCTTGCGCGTCCGGCTGAGAGGAAGAAAGCCGAACGTGTGATTTTAACTTCTGGGAGGATTTCAATGTCCAATTCGAAACTGACGCGTCGTGGTCTTATCAAGACCGGTGCGGTCGCCGGGGCTGCCGGTCTGACGCTGCCGACGTATCTGCGTGCTGATGCACATGCAGGCTATCTGAATGCACCGCAAGGCGACACCGTGACACTGGGCTTCAACGTCCCGCAGTCCGGTCCTTATGCGGATGAGGGCGCGGACGAATTGCGCGCTTATGAACTGGCAGTTGAGCACCTGAACGGTGGCGGCGACGCTGGTATGATGAACACATTCTCGTCCAAGGCTCTGACGGGCAACGGCATCCTCGGCAAGAAAGTCGAATATGTCACGGGCGACACACAGACGAAATCGGACGCCGCACGCGCCTCCGCCAAGTCGATGATTGAAAAAGACGGCGCGATCATGATCACGGGCGGGTCCTCCTCCGGTGTGGCCGTGGCTGTTCAGGCGCTGTGCCAGGAAGCCGGCGTCATCTTCATGGCCGGTCTGACCCACTCCAACGACACCACGGGTAAAGACAAGCGTGCCAACGGGTTCCGCCACTTCTTCAACTCCTACATGTCTGGAGCGGCACTCGCCCCCGTTCTGGCGGCGAACTACGGCACCGACCGTAAAGCCTACCACCTGACAGCGGATTACAACTGGGGTTACACCACAGAAGAAGCCGTACGTTCCTCCACCGAAGCCATGGGCTGGGAAACCGTCAACGCGGTGAAAACACCGCTGACACAGACCGACTTCTCCTCCTATATCGCGCCGGTTCTGCAATCGGGTGCGGATGTTCTGGTTCTGAACCACTACGGCGGAAACATGGTCAACTCGCTGACCAATGCAGTCCAGTTCGGCCTGCGCGACAAGCTGGTCAACAACAAGAACTTCGAGATCATCGTACCGCTCTACTCCCGCCTGATGGCGAAGGGTGCGGGTGCTAACGTGAAAGGCATCTTTGGCTCGACAAACTGGCATTGGTCGCTGACGGATGAAGGCTCCAAAGCATTCGTCAAATCCTTCGGCACCAAATACGGCTTCCCGCCCAGCCAGGCGGCGCACACCTGCTACGTTCAGGCGCTGCTTTATGCGGATGCTTGTGAGCGTGCGGGCACATTCAATCCTTGTGGCGTTGTCGAAGCGCTGGAAGGCTTTGAGTTTGACGGCATGGGCAATGGTCCAACACTTTACCGTGCCGAAGATCACCAGTGCTTCAAGGACGTGCTGGTTGTGAAGGGTAAAGAGAACCCGACCTCCGAGTTCGACCTTCTTGAGATCGTCGAAGTGACGCCAGTCGCACAGGTCACATACGAGCCCGATCACCCCCAGATGGCAGGCGGCTCTTTGGGCACCTGTAATCCGGGCGCCTGATCAAACACGCCGGTAAAACGCGCAGGGCGGGGAATGCCTCCGCCCTGTGATTTCGGCCACCGGGCCAAAACCGTTTCATGAAGGTGGGACCATGGACGCAATTATCCTGCAAATTCTTAATGGCCTGGACAAAGGCTCTGCCTATGCGCTGATCGCGCTGGGTCTGACATTGATTTTCGGCACCCTCGGGGTGGTCAATTTTGCGCATGGTGCGCTCTTTATGATCGGCGCGTTCTGCGCCGTCACCCTCAGCCGCATTCTGACTCTCAGCCATGAGGTCATTGACGAAACCAAAACCGACTTTCTGGGCAATCCTCTGAAGGTCGATGTGCCTTACCTTTATGATATTTTCGGCCAAACCACGGGCGATGCGATCATCGACTGGGCGGTGCCGATCTCCATTCTCTTTGCCATTCCGGTCATGGTGTTCATCGGTTTTGCGATGGAACGCGGCTTGATCAAGCATTTCTACAAGCGCCCGCATGCCGACCAGATCCTCGTGACCTTCGGCCTTGCCATCGTCTTGCAGGAAATCATCAAATATTTCTACGGTGCCAACCCGATCCCGACCCCCGCCCCTGAGGCGTTCCGCGGGTCCTTCGACTTCGGCGCTGCGATGGGTTTTGATCCCAATACCATCATCTACCCCTACTGGCGGCTGGTTTATTTCGCCTTTTCCGCTGTCATCATCGGCGCGGTGTTTGCGTTCCTGCAATTCACCACCTTCGGGATGGTTGTGCGTGCAGGCATGGCGGACCGTGAAACCGTAGGCCTTCTGGGCATCAACATCGACAAGCGTTTCACCATCATGTTTGGCATCGCGGCGGCCGTCGCGGGATTGGCAGGTGTTATGTATGCGCCGATCAATTCGCCGAATTACCATATGGGCATGGATTTTCTGGTGCTCAGTTTCGTTGTGGTTGTTGTGGGCGGCATGGGCTCTCTCTCGGGTGCGGTTCTGGCCGGGTTCCTGCTGGGCATCCTTGAAAGTTTCGCCTCCATGGCCGTGGTTCTGGAAACCCTGCCGGGCATCAATCAGATCATCATCTATCTGGTTGCAATCATCATCTTGCTGACACGTCCGCGGGGCCTTATGGGCCGCAAAGGCGTGATGGAGGAATAATCATGGGCCTTACCAAAAAAGACTTCACCCTCCTGCTGATCGTTGCTGTGCTGGCACTGTTTGCACCCTTCATTCTAAACCCCTTCCCCGAAGGCTCGGCGATGGCTCAGTTCAACGCGGGCTATCCCGATCTGATGCAGCGCCTTGTGATCTTTGGCATCTTTGCCATCGGCTTCAACATCCTCTTTGGCCTCACGGGCTATCTCAGCTTCGGGCATGCCGCATTCCTGGGCGTGGGTTCCTACGCTGCAATCTGGATGATGAAACTCTTGACCATGAACGTGGTCCCGGCGATCATCATCTCCGTGCTGGTGGCAGGTGTGTTTTCACTGCTGGTAGGCTGGATATCTTTACGCCGGTCAGGGATCTACTTCTCCATCCTAACGCTGGCCTTCGCCCAGATGTCCTATTCGCTGGCGTATTCCGTTTTGACCCCCATCACGGGTGGTGAAACCGGGCTGCAGCCAAAGGCAGGCGATCCCCGTATCATTGACCGGGCTCTGGGCGCTGACGGCACCGAGCGCGCCAACTTTTTCGGCCTCGAAATGGGCTCCAGTTACGATATGACTGTCGGCAATTGGGTCTTCACCTTCAGCGCGGGCTATTATCTCGCCGCCGTAGTGATGCTCGCGGCGTTTTATTTGTCGATCCGCATCTTCCGCTCGCCTTTCGGGCTGATGTTGCGCGCGATCAAGTCCAACCAGCAACGCCTGAATTACACCGGTCTGAATTCCAAACCCTACACGCTGGCCGCTTTTGTCATCTCCGGCATGTACGCCGGGTTGGCCGGGGGGCTGCTGGTGGCGATGGACACGCAAGTGGGGGCGGAACGCATGTTCTGGACGGCCTCGGGCGAGGTCGTGCTCATGACCATCCTGGGCGGTGCCGGCACATTGATCGGTCCCATCCTCGGTGCGGGTTTCATCAAGTATTTCGAGAACATCGTCTCCAAGATCAACGAGAGCATTCTGCATCAGTGGTTCGCTTTCATGCCGGACGGGATCGAAGATTTCCTGGTGGCGATTGTATACCCCTTTATCGGCAAGGGCTGGCACCTGACACTTGGCATTGTCTTCATGCTGGTCGTGATCTTCCTGCCGGGTGGTCTCGTGGAGGGCGGTCAGCGCGTCGCGCGGCTGTTCAAACGTAAAAAGCCTGCGGATGACAATCCGGATGGCAAAACCACCCCAGCCGAATAAGGAGAGCACAGATGGGCATTCTTGAAGTCAAAAACGTCGGTAAACGCTTTGGGGGCCTTCAGGCGCTGGGGGATGTGAACCTCTCCATCGCCGAAGGATCGGTACACGCCATCATCGGCCCGAACGGGGCCGGTAAATCGACCTTGCTGAACTGCCTGGTGGGCAAGCTGATCCCGGACACCGGTTCCGTCATGTTCGACGGACAATCGGTTCTGGGGCGCAAACCCTATGAGATCAACCAGATGGGCATTTCCCGCGTGTTTCAAACGCCAGAGATATTCGCGGATCTGAGCGTCATGGAAAACATGATGATCCCCTGCTTTGCCAAGCGAGACGGCGCGTTTGAGCTCAATGGCATCAGCAGTGTTTCCAGCCAGAAAGACGTGTACGGCACGGCAGAAAAGATGCTGGAAGACATGAACATGGCCGACAAACGCGAAATGCATGCAGGTTCCCTGTCGCGCGGCGACAAACGGCGTCTGGAAATTGGCATGTGCCTCAGTCAGGAACCCCGCCTGTTGCTGCTGGATGAACCCACCGCCGGAATGGCGCGCGCGGATACCAATAACACCATCGATCTGTTGAAACAGATCAGCGATGAGCGCGACATCACCATCGCCATCATCGAGCACGACATGCATGTGGTGTTTTCATTGGCTGAACGGATCACGGTGCTGGCACAGGGCACACCACTGGTCGAGGACACGCCTGACAATATCAAGGGTCACCCCAAGGTGCGCGAAGCCTATTTGGGCGAAACCCAGACCGCGGCCTGATCCCACCCTTTGCGTAGGGTGGCCTGAAAGCCCACCCTACGTCGCAACACCGAGGACAAAGAGATGAACGTCAAACCGGACTTTTCAAAGAACGCCAATCAGGCCGCGACGGCTCCCGCCTTTCTGTCCATCTGGGACATGCACGCCTATTACGGCGAGAGCTATATCGTACAAGGCGTGAGTTTCAACGTGCATGAGGGCGAAATCCTCGCATTATTGGGGCGCAACGGGGCGGGCAAGACATCCACCCTGCGCGCCATTGCCCGGCTGGCAGACCCGGAAATCAGGCGCGGCGAAATCTGGCTCGACCACCAGGCGCTGCACAAGATGTCCAGCCATCAGGCGTCCCAGGCTGGTCTGGGCCTTGTTCCGGAAGACCGCCGTATCATTGCTGGGCTCACAGTGGAAGAAAACCTCAAACTGGCACAGATCGCACCGCCCGTCGGGTGGTCGCTGGAGCGCGTTTACGAGCTTTTCCCGCGCTTGCGCGAGCGGCGCACGCAGGAAGGTGTGACGCTGTCGGGCGGTGAACAACAGATGCTGGCCATTGCCCGCGCCCTGTGCCGCGACATCAAGGTTCTGTTGCTGGATGAACCCTATGAAGGACTGGCACCTGTCATCGTGGATGAAATCGAAAAGACTCTGCGCATCATCAAGGAACAGGGCATCACCACGATTCTGGTGGAACAAAATGCTGTACGCGCCCTGCAACTGGCTGACCGAGCGGTGATTCTGGACACTGGTGGCATCGTTTTTGATGGCACGGCAGCCGAGGTGCTGGAGAACAAGGAACTGCGTGAAGAATACCTGGCGATCTGACGGTGTCCACCTTGAACATGCGAGTACACCCGCCAAACCGGCGGGTGTTTTTATATAAAGGCAGGTGTTGCGCATCGCCCGGGCGTCTGCGCCCTCACCGCAATCGCTGAGAAACCGGGGGCCTACTCCGCCTGATCTTTTTCAAGCCGCGCGCGCAGCTCGGTCTTGAGCACTTTGCCATAATTGTTCTTGGGCAATGCCGCGATCGGAATGTAATCCTTCGGGCGTTTGAACCGCGCAATATGCGCCAGACACAGAGCATCCAGACGTGTGGGGTCGAGGTCCCCAACCACAAAGGCCACCACCTCCTCGCCCCATTCGGCATGTGCCCGGCCGACCACGGAAACTTCAGACACACCTGCATCCATCAAAAGTACTTCCTCGACTTCGCGCGGGTAGACGTTGGAACCGCCGGTGATAATCATATCCTTGGATCGGTCCTGCAGGCTGACATACCCATCCGCGTCGATGAACCCCATGTCGCCGGTCATCAGCCAGCCTTTCACCAACGTCTTGGCGGTGGCCTCTACGTTCTGCCAATACCCGGGCATCACCGTGTCTCCACGCACCATGATCTCGCCGTGTTCCCCGACGGGCAGCACGTTGCCCGCCACATCCCCAATCGCAACATCGACAGCGGATTGCGCGCGCCCCACTGATTGCAAGCGTTCGCGCCAGCGCGTATGGCTGCGGTCTGCGATGTCCGCCCGGCTCAGCGCCGTGATCCCCATCGGACATTCGCCCTGCCCGTAGATCTGCACAAAAATGGGGCCGAAATGATCAACGGCGTCCATGATATCCGCATTGTACATCGGGCCTCCGGCATAGACGATGGTGCGTAATCCTGTGCCAACCCGCCCCATGTCGCGGGCCACCTGAGTCATGCGGTGCACCATCGTAGGGGCGGCAAATATCTGCACGGATCCAAAATGCTCTGCGAGGTCCAGAATTTCGATTGGATCAAAACCGCCCGACACCGGACAGACATGGCGCGCACCTGCGCGCACATGCAACATGTTGTAGATACCGGCACCATGGCTCATCGGTGCGGCATAAAGTGTTGCATCCTCAGGGCGAACCACATCCGCATCCACCCCGTAACACAGGCTCATCGCGGTCAGCATCCGGAAGGTGATCATCACACCTTTGGGCTTTCCGGTGGTCCCTGAGGTGTAAAACAACCAAGCCAGATCCTCCGGGCGGCGCGGCGCAATGCTCGGTGCCGGCTCATGGGCGAGAACCGCGTCAAACACGTCCCCCGGCACCACCGTGATCGCGCCTTGCGCGTCTGCTTCCTGCAATGCCCGCGCCAGCGGAGGAGAGGCAAAAACGTGATCCACATCCGCGTTTTGCAGAATAAATGCCGCCTCGCGCCCATGTAATTTGGCATTGATCGGCACCACCGACGCGCCCGAAATCCAGATGCCATAAAAGACCACAAGGTAGTCGGGAACGTTTTTCATGAAGATCGCAACGCGGTCCCCCGGCGTGACGCCCCTTGCAGTCAACCACCCGGCCACCGCGCGGCTGCGCGCCCAAAACATGGCGTAATCCGCGACGCAATCCTCGCCCAGAAACAGCGCTGAACGGTCCGGCGTCGCCTGCGCCGTGCGTTCCAGCCAATGCGCTAAATTCATCCTGTATCCCTTCGTTTCAAGACAATTTACCCGCTGTTGGCAAGGGCGCAATAGGCGGGTTTTCATGCACGGGCCCTTCCCCTATAACGGAGGCGCAGGAACAAGAGCCGACAGCAACAAGGCTCTCCCGAACGGTTGAGGACGTACATGACAAAAAAGAACCATGACGCCGATGTGGCCTTCATCAAGGCCCTGGCGGAATTGCTGCGCGAAAACGATCTGACAGAGCTTCAGGTCAAACGGGATTACGGCGCAGATGACAGCCTGAACGTACGCGTGAGCCGTCATACACAGCAACAGGCCGTCACACAGGTGGCGGCGGCCCCGGCGCCCGCAACCGCGCCAGCCGCCATCGCCGAAGCCCCGGCACCTGCCGCTCCAAGCCCCAGTCAGGACCCCGCCGAAGATCCCGGCGCTGTGACCTCGCCCATGGTCGGAACCGTTTACATGCAGGCCGAACCGGGTGCGGAAGCGTTTATCGCCGTCGGCAAGACCGTTTCTGAAGGCGACACCCTGCTGATCGTCGAGGCGATGAAAACCATGAACCACATCCCCGCCCCCCGTGCCGGAACGGTCAAGCGGATCATTGTTGAGGATGGTGCTGCCGTTGAATTTGGCACACCGCTTGTGATCCTCGAGTAGGGGCGCGCGCAATGTTCGAAAAAATCCTCATTGCCAACCGTGGCGAAATTGCTCTGCGCGTGGTGCGTGCGGCCCGTGAAATGGGCATCCAGACGGTCGCGGTCCATTCGACGGCGGATAGTGACGCCATGCATGTGCGTATGGCGGACGAAAGCGTCTGCATCGGCCCTCCTGCAGGCACGCAAAGCTATCTGTCGGTGCCTGCCATCATCGCCGCCTGCGAGATTACCGGGGCTGAGGCGATCCACCCGGGCTATGGGTTTCTGAGTGAAAACGCGGATTTTGTGCAGGTGGTTGAGGATCATGATCTGACCTTCATCGGTCCCACTGCCGAACATATCCGGGTCATGGGTGACAAGATCACCGCCAAGGACACGATGAAAAAGCTGGGCGTGCCTTGCGTGCCCGGGTCCGAGGGCGGCGTGCCGACCCTTGCGGATGCGCAGCGCATTGGCGCGGAAATTGGCTATCCAGTGATCATCAAGGCCACGGCAGGCGGCGGCGGGCGCGGTATGAAAGTCGCGCAAACGGCCGACGATATGGAAAAAGCCTTCATGACCGCGCGGGCCGAGGGCAAGTCAAACTTCGGCAATGACGAAGTCTATATTGAGAAATACCTCACCACGCCGCGTCATATCGAGATTCAGGTTTTTGGTGATGGCAAAGGACGCGCGGTGCACCTTGGGGAGCGCGACTGCTCTTTGCAGCGCCGTCACCAAAAGGTTTTTGAAGAGGCCCCCGGGCCTTCGATTTCGCCTGAAGAACGTGCTGCCATTGGCAAAGTGTGCTCTGACGCCGTTGCGCGAATCAACTATATCGGGGCCGGCACAATCGAGTTTCTCTATGAGAACGGTGCGTTTTATTTCATCGAGATGAACACCCGCCTGCAGGTTGAACACCCCGTGACCGAGGCCATTTTCGGCGTGGATCTGGTGCGTGAACAAATCCGCGTCGCCGCAGGTCTCGAAATGTCATTTGAGCAAGATGACCTGAGTATCAACGGCCATGCGATCGAGGTACGCATCAACGCGGAAAAGCTGCCGAATTTCGCACCCTGCCCCGGTCGGATTACGCATTTCCATGCACCGGGCGGCCTTGGTGTGCGGATGGATTCCGCGCTCTATGACGGCTATTCAATCCCGCCCTATTACGACAGCCTGATTGGCAAGCTGATCGTGCACGGTCGTGACCGCCCGGAAGCCTTGGCGCGACTTCAACGCGCTTTGGGTGAATTGATCGTCGACGGCGTGGATACCACGGTGCCGCTGTTTCATGCGCTGTTGGCCGAAGATGACGTCCTGTCGGGCGGGTATAATATCCATTGGCTGGAGCATTGGTTAGAGACCAATCTCGGCAACGGCTGACGTGCCCCGCCATGCGCCTGATCCCTGAGGTTTTGATGCAAGGCTATGCCACGGGGATCTTTCCCATGGCCGAACATCGCGATGATCCGGAAATATTCTGGGTGGATCCACAGCGGCGTGGCGTCATGCCGCTGGATGGGTTTCACGCGTCGCGCTCCTTGCGGCGTGCCATGCGAAACACCTGTTTTGAGGTCAGCATCAATCAGGATTTTGTCGGCGTCGTGGATGGATGTGCGGATCGTGCAGATACCTGGATCAACACTGAAATCAGGTCGCTCTATCTGACCCTGCACAGTCAGGGACGCGCGCATTCGCTCGAAATTTGGGAAGGTGCCACGCTTGTCGGAGGCGTTTACGGTGTGACTTTGGGGGCTGCGTTTTTTGGCGAAAGTATGTTTTCGCGCCGCAGCAACGCGTCCAAGATTGCGCTGGCGTGTCTGGTGGATCGCCTGTGCGAAGGCGGCTTTATGCTGTTTGACACGCAGTTTCTCACCGAACATCTGGCATCGCTTGGCGGGATCGAGATCAGCCGCGCAATGTATCACAAAGCGCTGGCTCAGGCGCTAGAAAAGCCCGCAGATTTTTTGCGTCCCCCCCTGCGCGCGCCTCAGGACGTAGTGCAGCGCATCACCCAAAGATCATAACGTGCGTGATCCATCGCCGAAAGCGCGGGCGCTGACGCGATCATCCAACCGGAAAAAACAGTCTCGCTTTTGTAGGTGTCCACCACTTCCAATGCAGCAAAGGCATCTCCGGCCGGGTTTCCCACCGGATAGCGGCACCCGTTCAGCGTGATGCGCAATTGATCGAAGGCGGCTGTCTGGCCGGATTTCATCTCGATGTCATAGACCTGACCGCTGATCTTATCGAGACCCCGCAGGATGACCCCATCCGCTTCGCTGACCTGTTGCGCGGCGGCAGAGCCTGCAATGCAAGCCAGCACCAAAGCGGCCCGCAGGATCATTCAGACGACCCGCTCACAAATTTGAGTAGTAGTGAGACCAGACTGACGGCACCCTGCGTATCCTCGATGGTGTCACCCGGTTCAAAAAAGAACGGCGACCCGCCCGGGACAATCTCAACGAAATTCCCGCCAAGCAACCCTTCCGACGAGATAACGATGGCGCTGTCATCGGGAATCTCAATCCCCTCCAGAACGGAAACGGTCGTATCCGCCCGGTAGGTTTCAGAATTCAGATCGACCTGCGTCACGGAGCCCACGCGCACGCCCGCCAGGCGCACGTCGGTCCCGACATTCACCCCTTCCAGACTGCGAAAACTGGCCTCAAGCGGATAGCTGGTGCCACCGCTTGAAAAATCGGACACCTGGCCTGCGTAAAGCACAAACGCCACGGCGGCGGCCAGCACACCCGCGCCAACGATAACTTCGGTCGTATTTTCAGACATTTGGTTGCTTACTCCGGCGACCAGGCCTCGTAGTCACTGCGCGGTGCCGGGTCTGATCGGCGAATGGACCCTTTCGGCGCGTAAGACAACGCAGTGCCTGTCAGATTTTCCTGATGGGGTTTTTCCCACGCTTTGTGCGGCAGCGGTGATTCCGACGGGGTTGCATCCCATGTATGATGCAGCCAACCGTGCCAGTCGGGATCTACCCGGCTCGCCTCAGCTTCGCCGTTGTAAATCACCCAGCGGCGCGATTTGTCCTTGTTTTCATAGAACACATTGCCCTGGCTGTCTTCGCCCACTTTAGCACCATTGCGCCACGTCCAGAGTTGCGTGTTCAACGTCTGTCCGTTCCACCAGGTCACCGACCGCAGTATAGATGTCAGAAGTCCCATGAAATGCCTCCAGTGCATCAATGCGTTACATATGCCGGATTGTGGATGAAACGTCCAGATGGATGCGTCGCGTCCAGCAGCTTTCCTCAGGTTATTCCGGCACAAGCGCGGTCACTTCGATTTCGATGCGAAACCTGGGGTCAATCAGACCGCATTCTATCATCGTGGCCGCGGGCGGGTTGCGGCCAAAGGTCTCTGCAAGTATCGGCCAGCAGGCTTCAAACTCCGCGCGGTCCGGAAGCATGTAAGTGACGCGAACAACATGTGTGAAATCGCATCCGGCGGTTTTCAGCGCCTGCGCAATCGTATCCAGCGCCGATTTACATTGTTCCTCAACGGTATCGCCCTGCCCCGTTGTGCCGGCGACATGTACCCAGCCCCCAGCCACAACCGCCCGGCAATACCCGATTTTCTCCTCGAATACGCCGCCGGATTTGATGCGGTGCAAGGTCATCAGCAGGCTCCACTCCTGAAGTGTAAAACGGCTTTCCGTATCGCGGCGGCGCGCGCCCGATATGTCATCGCCATCATTTGGAAAAAGCAGAAAGGCCGACCAAGTGGCCAGCCTTTCAGATCATTGTTGGTGCGGTCAGCCTGCGGTGGCAGGCTCTTTGTCTGCGTCTGAATGAATCATCAAAGGTGCTGCCTCGGAGACAACCGCCTCTTCGTTCACGACCACCTCATTGACACTCTCCAGTCCCGGAAGGTCAAACATGGTATCCAGCAGGATATCTTCCAGAATGGAGCGCAATCCTCGCGCGCCGGTCTTGCGTTCAATCGCGCGTTTGGCAATGGCGGACAGCGCATCATCCGTAAAGGTAAGTTGCGTGTCTTCCAGCTCAAACAGGCGCTGGTATTGTTTGACCAAAGCATTCTTTGGCTGCGTCAGAATTGTGACCAGCGCATCCTCATCGAGGTCTTCCAGCGTGGCCAGAACCGGCAGACGCCCGACGAATTCCGGGATCAGCCCAAATTTCAGCAGATCTTCTGGCTCCAGATCCGTGAAGATCTCACCAACCCCGCGCACATCATTGTCTCGCACATCGGCCCCAAAGCCCATGGCGGACCCTTTGCCGCGCGCCGCAATGATTTTATCCAAGCCGGCAAAGGCGCCGCCACAGATAAACAGGATATTGGTTGTATCCACCTGCAGGAATTCCTGCTGGGGATGCTTGCGCCCGCCCTGCGGCGGGACAGAGGCCACGGTGCCTTCCATCAGTTTCAAAAGCGCTTGCTGAACGCCCTCGCCCGACACGTCGCGGGTGATGGACGGGTTTTCAGATTTACGCGTAATCTTGTCCACCTCGTCGATGTACACGATGCCACGTTGCGCACGCTCCACGTTATATTCAGAGGCCTGCAGCAATTTGAGGATGATGTTTTCGACGTCTTCGCCCACATAACCCGCTTCTGTGAGGGTCGTGGCGTCAGCCATTGTGAACGGTACATCAAGGATGCGCGCCAAAGTCTGTGCCAGAAGTGTCTTACCGCAGCCCGTGGGCCCGATCAGCAGGATATTGGACTTTGCCAGCTCAATATCGCCGCCCTTCTGGGCATGGTTCAGCCGTTTGTAGTGATTGTGCACAGCAACCGACAACACCCGTTTTGCCGTGGCCTGACCAATAACGTAGTCATCCAGAACCTCACAAATATCTTTCGGTGTCGGAACCCCATCGGTGGCCTTCAGGCCTGATGCCTTGGTCTCCTCGCGAATGATATCCATGCAGAGCTCAACACACTCA
This sequence comes from Paracoccaceae bacterium, assembly GCA_033344815.1. Classification (NCBI taxonomy): domain Bacteria; kingdom Pseudomonadati; phylum Pseudomonadota; class Alphaproteobacteria; order Rhodobacterales; family Paracoccaceae; species Paracoccaceae bacterium. Next base: position 4,734,349 of record JAWPMR010000001.1, on the reverse strand, counting down.
TCACAGATAAAGACGGTTGGGCCAGCAATCAGTTTGCGCACCTCATGCTGGCTCTTGCCACAGAAGCTGCAGTATAACGTGTTCTTGCTGTCGCCCGTCGAATTCGTAGCCATAGTCAACTCTTTCAGGTCTCGCGTGTCATCTGTGTCGCCCCGCATGGCGCGGCGTTCGATACTCTCATCTCAGCTTAGGCCAGCGTTTTCAGGTCCACAATCGCTAATTGGTAAACTGACCGTGGACCTCAAAGCCTATTTCGTGTCGTCATCTTCCTTGCCGCGGCTCTCCACGATCTCGTCAATCAGACCAAATTTTTGCGCCTCTTCCGGTGACATGAAGTTGTCACGCTCCAGCGCATCTTCAACCTTTTTAAGGGTTTGACCGGTGTGCTTGACGTAAATCTCGTTCAGGCGAGTCTTAAGTTTCTGGGTCTCTTGCGCGTGGATCATGATGTCCGTGGCCTGCCCCTGATACCCGCCAGAAGGCTGATGCACCATGACGCGGGAGTTGGGCAAAGAAAACCGCATGCCTGTCTCACCTGCCGTCAAAAGCAGCGATCCCATGGAAGCCGCCTGCCCGATCACCAGAGTCGATACCTTGGGTTTGATGTATTGCATGGTGTCATAGATCGACAGGCCGGAGGTCACGACACCGCCCGGCGAGTTGATATACATGCTGATTTCCTTGGACGGGTTTTCCGCTTCAAGATGCAACAATTGTGCCACGATGAGTTGCGACATACCGTCATGCACGGGACCAGACAGGAAAATGATCCGCTCTTTCAGGAGGCGCGAGAAGATATCATACGCGCGCTCGCCCCGGCTGGTTTGTTCCACAACCATGGGGACAAGATTCATATAGGTGTCGATGGGATCGTTCATGAGGGATGCCTGTTCGTTGGTGTTCGCCAAGACCATACTCCGCGAACCGTTACCCAAAGCTTAGTATTGCCAAACGGGGGCTGCAAGGGGGACCGGTTCAATCTTAGGTAATCATATTGAACAATCGACGGACTGCGTTATCTGCCCGCCCATGAACGCGTTGGAAACATTCACACCGACCCGCACGGCCGCCCTGGAAAGATTGTCTCGATTTTTACCGGATGCCGGGCGGACCTATGCCGCCCGGCGTAATTATGACCTTGGGGCAGGACGCCACAGTGGTGTTTCGGGCCTCTCCCCTTACCTTCGATGTCGCTTGATGACCGAAAGCGAAGTGCTGGCCTCCGTGCTCGCGCGCCACAGCCCGCAGGCGGCTGAAAAGTTCATTCAGGAAGTGTTCTGGCGCACCTACTGGAAAGGCTGGCTGGAATTGAGACCTGGCGTCTGGGATCAGTATCAGACCACTTTGCAAACTGATCACAACAATTTGCAAACCCAATCAGGGCTGCGCGCCCGCTGGGAAAGCGCCTGTTTGGGAACCACTGGTATTGATTGTTTCGACGCCTGGGGACAGGAGCTTGTGCAAACCGGATATCTACACAACCACGCGCGTATGTGGTTCGCATCCATCTGGGTTTTCACGCTGCGCCTGCCGTGGGCCCTGGGTGCTGATTTCTTTTTGCGCCATCTGCTTGACGGGGATCCGGCCTCCAATACGCTCAGCTGGCGGTGGGTCTCAGGCCAGCAAACGCTTGGCAAAACCTATCTCGCCCGCGCCAGCAACATCGAAAAATACACGGAAGGCCGTTTCACGCCAAAAGATCTCGCGCCACATGCCGAAGCTCTTGCGGCACCATCCAATCCCGCGCCCGGGACGTTGCCGCCCGCCGCCACAGCAGATCCAACACTCAGAACCGGTCTGTTGCTGCACTGCGAAGACCTCAGCCCGGGTTTCATCCTTGATCACATGAGCCCGGCCTGCACCGCCACGCTGATGGTGCGCAATGGGTTCAGCCCCCTGACCCCGGCGCCCCATATCGCGACATTTCAACGGTCAGCGCTCAAGGACACCGCGTCACGTTGGGGCGACAAGCTTGGGGGCGCGCCCGAAAATACCGCCACAGTGCAAGACATCATCACATGGGCCGATGCGCAGAACCTGCAACAGATCGTAACCGCCCATGCACCTGTGGGACCGATTGCCGCAGTCATCGCAAACCTGTGCAAAAATCCGAACGCGCCGTCTGTCGTCTCAATACGACGCCCTTATGATTCTGCGGCTTGGCCCTTGGCAACAAAGGGCTTTTTCCCTTTCAAGAAGCACATCCCTGATCTGCTCGCCGCTTTCACTTGATTTCACGCCTCAGTTGCAGCTACACTCATCCCGGGAAACCCAATAAATCAGTCTGAGACGTCACAGTGCCGTTACATCGGCCGACCATATCAGACCCATAAAGACGGCGCACCACTGCGACCGTTTCATTTACATCGCCACCAACACGAGGAAGCAAATGGACCGCAAAGACATCATCCAGGACCCGTCAATCGGCAATAAAGCAGAAGCCTATGAGGCTTTTGACGACATCCCGACAAACCCAAATCTGGGCCGCACGATCGGGGACGTGATCAACCGTCGCTATGGCCGGCGCGACATGCTCAAGGGCGTTTTGGGCGTGACTGCGACCACCGCATTGTTTGGCACATCTGCCATGATTGCCCCAAAACAGGCCGCCGCAGCCAGTGCTGCCAGCCGTTACAATTTCGACGAACTGACATGGGGCAATGATGAAAAGCACCATGTCGCGGAAGGGTATAACGCCGATGTACTGCTGCGCTGGGGTGATCCGATCACCGCGGATGCACCCGAATTTGACGTGATGAACCAGACCGCCGAAGCGCAGCTGAAACAGTTCGGGTATAACAACGACTACGTTGGTTTTACCGCGCTGAATGAAGAAGGCACGCGCGGTTTGCTCTGTGTGAACCACGAGTACACCAATGAAGAGGTCATGTTCCCCGGTTTGGGACGTCAGGACCGCGATGGTTTCAAAGGCATGACCAAGGAACTCGTGGACATCGAAATGGCGGCCCATGGTGGTTCCGTGGTCGAAATTGCCCAAGGGTCGGATGGCAAATGGGCACTTGTGCGGGACAGCCAGTATAACCGCCGCATCACGCCGCTGGACACGGAAATGACCATCGACGGCCCCGCTGCGGGCCACGCCCGGATGAAAACCAACGCCGATCCAGAAGGCATGACTGTCATTGGCACTGTCAACAACTGCGCCGGAGGTATGACGCCCTGGGGCACATATCTGATGGCGGAGGAAAACTTCCACGGGTATTTTTGGACCGATGTGGTGGATGGCGAGGATAAACCCGACGTCTCTGCGCAACCGGAAGCCGTCGGCATGAAACGTTATGGCGTACCGGGGCGCTGGTATGCCTGGGGTCAGCATCACGACCGCTGGAACATCGACAAGGAACCCAATGAACCCAACCGTTGGGGCTGGATCGTCGAGGTCGACCCGCGCAACCCGGATGCCAAGCCGATCAAACATACGGCAATGGGGCGTTTCCGTCACGAAGGGGCTGAAACAACCATATCCTCTGACGGTCATCTGGTGGTCTATTCGGGTGACGATAACCGCTTTGATTATCAGTACAAATATGTCTCAGGCGGCACCGTTACAGACGAAAACAGCGTCTTCGGCAGCCCGTTGATGTCAGATGGCACGCTCTATGTGGCGCGTTTCGATGAGGATGGGACCATCGCCTGGTTGCCCCTGGTGCATGGTGAGGGGCCGCTGACGGCCGAAAATGGTTTCAACAGCCAGGCGGATGTGATGATCGACACGCGTATCGCGGCCGATCTGCTGGGTGCGACCCCCATGGACCGGCCCGAGGATGCACAACCCGGTCCAAACGGCACGGCCTACATCATGTTGACCAACAACACCCGCCGCAAGGCAGATCAGGTCAATGCTGCCAACCCCCGGCCTGAAAGCTCCTTTGGTCACATCATCGAGATCAGGGAAGCCGACGGCAATCATGCCTCCACCACCGGCACATGGTCAATTCTGGTGAAATGCGGTGATCCAACCGTTGAAGAGGTTGGCGCGCAGTGGAACCCAGAAACATCGGAAAACGGTTGGTTCGGCTCTCCGGACAACTGCGCGTTTGATACGGACGGGCGGTTGTGGATCTCCACCGATCAGGGCTCCAGCTGGGGCAAAACCGGGAAATCGGACGGTCTTTACGGGCTGGAAACCGACGGCGACCTGCGCGGAACATCCAAGCTGTTTTTCCGCTGCCCGGTCGGCGGTGAGCTTTGCGGTCCCTATTTCCATGACAGCGGTGAAACCCTGTTCCTCGCGGTGCAGCACCCGGGCACGGATGGCACCAAGGACTTCAAAGGGTTTGAGCGCAATTCCACATTCGAGGATCCTGCGACACGCTGGCCGGACTTTGATGACGCCATGCCACCGCGTCCCTCCGTGGTTGTGGTCACGAAACAGGGCGGTGGAAAAATCGCCATCTAAGGTACATGTAACCTTATGAAAATAAAAGGCTCCGCTCTCCCGGCGGGGCCTTTTTTTCATCTTGCTTTGCGAGGACGGTCACTTGGTTTGCCGGAGACCTTCCCTGATCTGGGCGAGCCCAATTTTGCCCCCAAGCTTCGGGCTGTCCGCATCCTCTGGATGGTCTGCCTGACGCAAAACTTGGGCCGAAAGCAGCGCTTTGGGACTTCATCATCTGTTAATTGCGCCAACCTCTGCGCCGCGAAAAACGCCAAGAAAGTTGCAAAATTTGCACGCTATATTAACGTTGTCGCCGTTTAGATTGAAAAAGGTATTTTAGATGAAACATGCATTTGCATTTTTGATTTCCATCGCGACGATCTCAATTGCCACCTCTGCCAGAGCAGAAAACCTATTCGTTTGGTGTACAAGTGAGGCCGGTGCGAAACGCGTCGTTGCTGCTTATAAACATGCGTCTTTCAAAGGCGACCGCCTGTCGCTGGCGCATATTCATGGCGCTGCGGGAAACAAGGGGTGCGGACTGACCCCCGATATTTCGATGGCGAAGTTTAAGGGCAAGGAACTGGCTCCGCCCTTTGCTGCTGCAACAACAAAAGATGGCAAACAAATTCCTCTGTTTTCAGGCGTGGGAGGACGCGTGCTGGTGCCGGTCAACTTCTGATCGCGTTACGGCAGAAAGGACATTTCACGGTGTGCCGCGCTCTCTAAATATCAGGCACAACGCCCTAAAATTTCAATGGGAAATTTCGGCCGTGGCCTCGATTTCAACGCGCGCTTGATCCTCGACCAGGGCAGACACAACAACCATGGTCATGGCCGGAAAATGCCGCCCGAAGACGTCACGATAGGCGGCGCCGACCTCGACCTGATGCGCCAGATATTCAGCCTTATCCGTCACATACCATGTCAGGCGCGCGATATCCTCGGGCTTCCCGCCTGCGGCTTCGACCACGGCGCGGATGTTCATCAAGGCCTGACGCATCTGGCCGATGAAATCGCGCGCCTCAAACACCTGATCCGCGGTCCAGCCGATCTGCCCGCCGACATAAAGCGTGCCCCCCTCTGTCAAAATGCCGTTGGCATAGCCCTTGGCCGGTTTCCAACCTTCCGGGTGGATAATCTGATGCGGCATGTGCTGTCCTTTCCTGAAATGGCTGCGTCAAACGCCTAAATACTGATCGGCCACGCCCGCCGTAATCTCTGTCATCGCCCCGGCCCAGACGCTGGTACCACGCTCCAGAATCACCGCCTGATCGGCCACCCCGCGCAATTCTGCGAGCGATTTATCCACCACCAGCAGCGCCATGCCGGTCTGCGATTTCAACTGGCGCAGCGCGGCCCAGATTTCCTGCCGCACCACAGGGGCTAGCCCTTCGGTCGCTTCATCCAACAGCATCAGGCGCGGGTTGGTCATCAGCGCGCGTCCAATGGCCAGCATTTGTTGCTCCCCACCCGACAGCGAGGCGGCGGATTGATCGCGCCGTTCCGCCAAGCGCGGAAACAACTCCGTCACGCGCGCGAAATCCCAGTGCCCGGCGCGCGCTGCAGCGATCAGATTCTCATTGACCGTCAGATTGGGAAAACACCGCCGACCTTCTGGCACCAACCCCATGCCCGCTTGCGCGGCTTTGTGCGGGGGTAAATTGCCAATGTCATGCCCGTCAAAGCGCACCGTTCCGCCCGCGTGTTTCAACAAGCGGCAAATGACTTTAACCGTTGAGGATTTCCCCATTCCGTTGCGCCCCATCAGCGCGCAGACCTCGCCTTCCTTCAGCGACAGATCGACGCCAAAAAGCGCCTGACTGGGACCATAGAAGGCCTCGATTCCCTCAAGCACAAGGAAGCTCATATCGACTCCTCCTCGCCCAGATAGGCTTCGCGCACGTCACGGTTGGCCTTGATCTCAGCTGCGGATCCGGTCGCAATGACCTTACCATAGACCAGCACGGAAATCCGATCCGCCAGCGCAAAAACCGCGTCCATGTCATGTTCCACCAGCAGAATGGGCGCTTCACGGCGCAGCCCATCGAGGAAACCGGTGAGCCGCTTGGACCCGCCCGCGCCCAGACCCGCCATCGGTTCATCCATCAAAAACGCGCGCGGCTGTAACGTCAGCGCCACGGCGACTTCCAACAGGCGGCGCTGACCGTGGCTGAGGTCTGCGGTACGCTTGTCACGGTGATCCATCAGCCCGACGCGTTCCAGGGCCGCTTCCGCCACCGCGCGCAACTCGCCATCCTTCATCACCGGCTTGAAAAAGCGCCAGACCGTGCCGCGCGCGCCCAAAGCCCCCAGCACCGCGTTTTGCAAAACGGTATATTCCATCGCGAGTGAGGAGATCTGAAACGTTCGCCCCAGCCCGGCACGCGCCCGCGCCACCGTATCCAGAGGCGTGACATCGCGCCCGTCAAACCACACCTGACCTGCGTCCGGGGTCAGCCCCCCCGCCACCTGTTTGATCAGGGTTGATTTACCCGCGCCGTTGGGACCGATCAGGGCGTGGATTTCGCCGGGATTGAGCGTCAAGTTAACGTCATCTGTGGCCATCAGCGCACCAAAGGATTTGCGCAAGCCTTTGATATTCAACAAGGCCTCAGTCATGCGCAACCTCCCGCCCGGCCAGGGTGCCGATCAGCCCGCCGCGCGCAAAGAGCACCACCAGCAGCAGCAATATGCCCAGATAGACATGCCAAAAATCAGACAATCCGCCCAAGACATGTTCCAGCAGGATGAACAGCGCAGCCCCCGCCACCGGGCCAAACAAGCGCCCGACCCCGCCCAGAATGACAAAGATCATGATCTCGCCCGACATGTGCCAGCTGAGCATGGTGGGGCTGACAAAACGGTTGAGATCGGCAAAGAGCGCGCCTGCCAGTGCGGTGATGGCGCCCGAGATCACGAAGGCCAGAAGGCGCAAACGATAGGGCGACAAGCCGACGGTTTCCACGCGTTCCGGGTTTTGCCGCGCGCCCGCCAGCGCCAGCCCAAAGGGCGATGCGGCCAGACGCCCGACGCCAAAAAGCACCACAGCCAGCACGATAAAACAAAGCGCGAAAAACTGGATCGGCACCAGCGTATTCAGACCCGGAAACCCGTTGCGTACATAGATCGACAGCCCGTCTTCACCGCCATAAGCGGGCCAGCTGATCGCGAAATAGTAAAGCATTTGACCAAAAGCGAGCGTGATCATGATGAAATAGACACCCGAGGTGCGCAAGGACAGCGCGCCAATGGCCAGTGCGGCCAAGGCACCTGTGATCACCGCGACCAGCCAGATCAAGGGCATCGAATTGCTGCCCTCCAGCAGAAAGGGGGCCTCCATCAAGGGGGTATAGGTCTGCGCGTGATGGGCGAGGATGCCCATGGCATAGCCGCCGATCCCGAAAAACGCCGCATGTCCGAGGCTGACCAGCCCCCCGAGCCCCAGTGCGATGTTCAGCCCCACCCCAGCCAGTGCCAGAATGGCAACCTTGGTCGTGAGCGTGATGATGAAAGGCTCATCCAACATCAGCGCGATCAACGCCGTGACAGGCAGCATGGCGAACAATACGAGGTTTATGAGGGAAGCGCGGCCCATCTCAGGCACGCCCGTAAAGGCCGGTGGGCTTGAACAGTAAAACCCCCGCCATCAGAATGTAGATCGACATGGAGGCCAGCGAGGAGCCGACAACCGTGGCCGAAGACGGTTCCATGAAAGCGCCAAACAGGATCGGCAACAGCACACCGCCCAGCGTGTCGGTCAGCCCGACCAGCAAAGCCCCCACCAAGGCCCCCTTGATCGAGCCGATCCCACCAATCACGATCACCACGAAAGCGAGGATCAGCACCGGTTCGCCCATGCCCACCTGCACCGATTGGATCGCACCAACCAACGCACCCGCGAGACCAGCGAGGCCCGCGCCGAGGGCAAAGACGATGGTGTAGAGTTTGGAAATATCCACGCCGAGGGCCGCGATCATTTCGCGATCACTTTCTCCGGCGCGGATCTGAATACCGATGCGGGTGCGCGCGATCAGTTGGAACAGGCCAAAGGCAATCAACAACCCGATGGCGATGATCAGCAAACGATATGCGGGATATTGGATGCCACCGGGCAGCATGACCGGCCCGGACAGTGCCGCCGGGATGTCCAGAAACAGAGGAAAGGAGCCAAAGACCCAGCGCGTGCCTTCGGAAAAGATCAGGATCAGCGCGAAGGTTGCCAGCACCTGATCCAGATGATCGCGGTCATAAAGGCGACGGATCACTACCAATTCGACCACGGCGCCTGCTGCTGCCGCTGCCACAAGGCTGGCCGCGAGCGCGAGCACAAAAGACCCGGTCGCCCCGGCCACAGCCGCCGCCGCAAAAGCACCGACCATATAAAGCGAGCCATGCGCGAGGTTGATCAGCCCCATAACACCAAAGATCAGCGTCAAACCAGCGGCCATGAGGAACAGCATCACGCCGAACTGCAAGCCGTTCAGGATCTGTTCGATGAGCAGGATGCTGGACATGAAAGCTCCGCCTGCGCGCTGCTGCGCGTCGCCTCAAGAGGAAAGGATGCTGCCCCAAAACCGGGGCAGCGCTCAGATCAGTAGGAACATTCCGCAGCGTATGCATCACCGTGATCGGTCAGGCTGGCTGAAATGATCTTGTTGGTGAACACATCGCCCTCCTTGATCACTTCGCGCACATAGAAGTTCTGGATCGGGTGCTGGTTGGAGCCGAACTTGAAATCACCCCGCACTGATGCAAAATCCGCCTCTGCAAGGGCCGCGCGGAAGGCATCGGCGTCTTTGACATCGGCCTTGCCCATCGCGCTCAGCAGCAGGTTGGCGGTGTCAAATCCCTGGCTCGCATAGAGCGAAGGCAGACGCCCGTATTCCGCCTGAAACCCCTCGACGAACGCCTTATTGGCGGCATTGTCGATGTCCTTGTTCCACTGGCTGGTGTTTTTCACACCCAAAGCGGCATCGCCCACGGCCTGCAGAATGCCCTGATCAAAGCTGAAGGCCGGACCCACAACCGGCAAGTCCACACCGGAACCTGCGTATTGTTTCAGGAAGGAAATCCCCATGCCACCGGGCAGGAAGAAAAATACACTATCGGCTCCGGACGCGCGGATCTGCGCGATCTCGGCGGCATAATCGGTCTGGCCCAGTTTGGTGTAAATCTCACCGGCCAATTCGCCCCCATAGGTGCGCTTGTACCCGGTCAATGCATCCTGACCGGCGGGATAATTTGGCGCGAGGATGAAAGAATTTGTATATCCAATCTCCTTGGCATAGGCCCCGGCGGCCTCATGCAGGTTGTCATTCTGCCACGCGACGTTGAAATAAAGCGGATGGCACCCCTTGCCCGCCAACGCCGAAGGCCCGGCATTGGGCGAGAGGTAAAACTTGCCCTGTGCTGTCGCCGCCGGCACCACGGCCATCGCCAGATTGGACCAGATGATCCCGGTCATCACATCGACCTTTTCGGATTGGATCATCTTATCCGCCAGTTGCACCGCGATTTCGGGTTTGCGCTGATCGTCCTCGATCACCACTTCCAGATTGTCGTTTCCGGCCATCTTGGCCGCCAGCATGAAGCCATCGCGTACATCAATGCCAAGGCCAGCGCCACCGCCCGACAGGGTCGTGATCATGCCAACCTTTACCTTGCCGCCATGCCCATCTGCGAAACTGGCGCTCGCAAGAGCCGCCAAGCCAGCCGCCAAAATCATTGATCTCATTTTCATTTCGTATCTCCCATGGTGTCCAAGGCGCTTTCGGCCTCTTTATTTGTGCCGGGCGTTCTGCCCGCAGATTGTCTATGTGACCCGGCCCCTTGTGCGGTACCTAGGATCATCCCACAGCTTTTCGTCCATTACTTTGACCATCCGGTCAACCGCAATGCTGACATCTTCGCCATCCAGATAAAGCGGCGTAAAGCCAAACCGCATGATATCGGGCGCGCGGAAATCGCCAATCACATCCTGTGCAATCAAGGCCTGCATCGCGGCAAACCCATGCTCAAACCGGAACGACACCTGACTGCCACGCAGGGTCGGGTCGCGCGGACTGACCAGTTCCAGCGCCGGAACACGGGCCTCGACCTCGGCAATGAATTGTTCCTGCAAGGCCACAGAGGCCACGCGCAAGTCATCCATATCCACGTCGTCCCAGAGCCGCAACGCGACTTCCAGCGCGCTCATCTGCATCACCGGCGGCGTACCGACGCGCATGCGCTCAATCCCCGCGCCGGGCGCATAATGCAGCGCAAAATCAAATGGCGCATCATGACCCAACCAGCCGCTGAGCGCGGGTTCGATGGTGTCCGCCAGATCGGGACGCACATAGATAAACGCCGGTGCCCCCGGCCCGCCGTTCAGGTATTTATAGGTGCAGCCCACGGCCATTTCAGCCTTTGAAGCGGCCAGATCCACCGGCACCGCCCCCGCCGAATGCGCCAGATCCCAGAGCATCACCGCACCTTTTGCCTGCGCCGCCGCCGTGATCGCGTTCATGTCATGCATGCGCCCGGTGCGGTAATCCACCTGCGTCAGCATCACCACCGCGACCTCTTCAGTGATCGCGCCGGCCACATCCTCAGGTGCCACCGTGCGCAATTCATAGCCCTGATCGAGCGTCTTGATCAGCCCCTCAACCATATAGAGATCGGTCGGGAAATTCCCGGTGTCCGACAGGATCACGCGACGTTTCGGGCGCACTTTCAATCCCGCCGCCACCGCCTGATAGACCTTGATCGACAGCGTGTCGCCCATCACGACCGATCCCGCAGGCGCGCCAATCAGACGGCCCACTTGGTCGCCAACGCGGGTGGGTTGATCCATCCAGCCCGCCGCGTTCCAGCCCTTGATCAGCAAAGCGCCCCATTCGTCATTCAACATCCCCGACAGGTGGTCCGGCACGCCGCGCGGCATCGGCCCCAGTGAATTACCATCAAGGTAAACCATCCCCTCAGGCAGCATAAACGCCTCTTTTCGCAGTATATTTGCCACTTACAGGGCCCCTCTCACGTGCCAGAGTTCCGGAAACAGCTCAACTTCCAGCATTTTGCGCAGATAGCCAACACCCGACGTGCCCCCGGTGCCACGTTTGAACCCAATGATGCGCTCTACCGTGGTCACATGATTAAAGCGCCAGCGCCGGAAATAGTCTTCCAGATCCACCAGCTTTTCCGCCAGCTCATAAATTTCCCAATAGGTTTCAGGGTCCTCATAAACCTTTTGCCACAGCTCCTGAATATCGCTGCGTGCTTGCCAAGCGGTTTCCGCCACAGGCCCGGCAAGACCCGACGTGTCAAATCGTTGCCCCAACAGATCAAGCGCGACCTGATAGAGCGAGGGCTGTGCCAACTCCCCGCTCAAAGCCACCGTGGCCGCTTCCTTATGCGCATGGAGTTTCATCAATCCCGCATTGCGATTGCCTAAAATAAACTCAATCAACCGATATTGATGCGACTGAAACCCCGATGAATTGCCAAGCGACGGGCGAAACGCGGTGTATTCGCTGGGCGTCATGGTGCGCAACACATCCCAGGCGCCGTTGAGTTGCTCAAAAATCCGCGCCACACGCGCCAGCATCTTGAAGGCGGGGCGCAACTCCCCCTTCTGGATCGCCGACCGCGCCGCCTCCAACTCGTGGATCGCCAGCCGCATCCATAACTCGGACGTCTGATGCTGCACGATGAACAACATCTCGTCATGGGCGTCTGACAACGGGTGTTGCGCATCCAAAATCGGGTCGAGCCGCAGATAATCTCCATAGGACATATCCGTAGCGAAATCCATTTTCGCCCCCTCGGACGGCGTGTCACTCATGTCTTTTCCCTCAGGGCAAAGCGCTGGATCTTGCCCGTCGCGGTTTTGGGCAGGCTCTCACGAAAAACCACACGCCGCGGGTACTTATATGGCGCGATTTCACCCTTCACATGATCCTGTAACTGCGTGATGAGACTGTCGCTGCCCTCAATTTCATTGTTCAGAACAATATGCGCTTCAACGATCGCCCCACGCGTCTCGTCGGCGGCACCCACCACGGCACATTCACGCACCGCCGCGTGGGATAACAGTGCGGCCTCCACTTCGGGGCCGGCGATGTTATACCCGGCCGAAATGATCATATCATCGTTGCGCGCGGCAAAATGCAGATACCCATCTTCGTCCATGGAAAAACTGTCGCCGGTGATGTTCCAACCATCCTGCACGTACGTGGCCTGTCGCGCGTCCGCCAGATACCGGCACCCCGTCGGCCCGCGCACGGCCAGACGGCCCACGGTGCCGCGCGGGGCCTCCTTGCCGCGCGCATCGATCACCCGCGCCTCATAGCCGCGCACCGGTTTGCCGGTACACGCCGCTTTGTGATCATCAAAGCGATTGGTCACAAAAATATGCAAAAGCTCCGTCGCCCCGATCCCGTCGAGCATGGGTTTGCCGGTCTTGTCCTGCCAGTCCTGATAGACCGGTGCGGGCAAGGTTTCACCCGCAGAGACCGCGGCGCGCAGACTGCTGAGATCCGCGCCAGTCTCCATCGCGGCCAGCATGGCGCGGTACGCTGTGGGTGCGGTGAAACAAACCGTCGCGCGGTATTTCTCGATGATCTCGATCATATTGGGTGGGGAGGCTGTTTCCAGCAGCGTCGCCGCCGCGCCAAACCGCAGTGGGAAAATCGCAAGCCCGCCCAACCCGAAGGTAAAAGCCAAAGGCGGAGATCCGACAAAAACATCCTGCGGCACCACGCCCAGCACCTCGCGCGCATAACCGTCCGCGATGATCAGCAAATCGCGGTGAAAATGCATCGTCGCTTTGGCATCCCCAGTGGTGCCCGACGTAAACCCCAAAAGGGCGACGTCATCCTGCGATGTGGCAACGGCCTCAAATTGCACCGGTTTTTCCAGCGCAAGCCGGTCCAGTTCCGCATCATGGTTGGAGGTGCCATCAAAACCGACCACGGATTTCACAAACGCGCTGGTCTTGGCGCAGGCGGTCATTTCATCCATCAAGCGCGTGTCACAGAGCGCGTGGCTGATCTCAGCCTTGTCCACGATCTTGCTCAACTCACTTGCGCGCAGCATCGGCATGGTATTGACCACCACGGCGCCTGCTTTGGTTGCGGCCAGCCAGCAGGCCACCATGGCAGGATTATTTGCCGAACGGATCAGCACCCGGTTGCCCGGTTTCACCCCAAGATCATCGACCAGCACATGGGCCAGACGATTGGTCCAATCGCTAAGCTCCTTATAGGTCCGCCTGCGCCCGTTGCCGATCAGCGCTGTGTTGTCCCCGAACCCGCGCGCAACCATCGCATCTGTCAGTTCAACAGCGGCATTCAAGCGTTCGGGATAGTCAAAACCCTCCAGCAAAAGGTCGGGCCATGTGTCTTGTGGGGGCAGATTATCCCGCGCGAAACTGTCGCTGTGAGCAGAAGCAAACAACATCACCGCGCCCCCATGTGACGGCTCGACTGGCCCAGCCACACCGCAACCCATCGACGTGCGAGACGCCCCAAAACCGCCAGGGTCGCCTGAAAATTCCATCCCATTTCACGCACGGCAGCGCCCGTAAAAGTACGAAAAATATCACAAATCGAATAATTGCGCGCTCTGATACGAATCTGCGCATGCGCGCCGGACGCCGCGCGATGCGTGCTCAAAACTCTCCAAAACGCCTGCGCCATCACCAGAACCGTCTCCTGCCGGACAGGCACATTGCGCACCGCCCTTTGAAGAAAAGGTTAGGGTGAGTCGCAATTTGCTTCAAGTAAAAATATTTTAAACCTAAAATATATTCACGTCGGCGCTGTGATCCCGCAAAACTGCCTAACGGATGCGCAAACCACTGTCATGGGCAAAGACCATCGCACGGTGTGGCTCAAAACTGATGTCCACGGTGTCCCCTGCTTTGGCCCGAATGTCGCCGCGTTCTTCGGCAATGATGCGTTCGCCCGTGCCAGCCACCAAATGCAAATACGACACCCCGCCCAGCGCCTCGGACAGGTCCGCGTGCAAATCACCTTTGCCGATGTGCACCTCAAGATGCTCGGGGCGAATGCCCAAGGATACCTTTGTGCCGATGGCTGGCAAATCCGCCGTGACCGCCACACTGCGACCCAGCGCTGCGACCTCAACGCCGCCCTCGCCCACGACCCCTTCCAGGAAATTCATCGCCGGTGATCCGATGAAGCCTGCCACAAATTTATTGTCCGGGTTGCGATATAGATCCAGCGGCGCGCCGACCTGCTCAATGCGCCCAGCGCGCAGCACGACGATCTTATCCGCCAGCGTCATCGCCTCGACCTGATCATGGGTCACATAAATCATCGTGGCGCCAATTTCCTTGTGCAGCCGGGCGATTTCCACCCGCATCTCCACACGCAACTCGGCGTCCAGATTGGACAGCGGTTCATCAAACAGGAACACTTCCGGCCCGCGCACAATCGCGCGTCCAATGGCGACGCGTTGGCGTTGTCCGCCCGACAAGGCCGCCGGTTTACGGGTCAGATATTCCTCCAGCTTCAGAACATCAGAGGCCGCTTTTACCTTCTGATCGATCTCCGCTTTGGGAAAACCGTTCATCTTCAAGCCAAACCCCATGTTCTCCTTGACCGTCATATGCGGGTAAAGCGCATAGGTCTGGAACACCATCGCCACACCGCGCTCGGAAGGGTCCATGCGCGTCACATCGCGCGGCCCGATGTGGATCTGCCCGTCGCTGGTTTCTTCCAGGCCCGCAATCATCCTCAGCAACGTGGATTTCCCGCAGCCCGACGGGCCGACAAAAACACAAAATTCCCCGTCTTCGACCTGAAGATCGACACCGTGGATTACTTGTACGTCGCCATAGCGTTTGATCGCATCGTTCAGCGTGACACCGGTCATTGTTTTATGTCCCTGTATGTTGAAGGTCTGTTGGTGGAAGATGTGAGTCCGGGAAACGCCAGGCCTGTGCCTCTTCGGCAATGGCCTCGGCGGTCCGCGCCAGTCGCGGAGCCCAGGTTTCGAGTTGTGTGAGTGTGGTGGTTTCCAGCGAAGCCGTAATGGACATGGCGCCCAGAATGCGGCCGCGATCCGTCAGAATAGGTTGCGCGATGCAGATGATGCCCGGCTCATGTTCCTCGCGGTCAAAGGCATACCCGCGCTCCCGAATCGCCTCAAGCTCGGCGCATAAGGCTTCCGGCGTGGTATAGGTGTGCTCGGTAAAGCGGTGAAACGATTGCTGCGCGATCACGCGCGCCAGATCCGCTTCGGGGATAAAGGCCATCATCGCCTTGCCGACCCCGGTGCAATAGGCCGGGCCAACCTTGCCCGCGTCGCTATACATCTCGATGGGCTGCGTTGCGTTGCGCTTGTCCACGTAAAGTACCTGCGCGTTGTCCAGCTGTGCCAGATGCACCGTCTGCCCGGTCTCCGCACTTAGTCGGTCAATGAACGGTCGGGCAATCGGGGCCAGTGAACTTTGGGTCCAGGCCGCATGGGCCAGACGCACCAGACGCACGCCAAGACTATAGGTCTGACGGTCCGGATCATAGGACAGCATCCCCTGCGAGGTCAGCGTTTGCAAAAACCGATAGAGCGTTGCCTTGGGGAAATCGCTGGCTTCCAACAGGGTTCCAAACCGCACGGGACGCCCATAGGCCGCCACCTGGTCCAGCACATCCAGCGCTTTGCCAACGGTTCCGTCCCCAGACATATGCTCTCACCTCCCTATCCTGTCAGACCCTCACCTTTCGGAACTTTGCTTAAACATCATGTGCTTAAACCCAGAACCGCCTCCCGGAGCGCCAGACGTGTTCGCCAGTTTCCCAAAGAACACTGTTGACAGTCTATGCAGATTGCAGTGTAGTTTTCAATATATAAAACTCGGTTTCAAATAATGGAACCAAAAACAGTTTCATATCTGGACACGCACCCTAGGGAGGACACCATGCGTTTCACCACCACTTCAATGGCTTTGGCATTGGCCGGATCAACCATGCTTGCCGGCACGGCTCATGCAGAGCTGACGGGCGATCTGAAAATTTTCCTCGACACCTCCAACCCCGCGCCGCGCGCAACGATGGAGAAGATGATCGGCGATTTCGGCGCGCTGCACCCCGGCCTCACCATCGAGACCACAGTGATCGACCGCGAAGCCTATAAAACGCAGATCCGTAACTTCCTGACGGCGGACAGCCCGGATGTGGCCACATGGTATGCGGCCAACCGCATGACACCCTATGTGTCTGCTGGATTGTTTGAGGATGTTTCTGACCTCTGGGCGGAGCCTGCGATTGCCGACAACCTCGCCTCCACGAAGGGCGCGATGACGATTGATGGCAAACAATGGGGCGTGCCTTACACCTACTACCAGTGGGGCATCTACTATCGCAAAGACATCTACGCAGAGCTGGGCCTGTCTGAGCCGACGAATTTTGACGAGATGAAATCCAACTGTCAGGCGATCATCGATTCGGGTCGTGCCTGCTACACCATCGGCTCCAAGTTCCTGTGGACGGCGGGCGGCTGGTTTGACTATCTCAATATGCGCACCAACGGGTTTGATTTCCACATGGATCTGGCCGCAGGTAACGTGAAATGGACCGATGACCGCGTGCGCGCAACCTTCGCCAACTGGCGCGAACTCATCGACATGGGGGCATTTCTGGAAAACCACCAGAATTACTCCTGGCAAGAAGCCCTGCCCTTCATGGTCAATGGCGAAGCTGCGGCCTATCTTATGGGTAACTTTGCCGTCGCGCCGCTGCGCGAAGCGGGCCTGACGGACGATCAGCTGGACTTCTACCAGTTCCCGGCGATCAACCCGGATGTGGCCCTGGCCGAAGACGCTCCAACAGACACGTTCCACATCCCGGCCAATGCCTCCAACAAGGAAGCCGCGCGTGAATTCCTGCGCTTTGCGGTTTCAGCGGATGTTCAGACCGAGATCAACAACGGCGCGAACCTTGGCCAATTGCCGGTGAATGCCTCGGCCTCCGTGGATGATGACAAGTTCCTCAACGAGGGATTTGAAATGCTGTCCTCCAATTCTCCGGGCGGTGTTGCGCAGTTCTTTGACCGTGACTACCCGGCGGAAATGGCAGCCGAAGCCATGCAGGGTCTTCAGGAATTCATGGTGATCCCTGACAACCTCGACGACATTCTGAACCGCCTCGATAAGGTTCAGGAACGCGTCTACAAGTAATCTAAAAACCGACCGGGCGGCTCCCAAACGCCCGGTCGACCCCCGGCCCATCGCACAGCGTGATCCCCTCCCGCTGTCCCATGCGCCGCGACACTGAACACGCCCGCAGATATCGAGGAGACACACCCATGTCAGCACTGGATCCAGCCCCCGAGAGCGCCAAACGCAGTTGGTACAAGCGCAACGAGATCGCCGTCACGCCCTGGCTGTTTCTGGCCCCCGCGATGCTGTTCTTTGCCTTTTACGTGATCTGGCCGATCTATCAGTCGATCATGATCTCCTTTTATGACTGGGACGGTCTGGGGGATGCCACCTTCGTCGGCATGGGCAATTATGTCGAACTGATGGATGACGGCGCGTTTGAAGTATCGCTCTGGAACAACCTGAAATGGCTGCTGTTTTACTTGCTGGCAATCCCCGGCGGCTTGTTCATCGCGCTGTTCCTCAACCAGACCGTGACCGGCATTCGCCTCTATAAGTCCCTGTTTTTCTTCCCTTTCGTGATCAGTCAGGTGGTGGTTGGTCTCGTGTTTTCGTGGTTCTACCTGCCCAATGAGGGGCTGTTGAACGGCGTGCTCGCTTTGGTGGGCCTCGGTCCGATCAACGTGCTGGGCGATCCGACATGGGCGACCTATGGCATCATCGCCGCCGGGCTCTGGCCGCAGACCGCCTATTGCATGATCCTCTATCTGACGGGCCTCAATGCGGTGGACCCCGAACAGATCGAAGCCGGACGTCTGGACAATGCCAAGGGCTGGAAAATGCTCTGGTATATCATCATCCCGCAGCTCAAGCCCGCCACCTTCATCGCCTTTGTGGTGACCATCATCGGCGCGTTGCGCTCCTTTGACCTCATCTCGATCATGACCAATGGTGGCCCGTTTGGGCAAACCCGCGTGCTGTCGTTTTACATGTTCGAAAAGGCGCTCTCTGAATACGGGTTCCGCATGGGGTATGGGGCGGCCATCGCCGTTGTACTCTTCCTGATCATGCTGGTCTTCATCGCCTATTTCCTCTGGTCCATGTGGAAAGAGGAGAAGGGACGATGAGCGTGACACGCAACGAGGTCGACCAGATCTGCGCAGCCTTGCCCGGTGCAACACTGGCGCATCCCCCTGAACTGGTCAGCTGGAAAGTGGGCGGCAAGATGTTCGCCTGCTTTGGGGGCGAAGCCGACATGCAGGGCGTCTCGCTCAAAACCCCGGACACGGATACTGCCACCATGCTGATTGACGCAGGTGCGGCCGTCAAAGCGCCTTATTTTCACAAAAGCTGGGTGCGCCTGCCGTTTGAGGCAACCGACATATCCGAGGTCACGCATCGCTCCGCGATCTCTTATGACATCATCCGCAAATCGCTGCCCAAGGCGACGCGCGATGCCTTGCCAAACCGCACGGAGGGCTAAGACATGTTCCCAACACCCATTGAAAAAACCTCCCGTTCCTGGCAGCTGACCTATCAATCGCTGCTACCCGTGGCGCTTGTCATGTGGCTGTTGCCGCTGCTGGCCGTGGCGATCTTTTCCGTCAAACCGGCTGTGGATTTCACCCAAGGCAATTACTGGGGCATGCCCTCCTCCTTTGAATTCTTCAACAACTACGGCTTGGTGTTTTTTGACTCCGACATGCCGCGTTACATGCTGAATTCCTTCCTGATCACCGTGCCCACGGTCATCGGGGCGGTGGCGCTCTCCTGCCTCGCGGGGTTTGCGCTTGGGGTTTATAAATTCAAATCCAACATCTGGATTTTCTTCATGTTTGTGGCCGGGAACTTCGTGCCCTTTCAGATCCTGATGGTGCCGGTGCGCGACCTGACGCTCGACATGGGCCTCTATAATACCAAAACCGGCCTTGTGCTGTTTCATGTGGCCTTCCAGACCGGGTTTTGCACGCTGTTCATGCGCAACTTCATCCGCGCGCTGCCCTATGAGCTGATCGAGGCTGCCCGTGTGGAAGGCATCGCAGAATGGAAAATCTTCTGGTACGTGGTGATCCCGCTGATGAAACCCGCAATCGCGGCGCTTTCGGTGCTGATCTTCACCTTCATCTGGAACGACTATTTCTGGGCTGTGGTGCTGACCCAAGGGCCGGAAAGCCAACCTGTGACTGCCGGAATCACCAGCTTTAACGCACAATTCCGCGCGGCCTATCACCTGATGAGTGCCGGCTCCATTGTCGCGGCCCTGCCCCCGGTTCTGATGTTCTTCCTGATGCAGCGCCACTTTATTGCAGGCCTCACTCTCGGGGCGGTAAAGTGACACGATGCTGGCGACTGGACGACGCGCGCCAGACTTTGGCGCTCGCCTCGGACGGCGGGCGCTGTCCGCAAGTGATCTATTGGGGCGCCCCACTGCCGCTGGACGAAGACCTCGTGCAGCTTGCGGCCGCCTCCGCGCTGGATGTCACTGGCGGGATGCTCGATCAGAACCCGGATCTGTCGCTCTGCCCTGAGGCCGCGCGCAGCTTTCCGGGCCAACCCGGCATGGTGGTGCGCGATACAAATGGCACGCCACTTTTGCCGAAATTCAAGCTGCAATCGGTGGAACAGACCGACACCGGCCTCATCGTAACCTGTGTGGATGCGGCCAACCGGCTGACCTATGGCGCGGATTTCACGCTGGACCCTGACACCCATGTGATTGCCATGTCCGCGCGTCTGAGCGCGGATCGCCCGCTGCATTTGCACTGGCTGGCGGCACCTGTGCTACCCGCCCCGCAACACAGCGATGAAATGATCGACCTCGCCGGGCGCTGGTGCGGCGAATTTCAACTCAATCGCACGGCATGGTCCCCGGGCATCCGGTACCGCGAAAACCGCACGGGCCGCACCGGGCATGAACATTTCCCGGGTTTGCTGATCCCCTGTTTTGGGGCAACGAATGCAACCGGCGAGGCCTATGCGCTGCATTATGGCTGGTCCGGTGGTCACCGGATGATTGCCGAAGAGCTCCCCGATGGGCGTCGCCAGATTCAATTTGGTCACGCCGCCCGGATGGAAACCGCCGCAGCCACCGAATTTCGCACCGCTCCGCTGTATGCGGTCTATTCTTCGGACGGTCTCAATGGCTGTGCCGTGTCATTCCAGCGTCATTTGCGCGACCGCATCGTCACATGGACCAAGCCCGGACGCCCGCGCCCGGTGCATTACAACTGCTGGGAAGCGGTCTATTTCAAACACGACCTGCCGGTGCTAAAGGACATTGCCGCGCGCGCAGCCTCGCTCGGCGCGGAACGCTTTGTGCTGGATGACGGCTGGTTCGGACAACGCGATGATGACACCTCGTCTTTGAGTGACTGGGAAGTGGATCCGCGCAAATATCCCGATGGTCTCGGCCCATTGATCGACTATGTGCACGGGCAAAACATGAGTTTCGGGATTTGGTTTGAGCCTGAAATGATCAACCCCAATTCCAATATCCACCGCGCGCATCCTGATTGGGCGCTGGGAGCAGAGGATCAGATATTGGGCCGCCAGCAAAAGGCGCTGAACATGGCCCTGCCCGAAGTGCGCGATTTCCTATATGACCGCATTGCCGCGCTGCTTTCCACGCACCCCATTGATTACATCAAATGGGATCATAACCGGGTGTTGCCGATGCCCGATGCCGCCCAGACGCGCGGGTCCTATGCGTTGATTGATCGGTTGCGCGCGGATTTCCCGGATGTAGAAATTGAAAGCTGCGCCTCGGGCGGCGGGCGCATTGATTTTGGCATCCTCGCGCGCACGCAGCGGGTCTGGTTGTCAGACAGCAATGACGCGCTGGAACGGTTGAAGATGCAGCATAACGCGGCGCTTTTTCTGCCTTCTGCCGTCACCGGCAGTCACGTGGGACCGCGCCATTGTCATACGTCAGGGCGCACGCTCGACATCGAATTTCGCGCTTGGGTCGCTGCCCAGCGCCATATGGGGTTCGAGATGGACCCGCGCGAGCTCACAGACCACGAAGCGGGGGTCCTCGCGGATGTCACCGCCTGGTGGAAAGCCAACCGCGACTGGATGTATACCGCAGATATCTTGCGGCTGGATGCATCTGATCCGTCGGTCATTGCGGAACAGCAACAGGCCCGCGACGGCAGCCAGTTCGTTGTCTTTGCCGGAAAGGCCGCCACGTCAAACCAGATCGCACCGCGCCCCCTGCGCATGACCCGTCTGGACCCTGCCGCGCGCTATGAGATTTCCTTGCGCAACCGCGCTTCCGCCACCGGATTATCGCGCGGGACATTGGCGATCAAAGAGGGCCCCGTGATCCTGACGGGTGCGGCGTTGATGCAAAACGGCGTGACCCTACCGTGGAGCTTTCCCGAAAGCATGTGGGTGCTCGAAGGCAGGCGCTTGTGAACATTCTCGCGGGGCCGCAAAAATCATACCTCCGGTGTACAGCCGGTGTACAGGTTGTGTACAGGGTGTGCACAGCAGCAATACCATCTTTCGAGGTTTTCAGATGAGTCAGAACGCAACATTTCACGACCTAAAAGGCGCTTCGATTTACATCACGGGCGGCGGCTCCGGCATTGGTGCGGACCTCACGGACGGGTTTCTGGCTCAGGGCGCGAATGTTGCCTTTATCGGACGCTCGGACGCCAGCAACTTCGTGGCACAGATGGGTGAAAAACACGGGCGTGCGCCGCTTTTTTTTCAGGGCGACATCACCGACACCGACGGGTTGCGCAACAGCATTGCGGCGGCTGAAGACGCACACGGTCCTATCGAAACGCTGGTGTCCAATGCCGCCAATGATCGTCGCCACAACTGGTTGGAATTGACGCCAGAGGATTGGGATTTTCTGTTATCTATCAACCTCAAAGCCTATTTCTTTGCCGCGCAGGCCGTGGCCCCCGGCATGATCAAGCGCGGGTCGGGATCGATCATCAATTTCAGTTCCATCAGCTATATGATGGGCAATGCCGGCTATCCGGCTTACACGGCGGCGAATGGCGGGATTACGGCGATGACGCGCTCTCTGGCGCGCGAATTAGGGCCTGACAACATCCGCGTGAACGCGCTCGCGCCGGGCTGGGTTCTGACGCCAAAACAGCTGGATAAATGGGCCTCCCCCGAAGCGCTCGCCGCGCATCTGGACCGTCAGTGCCTCAAAACCCACCTCGACCCCCAAGATGTGGTTGACGCCACCTTGTTTCTTGCCTCAAAGACAAGCCGCATGATGACCGGCCAATGCATGGTTGTGGACGGCGGTGTGGTGACAACAGGATGACGGAATGAGCGACAAATGCACCCCTGACTGGATCGCCGTGGATTGGGGTACAACCAATCTGCGCGCCTATGCCATGCAGGGCGCAACGGTTCTGGCGCGGGCGCAGTCAGAGGACGGAATGGGCGGCCTGACCACCGCGCAATTCGAGCCCGCTTTGCGCGCGCTGATCGGGGATTGGATCGCAAACGGGAATGTCACTGTGATCGCCTGCGGTATGGTGGGATCGCGTCAAGGTTGGGTCGAGGCGCCCTATCGTTCCGTGCCTTGCACACCCCTTGCAGACAGGCTTACGGCGGCACCTACCGCGCAGGGATTGGACGTGCGCGTGATCAGTGGGTTATCCCAAAACCAACCTGCCGATGTGATGCGCGGTGAAGAGACGCAAATCGCCGGTTTTCTGCACCTCAATCCGGGCTGGGACGGGGTTCTGTGTTTGCCGGGTACCCATACCAAATGGGTCCTCCTCAGTGCTGGTGAAGTGGTCAGTTTCCAGACGTTCATGTCCGGCGAGTTGTTTGCCCTGATCAGTCAAAAATCCGTTCTGAGGCATAGCGTTAGCGATGATGGATGGGACGGGGAGGCTTTTGAAACGGCCGTTGGCGATGCCATGTCACACCCCGAAAGGTTCGCCGCACGGCTCTTTGGGTTGCGCGCGGATCAACTGCTGCACCAGACCGACGCTGCCAAAACACGCGCCACTCTGTCCGGTCTTCTGATCGGGTCCGAACTTGCCGCCGCGCGCCCCTATTGGCTGGGCCAGAACATCGCAATTCTGGGCACAGGTGGTCAGGCACGCGCCTATCAATCCGCTCTGCGCCCACAAGGCGTTGAAGCCATGCTTGTTGATACAGAACGCGCCACGCTCGCCGGGCTGACGGCGGCTTACCGACAGATAAAGGCCCCCTCATGACGCTCCCTCTCATCGCCATTTTGCGCGGTATCACACCGCCTGACTCCATCGCCATTGCCCAGTCCCTTTTGGATGCAGGCATTACCCAGATCGAAGTGCCGCTGAACTCGCCGGACCCGCTTGAAAGCATCTCAATGCTGGCGCAAGAATTTGGAGATCGCGCGTTGATCGGCGCGGGCACAGTCTTGAGCGTGGCAGAGGTCGCGGCGGTCAAAGCGGCTGGGGGAAATCTCATTGTGTCGCCCAATTGTGACGTGGACGTCATCCGCGCAACGAAGTCCAATGGCATGCAAAGCTGGCCGGGTGTGTTTACTCCGACCGAAGCCTTTGCCGCGCTGAAGGCAGGTGCTGATGGGCTGAAACTGTTCCCCGGCTCCATGGCGGGTACAGCGGGCCTTGCTGCCATGCGCCCGATCCTGCCCAAGGGAACTCTTGTGTTTGCCGTTGGGGGTGCGGGACCTGAAAACTTTGGTGACTGGATCAAAGCAAGCGCGGATGGGTTTGGTCTCGGTTCCGCGATCTACAAGCCCGGCATGACGGCACAGGACGTGGCAACCCGCGCCACAGCGATCGTTGAGGCCTATCAACAGGCCACGGCGTGACACCCTATGACCCACGGCGTTGCCAGTTGGGCGAAGGCCCGCTCTGGCATCCCTTGCGCAAACAATTGTTTTGGTTTGATATTGTCGGGCAGAAGTTACTGAGCCAAAGCGATGGTCGCCCGTTGGAATGGTCCTTTGATGAACCGGTCTCTGCCGCCGGTTGGGTTGATAAGGACAGCTTGCTGATCGCGTCGCCCACGGGGTTATGGCACTTCAATTTGACAGAGGGTGACAAGAAATTGGTGGCGCCTTTGGAACGTGAAAATGGCGTGACGCGATCAAATGATGGGCGCGCCGACCCCTGGGGTGGTTTTTGGATTGGGACAATGGGCTGTAATGCGGAACCCGGCGCGGGCGCAATTTACCGGTTTTACAATGGCAATCTGCGCAAACTGTTTGGCGAGATCACTATTTCCAACGCCATATGCTTTGCGCCAGATCGCAGCGTCGCCTATTTCACCGACACGGCCAGTGCAAAACTGATGCAGGTGCCGCTGGACGGCCATGGATGGCCCAACGAAAATCCGACGGTCTTGATTGATTTCCGCGCGGAAGGATTGAACCCCGATGGCGCTGTCACAGATCGCGATGGCGCGTTGTGGATTGCGCAATGGGGGGCCGCGCGGATTGCGGTGTATTCCGACACAGGCATGTTCCAAAAGACAGTACCAATTCCTGCAGCACATACGACCTGCCCTGCGTTTGGCGGCGATGACATGAAAACGCTGTTCGTCACCACGGCGATGCAAGGCATTGAAAAAGAACAGTTAGAATCATATGACCATCACGGTCAGACCTTTGCCATTCCGAACGTCGGACAGGGCGTACCCGAACCACAGGTGATCTTATGAAACGCGCGTTGGGTGTCTGTTATTATCCCGAACACTGGCCCCAAGAGATGTGGGCGCAAGATGCTGCGCAAATGGTTGAAGCAGGTATTTCATGGGTCCGCATCGGGGAGTTTGCGTGGAGCCGGATGGAGCCAAACCCCGGCGTTTTTGAATTTGACTGGCTGGACAGTGCAGTCGAAATTCTCAGCGAGGCGGGGCTAAAAATCATCCTTGGCACGCCAACCTGTACGCCACCGCGTTGGATGCTGGATCGCTTTCCCGACATGCTGGCCGTGGATGCGCAGGGCAACCCGCGCAAATTTGGCTCCCGCCGGCACTATTGCTTTAGCCATGCAGGGTACCGCGCCGGCAGCGGGAAAATCGCCGAGCTTCTGGGGGATCGGTACGGACGCGATCCACGCATCCATGGCTGGCAAATCGACAATGAATATGGCTGCCATGACACGATCTTGTCCTTCTCGGATGCCGCCAGAGATGCGTTTCGCGACTGGCTGGCGGCGCGCTATGATACAATTGAGGCTCTGAACACCGCGTGGGGCAATGTGTTCTGGTCCATGGAGTATCGCTCTTTTAACGAGATCGACCTGCCCAACCTGACTGTGACACAAGCCAATCCTAGTCACGAAATGGCCTTTCGCCGTTTCAGTTCCGATCAGGTCGTGCGCTATCACGAGGTACAAGTCGCAGCGTTGCGCGCCCGGACCGATACGCCTTTGATCCACAATTACATGGGCCGCGTGCTGGATTTTGATCATTTTGATGTGGGCGCATCGATCGATATCGCCAGTTGGGACAGCTACCCGATTGGGTTCTTGTCAGATCGACTGGAAGCCTCTGCAAACCATAAAGCGCACTACCTGCAACAGGGCGACCCCGATATGCAGGCGTTCCACCACGATCTGTACCGCGCCGTGGGCAAAGACGGGCGCTGGTGGGTTATGGAACAGCAACCCGGACCGGTGAATTGGGCGCCGTTCAATCCTGCGCCCCTGCCCGGCATGGTCCGATTGTGGAGTTGGGAAGCCTTTGCGCATGGGGCCGAGGTTGTAAGTTACTTCCGCTGGCGTCAGGCCCCTTTTGCCCAAGAGCAAATGCATGCCGGGCTGCGCCGTCCCGATGATGCCCCGGCCCCCGGTCTGGACGAGGCACGCGCGGTGGCGCTCGAGATTGCCCAGATGCCCGAGATTGCGATCCAGAAAGCGCAGGTGGCGCTGGTGTTTGATTACCCTTCCGAATGGGCATGGGCCACCCTGCCCCAAGGCGAAGGTTTCAGTTATTTTCGAGTAATGCTGGATGCATATCGCGCTTTGCGCAAACGCGGTTTGTCTATTGATATTGTACCCTCAACGACAAAGGATTTGTCGGGCTACAAGTTGGTACTGGCGCCCGGTTTGGCCAGCTTTCCAGTGGGATTGAGCGCTGCATTGCGCAAAACAGTGGTATTGATTGGCCCCCGATCAAACGCGGTCACGCTGGAATTGTCGATTCCGACCCCGATGGGCCCGGACATTGACGGCATTGATGTCACAGTCACGCGTATCGAAACCCTGCCACCGGACGTGACGCGCCCCGTTCAAGGCGGCGGCGCCATTCATCATTGGATCGAAACCCTTGAGGGCGAGGCAGAGACCAGACTGCAGACCGAAGCCGGTGATGCGGTTTTGAAAACTACAGGCGCGCTGCAGTATCTGGGGGCGTGGCCGGATGCCGTGCTTTGGGATCGTATCATCGACGATCTGACAAAATCTGCTGACATACCCACGCGTGTGATGCCCGAAGGTTTGCGTCTGCGGCAAACGCGTACGCATCTGTTTGCGTTCAACTACAGCACGGATCCTGTGACATTTGATGGCGCTGTCATTCCGCCTGCAGGTGTGCAGTGGTGGCCTGTTTAAAGTGCGGCTTTCGCATAGGCCAGACATCCCAAAAGCGCGGCTTCATCCTGTGTGATGACCGATATAGCCACGGGTGGGAGCGTCGATTTTACCGTGGGTTGTGCGCTGACCGTTTCGACAAATATACCGCGCGCCGGGCTGTCCAACAGAGCGCGCACAACAGACCCAGCCAGAAAAATACCGCCGGTAGGCATATAGAGTAGCCGCAGATCCTGAATCCACTCCCCAAGCATCCGCGCAAAGACTTCGCGGCACGCCTGCGCGGCCGTGTCACCGGAATTCGCGCGTTCCAGCACTTCCCGCGCATTCAGCGCCGGCTCCCCTGTGGCTTCGCTGTGCAGGCGCGACAGCCCCGGGCCCGAAATGACGTCCTCGACGCAACGCACCCAATCCGCAGAGCGCCCCAGATAGGTTTCCAGCGGACGTCGCATCCGGCTGGGCAAACTTCCCAGACCCGCTTCAGCCAGCAGGCACGTCACCCCACCCGAATGGGACACAACGGGACTGACGTTGAAACCAGTACCGATCCCGACAACAAGGCGCTGCATTTGTGCCGCGACACTTGTTTCAGCCTGCACCACCGAGCGCACGCCGTCCGCATCAAGGCTATCGAGGGCATAGCCCAGTGCGCCAAGATCGTTCATCAAATTCACACGGTGTGCGCCATGCGAAAGCGCGAGCTGGCGTGTATCAAACTGCCAGTTCCGATTGGTTAGACGCGCGGTTCTCCCATTGCCCGGCCCGGCGACCGCCACAGTCAGCGCCTCCACCGTGGTTACCCGTGCATTGGCCAAATATGCGGCCAGAGCAGCATCGAAACTTGTATAGTCATCGTTCTGAAACCGGCGTGTAAGATCCGCATCAATCACGCCGCCCCGCGCGCAGGCAAAGCGTACGTTCGTGCCTCCAACATCTGCCAGAATAAGTGCCATTTTGCTGCGCCTTTACACAAATCGACTGATATAGTTCTCAAGTATTTCCTGCTGGCCCGATTTGGGCTGCGGATCAATATCGCCGGCGGATACGGTTGCTTCAATTTCCTCTAAGGTCGCTGTCGCAAGCCAATTGCGCGGTGCATCTGCATCCCATCCTGCATACCGCGCCGTGCGGGCTTGTTCCAAACCGCCGTCCTCGATCATCGCGATAGCGGCTTTGAACCCGCGCGCGCAAATGTCCATCGCCCCCACGTGAGCCGCAATTAAATCCATTGGATCAAGGCTTTGACGGCGCAGCTTTGCATCAAAGTTTGTACCCCCGGTGGTGAACCCGCCCGCCTTGATCACCTCATAGTAGGCCAGTGCGGACTCGGATGCATTGTTGGGGAACTGGTCCGTATCCCAGCCGGATTGGTAATCGTTGCGGTTCATGTCGATGGAGCCAAAGATGCCAAGCGCAGAGGCCATCGCCAGCTCATGTTCAAAGCTGTGCCCGGCCAAAATGGCATGACCCTGTTCGATGTTCATCTGGACCTCACCTTCCAGGCCAAATTCCTTTAGGAATCCATAAACCGTGCAAACATCATAATCATATTGATGCTTGGTCGGCTCCTGCGGCTTCGGCTCGATCAGGATGGCACCTTTGAACCCGATCTTGTGTTTGTAATCGACCACCATTTGCAGGAACCGGCCCGCCTGCGCACGTTCCCGGGCCAGATCAGTATTGAGCAGGGTTTCATAACCCTCGCGACCGCCCCAAAGCACATAGTTTTCACCGCCCAGCTTGTGCGTCGCATCCATGCAATTCTTGACCGTCGCCGCCGACCAGGCAAAGACTTCCGGGTCAGGGTTGGTGGCAGCACCGGACATAAAGCGACGGTGCGAAAAAAGGTTTGCTGTACCCCAAAGCAATTTGGTGCCCTGGGCGTCCATCTTACCGGCCAGATAGTCGATGATCTCTTCGAAATTGCGTTTACTTTCCGCGAAACTATCACCTTCCGGGCGGATATCGGCGTCGTGCCAGCAGTAATAGGGTTGTCCTAGGATCCCGAACATCTCAAAGGCAACATCCGCCTTGAGCCGCGCCAAATCCATCGTGTCCCCAAACCACGGGCGTTCAAAAGTTTGTCCGCCAAAGGGGTCCCCACCGGGCCACGCAAAGCTGTGCCACCACGCGACTGCGAAGCGCAGATGATCCTCCATACGCTTTCCGGCAACGATTTCGTCCGCGTTGTAGTGGCGGTAAGCCAGTTGATCCGCGGGCGCGTCCGGGTCGTATTGCACGGGCGAAATGCCTGCGAAAAAGTCGGTCATAGGGCCTCCTTGAGAGCATGGTAGGCGGCACGATAGTTTGCATGACGGGCGTCAAAAGCATCCTGCAATGCCGGTTGTGGGGAAATCGTTTGGGCGATGTCAGGAGCCGTCGCCACTTCAGCGCCAGCGCCCGTTGCAGCCATTTGGGCCAGACGCGCCACGCCGAATGCACCGCCGAAATCGCCGTCTTTTGGCACGTCGATGGGCATATCCAGCACGGTTGCCAGAAGGCTTAGCCAGTATTCGGAATTGCTGCCGCCGCCAACAGCCACAAGGCTGTCGATCTGCGTACCAGTGCCACGCAAGGCGTTGTAGCAATCCTTGAAAGCAAAACTGACACCTTCCAAAACCGCTCGGGTGGCGGCTGTTTTGTCGGTTGCATGGCCCAGCCCCAGAAACGCCCCGCGCGCGGTCGCGTCATTGTGCGGCGTACGTTCACCGCCCAGATAGGGTAGAAAAAGCGTTTCAGAAGGAGGCGTGAGTGCGCCAAGGTCCCGCGTCAGGGAATTTGCATCAGAGCCTACCAAATTTGCAAACCAGTTCAACGCGTCGGTACAGGCGAGGATCACCCCCATCTGGTGCCAGGTATCAGGCAAGGCATGACAAAATGTATGCACTGCGCTCGGTGCGTCGGGTTGATAGGCCGGGGAGGCGGCAAAAAGCACGCCCGATGTCCCCAACGAAATAAAAGCCTGCCCGGGTTTGACCACACCCATTCCCACGGCAGCGGCGGCATTGTCGCCTGCCCCGCCCGCAACGACGACACCCTTTGGCAAACCCCAGCGCGTGGCCAGTGCATCCCGCAATATCCCGGACACCTCGGACCCCTCGACAAGCCGCGGCATGTGATCCCGACTTAACCCGGAAGCTTTCAGAAGTGCGTCCGACCAGTCCCTTTTACCAGTATCGAGCCAACTTGTGCCTGCTGCGTCTGACATTTCCGACACGGCTTCACCCGTCAGCCAGAGCCGCAAGTAGTCTTTGGGCAGTAAGATTTTTCGGGTTTGCGCCCAGATATCCGGTTCATTCTCGCGCACCCACGCTACTTTGGGGGCTGTAAACCCCGGGAACACAATGTTACCGGAAACCTCACGCCATTGCGGGTTGCCATCAAGAGCGGCCGCCTGCGTGTGGCTGCGTGTATCATTCCACAACATACAGGGGCGCAGCACGTCGTCCGACGCATCCAGCAGCGTCGCACCATGCATCTGTCCGCTCAGCCCGATACCGCGCACAGCGCCCAAGCCCTGCTGTTGCGCTAGCGAAACCATTACCGTTTCAGCCGCTGCCAGCCAATCTGAGGGGCTTTGCTCTGACCACCCATCATGCGGTCGCGACACATTCAGTGGCGCTGTCGCTTCGGCCAGCAGGTGCTGATCCTCATCGATCAACAAGCCCTTCAGCCCTGAGGTCCCCAGATCAAGTCCCAGATACATGGTTTAAGCCGCCTGATCCGGTTTCTTGCCCATGATGATCATGCTCAGAATATCGTCCTCGGTGACGTCTTCGACACGCTCGGTTCCGATCATCTGGCCGTTTTTCATCACCGAAACACGATCGCACAGGTCCAGCATTTCGCGGGTGTCATGGCTGATCAGAAAAATGCCCAGACCCTGCTTTTTCAACTCGTGAATCAGTTCGGCGACCATCTGCGTCTCATGCACCCCGAGGGCCGCCGTGGGTTCGTCCATAATCAGGATCTTGGCGTTGAAATAGACGGCCCGGGCGATGGCCACGGACTGGCGTTGACCCCCTGAAAGCGCGCTGACCGGTTCCTTGAGCTTTTTGAAGTTGGGATTGAGGCGCGCCATGATTTTGGCTGTCTCGCTCTCCATCTTGGCATCATCTACAAAGCCCATGCCCGTGACCAATTCGCGCCCCAGAAACAGGTTTGAAGCCGCATCCAGATTATCCGCCAGCGCCAGCGTCTGATAGATGGTTTCGATGTTGTAATCCCGGGCATCGCGCGGACTGGCGATCTCGGCGCGCTCGCCATTGATCCAGATCTCACCGCCATCTTTCTGATAGGCGCCAGCGAGGATCTTGATCAGCGTCGATTTCCCCGCCCCGTTATGGCCCAGAAGGCCCACGACTTCGCCGGGATAAAGATCGAGACTGACGTGATCGACCGCTCGGATCCCCCCGAAAGAGATAGAAATATCCTTGAGCTGGACAAGCGGGGTGTCTGTACGTTGGGTTGTCATGAGCTTTCCCCTTACTTGGATTTGCGGCGATATAGAATGTCGAGGTAGACAGCCAGAACGAGGACCGAACCCACAACGATCTGCTGCATCGCGGCGTCAAAGCCGATCAGCACCATGCCTGTCTGCAACGACTGCATCACAAGCGCGCCGAGGATGGCACCGTATATTGTCCCGACTCCGCCCGCGAGCGATGTGCCGCCGATCACAGCCGCGGCAATCACATAAAGTTCGTCCAGCGTGCCAAGGGCGTTTGTCGCAGAGCCGAGCCGCGCAGAAGCCACCACTGCGGAAAGACCGGTCAGCGCGCCCATCAGCGCGAAAATCTTCACCGTCATCCAGCGGGTATTGATACCAGCCAGTTCTGCTGCCTCCGGATTGCCCCCAATGGCGTACACGTAGCGCCCAAAGCGCGAGCGCGACATCAGGATTGTCATGAAAATCGCGACTGCAATCAGGATCAGAACCGGAATGGCAAAACCGTGCGAGATGAACAATCCATCTGCCGGGATTTCGATGCTATTGGCCTCAGCGTAACGGCGCACGATGCCGCGTGGCCAGGGATAGGCGTTGACCAAAAGGACGGCCGCGATCACCGCGCCGCAACCGACTATGCCGATGAAGCTCTCTGCCCAAACAGGGCGTTGTTCGATGTGGAAGATACGGCGGTTGCGACGGCCCATCAAAATTAGGCCCAAGACGGCTGCGCAGCCCAGCAGCCCGACAATCCAGCTGCCGGTGGAGCCAATGGCACCGTATGGCCCGCCCCCCAAGAGCGCGAACGTGGGATCGACCGGCGAAATGGTTTCACCGCGCGCCACAAGGAATGCAGCACCGCGCCAGACCAGCAGACCGCCCAAGGTCACAATGAAAGCCGGGATTTTGCCGTAAGCGATCAAGGCACCATGAAAGGCCCCGATGAAGGTGCCGCAGATGATGCCCACAAGGATGGCGATGATCCAGATCATCGGATGCCCGAGGCCCAGGTACTGCGGCAGGATGTTCACCTGAACCACGCCCATGATGATCGCGCAAAACCCTAAAATGGAGCCGACCGAGAGATCAATGTGCCGGGTGATGATGACCAACACCATGCCCGTCGCCATGATACCGATCGAGGCGGTTTGCACCGACAGGTTCCACAGGTTACGAGGAGTCAGAAAGAAACCACCGCCGCGAAAAATCTGGCCATAGAGGTGAAAACCGACCCAGATGAGCGCCAAAGCCCCCAGCATGCCCAGAAGTCGGGTGTCCAGCTCGGTTTCACGGAAGAAACGCGCAACAGCACTTTCCTTCTCGGGTGACGATCCCGTTGGTTGCGTTGTTTGATCTGTCATGTGGCAGCGCCCCGAGCAAGATATGCGTCTCCTGTCCGCGTGCGGTCACGCGGGGAAAAGCAGATCGGTTGTTTAGAAGAGTTGGAAAGGCCGGGCGCAGTCGTGAGCGCCCGGCAAGATCAAGTGCAGATCAGCAGCCAGCAACGCCAGCCATTGCGCCCGCACAGGCTTTTTCCTGAGAGATATGGCCCGCATCGATGGCCTGGCTCAGGTTGCCCGCTGTGATCGGTGTCGGGGACAGGAAGATTGCGTTCATTTCAACGCCGTTCTCGCCACCGGACCATTTCACTGCGTTTTTGACATCCGCCAAGGCTGTACCACCGGCCAGTTCCAACGCGATGTTCGCAGCCGCTGCACCCAAAGCACGGGAGTTTTTCCAAACCGAAACGGTCTGTTCGCCGCGCGCAACGCGGTTCAGCGCCGCATGGTCACCGTCTTGTCCGCCCACCGGAATGCTCAGACCCTGGGCTGCCAGAGCCGCAATTGCGCCGCCTGCCATGCCATCGTTCTGGGACAGCACTGCATCGACCTTATTGTCGTTTGCCGTCAGGATCTGTTCCATGTTCTTCTGAGCGTTGTCAGGTTTCCAGCCGTCGGAGAAGACTTCACCAACGATGTTAATTTCACCGGAGTCAACTTTCTCACCAATGACTTCCATCATGCCTTCGAGCAGGAAACCCGCGTTTGGATCGCCCTTGTCGCCCTTGATGATCGCAAAGTTACCGGTTGGCTGGGCTGCAACCACGGTCTGCGCGATGATACGGCCAACGCCTTTGTTGTCGAACGTCAGGTAAAACGCGCGGTCGTCTTCGATCAGGCGGTCATACCCCACAACCGGGATACCTTCTGCGTCGGCTTTATCCACAGCAGGACCAACGGCGTCTTTATCGACGGACAGGATGATCAGTGCGTCTGCGCCCTGTGCAATCAGTGCTTCAACGTCAGTCAATTGTTTGGCCGCAGAGTTCTGCGCGTCAGCGGACATATACGTGGCGCCCGCATCATTCAAAGCCGCTTTGATCGCCGCTTCGTCTGTTTTCCAACGCTCTTCCTGAAAGTTGGACCAGCTTACGCCGACTTTCAGTTCTTCGGCATATGCGGCTGTGCAGAGAGCGGCCGAGATGGCGACGCCCATAACTGTGATCTTCTTCATTATATCCTCCCAAGGGACAGTTCAGTTAACTGTTGATGCCCGTTATAAATCCGGCATGGATAAAAGGATTGACTGTTTTAATTCAGCTGTCAAAATAAATTTATGCGAATGTTGCCAAAAATTTGGTCTTTTTTAATAAATTTCCGAATTTACGGCGCATTTCGGCACCTTTTGGCTATTTATTTTTTGACCGGTGAATAAATGAACGTGGAAATCTCCCAGTATCGTGTCAGCGAAGGTCTCTCCGGATGCGGTCCGATTCGCCCCGAACCGGACGTCTCCGGCAGCAGTCTGCGCCACCGAATATTCGAGCATGTGCGCTCTGCAGGGCAGATTTCCCGAATTGATCTGGCCAAACAATTGCGCGTCAGCCCGGCCTCTATCACGGCCCTGGTCGGCGAGTTGCTCGATCTGGGGTTGCTTCAGGAGAGCCAGGACACAACGCGCACAACGACGCGGGGTCGTCCTCCGGTCGCATTGTCGGTCCAGCCTGAGGCGGGCTATGTCGTTGGCATTAAACTGGCGCGCGCAAAACATACCGCCCTTTTAGTGGATGCAGCAGGACGTCCATTGGCACAGGCCAGCCTGAATTGCGCTCTCAGACGGCGTTCACTGGCCCAGATGATCACAGAGACCGGGCAGGTCCTCGACGCCTTGTTGCAACAGGCAAACCTGTCACGCGCTGACATCGCCTGCATCGGTCTCGGAATGCCCGGCATGATCGATCACGCAACCGGCCAGATGGTCTGGTCCCCTCTTCTGACTGAAAAACACCGTCCTTTGCGGGCTCTGGCCGAGGACGCCTTTGGTGTGCCTGTCGCCGTGGATAACGATGCCAACCTCGTCACATTGGCGGAACTGTGGTTCGGCAAGGGGCGTGCGATGGCAGATTTCGCGGTGGTCACCGTAGAACAAGGTGTGGGCATGGGCCTTGTCATCAACCACAGGCTCTACCGTGGCGCCGGGTCCCTGGGCATGGAGCTTGGGCACACAAAGGTGCAAATGGACGGCGCATTGTGTCAATGCGGGCAACGCGGCTGTCTGGAGGCCTATATTGCCGACTATGCGCTGGTGCGCGAGGCTTCAACGGCCCTTGATTCCTCAGAATTCGGTAATGCCGCGCCGGAGGTAATGTTGCAGCAGCTTTATGAGCAGGCGAAGGCCGGAAATGAGGCCGCGCGCGTAATTTTTCGGCGTGCGGGACGTTTTCTGGCGTTGGGACTGGCAAACGTGGTGAACCTGTTTGATCCGCCACTGATCATTCTGGCCGGGGAACGAATGCAATATGACTACCTTTATGCGGACGACGTGCTGCGCGAAATGCACTCTCTGTCTTTGAACCGGGGCGACGCGCCACAAAAGGTCGAAACCCACGCCTGGGGGGATTTGATGTGGGCGCATGGGGCGGCAGCACTGGCGCTTTCTGAAATCGCGGACGCCATGGCGGAACGCCGCAGATGAGAGCGCTCGCTTTTTGCCTGATCGCCCAGTCTGCAAGTGCCGAGATCGTTTTTGAAAACCACTCTGCCACCCTGCCAACGCATAGCTACACCGGAGGTTGGGAGCATTTCGTCGGCGGCGGAGTCGCTGTTTTTGACTGCAACGGCGATGCTTTGCCGGATTTACTCGCAGCAGGGGGCGAAACGCCAGCCGCCTTGATGATCAACGAGGGGCAGATGCAATTCACCTCAGCGCCCCTGCCGATCTTCACTGGCACAACCGGCGCCTACCCACTGGATGTGGACGGGGACGGTCATCTTGACGTTATGCTTTTGCGGGTTGGCGAAAATCAGTTGCTGCGCGGGGATGGGCAGTGTGGTTTCGTGCTCGCAAATGATCTCTGGGGATATGCACCTCAAGACACATGGTCCACAGCGTTTACTGCAACGTGGGAAAACGACGGGCCGGTCATGGCCGTAGGGAATTATGTGGATCGCTCAGATCCCGACGGCCCCTTTGAGGCCTGTGACACCAATTCCCTGCACGCCTGGAATGGCAGCGGTTTCGACAGGCAAACGCTGGAACCGGGGTTTTGCGCCCTGTCGATGCTTTTTGCCCGTGACGCCAGCGGTACAAAGCGTCTGAGGATTTCCAATGACCGCCACTATTATGTGCGCGCAGGGTCTGAGCAGATGTATGATCTGGCGCTTGGGCGGTTTCTGGGGCCGGAGGACGGTTGGGAACGGGTCAGGCTCTGGGGTATGGGGATCGCCAGTCGCGACATAACAGGTGATGGGCGCGCCGAGGTCATGCTGACCTCCATGGGCGATCAGTTGATGCAGATCGCCGGGGCTGATGGGCTTTACACCCGCGCGCCATACGGACTAGGCACCTACGCGCAACGCCCGCATCTGGGGGATGATGGGCGGCCCTCTACCGGATGGCACGCCGAGTTTGGCGATTTAAACAATGACGCACGTCCCGATCTGTTTATCGCCAAGGGCAATGTGGATCAAATGCCTGGCCTTGCCATGGAAGACCCAAATTCGCTGTTGATCCAGCAAGAGGATGGCACGTTTATGGAAAGCTCCATTGAGGCAGGCGTCGCGACAGTCGATCGCGCGCGAGGGGCTTCTTTGGTCGATCTGGACGCCGATGGCCTGCTGGATTTGGTCGTTATGAACCGACGCGCGCCGATGGAACTCTATCGCAACGTCACGGAAGGTACCGGTCATTGGCTGGCTGTTGAGTTACGGATGCAAGGGAAGAACACGCGCGCTGTGGGCGCGCTGGTCGAATTGACCGCAAATGGCGTCACCCAAACCCAGGAAGTCACTGTCGGCGGAGGGCATGCGGGTGGACAGGCGGGGGTTTTGCATTTCGGGCTTGGGAAGGCTGAAAATGCAGAATTGACAGTGACCTGGCCGGATGGGCAGATCACCACCCACAAAAACATCACTGCAAACCAAAGGCTTTCACTGACCCCTTAACGATCTATCGGCAAGCCACTGGGCACAGCCACAGGGATGCCCAAGCGGCCCTCAAGCGCAACCGGATCGCTGAGTTGTTCCAGAAACGCGACAAGTGCCGCGACATCGGGCGGGTCCAGGGTCACAGGTGATAACGCGATCGCCTCTCTCAAGGCGGCTTGTTCAACGGGATCATTCACATGCCGCCAGTCGTCAACCTCGGGCAGGTCTGGCAACACCACGTCTGAGCGATCAAACCGATCAAGTGCATCAATGGGCGATGCGTGATCCAGAATAAACTGGGCCAGATCGGAATGGCTACCTGTGTGACCATAAGGCCCGGTCTGCACCACGTTTCGCAACGAAGGCGTGCGAAACGCATAGGCATCAGCTTCACGCCCCGTCACCCGCATCCGGCCCAGATCGCGTGCGTGGCTTTCAAATCGCGCAGCTTTTCCCGGTCCAAATTGCGGCACGCCCATCGCATGGAAATCGTGATCCGTCTGGAATTTTCCAGTGTGGCAAGTGCTGCATCCACCTTCCCCATAAAACAAATCCATGCCCAATTTGGCAGCAGCAGGCATGTCAGCAGAGCCGCGCAAATAGGCGTCAAAGGCGCTGGTATCTGAGCGCCATTCAAAAGCGACAAAAGCCGCGATGGCATCTGAGATATCAGTAAAGGTGAGGTTTTCCACTTCAGGAAAGGCCTCTGCAATCAAGGGCGCGTAACCGGGTGTTTCTGATACGCGCGCACTGAGTTTTCCCCAGGCACCGCCCTGCCCGGTGATCCGCCCTTGACGCACCGCTTGAGCCACATCGTTTTCGCTGTAGTGTCCAGCCATCTCATCCGCGCTGAGCACGGGGAACATCGTTTGCGCGGACAACAGATTTGCAAAACCTTGGGTCATCTCCGCGCCCATCGGTGTGCGTAATCCACCCGGTTTGCTGGGATCCACTTCGATCCGACCATCATGGAACATGACAGTGAATTCATGCGCCCCGAGGTTAAACAACGCCGGCGCATTGCGCGGGATGCGCTGTTCGGGCGTGTTATCCGCACTGGCATGACGGTCAGGGCCCAACCCGATGCCGCCCTCGCCCAATGACAGCGATACGCCATCCGCTGTGGCAAATTTCGGGTGGTGGCAGGTGGCACAGGAAATGTTGCGGTTGCCTGACAAAATGGGATCGTAAAACAGCATCTGACCCAATCGAACCTGCGCCATGTCCAGATCCATATAATCCGCATCTGTGATTGGTGCCGGAACCTCAGCCGCGGCGGCACACCCGATGACGGTTGCCCCAATAATACCCCAGAAACGCATCAATAAAGCCCAAAATACTCTGCTTGTTCCCAATCTGAGACATGCGCCAGATATCGTTCCCATTCCGCACGTTTCAGACGCACCAGATAGTCGACGACATCCGTACCAAGTGCTGTGCGATAAAACTGCGACGTCTCAAAAGCATCAATGGCAGCGCCCAGGGACGACGGCAAGACCTGCGCTGTGTCTTCGTAGGGGTTTTCAATGGCTGGCGGCGGCGTGAGCCCGCGCGTCACGCCGTCCAGTCCGCTCAATATCTGACTGGCAAAGACGTAGTAGGGATTCGCCGCCGCCTCGGGGACCCGGTTTTCCACACGCGAGGCCGGATCATCCGGGCCCATCAACGCCCGCAACATCGCACCGCGAT
This sequence comes from Paracoccaceae bacterium, assembly GCA_033344815.1. Taxonomy (NCBI): domain Bacteria; kingdom Pseudomonadati; phylum Pseudomonadota; class Alphaproteobacteria; order Rhodobacterales; family Paracoccaceae; species Paracoccaceae bacterium. The sequence continues at coordinate 4,695,753 of JAWPMR010000001.1, read as the reverse complement.
TATCCCGTCCCCATGCCACACGATCCGGCGCGAGCTGCAAAGGTTGATAGCGTTTATACCCATTGACGGTGGGTGTGGTCAGCAAGCAGCTTTCCACAGCATGTGTCAATAATCCCGCAATCCAACCGGCACCCTGCACGCTGAGCGCACCATCCTTTTGCGGGATCATAACCGACGCACCCGCGCTGTCGATCAGGGATTGATGCACATGCCAGCCCGAGGCACAGGCGTTGTCCAGTTTGGGCCGCGTCATGAAGGTGGCATGCAAACCCTCTTGCGCGCAAACCTCTTTGACCAAGGTGCGAAACATCACGAGATTATCCGCGTGGGTCATGGGATCGGCGGGATCAAAGGTGAATTCAAACTGGCTCGGTCCCATCTCCACTTCCATCGAGCGCAGCGGCAAATCCATTGCCTGCGCCGCACGCCGCAGAACCTCCACCACAGGTTCCAGACGGGTATAAACCGTTTCGGTGAGAAACTGATACCCGGGCGCAAGATTCCGCGTCACGGGCGGTGTTGCGGGCATCGTAGCCTCAGCATGGCTCAGCGCATCATTGGTGATCTCATAGACATGAAATTCAACCTCCAACCCGACGCGCATGTTCAGACCAGCGTTCGACAATTTCTCCACTGCGCGGCGCAAAACGGTCCGCGGGGCAAAAGCCAAGGGAACACCGGATTTGAGCACTGCATCGCATAATATCCACGCTGACCCCGGCGCATGGGGTAAATGACGAAACGAGCCTGGATCCGGCACCAACAGGATATCACCGGCCCCCTGCACCGGGCTGTCACCATCCGCGCTCCAGACAGGATAAACCGTGCGGTGCGATGTGTCTTTTAAAAACAGCGTCGAGGGGGCCGCGATACCCGTGGTGAAGGCAGAAGCAAATGCGGAGGCAACGATCGTCTTACCCCGCAGCACACCGTGTTGATCCGGAAAAAGGACGCGAATGGTTTCCAGATCACTGTTTTGCACCTCAGCGAGCAGGGTTTCGGCCGCCTCGATTTCGGCAGCGCTCAACAGCCCCATGCGCGCGAGGGCGCCGTCACGTATTCTTGCTTTACTCACGGAAGATCACGTCCCAGCACGCAATCCTGTCGAAAACGGGCACTCATTTGATCGTCGCATCCCATTCCGCACAGCCTGCGCGTCGTTCGCTGTCACTGGCCCGAAACGCGGTCTCCCAATCGGATGTCATCGCAATCGTGTCATTGCTGATCGGCCCCTGCACCAGCGAGGGATCGCCGCCATTGCACATGGGCAGCCCTGCATCGTTACCCTTTTCCAGCTCCGCCATAGCCACACGCAGCATCCGGCGATACCGAATGATGGCTACATCTGTTTTGCCCAGATGTTCACGCGTACGATCAAAAATGCGCCCGGGGCTTTCCACCGCCCATTGGTCATGCACGTTGATGTCGAGCCCCATGCCGGTATAGGTCTCATCGGCCTGCTCATCCGGATCATAACCGTAATTGTTGCGTTTGTTTTTCAGGGGCGCGTAATCCGGCAAACGATGCTCTTTGAGCCGTTGGTCGCGCATCTTGTCCTTGTCCACCGGGCCGGTGAAGCTGGTGAACATCGAATACCAATAGCAGGTTTCATCATCCACCGGCACATGCCACTGGGTTATGATCATTTCGCGGCTCATCGGGATCGAAATCGCCTGCGGAAATATCTGATTTGTCACACGCACATGGGTACGACCATCCTCCAGATGGCGCAGGGCGATCAGGCGCATCCCATAGTCGGTTTCTTCCACGCTGATGTCCGGGCGCGGATAATCACGTAACAGCTTTGTCATCGGAATGTCGGTATTCCCTGCCTTATCGCGAAACTGCTTGCCATAACTGTCCGCGGGGTCTTCATCCTGTAAAAACCTGTGCAGGAACGACGCATGCGCCGGATCTATGCCAACCTCCATCGCCTGCAACCAATTGCATTCCCATAATCCTTTGAAGGCGAAAACATGGGTTTCAGGCGCGCGAAAACAATCAAACCCCGGCAAGGGCGGTGGCGCACCGGGGCCCATATAGGCAAATATGATCCCGTTGTGTTCCATCACCGGATAGCTTTTGTTTTTGATCTGTTTGTGCATGGTCGAGCTCTCAGGCTCGCCCGGTTGCTCAACACATTGCCCGGTACGATCGAAATGCCAGCCATGAAAGGGACAGCGCAAACCGTTGTCTTCCAAACGCCCATAACATAGATCAGCACCGCGGTGCGGACACGCCCGCTCAATCAAACCCAACTCGCCATCGCTGTCGCGAAACAGTACAAGATCTTCGCCCAATAAGCGCACCGGCACCACAGGGCGCTTGAGCGCCAACTCATCGCTGAGCGCTGCGGGCTGCCAATAGCGCCGCATGACCTCGCCCGCTGGCGTCCCCGGCCCGGATTGCGTCAAGGTTTCGTTCAATTCCTGACTGATCATTCAGGCGCTCCGCGTTGTGGTTTGTACCTCGGGCCATGCTCCGCGAGCACACCTGCGCTGTCAACCAACCCCCGCGTGAGGTTTCAGGTTTTTACATCTGGCTCAACGCGTCCGATTTTCGCTTGCATGTCTGTAATGGCGATCACGGCGTCTCGCACTTTTTGCAACGCAACATCGACCGACAAACCATGATCCGCATCCGCTGGGGAAAATTGTTCCAGATAAACGCGCAGCGTCGCACCTTCTGTCCCCGTGCCAGACAGGCGCAACACCGCGCGCCCCTCGCCCGCGAAACCAATGCGCAGACCCTGATTATGGCTGACGGACCCGTCGACAGGATCATGGTAGGAAAACTCATCCGCGCTGGTGATCTCCAGCCCGCCAATAGACGTGCCCGGTAAATCGGCCAATTGATCACGCAACCCTTGCATCAGGGCATTTGCCGCATCCACCGGCACCGCCTCATAGTCGTGACGTGAATAGTAATTACGCCCATAGGTTGCCCAATGATCGGCCATGATCTCAGATACAGACTGTTGGCGCTGCGCGAGAATGTTCAACCACAACAAGACCGCCCACAGGCCGTCTTTTTCGCGCACGTGATCCGACCCCGTGCCAGCGCTTTCCTCACCACAGAGTGTGACTTTGCCAGCGTCCAACAAGTTGCCAAAGAATTTCCAGCCCGTGGGCGTCTCAAAACACGCCAACCCCATCCGTTCAGCCACTTTGTCGCTGGCACCGCTCGTGGGCATCGAGCGCGCGACACCCGCCAAACCGGCTTTGTACCCCGGTGCAAGATGTGCATTGGCCGCCAGAACGGCGAGGCTGTCGGACGGTGTCACATAGGCACCGCGTCCTACGATCATGTTGCGATCACCATCACCATCAGATGCCGCGCCAAAATCAGGTGCGGCATCGGACATCATTCCATCCATCAGGATATTGGCCCAGACCGGGTTTGGATCGGGGTGGCCGCCGCCAAAGTCTTCGCTGGGCACGGCGTTTATCACTGTGCCGTCAGGCGCGCCCAATGTATCTTCGAGGATCGCAGTGGCATAGGGTCCGGTCACCGCATGCATCGCATCAAACCGCATTGAAAACCCGCTGGCGAAAAGGGCCCGGATCTTATCAAAATCAAACAGTTTTTCCATGAGGCTTTTGTAATCGGCCACCGGGTCAATCACCTCAATCTGCATGTCACCCATGCTTGAAACGCCAACGTTTGAAAGATCAACGTCTGGTGAATCAAATATCAGATATTCAGAGATCCTCTGTGTCTCCTCAAACATATTTTCTGTAATGTTTTCAGGAGCTGGACCACCATTGCTCACGTTATACTTCAAGCCAAAATCCGCGTCGATGCCACCAGGGTTATGGCTGGCAGAAAGTACAAACCCGCCATTCGTTGTCCGCGTCCGGATCAGATTGGAAACCGCAGGCGTGGATAGCAATCCTGATTGCCCGACGATGACCTTCTTCGCCTTATTTGCGGCGGCCATCTTGAGTATGATCTGGATGGCTTCACGGTTGAAAAATCGCCCGTCTCCGCCAATCACAAATGTCTTTTCGGACGCGCCTCCGATTGCATTCAGAGTCGATTGAACGAAGCATTCCAAATATCCCGGCTCCATGAACACGCGCGTCTTCTTGCGCAAACCCGATGTGCCGGGTTTTTGACCTTCGAAGGGGCCTTTGGAAATGGTTTGAATGCTCATCGCTAATCCTTTCAAGTCTCTTTTTTCGGCATGCTGCGTCCTGCTTGTGCCATCGAATTCGCCGTGTCCTGCAGGTTGCGATCCTGTGCAATTTCGTCAACAGAGACGGGCATTATTCGACGCCAGTTCGGATGTTCGTCGATGGTGCCCGGTAGATTCTGCGCGTCCTGAACGCCAATCACATCATCCAATTGGACGGCCACCAAAGCCGTTGGTCCTTGTGCAAGATCGTCGTGTACGCGGTTCGCCAGATCACGGGAAGTATAGCTGTGCAACTCGTTCTCGGGGACTCCCATCAACGCCGCCTTTTCATTCTGTCGCTGATGTTTCGCCGTGGTTTGGCTGGCCGCGTCGATCCACCCCAGCCGGTGCCACCATGCAATGTCATCACCTTCCCAAAACCCTTTTATGGTGGGCGTGTCGTGGGTGCCAAAGCAGGCCAAGGACTGCGGCCGCAGTTCATCCGCTTTGCGAAACTTGCCTTTTTTGGTTTTTTCATATTGCACGACCGTGTAGCCATAGAGGCCTTTGGACGCCATCGTATCGCGAAACCCATCTGGTACAAGGCCAAGGTCCTCGCCGACGATCACTGTTTTCGCGCGCTGTGCTTCGATCGCAATTATTGCCATTAAAGATTGAAACGGTTGGCGAATGTATCCGCCCGGCACGCCATTTTCGGGAATCCAGTAACTGCGATTGAGCCCCAATGCGTGGTCAATCCGCAGGACGCCACAATGCTGCATCGCCTGCCTCAAGACTTGACGCAATGGTTGGTATTTTTGCGCGGTGAGCTTGCGCGGCGCATAAGCTGCCAACTGCCAATTCTGACCTGCCGGACTGAGTTGATCCGGCGGCGCACCGAGCGAGACGCCGGCAGCCAGAGTATCACCCGCGCCCCATGCTTCTGCGCTGTCGAGACGGGACCCAACGGCCAGATCAAGATACAACCCCAAGCCCATCCCATTCTCTTGGCTACGCCGCTGCGCATCTGCAAGCTGTTGCGTGGCAAGCCACTGAAGCCAGACGTGAAACTCTGGATCCAAATCCGGAGTGTTCCTTCGGGCCGCGCCCGGCGTGCAAAAGCGTTCGGGCCAGTCTTGCCATCCTGACCCCATGGTTTCACTGAGCGTTTCAAAAAGAGCAAAGTCGGCCAAGGATTGCCCACCAGCGCCAGAGAACTCATGCAACGCACGCTTGCTTGCCTCGGAAGCTTCGGATTTGAACTGCGCAAAGGCAGCGCGCAATGCCAGACGATGCTGCCGCCCAAATACGTCATATTCGATCAGCTTGCCGCTGCTCGCTTGGATCGTACCTGCCAGAGAGACATCCGGGATCTGATCTAAGCTGATATGATTGGTGTTCAAAAACCCACGATGCGTCGGTGAATAAGGGCTTATCGTCTCCTCATCCGCCCATCCAAGCGCATGCACCGGATTGATCCCGAGAAATCCTGCGCCCAGTGAACCAAGCGTTTCGCCAAGCCGTGCCAAGTCTTCAAAATCCCCGAGTCCACGGCTCCTCTCGGACCTCAAACCATAAAGCGGTGCGACGATCCCCCAAGTCCGGTCATACCCTGCAACGTCAAGCAAAGATGGCGCGCGACTCGGGGCTGCAATCACGTTTGAATGTTGCACTGTTTGCCCAGACCAAACCTGCAGATCATGCACACCGGCGGGCATGGCGGGCAATTGGATGTGCATGTCGCTTCTTCCGTCGGCGAAGGGTTTTTCCGACCCTTCAAGCACCAAATGCCACTCGGTTGGGCCTGAACAGTCAACCGTTGCCGTTTGATCGCAGGATACCACTATGTCGTGCGGCACTACACGCTGCGCTGCGTCGACACGCAACGCCCCCAACGTTTCGCGCATTTCACGATCCGTATCAATCGCCAAACCATTTGCGCGGATCAAAGCGCGCAGGGTTTCCGGATTGGTTGGACGTGTCACACCCTCCAAATCTATGAATTCCGAATGGATTCCACATAGCATCCCTAATTCTGCGAGGGCTTGCGCAGACGTCACGGGGCGCCCTTTGACGACAATGAAAGGACAACAACGCAAGGCCCATCAACCGTGATCGTTGTCGAAGTGATCGAGGCTGGATCAGGTGCATCCACAGAGGTATCCAGACAGACGGTCCAACTCATTCCGGTGGGAGCCACAGGCACCCGGACCTCAGCTTTATCTGACGCCCGGTTGAAGATGGCAAAAATTGCGCCGCTGTGGTCGCGGCTCATAGGAGCCTCAGCAGAAGCGCGTAACATCATACAAAGGCTCGATAAGCCCGGGTCACGCCAGTTCAGCGCATGCCCTTCGAAGTCCAACCACTCCACATCCGGCAAGCCATCGGCGGGCCGCCGTGCAGCATGTAAAAACCGTGACTGTCGCAGCACGGCGTGCTCTTGGCGCAACGCCGACATCTGCGCAACAAAGCGTGTCATGCTGGCATCGGCATTCACCCAGTCCAACCAGGCGATCTCATTGTCCTGACAGTAAGCATTGTTGTTACCGCCCTGCGAATTGCCGATCTCATCCCCGGCCAGAAGCATAGGCGTACCTTGAGACAGAAACAGAGTGGCCAGCATATTGCGTTGACGACGCACGCGCAGCGCTTCGATAAACGGATCCGGCGTTGGACCTTCAACGCCGCAGTTGTCGGAATGGTTGGCATTATGTCCATCCTGATTGTTTTCGCCGTTTGCCTCATTGTGGCGCCGGGAATAACGGGTAATATCCGCAAGGGTAAACCCATCATGGGCTGCCAGAAAGTTGACCGAAGACCAGGCACGCCGGCCGCCACGATCAAACTCCCCCGCTGAGCCCAACAAGCGCGCGCCAAGTTCCTGCGCACTGTGAGCATCGCCTTTCCAGAACCGGCGCACAGTGTCGCGGTAGGCGTCGTTCCATTCCCCGAATTTTGGCGGAAATTGCCCCAGACGGTAGCCGCCCGGGCCGATGTCCCATGGTTCTGCGATCATTTTCACGCCCGCCAGAACCGGATCCTGCCGCAAAGCGTCCAGAAAACCACCGTTGACGTCGAAGCCATGATCTTCGCGCGCCAACGTTGTGGCAAGGTCGAAGCGGAACCCATCAACGCCCATGCATTCCACCCAGAACCGTAGTGAATCCATCACCATTCGCAGTACGTAGGGATTGGCGACATTGACAGTATTGCCCGTGCCGGTGTCATTCACGTAATAGCGCGGCTGACCGCTGAGCAAACGGTAATATGACGCGTTGTCCAGTCCTCTGAAACAAGTCGTTGGCCCGCGATGGTCCCCTTCGGCTGTGTGGTTGTAAACCACATCCAGAAGGACCTCGATGCCCGCTTCGTGAAAGCGACGCACCATATGGCGGAACCCCTGAATACCGCCTGGCCCAAAATAGCGCGGCTCTGGCGCAAAGAACCCGATTGTATTGTAACCCCAATAGTTTGTGAGCTTTTTCTCAAGTAAAAAGCCATCATTTATGAACCCATGAACGGGTAACAGTTCGATCGCTGTGACGCCGATCTTATGCAGATGATCGATGACGGCATCAGAGGCCAGCCCTTCATATGTTCCTCGCAATGCCTCAGCCACATCCGGGTGCAGTTGCGTTGTGCCCTTCGCATGCGCTTCATAGATCAGCGTGTCTTCCCAGGCGTGGCCCAATGGTGCCGTGATCGCCTCAAACTGTTGAGGATCATAAACCACCGATTTTGGCACAAACCGGGCGGAATCCCGTGTATCAAAAGACAAATCCAAAGCACTGGACCTGGCATCATACCCCAGCACCGCAGGATCGTTGATCCATCTGCCACGCCATTCCCGCGTATAAGGATCCATCAGCAGTTTGTTGGCGTTGAACCGATGCCCATGTTCCGGAGCATAGGCGCCATGCGCGCGATACCCATAAAGGGTGCCTGCAGACAGCCCGGCAACCCGGCCGTGCCAGATATCACCGGTGCGTTCCGGCAGCACAAGGCGCACGGTTTCCTGTCCTCCGTCATCAGAAAACAAGCACAGTTCCATCTTCGTCGCATGTGCCGAAAACACCGCGAAATTGACGCCCTCGCCGTCAAAATGTGCACCCAGCCGATGTGGCTTTCCAGACGTAATCTCATATCCCATAGAGCGCTATCCTGCGACTTTTATCTGCCAATCAGGCCTGTGTAGATGTCCTTGTAGGCTTGCGCGGACACATCCCACCCAACAGGATGGCGCATTGCGCGGCGCATCATCCCAGACCAGATTGTTGGCTGATCGTAAAGATCGCAAGTGCGCAAGATCGCTTGTTCCAATGCCGCTGTGGTAATGGGCGCGAATTGCACCCCGGTTGCGCATTTTGCAGTCAGCGCCGCCTCATTCGCGTCGATCACCGTATCGGCCAGCCCGCCGGTCCGCGCCACCACTGGCAGTGTCCCATACCGCAAGCCATAAAGCTGCGTCAAACCGCAGGGTTCAAAGCGTGAGGGGATTAAAATGGCATCGCTCCCCCCCTGCATCAGGTGGGAAAGCGGTTCATCATAGCCAATGATCACGCCCACAGATCCCGGATGCGCGTGCGCGGCGGCAACAAATCCAGACTCCAGCGATTTGTCACCACTCCCAAGCACCGCAAGCCTCGCCCCGCGCGCCACAAGGACAGGTATTGCCTCCAGCAACAGGTCGAGCCCTTTCTGCGTGGTCAACCGACTGATCACACAGAACAGCGGGCCTTGGCCATCCTCAAGGCCAAAACGTTTCATCAGCTCTGCGCGGCTCCTGGCCTTCGGTTTCAAACTGCGAACCGAATAGGGCGCAACAAGCGACGGATCCTGTTCGGGGTTCCAGACTTCAATGTCGATCCCGTTGAGTATACCCGACAGATCGGAGCCGCGCGCGCGCAAGAGCCCCTCCAGCCCCATACCGAACTCGGGCAACATCAGTTCACGTGCATAGGTCGGGCTGACGGTGGTGATCTTGTCCGAAAAAGCAATACCCGCTTTCAAAAAGCCGATACGCCCGAAAAATTCCATTCCTTCGGAGGTATAGAGCTCGGAGGACAGCCCCAGCGATGTAAGCAGGGAGGGATCAAACAACCCCTGAAATGCGATGTTGTGGATGGTCAAGACACAGGGCGGCGTTGCGCCATCATGCTGGCGCAGATAGGCCGGGACCAGACCAGCCTGCCAATCATGCGCATGAACAACGTCCGGTCGCCACCCTTGCAGGCCTTGAATGGCAAGCTCAGCGGCAACATAGCACAGAGCGGCAAAACGCTGCGGATTGTCGGGCCAATCCTGCCCGTCCGGGCCCAGATAGATATTGCCGGGACGGTCATAAAGGTGAGGCGCCTCCAAAAGCAGCAAATCCAAACCCTCGGCATGGCAGGCCAGAAGACGCGCAGGACCCCCGTGCAATTCTCTGGTTTCCCAGATGGTGTCGCCTGTTGCCACGATTTCCATCAGCCCCGGATAGGCGGGCAAAAGAACCCGCGCTTCTACACCCAATGCGGCTAATGCTTTGGGCACAGCCCCGATGACATCCGCCAAGCCACCAGTTTTGACGAATGGCGCGCATTCAGAGGCGACAAAGAGACTCTTCACGTCAGCCGTCCAACTCGTCAATCATCTGTTGGGTGATCAGGCACACACCGTTGTCTGTGCGGCGGAACCGTTTGGCATCCAACACCGGGTCTTCTCCAACCACCAGCCCCTGAGGGATAACCACACCGCGATCAATCACCACATTACGCAATTGGGCGTTCCGGTTGATTTCCACATAGGGCAAGGCGACAACGCCATCGAGCGTCGAAAACGAATGGGTTTTCACACCGGTGAACAAAAGGCACCGATCCAGCCGCGACCCCGAGATGATGCAACCTCCGGACACCATTGAAGACACCGCATGCCCGCGGCGTCCTTCTTCGTTGTGGATGAACTTGGCCGGCGCGGTCAACTCAGAATAGGTCCAGATTGGCCATTCGTTGTCATAGAGATCCAGTTCCGGTTTGAAATCGGTCAGATCAATATTGGCTTGCCAGAACGCATCCACCGTCCCAACATCACGCCAATAGGCTTTTTCCTCAATCCCGGACCGGACACAGGACCGGCTGAACGGATGCGCAACCGCTTTACCGTCACGCACGATCTTCGGGATCACGTCACCGCCAAAATCATGGTTGTAGTCCGGATCTGCAGCGCATTCATCCAAAAGTTTGAAAAGGTATTCGGTTTCAAATACATAGATGCCCATACTGGCCAATGCATGATCGGGATGTCCGGGCATCGCAGGGGGATCGCTGGGTTTTTCGACGAAATCAAGAATGCGGTCTTCAGTATCGACCTTCATCACGCCAAACCCGCGCGCTTCCATCCGGGGGACTTCGATGCACCCTACTGTCACATCTGCGCCGCTGTCCACATGGTGACGGATCATCAGTGAATAATCCTGTTTGTAGATATGGTCGCCGGCCAAGATCACGATGTACTTGGGTGCATAACCTTCGATAATGTCCCGGTTTTGCGCGACGGCGTCCGCTGTGCCCTTGTACCAGTTTTCATTGTCCAATTGCTGAGACGCAGGCAGAATATCGAGCGATTCATTGCGTTCTGCGCGAAAAAAGCTCCAACCGCGCTGCAGATGCCGGATCAGAGAATGGGCCTTGTACTGCGTCGCCACGCCGATGCGACGAATGCCCGAATTCACCGCGTTCGAAAGAGGAAAGTCGATGATCCGGCTCTTACCGCCGAAATACATCGCCGGTTTGGCACGCCTGTCCGTCAGATCATAAAGTCTGCTGCCCCGGCCACCCGCCAGAACAAAGGCCATGGTCTGTTGCGCAAGCCTCTGTGTTTCTCTGTCCATTTGTCTTCCTCCCCCGTTTTATAATTTTAAATCAGTGATTTAATCACTCTTCAATTCAAAAAAGAGCGTCGACAAAGGCGGCAACGTTATCTTGATCGATTGCGCTCTCCCTGACGCTGCGATCATTTCGCTGTCAACACCCCCCATGTTTCCCCGGCCATCTCCACCGTAGAATTCGGAATTTGTGTTCAGACGTTCAAGCCAATGCCCCGCATCCGGCACGCCCACGCGCCGCGCATTGCGTTCCACCGGTGTGAAATTGGACACAACAAGCAGCGGCGGCGTAGTCGTCCCGCCTCGCCTGATCCAGACGAACACCGACTCGTCGCCGTTGTTCTCCTCGATCCACTCAAACCCCTCCGGCTTCGCATCCAACGCGTGCAACGCAGGACAGCCGCGATAAAGTGCATTCAGATCCCGGATTAACGCCTGCATGCCTGCGTGCAACGGCGTGTCCAGCAGGTGCCAATCCAGACTGCTGTCATGGTTCCATTCGATACCTTGTGCAAATTCGCAGCCCATGAACAAAAGCTTCTTGCCCGGATGCCCCCACATGAACCCATAATAGGCGCGCAAGTTAGCGAATTTGTCCGCACCTTGCCCCGGCATTTTATCCAGAAGTGATCCTTTACCGTGCACCACCTCGTCATGGCTGAGCGGCAGAATGAAGTTTTCCGAAAACGCGTAATGCAGGCCAAATGTCATTTTGGAATGGTGATATTTGCGATGGATCGGATCCTCGCCCATATAGCTGAGCGTGTCATTCATCCAACCCATGTTCCATTTGAACCCAAAGCCCAGACCGCCCGCGTCTGTCGGTGCGCTGACGCCGGGAAAAGCTGTGGATTCTTCGGCGACGGTCATGATCCCTTCGACCGTTCCATAGGCCGTTTCGTTCATGTTTTGCAGGAACGCAATCGCCTCCAAGTTTTCGCGGCCGCCGTCTTTGTTGGGAATCCATTCCCCGTCTTTACGGCTGTAGTCGCGATAGAGCATTGAAGCCACCGCATCCACACGCAGCCCGTCAATGTGATGCTCCTGCAGCCAGTAAAGTGCGTTTGCAATCAGATAGTTGGAAACCTCGGCACGTCCATAGTTGAACACCATCGTGTTCCAATCCGGATGGAACCCCTCTTTGGGATCTGCGTGTTCATAAAGCGCAGTACCATCGAATTTTGCCAACCCATGCGGATCTTCAGGGAAATGCCCTGGCACCCAGTCCAGAATGACGCCGATATCCGCAGCATGCGCAGCCTCGATGAAGGCGCGGAATTCCTCGGGTGTGCCATGCCGGATCGTGGGCGCGAACAAGCCCACCGGTTGGTATCCCCAGGACCCGTCAAAGGGAAACTCCGAGATTGGCATAAGTTCGATATGGGTAAATCCCATGTCCTTGACGTAGGCGATCAGTTGCTCGGCATGTTCGGTATAGCTCAGCGGGCGGTTGCCGTCTTCGGGCACACGTCGCCATGACCCAAGATGCACTTCGTAAATCGAAATTGGTTGATCAAACCGTTGGCTCGCGGCGCGGCGCGTCATCCACGGTTTGTCTTTCCACTTGTGTCCGGCCAGCTTGCGCACAATCGATCCGGTGCGCGGCGGGTGTTCGGATCCAAACCCAACCGGGTCGGACTTTTGCGGCAACAGGTGGCGATTGCCATCGAGCACTTCAAATTTGTAGACATCGCCCTCGCCGATTGCTGGCATGAATGTTTCCCAAACGCCCGTTTGTCCACGCTTTCGCAAAAGGTGCCGACGCCCGTCCCAGGTGTTGAAATCCCCAACGATGGAAACGCGCGCAGCATTTGGCGCCCAGACCGCAAAATGCGTGCCCTGAACACCCTCATGGGTCATCACATGGGCGCCCAATACGTGCCAAAGCTGGCGATGCGTGCCTTCGCCGAAAAGGTATTCATCCCACTCCCCCATCACCGGCCCAAAGCGATAAGGATCATCGGCCGACCATTGATGGCCGTCCTGTGTCACGCTCAGATGGTATGCGAACCGCTTTTTTCGACGTGGCACGATACCCTCGAACAGCCCCTCTGAGACGGGTGACAGCGTTGCAATCCTGCGCCCGGTTTTTGGGTCAACAGCGTTGATCGTTTGCGCGCCGGGCACGAAAGCACGTACCACAAGTTTGCCATCCACCTCATGCAATCCCAACACGGAAAACGGGTCTGCGTGACAGCCTTCAGCGATGTCCTGTGCGTCCTGTGGTGCGAGTGTCACGCCAATCTCCTTCCTAGGCCACGTCCTGACGCGATCCTCTTGCAGCAACCAGACTGGGGGTCTTCCAGATATCTCTTGCATACCCGCTGATGGTACGATCCGAAGAGAACCAGCCCACCCGTGCGGTGTTAAGGGCGGCCATCCGGGTCCAGGCATTTTTATCAGCAAAAGCTTTGTCTACAACGCGTTGCGTGGCGAAGTAATCGTCAAAATCGCAGGTCACGAGAAAATAGTCATGACTCATCAAGCCCTGCACCAACCCGTGATATCGTGTCTTGTCCGACGGCGAGAACAGCCCGCTTTCCACTTGCTGCAGCACGCGCGCCAAACGCGGGCTCGCCTCGACGGCGCGGCGGGCATATTCTGGCACGGCACGTCTTGCGGTGACCTCGGCAGCAGTCAATCCAAACAGAAAGAAATTGTCGGCTCCGACGCAGTCGCGTATTTCGACATTAGCGCCGTCCAGCGTGCCAATCGTCGGCGCGCCATTGAGAGCAAATTTCATGTTGCCCGTGCCCGAGGCCTCTTTACCCGCGGTTGATATCTGTTCGGAAAGGTCTGTGGCCGGGATCAGGATCTCGGCCATCGAGACATTGTAATTCTCAGGATAGACGATTTGCAGATATTCTTTGGTCACCGGATCAACATTGATCAGCTTGGCCGCGTCATTGATCAGATGAATGATCTCTTTCGCCACAACGTATCCGGGAGCGGCTTTACCGCCAAAAATCTTGACCCGTGGGGTCCAATCTGCATTCGGATTTTCGCGTATGTCATTCCACAGCGCCACGGTTTCCAACAGGTTCATGAACTGGCGTTTGTATTCATGGATGCGTTTGATTTGCACATCGAACATGGCATCCGGGTTCAATGTAACCCCATCGCGCGCGTGTAACCACTTGCAAAGACGCGATTTGTTGGCGTCTTTTGCCGCCTGAAACTTCTCGATGAATGCGGCGTCACTAACGTGTCCGCTCAAAGCATCAAGCCGCTGCAAATCATCGGGCCAGCCTGTTCCGATGGTTTCGTTGATCAGCTCGCGCAGCGGAGGATTACAGGTATAGAGCCAGCGGCGCGGCGTGATCCCATTGGTCTGATTGACAATCCGTCCGGGGTAGTCGCTGTGCAAATCGGCAAAAACGGTTTCCTTGACCAGTTCGGAGTGCAATGCTGACACGCCGTTGACGTGATGCGCCATAACAAAAGCCAATTCACCCATCTTGACCTCGCCATGTTCTAATATGCGAATATTGTTACTGGTCGCGGCGAGATGCGCCGCCTCGATCAGTTGGATGATGCGATGGTGACGCGGTAGCACGCGGATAAACAGGTCCTCAGGCCAGCGCTCGAGGGCTTCGGGCAGAAGCGTGTGATTGGTGTAGGCCAGACAACCACGCGCTGTTGCGATGGCTTGCGCAACTTCGAAACCATGCTCATCCATCAGAAGGCGCACCAATTCCGGACCCGCAATCGCTGGATGGGTATCATTCAGTTGGATCGCCACATGATCAGGAAGGTCTCGTAGATCTCCGTCTTCGCTCAGGAAACGGCGAATAAGATCCTGTATCGAAGCCGAGGTGAAAAAATATTCCTGTTTCAGCCGCAGTTCTTTGCCGATGTCAGTTGTGTCATCCGGGTAGAGCACCCGGCTGATCGTTCGTGCCAGTGCCTCGGGCGCGCTGGCACCCATGTAGTCTCCGCGATTGAAACTATCGAGATCAAAGGCCGTGGTCGGCTTGGCGGCCCACAGGCGCAGCGTATTGGCCCACCGTCCCTGCCAGCCAACGACCGGCGTATCATAGGCCGACGCCATGACCGTTTCACCCGCGCGCCAGATCGTCTTGCCGTTTTCCTCGACCACGTCGCCGCCAAAGTGGATCGGGTAACTCACCTCGGGGCGCTCAAATTCCCAAGCGTGACGCTGTGCCAGCCAGGTTTCGGCTGTTTCCATCTGCGCGCCATCTTCAAAATGCTGCTCGAACAAACCGTGTTCGTATCTGATCCCATACCCATAGGCCGGGATGCCCAGCGTAGATAATGAATCCATAAAGCATGCCGCCAATCGGCCCAAACCGCCATTACCCAAAGCCGCATCCGGTTCATTGGCGACAACGACCGAATACTCCTGACCCAGTGATTTCAATGCCTGCTCGGCGATCACATCCATCCCAAGGTTTACAGCGACATCTTCGATCAACCGCCCGATCAGGAATTCCATCGACAAATAGTAAACACGCTTGCCGCGTGCGTCGTAGGTTTTGCGCGTGCTTTCAAACCATGGATCAACCACGCGATCACGCAATGCCAAAGACAGAGACATGCGCCAGTCATAGAGCGAAGCGTGGCTGGCATCCTTGCCAAGCGAGTGCTTGAGGTGGCGCAGAATATCAGCGCTGAAATCTTGAACGGAAACAGATGGGACGCGCGATGTGGTCATGTGATCTCTTTATTGTATTGGCGTATGGGCGGTGACGGATATCTTGGTGTCTATCAGGTTTTCTCCTGGTGCAAAAACCGGTTTATGGCAACTCATGCGCCCAAGGGGGGTTGGCTCCGGCTCGCGATACGGTTACGGCGGCAACCGTAGCGCCATGCGCGAGGGCTGCGCTCATTTCATTTGCACCAATGTCTTTCAGGCGCGCTTTGCGCAGCAAGCCATTTTCGATCAACTTGGCCATCACACCTGCATTGAACGTATCACCAGCGCCAACCGTATCGACAATCGCAACGCGATTTGCCGGGACATCAACTTGATCGCCTTCGGTCAGAAACGCCAGTGCGCCCTCTCCACCGCGCGTCACAATGACGACCCAGGGCCCCTGAGCGCAAAGTGCGCGGGCTTTCTCCTCAAGGGCTTGAGGACCCGGCAGTATCCAATCCAGATCTTCGTCTGAAACCTTCACTACATCGGTAACAGCAATCATTTTGTTCAATCGCGCGCGATATCGCGCTTCATCGCGAATAAAAGCGGCACGGATATTGGGGTCCAAGACAATCAGCCTGTCAGGTGCTTCACGCAATGCCAGGGCCGCATAAAAATCTGCGCCAGGTTCGCTTATCAGACTGATCCCACCAAAGTAGAGCGCCGAAACCTTCTCTGGCAAGTCAGGGAGCTGTTCAGGTGTCAGACTGCGACCAGCCGTGTTTTCGTCATAAAACGTGTATCGGGCTTGACCCTCATTCAGCTCGACAAAGGCGAGCGTTGTCGGCAGATCTGACGTGATCGACAGTTCGCAATTTACATCGCTGTCTTTCAGGGCTTGCGCCAATTGCGCACCAAATAGATCATGCGATAGTCCTGTTATCATTCCTGTGTCCACGCCCAGACGGCCCAAGGCAACGGCGGTGTTGAACACGGCCCCGCCAGCATGTGGCACAAAACTCTTTTGACCCTGATCAGAACGCCCGGGGATCATGTCAATCAGCGCTTCACCGCAACATAAAATCATCTTCAAAGCTCCCGGTTCGACCAAAGACGCTCAACCACATCTCGCGCTTTCGTTAACGCTAACATGTTGCTTGTGTCAATCGGTATGTCATCAGACGGCAGTTCGCCCGAGCCATTTGGACACAGCCTATCCACTTCCTACCCGAAAGAACACAACAGCTATTATAAAGACGATTGCGAGGCCACGCTTAACCAACCTGTTTGCAACGCCCTTTGTTGATTTCAACTCTGCCATTCTGAACGGTGCTGCATGATGCCAAGAGCGAAGGTTGCACCTCAATCGAGAGGCACCCAGAGCTTTGAACCGCAAAAATTCGGAACCGTAAGAGAGAGTCAGATAGGTTGGGGTCTCATATTTGCTTGCGCCTTAACTGATGCAAGCAGAGCATCAAACTCCCGTCCGCAGGATGATGAAAACTCAATCACTCAAATCCAGAAGAAGGGCATGTGAGAAACTTCTTATGCGCCTCGCGCATCGAAGTTAAAATTGGCGGGCTGAACTCCGGGATTGCATTGGCAGGCCAACGGCCAGTTAGTTGCAGACGTCGCGCTGAAAGATTCTGGTACTCGTCAAGCTGCAAGGCTGCATGCGTCTTTCGACAGCGCTTCGATACCAGCCCAGTCACCGGATTGCACCATCGAGGCGGGCGCAACCCAACTGCCGCCTGCACAGATTACATTCGGCAGTGAAAGGTAACTCATCGCGTTTTGCGGGCTGACACCGCCGGTCGGGCAAAATGATATCTGTGGTAAAGGACCACCCAAAGCCTTGAGTGCCGGCGCGCCGCCCGACGCTTCTGCCGGGAAGAACTTCAGAACGTCATAACCGCGCTCAAAAAGACGCATTGCTTCGGACGCGGTTGCGGCTCCCGCCAGCAACGGCAGCCCTTCAGCTTCGCAGGCCGCCAAAAGCGCATCCGTCGCGCCCGGGGATACCCCAAATTGCGCACCGGCAGATTTTGCGTTTTTAACGTCCTGCGGTGTCACGAGCGTACCAGCGCCGACCACACCGCCGGGCACTTTCGCCATCTCTGCAATCACGTCCAGCGCAGCAGGTGTGCGCAGTGTCACTTCCAGCGCAGGCAACCCACCAGCAACCAATGCTTCGGCCAGCGGCCGCGCATGCGCCGCATCCTCCACAACCAGAACAGGCACAATTGGCGCTAAGCCACAGATTTCGCGGGCGCGTTTGCTGGCATCTTGCGGTGTCATCGAGAGTCCTTTGTTAAAATAGCACGCTGGCGCCGGTATCCGCAGATCCAACCGAACGGCGGAATTGCGCGAAAAGTTCACGACCGATGCCAAATTCATTTGCACCCAAATTGATGCGCACAGAGGGGCGTTCAAGCACGCCATCCGTCAGGATGTCGAGGTTGCCGGAAACCGCATCGACCCGCAGCACATCGCCATCCTGCAATTTGGATATGGCACCTCCGTCCAAGGCTTCGGGACTGACGTGGATGGCGGCAGGCACCGATCCCGACGCACCTGACATACGCCCATCCGTTACCAACGCGACATTGATGCCTTTGGCCTGCAAGTTTTTCAAAAGTGGCGTGAGGCTGTGAAGCTCTGGCATGCCGTTTGCCTTGGGGCCCTGAAAACGGACCACCACGACAGTGTCCTGAACGATTTCGCCCGCTTTGCAAGCGACTTTGACTTCTTCCTGATCGTTGAACACACGAACTGGCGCCTCCACGATCTGGTGTTCAGACTTTACGGCGGAGACTTTCATCACCGCGTTCCCAAGGGTGCCATTGAGACGTTTTAACCCGCCTGTATCTTGGAATGGATCTGATGCGGGGCGCACAATTTTAAGGTTCAGGCTCTCGGCCGTGCCCTCTTCCCAAACAACATTTCCTTCACGCAACTTGGGTTCTTGGGTATAGACTTCAAGCCCACAGCCCCCAACCGTCTTGGTATCCGGATGCAACAAACCAGCACCGAGAAGTTCGTGGATCAAGTACCCAAGACCGCCCGCTGCATGGAAATGGTTCACATCCGCCAGACCATTTGGATAGACCCGCGCCAGCAAAGGCGTCACTTCCGATAAATCAGAGAAGTCCTGCCAATCAAGAATGATACCGCCTGCGCGCGCCATCGCCACCAAGTGAATCAACAGGTTGGTTGATCCTCCCGTCGCATTCAGGCCGATGATGCCATTCACATAGGCTTTTTCATCCAGCACATCACAGACCGGCAAATAATTGTCGCCCAGATCGGACAGGGAAAGCGCCCGCTGCGCGCCTGTTTTGGTCAAGGCATCGCGCAATCCGGTATTTGGCGTCACAAAGCTCGACCCGGGCAAGTGCATACCCATGAATTCCATCAACATTTGATTGGTATTCGCCGTGCCATAAAACGTGCAGGTTCCCGGCCCGTGATAAGCCCCCATCTCAGCCTTCATCAATTCATCTCGTCCGACTTCACCGGCGGCAAATTTCTGTCGCACCTGACCTTTTTCGTCATTGGACAGGCCTGTGGTCATCGGACCGGCGGGTAGGAACACCGTCGGAATATGCCCGAAGGTTTGCGCGGCGATGATCAGACCAGGAACGATCTTGTCACAAACGCCCAGATAAACCGCCGCATCAAAGGTGTTGTGGCTCATGGCGATGCCAGTAGCCATGGCGATCAGGTCGCGTGAAAACAGACTCAACTCCATACCAGGCTCGCCCTGCGTCACCCCATCGCACATGGCCGGAACACCTCCCGCCACCTGCGCAGTGGCGCCGACGTCACGCGCTGCCTGACGGATCAGATCGGGAAACCGCTCAAACGGTTGATGTGCCGAAAGCATGTCGTTGTAGGTTGTGATGATCCCCAGATTGCCACCTACCTCGTTGACCAAAGCAGACTGATCCTGCCCGGCCCCCGCATAGGCATGCGCCTGCCCACTGCAACTGAGATGGCCGCGCGCGGGCCCCTTGGAGCGCGCTGCTGCCATCCGGTTCAGGTATTCGCCGCGTGGCCCTTCGCTGCGGGCGATGATGCGGTCCGTGACGCGGGCAATCGTATCATTCAAGGTCATTTCTGTATCCTCAAAACCATTTTGCTGGAGACCCGGCCAAGCCGTGGGTGGTCAGGTTTTTGACAATTCTGCCAGTCTGCGACCTGTGTCGATCATCCGGTTGGCAAACCCCCATTCGTTGTCATACCAACTGACGACGCGAACCAGCCCATCCTGCGTCACACTGGTTTGCGGGGCGGCAAAGCTCGATGAATGCGGATCATGATTGTAATCTATCGACACCGTCGGGTCGGTCTCATAGGATAGAATCCCTTTCAACTCACCCGCTGCAGCCGATTGAATGGCGGCATTTACGGCGTCTTTTGTCGCTGGTTTCTCAGGCACAAAAGCCAAATCCACCAGTGACACATTCGGCGTTGGCACCCTAATGGCTGACCCTTCAAGACGCCCCTCAAGATGCGGTAAAACAAGCGAAATCGCCTTCGCGGCCCCGGTTGAAGTTGGCACCATCGACACAGCGGCAGCCCGACCTCGATAAAGGTCCTTGTGGGGTGCATCATGGGAAGGTTGATCGCCTGTATAGGCGTGGATCGTTGTCATATAGCCAGTCTTGATCCCAAACGCCTTATCCAGAACATAGGCCACGGGCGCCAGGCAATTGGTGGTACAAGACGCGTTGGAAATGACGATGTCGTCTTTTGTCATATCCTTGTGATTGACGCCGTAGACCACCGTGCGGTCCGCGCCCGCACCGGGGGCGGAAATCAGCACACGGCGAGACCCATTCTCCAGATGCTGAGCGGCTTTGTCACGCGCTGTAAACAGTCCAGTGCATTCCATCGCCACATCCACACCATCCCACGGTAATTCAGCCGGGTTGCGGATGGCGGTGACCTGAATGGTTTTGCCATTCACAACTAAAGCGTCGCCCTGCACACTCACATCCGCTTTGAAGCGCCCATGAACGCTGTCATACTTCAACAAATGCGCAAGTGTCTCTGGTGATGACAGATCGTTGATCGCGACGACTTCCACATCGGAAACATTGTTTTCAACCAAAGCACGTAAAACCCCGCGCCCAATGCGCCCAAAACCGTTAATTGCGACTGTGTGAGACATTCTTTTCCTCCGGAAATCATTCTGCTTCCCGCGCGACGGCGCGATAGGTTTTTGTTAGCGCTAACAAACACATTCTGATCCAAACATCAATGGCAGAAATTGCCGCAAGCACATGTGATCTTAAAATTGAGCGCGTACTGCGAAAAACCAGCGCACGCTCGCAGGTGTTTTCAGTCTAACACAAAAATTGAGGTTGCGCGCGCAATCACTCATTGCATCACCTTCAGTCAAGCGATCCCATGTTTTTGAAAACGACATCACAAGGCAAAGATCTTTCCAGCACAAACCGTGCATTGGCCAGATCGTTACCGTCCGCCCGCGCGCGGGCCAATTCCGGTGCCAGTCCCGCCGTCAACCAGCGCTGCGTCAACCTTTCGCGCAACACCGTAAGAGGCACAGAGAGATTTATGCGAACATCCCAAATCTGCGACAGATCGCGCCAATGCGGCGCATCCAGCAGAAGATAGTTGCCCTCCACGATTACCGTATCGCAGTCCGCGTCCAGTACCCCTGCCCCGGCAACGGCAAGGTCTCGAGATCGATCAAAAAGCGGGTAGTAGACCGATACTCCGGATCCAAGAGCCGCAACAAGGCGCACAAACCCCTGAACATCGAAGGTTTCCGGCGCACCCTTGCGTTCCAGCAATTCAAGGTCTTTCAGGATTGGGTTATCAAGATGGAATCCATCCATCGGGACAACTTGCGCGCTCACATCTCTTTGCCTGAGACTGTCCGCCAACCTCTCTGCCAAGGTGGACTTGCCACTGCCCGGCGCGCCGGCCAAAGCAACGATGCGGCGATCTGCCTTACGCGGCGCGGCCAGAATGAAATTGGATAACGCCGCGAGAGTGTCCAGTTGCAGGCTCAAGCTGCTGCAGCCTCGTCAGGCGGTTCTTTGGCCCCCGTCATAAAGGCCACCGCGTCGGACATGGTATAGTCTTTAGGATCGATCACGCAGAGACGTTTGCCCAGCCGGTGCACGTGAATACGGTCAGCGACCTCAAACACATGCGGCATGTTATGGCTGATCAGGATGATCGGAATGCCCCGCGATTTCACATCGAGAATCAATTCCAGGACGCGACGCGATTCCTTCACGCCAAGGGCGGCGGTGGGTTCGTCCAGAATGATCACTTTGGATCCAAACGCGGCCGCGCGTGCCACCGCCACACCTTGCCGTTGACCACCGGACAGTGTTTCCACTGCTTGATTGATGTTCTGGATCGTCATAAGCCCGAGTTCGCTCAGCTTATCGCGTGCGAGCCGTTCCATTTCGGCCCGATCCAACTGGCGCAGCCATTTGCCCCGAAACCCTGGTTTGCGAATTTCCCGCCCCATGAACATATTGTCCGCGATGGACAGCGCAGGCGACATTGCAAGCGTCTGATAAACGGTCTCGATCCCAACGTTACGTGCATCAATGGGCGACGCGAATTTTATCTGTTTGCCCTCGAGCCAAACCTCGCCCTCATCTGGGATCACAGCCCCGGACACGGCCTTGATCAGAGAAGACTTACCTGCACCGTTGTCCCCGATCACGGCCAAGATTTCACCCGGCATCAGATCGAAATCACAATGATCGAGCGCGGTCACCTTGCCGTAGCGTTTGACGAGGTTCCGCCCTTTGAGAATAGGTTCCATCAGACCGACACCTTTCTGATCCATTGATCCACACCCACCGCTGCGATGATCAGAACGCCGATGAGCAGATATGTCCACTGCGCATCGGCCCCCAAAAGGCGCAAGCCTAGACTGAAGACGCCCACGATCAGCGCTCCAAAAAGCGTACCCATGATAGAGCCGCGCCCGCCAAAAAGTGATATGCCCCCAATCACCACGGCGGTGATGCTTTCGATGTTCGCCAGTTGACCCGAAGTCGGGGAGACTGATCCGATCCGCCCTACCAGCGCCCACCCCGCAAAAGCACAAATCAGACCGGCGATCATGTAGACCGAGATCAGCGTGCGTTTAACGTCCACACCGGAGAGTTCGGCGGCTTCTGGATCATCGCCAACGGCGTAGACATGCCGCCCCCAAGCCGTGTGTTTGAGCACATAGGCCAGAAAGAAGATCAACAGAAGCATGAAGACTGCGCCATACGTCAGACGCGCGGCTCCAAGCTGGATGGTGGTGCCAAAAAACTGCAGGAGCGGTGCCTGGGCCTCGATATCCTGCGAACGGATTGTCTCATTGGCGGAATAAAGGAAGTTGGTGGCGAGCACGATCTGCCACATGCCCAGCGTTACGATGAAGGGCGGCAACTTGACGCGCGCTACGAGCCAGCCGTTTATGAAACCCAGCGCCGTGCCGCAAAGCAAGCCGCAAGCGACCGCGATCTCAACAGGGATCCCGTATCGAAAAGTGAATTGCCCCATCACCACTGACGACATGACCATGATGGCCCCGACGCTGAGATCAATGCCCGCTGTCAGGATTACAAGGCTTTGGGCAGCAGCGACGATACCCACGATCTGCACCTGCTGCAGAATAAGGGTCAGTGCGAAAGGCGAAAAGAATTTCGTACCCAGCAACAATCCGAATATGACGATGGAGGCCACAAGAACGATCAACGGCACGAGAGAGGGGTTCACATGCAACAGATGCTGGATGGTCCCAACAAACCCGCGTCGGGTGTCTCCGAAATCGGCGACTGCCTCCGCATTGTTCTTCAGGTTGGTCTCAAAACCTTGGTTTCCAGATGGCTCAGACACGCGGGGCCCTCCCACTTAGCGGGTAACGGTTCAGGGGTGAAAAATGGCAGTTTGCCTCCGGATGGAGACTTTTTTCTGTCAGAAGCGGCGCGCAATCTCGTGCGCGCCGCCCTTGCCGGATTTTAGCCCCAGCAGAGATCTTTGCCTTCGGAGACGGAAATGGATTCCACACCCTCCGCAGGCGCATCGGTTACCAGCGCGACGCCAGTGTCAAAGAACGCCTTGCCCGGTGTCGGCTCCGGCTTCACGCCCTCATCCGCCCATTTCTTAATGGCCTCAACGCCGAGTGCCGCCATTGACAGCGGATATTGCTGGGATGTGGCGCCGATCACACCGTCCGCTACGTTTTGCACGCCGGGGCAACCGCCATCGACGGACACAATCAACACTTCCTTCTCACGACCAATCGCTTTGAGCGCCTCATAGGCCCCTGCTGCGGCTGGTTCGTTGATGGTGTGGACCACGTTGATGCTGGGATCACGGGCCAGGAGGTTTTCCATGGCACGGCGACCGCCTTCTTCGTTCCCATCGGTGACATCGCTGCCCACCAGGCGCGCATCGGTCTCATCGCCAATCACATTCGGATCCGCCAGATCAACACCAAATCCTTCAAGGAATCCCTGATTGCGCAGCACATCAACTGTTGGCTGGCTGACATTCAAGTCCAATGTCGCGATCTTGGCGCTATCGGCTGCATCGCCCAGTTGCGCGCGGGCCCATTCGCCGATCAGAACACCCGCCTTGTAGTTGTCTGTCGCAAAGGTCGCGTCTGCGGCATCAATCGGCTCAAGGGGTGTGTCCAATGCGATCACCAACACACCGGCATCACGCGCCTGCGTGACCGCGGATACGATAGAAGAGGTATCGGACGCCGTGATCAAAATGCCTTTGGCACCGTCCAGAATACAGGTTTCAATCGCTTGCACCTGCGTTTCGTGATCACCATCCACTTTGCCGGCGAAAGACTTGAGCGTCATGCCCAATTCAGCCGCTTTAGCCTCAGCACCTTCCTTCATTTTCACAAAAAACGGATTCGTATCCGTTTTGGTGATCAGGCAGGCCGTAATGTCTTCGGCAAGAGCGACACTACTTGTGGCACCGAACGCGCTCAGACCAAGGATCGTGCTGGCGAGAAGTTTTTTCATCTTTTCCTCCCAAGGAAACTGTCAATTTGTTTTTTTAAAGGCACTGGCAGTGCGCCATCCCTGTCGAATCCTCCCCGACAGGTCCCCGTCAAAACATCGCATTTGTGACCACCTGTCAATAAATAAATAAACTTGATTTATTAATTGGACCTCGTGATGATCGAAGGGTAAAAGGAGGCATGGGCGACCTGATGGACGGCAGCAAGGTCAGAGGATTAAGCAGCGGCGTAAACCAGCGCGGGGTGCGCAATTATAATGAGCGCCTGCTTCTTTCCACTTTTATGCGCCATGGCCCAATGCCCGGCAGTGACCTTGCACGTATGGCGGGCCTGTCGCCTCAAACCGTGTCGGTGATTCTGCGAAAACTTGAAAAAGACGGGCTCTTGAAACGCGGCGCACCGCAACGGGGGAAAGTTGGCAAGCCTTCGATACCGATGGATCTCTCCGCGGAAGGGGTATTTTCTTTTGGCCTTAAGATCGGGCGGCGCAGCGCGGAACTGCTTTTGTTGAATTTCCGGGGAGACGTCATCGAACAATTGCATCTGGCCTATCCCTATCCGCAACCTGAGATCGTGTTCGGATTTCTGGAAGATGGCATTGACCAGTTGATGGGCCAGATGAGCGCTGCACAAAAGGCGCGAATTTGCGGGATTGGTATTGCGTCGCCTTTTGAGCTGTGGACTTGGCACGATCTCGAAGGTCCCGAAGCTGACGACTTCAGCGCATGGAAGGACACGCAATTTACCGAAGAGGTCGCGAAATTCAGCGCGCTTCCGATTTTTGCTTGTAACGATGCGACGGCCGCTTGTCGGGCAGAACATCTTTATGGGCTGGGTAAGGAGTACCGCGATTACGCTTACTTCTATATCGGGTCCTTTGTCGGCGGCGGTGTGGTTTTGAACCACACGGTGTTTGAGGGCAATCAGGGCAATGCAGGCGCGCTGGGATCTCTGCGCAGCACCGGGCCCTTGGGTGAAAGCCGGCAACTCATCGATGTCGCCTCGCTCCATCTGCTGGAAGGACGCTTGTTGGAGGCTGGCCTTGATCCCAAACAGTTATGGCAAATGCCCCAAAATTGGGATGCTTTGATGCGCTATGTCGAACCCTGGATCGGGGAGACCGCGCAGGAGCTTGCCAAAGCCGCTCTGTCGATTTGCTCGGTCATTGATTTTGAAGCGATCCTGATTGATGGCGCGTTTCCAGACAAGGTTCGCTCGGATTTGGTGGAGAGGGTGCGGCGTTACCTTGTGACGCAAGATACACGTGGTTTATTGACTCCACGGATTGAAAAGGGCGTGATTGGTTTCAATGCGCGCGCGATTGGGGCCGCCAGTGGGCCAATATTTTCGCAGTTCTTTTTAAACACAAATGCCGGGCTCTCTTCGATCTGAGGTCTCATAAAGACTGCTGCATCGCCTGTATCAGCGCCGGAATGCTCAACACGCAGGGATTTGCCTTCATCGATGATGCGCCGGCTGCTTCTTGGGCAATTGCTTCGAGATCTGTCGATGGCGTCACCCATTGGCCAAGCCGCGGCACGTTCCATTGATCCAAGAGTGCCGGCAAAGCGTCGAAGACATCTGACTTCTCTATATCAAGACCCTGCCCAAGCCACCGCGCGACATCCTCAAATCGCAAGCCCTCGTCATTGATTTTTTTGAGCGCCGTCCTGTTGGCTGTCAGAATTGGCCCCATCAAACGTCCGCAAATCAAGCCATGTGGTGCGCCCAGTCGCCCGCCCAAAACACCTGCCAGCCCATGCACGGCACCCAACCCGGCGTTTGCAAGCGCGAGACCGCCCGACAGGCTGACAAAAGCCATGGTATCGCGTGCTTCAGCATCTTCGGCGCGCGCCAATTGCGCCAGTGCCGCAGCGCCAGCTGGAATGGCGGCGCAACAGACTGCGTCCGTCAATGGGTTCGCGCGGTTTGACAAATAGGGTTCGATCACTTGCGTCAGCGCATCCAGACCGGAGGCAAAAGTCTGCGCCCTTGGCGTATGATCCGTCAACGCGGGATCAAGTATCGCGACATCTGCCACCATACGATCATCGCGCAGACTGACTTTGCGGCCTGCGTCGGGCACGGTGATCACTGCGTTTTTGGTGACTTCCGCGCCGGTTCCCGCGGTCGTAGGCACCGCAATGAATGGCAGCGAATCAGCGACAAGCGGCTTGCCAGCGCCGACACCTTCGAGATGATCCATGATGTCTCCGGGCGCGGGTAACAATGCGGCCACCACCTTGCCCAAATCAATTACGGCACCGCCGCCCACGGCCAGCACCATATCAACCTTCGCATTTCGCCCTATCTGCAAAGCAGATTGCACATCGCGGACGCTCGGTTCCCCCCTGCTTAGAACAGAGGTCACGGTACAGCCTCTGTCCCTCAGTTCCGTTTCCAACGCATCAACCCAAGCCACGGAACTGCCACGCACCAGCAATACCGTTTTGCCAAAAGCACAGGTTCTTTCCGCTGTGAGCGCGCGCGTTCCGCGTCCAAACTCAATGCGTCCCGGCGTCAGAAAGCTAAAACCCATGCGGGTCAAAAGCTCATGGTGGCAGCCACAGCACGTTTCCATGCTGCGTATTTTTGATCGCGCTGGCTTTCATCCATATCCGGGGTAAATTTGTGCTCAAGCGCCCAGTTCTTTGCGAAACCGGCCATATCAGGGTAAACCCCTGCGCGTTGCCCTGCCAGCCACGCGGCCCCAAGGGCGGTGGTTTCCAATACCTGCGGGCGATCCACCGGGGCCGCAATGATGTCTGACAGAAACTGCATCGCCCAATCGGAGGCGGACATCCCCCCATCCACCCGCAGCGTAGCCCCTGCCCCTTCACCCTGCCAATCGGCTTGCATGGCCTCGAGCAGATCACGGGTCTGATAGCCAACACTTTCCAGTGCGGCTTTGGCATATTCTTCGGGGCCTGAATTCCGGGTCAGCCCAAACACCGCTCCACGACACTCTGCGTTCCAATAGGGCGCACCTAACCCCACAAACGCTGGCACCAAGACCACATTTTGATGGGGGTCCGCTTTTTCGGCCAAAGGCTGGGTTTCAGAGGCCTCGCGAATGATTTTGAGACCATCGCGCAACCATTGCACCACCGCGCCTGCCACGAAAATTGACCCTTCGAGCGCGTAGGTCGGTTTACCGTCAAACTGATAAGCAATTGTCGTCAGCAAGCGATTTTTCGAGGTCACCGCCGTTTCACCTGTATTCAGCAAGGCGAAACAGCCCGTCCCATAAGTCGATTTTAACATGCCCGGCTCAAAACAAGCCTGCCCGATTGTGGCGGCCTGCTGATCCCCGGCAACGCCCAGAATGGGGATCGGACGACCAAACAGATCAGGGCGCGTGGTGCCGAAATCCGCGGCGCAATCCTTGACCTCGGGCAGCATCTCCATCGGGATGTCGAACAACGCGCAAATTGACGTACTCCAACGCCCCTTGTGAATGTCGTAAAGCGAGGTACGGGCGGCGTTGGTGGCATCCGTCACATGCGCCGCTCCACCGGTCAGTTTCCAGATCAGGAAGCTATCAACGGTGCCAAACAGCAACTCGCCTTTGCGCGCTCGGTCGCGGGCGCCGTCCACATGATCGAGAATCCATTTCAGTTTCGTGCCTGAAAAATAAGGATCGGCCAGCAATCCAGTCTTGGCCGTGATCATCACATCATGCCCGGCCTCGCGCAATTGCCGACAATACTCAGCCGTACGGCGATCCTGCCAGACGATGGCGTTGTGAATGGGGTGCCCAGTCTCCTTGTCCCAGACCACAACCGTTTCACGTTGGTTTGTGATGCCAATAGCGGCGATGTCATCGGGCCCCAAACCGGCCTTTTCGATCACCGCACGGCAGGTCCCCGCCGTGGTAGACCACAAATCACCGGGATCATGTTCGACCCAACCACTGTCGGGGAAATGCTGGGGGAACTCTTCCTGCGCGCTGGCTTTGATCTTCATCTCAGCGTCAAAAATGATCGCGCGTGAAGAGGTCGTTCCCTGATCAATAGCGAGAATATGGGTCATGGAGTCCCCCGGGCGTTGTCTGATGGGTGTCGGGCAATTTTGCCCTTTTTGAAGGGTTCCAGGCATTTCTGCCGGCAAAAAAGCCGGGGCGCAAGAATGCGCCCCGGCCAAAGGTCAAAGACTTACTGCCAGGATTTGATCAGCTCATCGTAGCTGACGGTCATTGGCTCTTCGTCTTCGTTCTCCAGCTTGGGGTAAGGTGCGCCCGGTTGAGCAAACCAGTGCTCTGCACTCATTTCCTCATTGAGGACCGGACCAAGATCGCCCTGGACACCGGCACGCTCAAGGCGCTCAAGCACACGCTCCTGATCCGAGCACAATGCATCAAGCGCTTCCTGAGGTGTTTTCGCACCGGACATTGCGTCGCCGATGTTCTGCCACCACAGCTGCGCCAGCTTTGGATAGTCCGGAACGTTTGTGCCGGTTGGCGACCATGCAACGCGCGCTGGTGAGCGGTAGAATTCTACCAGACCACCCAGTTTGTCCGCACGATCGGTGAAGTGATCACTGTCGATTGTCGATTCACGAATGAATGTCAGACCAACGTCAGATTTCTTCAGATCAACCGTTTTCGACACGACGAACTGCGCATAGAGCCACGCGGCTTTCGCGCGGTCCACGGGTGTGGATTCCATCAACGTCCAGCTGCCTGCGTCCTGGTAGCCAATCTTCTGGCCTTCTTTCCAGTACACACCGTGGGGCGAAGGTGCCATGCGCCACTTGGGCGTGCCATCTTCGTTCATCACGGGCAGATCAGGCTGCACGGTCGCGGCGGTAAAGGCAGTGTACCAGAACATCTGCTGGGCCACATTGCCTTGCGCCGGGATTGGACCCGCTTCGCCGAATGTCATACCTGCTGCTGCGGGCGGCGAGTATTTCTGCAGCCATTCAATGGCCTTGGTCACCGCATAAACGGCGGCTGGCGAATTGGTCGCCCCCCCGCGCGCAACACATGACCCGGTTGGCTGTGAATTCTCATTCACCCGGATACCCCATTCATCGACCGGCAGACCGTTTGGCTCACCGACGTCGCCCATGCCTGCCATGGACATCCACGCGTCCGTGTAGCGCCAACCCAAAGACGGATCTTTCTTGCCGTAGTCCATGTTGCCAAAGACTTCGCCTTCAACACCCATGCGGCTCAGATCCCGACCGGTGAAGAATTCCGCGATGTCCTCGTAGGCTGTCCAGTTCACCGGAACGCCCAGTTCATAGCCGTATTTCTCTTGGAAATCAGCTTTGTTCTGCTCGTCGTTGAACCAATCATACCGGAACCAATAGAGGTTCGCGAACTGCTGTGTGGGCAGTTGATACAATTTGCCGTCCGGGCCGGTTGTGAACGATGTGCCGATGAAATCGTCGACATCAAGGCTCGACAGGGTCACATCCGCGCCCTCACCCGCCATCCAGTCGGTCAGGTTGCGCACCTGCTTGTAACGCCAATGCGTGCCGATCAGATCGCTGTCGTTGACATAGGCGTCATAGATGTTTTCGCCCGACTGCATTTGTGTTTGCAGCTTTTCAACAACGTCGCCTTCGCCGATCAGGTCATGCGTGACCTTGATGCCGGTAATGGCTGTAAAGGCCGGGGCAAGCACTTGGCTTTCATATTCATGGGTCGTGATCGTCTCGGAGACCACCTTGATCTCCATGCCCGCAAAGGGGGCCGCTGCATCGACGAAGAACTGCATCTCCGCTTCCTGTGCGGCACGGTCGAGCACGGAAAGCCCGGCGATCTCATTATCGAGAAACGCGTTCGCAGCCTCCATGTCGGCCCAGGCCGGCATTGCCATGCACGCGACCATCGCGCCTATGGCTGTGGTGGATTTCAGTGTAAAGTTCATGTGAGTCCTCCCAAGACATTATTGAACTGTTTTTATATGAGGCCCCGATTGTTCGGAGCATCCCATTCTTCTTGTTCTACACCCAGCGGAACACCGCCACGGCATAGACCAGACACGCCAGCAGCGCATAGGGCTGTGGTGCGACCTCAAGACCCAGCCAGATCAGGTTGATAAAGGCTGAGCCCAGCAGGGTGATGAACAAACGATCCCCCCGCGTTGTTTCGATCCGCAAGATGCCCACACGGGGCGTCTCAGGGTATTTGATGGCGAGAATTGTGAAGATGATCAACAGGCTTGCGATCACCGCGAAAAAGATTGCCGTCGGTACGGTCCATGCCATCCATGCCATATTAAAATTCCTCAACTCTTGCGGTGTACCAAGGGTTTTCGCCAAGGCTCAAAGTCAAAGATTTGCCATATTTACCTTGGACTTCTAGAAGGGGGCGGTAGTTTTTGCAGTTTTTTCGAAGAGAACTCTCGATGACTTCTTCAGCGGTAAGATCCGTGCTAGCTAACCGCTGCAATACTGCTTCCGCCTGCTTGTCAGACAGGCATCCGGCCTTAGTCTTAAATTGCCATATTTCTTTGAGGCTTTCGTGTTTTCGGAACACCCAATACTTCACGTTGGACATCACACCCTCCCGAGGGCAAAGCCCTTAGCAATGTAGTTACGGACAAAATAGATCACCAAAGCCCCCGGCACGATTGTCAGCACACCTGCTGCGGCTAACACACCCCAGTCGATACCGGCGGCCCCTTGGGTCCGGGTCATGATCGCGGCGATGGGTTTGGCATCCACCGTGGTCAGCGTGCGGCTCAAAAGCAGTTCCACCCATGAGAACATGAAGCAGAAGAAGGCCGCCACACCGATCCCCGACGCGATCAGTGGCGTGAAGATGCGGATAAAGAAACGTGGGAAGGAGTAGCCGTCCAGATAGGCCGTCTCGTCGATCTCTTTGGGGACACCGCGCATGAAACCCTCGAGGATCCAGACCGCCAGCGGCACGTTGAACAGGCAATGCGCCAAAGCCACGGCGATATGCGTGTCAAACAGCCCAACAGACGAATAAAGCTGAAAGAACGGTAGCGCAAAAACCGCAGGCGGCGCCATTCGGTTGGTCAGCAACCAAAAGAACAGATGTTTGTCGCCCATGAAGGAATAACGCGAGAACGCGTAGGCTGCGGGCAGCGCCACGGCGAGGCTGATCACGGTGTTCATCACCACATAGATCAGCGAGTTGATATAGCCGATGTACCAGCTCTCATCCGTCAAGATTTTGATATAATTCGCCAGCGTCAGATCGCGCGGCCAGAGCGAGAACGAGCCCAAAATCTCGGTATTCGTTTTCAGGCTCATGTTCAGCAGCCAGTAGATCGGCAGCAACAAGAACAGCAGGTAGAGCCCCATAACAACGGCGGAACCGTTGATCTTTGGCCCCTTGCGACGGGCGGTTTTCACATCACTCGCGGCCATCTGTCCGGTGGCTGCCGACTGTAGGGTTGTATCGGTCATTATACACCGTCCCGTTTATCAAGGTTCGTCATGACGGTGTAAAACACCCATGAAATCAACAGGATCACAAGGAAATACATGATCGAGAACGCAGCAGCTGGTCCAAGGTCGAACTGCCCCAGCGCCATTTTCACCAGATCAATCGACAGGAAGGTCGTTGCATTGCCCGGCCCGCCTCCCGTAACCACAAAGGGTTCGGTATAGATCATGAAACTGTCCATGAAGCGCAGCAGAATCGCGATCATCAAGACTCCCGCCATCTTGGGCAGTTCGATGTAGCGGAACACGGCCCAGCGGCTGGCCTGATCGATTTTGGCAGCCTGATAGTAAGCGTCAGGGATGGATTGCAAGCCTGCATAGGCCAAAAGCGCGACCAGCGAGGTCCAATGCCAGACATCCATCACGATGACCGTGACCCATGCTGCAAATATGTCCTGCGTATAGTTGTAGGAAATCCCCATTTTATCAAGGGTGTAACCCAGAAGACCAATATCCACACGGCCAAAGATCTGCCAGATGGTGCCCACAACGTTCCACGGGATCAGCAATGGCAGGGACATCATCACCAGACAAAAGGACGCCCAGAACCCGGATTTGGGCATGTTGAGGGCCACAAAAATCCCCAGCGGAATTTCAATGGCCAGAATGATACCCGAGAACATCAATTGCCGCCAAAGCGCGTCCCACATGCGTTCTTCGGCGAGCATCTCTTCGAACCATTCAAGTCCGGCCCAGAAAAACTGGTTGTTTCCAAAGGTGTCCTGCACAGAATAATTCACCACCGTCATCAGTGGGATCACGGCGGAAAACGCTACGAGCACCAACACTGGCAACACCAGAAACCATGCTTTTTGATTGACTGTCTTGTTCATCAGGCGGCCTCCCCTTCTGGTGCGATCCGCCAGTCATCAGCGTAGACATTGATGCCTTCGGGATCGAATGTGATGTTCTGCGCCCCATCCGAGATCGTATCGCCCTCTCCCATGATGGCGCTGATCTCGCGCCCCTCTACATCAAGACGGATGATCTTGTGGCGCCCCACATCCTCAACGCGTTTCACCCGCGCAGGAACGCCACCCGTGTTACCAGTCAGCTTGACAAACTCAGGCCGCACACCAACTTGCAGTTTGCCTTTGGCTGGCGCATATCCCGCCCCCAAAGGCACAGACACGCCCGCGATCTGGGCGGCGGCACCCTCTATTTCCGCCTCAAACAGGTTCATACCCGGTGAGCCGATGAAATACCCCACAAAGGTATGCGCGGGACGTTCAAACAATTCCTGCGGTGTGCCGATCTGTACGACGCGACCGTCATACATCACCACGACCTTATCGGCGAAAGTCAGCGCCTCGGTCTGGTCGTGCGTGACGTAAATCATTGTGTGACCAAATTCATGGTGCAGGGATTTCAGCTGCGTGCGCAACTCCCATTTCATATGCGGATCAATCACGGTGAGCGGTTCATCAAAAAGCAAGGCATTCACATCCTCTCGCACCATCCCACGCCCGAGAGAGATTTTTTGCTTGGCATCTGCCGTCAACCCGCGCGCCTTGCGGTTCAGTTCCTCTTCCATGCCAATCATCTTGGCGATCTGGTTCACCCGCTGTGCGATATATGATGTATCGGCGCCGCGATTGCGCAGAGGAAAGGCCAGATTATCATGCACGCTCATCGTGTCGTAGACGACCGGAAACTGAAACACTTGCGCAATGTTGCGCTCGGCCGTGGGCGCATGGGTCACATCACGATCATTGAACAGGATGCGCCCCTGACTGGGGTGCAACAGGCCCGAAATAATGTTGAGCAAGGTGGATTTACCACACCCCGACGCCCCGAGCAGAGCATAAGCCTCGCCGTCCACCCAATCATGGTTTAACTCCTTGAGGGCGAAATCATCCTCGGATGTCGGTTTGGGCAGATAAGAATGAGCCAGGTTATCAAGCGAGATCTTTGCCATTATGCGGCCTTTGCATAGGGGGCGGCGGCGAGCAGATTGCCGTCCTCCCCAAAAATGTAAACATGTGCGGGGTCCAGAAAAACTTCCAAATCCTGACCGGGTGTCAAACTCTGCACGCCGTGTACGAGGCCGACCCAACGCTCGCCATGGTGCTCAAGGTGCACAAAGGTTTCAGAGCCGGTAATTTCTGTCACAGTCAGTTTTGTGTTGAAAGACATCGCCCCTGCTGCATGTGGCGAGAGTTCCAAATGGTTAGGCCGGAACCCAGCCATATATGTGCCATCCGGCAGGTTTTCTGATCCCGAAGGGGCGGCCATAGCCTGGGCGTCGCCAAATGAAAGCGCGCCATTCTTTTTCGCAATCTTCAGGAAATTCATTGGCGGATCGGAAAAAACGCGGGCCGTGGTTGCGTTCACCGGCTTGCGATACACCGACGGCGTCGGGCCGAACTGCGTGACGTTACCCTGCCAAAGCGCCGCCGTGTTCCCGCCCAGCAAGAGCGCCTCTTCGGGCTCGGTTGTCGCGTAGACAAAGATCGAGCCGGATTCTTCAAAGATCTTGGGGATTTCTGCGCGCAACTCTTCGCGCAGTTTGTAATCGAGGTTCGCCAACGGTTCATCCAGCAACACAAGACCTGCGTTTTTGACAAGCGCGCGCGCCAGCGCGCACCGTTGTTGTTGTCCGCCCGATAGTTCCAGCGGTTTGCGGTCCAACATTGGCGTCAACTTCATCAGGTCCGCCGTGTCACGCACGCGTTTGTCAATTTCAGAGCGCGACTGGCCCAAAAGCCGCATCGGAGAGGCGATGTTGTCATAAACGGTCATGGAAGGGTAATTGATGAATTGCTGGTATACCATCGCGACCTTGCGGTCCTGAACACGCATGCCGGTCACGTCTTCACCCTGCCAGATCACCCGCCCCGTCGCCGGAACGTCAAGCCCGGCCATCAGCCGCATCAGCGACGTTTTGCCCGACAAGGTTGGCCCCAAAAGCACGTTCATCGTGCCTTTTTGAAGCTCTATGTCTGTTGGGTAAATATGGGTTTCCCCACCAACAGTTTTAGACACCCCTTCCAATATCAAGGTCATGTCCGTCCCCCATTATTCCGCCGCTTTGGTCGTCCGTCCTTCAGGATCGGATCGCATGAACGCATCCAAAACAGCTATTTCTTCTTTTGTCAGCCTAAGCCCCAGTTTGTTGCGCCGCCAGACGATATCTTCAGCGGTACGGGCGTATTCGTTTTCTTGCAACCAGCGCACTTCCCGCGCACTCAGCGTTGCGCCAAAGCCTTGACCCAGATCGGCCTCCTCTTCGGCATCCGCCAGAATATCCCACGCCTCGGTGCCATAAGCGCGCACAAGACGCTTGCCCCAGAAGGCGGTCAGAAATGGAAAATCCTCACGCAACCGGGTCACCAACATGTCAAAACCATCGACCGCAAAATCGCCGCCCGGCAAGGCAACCCCTGCCGTCCAATGATCTGACGTGCCCGGGAAAAATGGGACGATCTTATCCATCGCATCCTCAGCCAGCTTGCGATAGGTAGTAATCTTGCCGCCAAATACATTGAGGATTGGTGCGCCACCGGTATCATCGACCTTGAGCGTATAATCACGCGTGGCGGCCGTGGCACTGCTCGCCCCGTCATCATAAAGCGGGCGCACGCCAGAATAGGTCCAGACCACGTCCTCGGCACTAATATCGTTTTTCAGGTATTGGTTGATGAAATTGATCAGATAGTCCTGCTCTTCGGCAGTACATTCTGGCTTGACGCCGGGATCGCTGTGTTCGGCATCTGTGGTGCCAATCAGCGTGAAATCCGTTTCATAAGGAATGGCGAAAATGATGCGCCCATCGGTTCCTTGGAAAAAATAGCATTTGTCGTGATCATAAAGCCGCTTTGTCACGATATGGCTGCCACGCACCAGACGCACACCTTCGGTGGAGTTAATCCGCACCTTCTGTTGAATAATGTCGCCGACCCAAGGGCCACCGGCGTTGACCAGCATGCGTGCTTTGAGTGTTTTGGTCTCGCCGCTTTCGACATCCTCCAGCGTGACGTCCCAATGATCCTCAATGCGGGCGGCGCTGACAACCTTGGTGCGCACCATGATGTTGGCGCCGCGCGCCTCGGCGTCACGTGCGTTTAAGACGACAAGCCGGGAATCTTCGATCCAGCAGTCAGAATATTCAAAGGCTTTCTCAAAACGGTCCTCGATGGGCGCGCCTTCGGCACTTCCCCTCAACGTCAGCGTTTTGGTGGCGGGCAGGATTTTCCGACCGCCTAGGTTATCATATAGCATGAGCCCAAAACGAATGAGCCATGCGGGGCGCCGCCCCTTCATCCACGGCATGACGACGTTCAGGATGCGCGATGTCGGCGTTGCCCCCTCAAAACGCATGTCTTTTTGGTAAGGCAGCACAAAGCGCATCGGCCAGCTGATATGGGGCATCGCCTTGAGCAAGACCTCACGCTCCGCCAAGGCATGGCGCACCAGATTGATCTCAAAATACTCAAGATACCGAAGACCGCCATGAAACAGTTTTGTCGAGGCAGAGGACGTTGCAGATGCAAGATCATTCATCTCGGCCAGCGCGACGCTCATCCCACGCCCGGCTGCATCGCGCGCAATACCACATCCATTGATCCCGCCACCAATCACGAAGAGGTCGTAGGTCTGTGATGATGTGTTCGGTTGCGCCACGAGATCTCCCCAGTTTTCGTGCCATCGACGACGCAATGGGTAGCGCAGTGCATTTGCGTAATCAAGCGTTTATTTTCGTTTATGTTCGCTTTCAATTTTCGTGACGTCGCAATTCTCAACCGGCCGCCTTCGAGCTGTCCTCAGAACGAATTGGAATCCTTGGACTTTGTCTTAGTCTTTTCGATCCTGATCCGACAAATAGTTAGCTCGCAAAAGTTCAGCGTGATCGGTCCACCCATACAAATATGTTGGAATTTCAGCTTTTTTAAAGTTATCTCGCAAAGAGGAGAATAATTATGTCGCAAACATTCCGCCATCCGGACATCCTAAAAATTGCCCAACGCGAAGGCAAAGTTACGGTGGATGCGCTTGCTGAGCATTTTGGTGTCACGCTGCAAACCATTCGCCGGGATCTCACAGAACTGGCGGAAGCGAACAAACTCGAACGTGTGCATGGTGGCGCGATTCTTCCCTCGGGCACAACCAATATTGAATACGAAGAACGGCGGAACCTGAACCAGTCTTCCAAACTGGCAATGGCTCGGGCCTGCGCGCATCACATTCCTGAAGGTTGCTCGATCTTCATGAACATCGGCACCAGTACCGAAGCCGTTGCGCGCGAGTTGCTGGACCACCGTGATCTCATGGTCGTGACGAACAATATGAACATCGCCAATATTCTGGTCGATAACCCGGATTGTCAAATCATCGTCACGGGGGGCGCTTTGCGTCGGTCTGATAGCGGTTTGGTCGGCAAAATCACCATCGACACGATACAACAGTTCAAGTTTGACATCGCCGTCATAGGGTGTTCGGCCTTGGATCGGGACGGTGATCTGCTTGATTTCGACATTCAGGAAGTCGGGGTCAGTCAATCCATCATTGCGCAGTCGCGAAAATGCTTTCTGGTCGCGGACCATTCAAAATTCAACCGAGCTGCCCCTGCGAGAATCGCGTCCATGAGCGCATTATCCATGGTTGTGACCGACAGGGCTTTGCCACGCGCTTTAAGCGATCAATGCAAAGAATGGGGCACGCAGGTGATTGTCGCCAAACAGGCGATCTAGGTCCCCGGCAAGGCCATTTCGTCCATTTTGCGCAGCAGATCTACAAACCCTGCGACCTGATGCGCCGCTGTCGCTGCGCCTTTCTCGGCGCTTGCCAGATGCGCTTCTCCTACCGTGCCGTCGGGGTTCAAATCGCTGGCGATCCACCCATAAGACACGGGTCCTATCGGTGAGATCGCACTGGTTTCCGCCGAGGACCTGAAATCTTTGGCCTTGCTCATATCCACGGCTTTCGGGCGGAAATGCAGCATGAGCGACGTTTCAACATCACCGCCATGGATGCCGAAATTATCTTCCTGCGCGGAATACAAGCCTTCAGGCGCGCCAAAAGATCCCCATTGGCATTTCACGGCCAGCATATCCGCTTGCACGCGCAGTTCGCGCGATAAAATGGATACCAGATCCAGATTGCCCCCATGCGAATTCACGATTGCGATCTTTCGAATGCCCGCGCGCGCCACCGACAGGCCAATTTCGGTCCACACCGCCAGAGCCGTGGCTGCGGTCAGCGTCAATGTCCCCGCAGCCCACAGGTGTTCGTTGGATTTGCCCACCGCTTGTATAGGTAAAACCCGCAGATCCATGTCCGCAGGGGCTTGGCGGCGCAGCTCTTCCAGCATCCCCAGTCCGATCAACGTGTCCGTCCCAAGCGGCAAATGCGGTCCATGCTGCTCAATTGCCGCCGTGGGCAAGATCGCGATGGTTTTCATTGGATCAATGGATTGGAAATCCGGCGCTCTGAAGTCTGCCCAGTCCTTCATCCCCATTATGATACTTCCTTTGTTGCGTAAGTAGCATCCAGTCGGGATTGCAAGTAATCGGCGGCGCGCACGGGCTGATATTTCGCCGCTCCCGTGCCGGGCAACGCGGCGACGACCGTATCCGGGTTCGCTTCAACGAAAAACGCAACGGAGCGGCGTTGTCGTTTCGGGGGCAGAACCCGATGCGGCGTGGAAGCATAGATGTCGTTCGTCCAACGCATCAAGCAATCGCCGATGTTGACCACATAGGCGCCGTCGACGTGGGGGACATCTGTCCAATCCCCACCGCGTGGTTTGACCTGCAAACCAGGTTCACCATCCGTCATCAGCAAGGTAATCGCGCCATAATCCGTATGCGCGCCCGCGCCAATCTCGTTCGCAGCGCCGGATGCCGCCGGATAGTGTAACAGCCGCAGCGCCGCCAGTGGGTCCTTGAAAGAAGGCGTAAAATGGTCCGATGCAAGACCCAGGTCAGCGGCGAAAGCGCGGTGAATGGCAATACCAAGCTTTAGTGCCGCGTCATAATAAGCCAGCATAGTATCGCGAAAACCCGTCACATCCGGCCAGACATTCACGCCTCGAAATGGTTCACCCCGCAGCACACGTGGATCGTCCGGTGCGAGATCAAAGCCAATGTTGAAGCTTTCCTTGCGATCCACTGCGACAGAGGTTTCATCGAGAGATTCATCCCCTTCTGCTGCCCACCCCCGAAAATGCGACGTGTTCAGAATCGAGAGTTTTTTCTTCTCTGCCTCGGGCAGGTCGAAAAACGCACCTGCCATCTGAAACACCTCGGCACGCAGGCGTTGAGGAACAGTATGGTTTTGCAATAAAAAGAACCCCGGCCCTCGGACGGCAGCGCCAAGTGTTGCCAAAAACTCTTCCCTGTCGGTTTCAAATTGTTGCCAGTCCAGCACCGGTATCATGCATTGGCCTCCTTGTGGTCCGGACGCACCGATCGCACGAATTTCTCCATTTTCTGCCCGACACGCGCCAAATGCGCCCGCCGCGAGGCATCCGTTGAACTGTCCATCAGGTAATGCGCAGCAAACACTGTCTTGCAACGCCTGGCACACATCGCCCTGATCCCCCTCAGAATGATACGTTTGCCCGGCGATCCGATCAACTGCGTCAGCCCCCAACTGGCCCCGCAAGTGGTGAAGACCCCCAGACGGGTGATATGTGTCAGGCCCGGCCTGATATTGTCATTTTCCCCATCAGGCATCAAAAATGCGACATTGGGCAATAAAATACGGTCCATCCATCCTTTGAGCATTGCGGGCATCCCGTACCACCATGTGGGATAGATAAAGATCAGGGTATCGCACCACAAAACGTCATCTGTGGCTTGTACAACCGGGGTGCGGTTGTGAGCAGTATTTTCGTACAGATCGAATTCCTCCGCAGTCATCACCGGGGTGAAACCTGACTTGTACAAATCGTGAATGCGAATTTCCGCGCCAACATCTGAAAGCTTTGACACAACCTCATCGCGCACGGCCGCCGTATAACTGGTGTCTTTCGGATGACAATAAATCACAAGGGCGCGCATTCAAAACGCCTCCATTTCCGCGCCCACACGCGACAAGAATTGCCCACGCTGGTCTTGCGTGACCCGGTTCATATCGTAAAGCGCCATGTAACGCATCTTGTCTGGCCGACACACATGCCAGACCGCCCGCGTGACGGACTTGCGCGGTGGATCGCCCGCCATGAAAGCACGCAGTCGCGTGCCGCCATAGGTCGTGACGGCGGCGAGTTTTCGTATATTTCGCAAGTTGGGAACCACCTTACCGTCCTCGAGCTTGAAGGAAACACCGGGCAGGAAAACCCGGTCCAGAAACCCTTTGAGAATGGCAGGATACCCGAAGTTCCACACCGGAAATACCATCACCAGCGCATCTGCGGCCTGCAATCGCTCTACATAGTCAGCAACCGGTCCCGTGTTTGAAGTTTCCTCATGATACCCGCGCCGTTCCTGCGCGGTCAGAACTGGCGAGAAGCCTTCCGCATTCAGATCACAGTCATCAACCTCCCAGCCGCTTGCATGTAAACGCTCCGTCACACAGCCGTGCAAGGCGGCCGAGAAACTCTCCGCGCAAGGATGTGCAAAAAGGACCAGCGCACGTGCCATTCCTCACTCCGCCGCGCGGATTTTCGGATAGGAATACATCTGATCAAACGCCCAGTCCGGATCATCCCATGCGATCATTTTGCCCGGGTTGAGCAGACCCTTGGGATCCGCCTCGCGTTTGAAGGCCAATTGCCGGTCATCGACAGTTTGCCGCCCACCCTCCTCCAGCGTATAGCGGTGCGGATTAAAGACCATGGCACCTGCGTCCTCGTGGATTTTGACGATCTCATCCAGGCGCTCTTCGGTTGTGAATTTCACCAGACTGAGGCCCGCGTACATAACCTTACCGTTCTCCCTGAGAATTTCGAGGTGCTGTAAAACCTCCGGGCTCAGGGCATCGCGCATCTGCTCGATCAGATCGAGGTGATGCGGAAAGCCGTAGCGCACCTGCAAGTACGTAATCGACGGATCAACCTTTAGCGCGCGCAGCGTCGTGTGGTTCCAACCGTATTCAAACACCATGCCCGGGCCGCGTTCCCAATCGGACGCGTCACTGCGGTAAATCAGACGCGCGCCGGATCGGCGGCCCAGAAAGGTTTCAAACCCGTCCATGGAATGCGGCGCGACCATCAGCCCAATGAGGTTGGTGTCGCTGTCCACATGAGGGGCGACGCGCTGAAAGTAATCCTTGGCAATGGGGGCCTCAAATACGGTCGCCAGCTTGATCAGAATGCCATCTTCATTGGCCAGTTCCTCGGCAAAGCGCGCGGCCTCCATGAAATCATCCGTGGCCACGAACATCTCGACCCACTCATAGGCCGGGGCCAGCGGCATTTCGATTTCGGTGATGATGCCGTTGGTACCATAGGCATGGCTGACCCGGGCCAGTTCTTCGCCCTGGAATTCCAGCACGCGCGGCTCTTCTTCCATGGTCACCACACGCAGGCGGATGATGTTGCCAAGATCGCGCAAGGACCCCCAGGTGCAGGAACCAACGCCACCCGATCCCCCGGCGATGAACCCGCCAATGGTCGCCGTGGCCCAGGTGGAGGAAAACATTCGGATTTCCTGACCGGAGTGTTCCTTACACGCCGCATCAAGGTCCTTGAGTAAGCACCCCGGCTCCACAATGACCCGTCCGGGATGGATTTCGCGCACCGCCGCCATGTGACGCAGATGCATGACGCAGCCCCCCGCCAAAGGCATGGCCTGTCCGTAGTTGCCGGTGCCTGCTCCCCGCGTCGTAACGGGGACGTTATGGGCATAGCATGTCTTCAGGATCTCGATGACCTCGGCCTCATTGCGCGGGCTGACCACAAAATCCGCGACGACATCGTCAAGACGCGCCTTCAGAACCGGCGAATACCAAAAGAAGTCTCGGCTCTTGGATTTGATCGCAGCGGCGTTTTGTTCAATGTCGAGATGTGACAGGGCGGCTTTTGCAGCGGCAATGTTCGCGGTCATGATGTCCTCATCAAATGGTCAAGTTCGGCGTAATCTGGCAGGGTCCGATCAATTTGAACTCCGCCGCGCATCACAATGCGGTCCGCTTGCGGACGCGCGAAAAGTTCGGTCCAGTTGCGTGCACGGCAAATCACCAAATCGGCTGGCGCAGCCGGCATCAGGCTGGGGGCCTTGAAACCGCAGGCCTTGGCGGGGTTGTCCAAAAACGCACGGATCCAATCTTTCCCTGAATGATCCAGATGGCCAATACGGGTGGCCTCGCGCATGACTTCAATCATATCCAGATCTCCGTAGGCGTAGAACGGATCGCGCGTATTGTCAGAGGCGAAGGAGACATTGATCCCGCGCGATTTCATCTCATGCACCAGGGTAATACCGCGTCTGCGCGGCGTGCCTGCCTGACGATCTTGAAGGTAAAGGTTGCACATGGGCGGCGAAACCACATTCAGACCGGCGCGCGCCACAAGGTCCATCGTATCATTGGCGCGGGAAGTATCCTGTGAGGACAGCGAGCACAAATGGCCTACCGTAACGGGCGCATCGAACCCCATGTCCAGCACGGTCTGCGCCACGACACGCAGGGTTTCAGAACTGGGATCCAGCGTTTCATCCACGTGGAAATCTGCCGCCAGACCACGCGCGGCCGCAAGTTCGAAAAACGCTTGGATGCGGTCTTTGATGTCCGGCACCGGATAGGCAACCATACCCAGCACGCCCCCCGCTTCCGCCACCAGATCCGCAGTATGTGCAAAAGCGCCATCACGAGAGACCTGATCGCACCCCACAAGGCAGGCAGCCTGAAGGTCAATCCGACCACGCCACTCTTCACGTAGCTCTCTGAATAGCGGCCACGAAATGTCATCCTGTGGCGGGATGCTATCAAGATGCGTTCGAATGGCGCGGGTGCCATGCGCGTAAGCGCACCGCAGCGCAAATTCCATCCGAGTGCGCACATCTCCCGCATGCCAATGGGCTTTTCTGTCGGCGCCAACAGTCGCCAGTGCGCCGGCAAAACTGCCGTCGGGATTGGCAGCGCGAGGCCAGATGTGACCCTTGTCCAGATGCGTGTGCATGTCGATAAAGGCGGGAAAGACCATCGCCCCCTTCATATCGACCACCTGCCCCGGTTTGTCCGTAATCTTGCCGTTCTCAAGGTGCAGGTCCAGCCGCGTCAGATCGCCCTGACCGCCCAGAAGGCAATCAGGAACAGTCAGATTTTGCAGGGTCAATGGACCTTTCGGAAACTCGATAAAATCCATCAATGATCCCGTTTCAACGCGCTTTCGTGCCATTTTCGCAAGAGCATGTGGCTTAGGAAACTGAGCCCTGCAAAAATCACCACGCCCGTGACCGCAATCAGGATCAGGGCGGCGAACATACGCGGGATGTTCAAGCGATAGCCCGCTTCCAATATGCGGAACGCAAGGCCGGATTTAAGCCCACCCGTGCCCGCCACATATTCGGCAACGACCGCCCCGATCAAGGACAGGCCACCGGCGATCCGCAACCCCCCCAGGAAATAGGGCAGCGCGGAGGGCAATTGCAAAAACCGCAGTGTCTGCCAACGCGACGCGCCGTAGATGCGGAACAAATCGCGCAGGTTATGATCAGCTGAATTCAACCCAAGTGTTGTGTTGCTGAGCACCGGAAAGAAAGCCACCAACCACGCACAGAGCAGCAAGCCAGCAATTCGGCTGTCAACATAGATGAAAATCAGCGGCGCAATGGCAACGATCGGCGTAACCTGCAAAATGACCGCATAAGGATAGAAACTCATTTCCACCAAACGCGACTGGGTGAAAAGCACAGCCAGACCCACACCGCCAATCACCGCCACGGCCAGTGCCATCAAGGTGATCTGCAACGTTACGAGCAGTGCCTCAAACAGCAGCGCCCAATCCTTGATCAATGTGTCGAACACCAGCCCCGGACCAGGAAGGATATAATGCGGTATTTCATTCCAAACGACGGTGCGATCCCAGGCCACCAGCATCAAGAGCAAGACCAACACGGGCAAGATCCACTTACCGAATTTTTCCAGCTGCTTGCGCCTCAGCCGTGCTGTTTCATCCGCATCAACGGTCAGTGGCGTTCCGGAAGGATCAGCAATGCTCATGCCGCCTCCCCCATCGCCTGATGCAGCGCTTCTGTTGCGC
This sequence comes from Paracoccaceae bacterium, assembly GCA_033344815.1. Taxonomy (NCBI): domain Bacteria; kingdom Pseudomonadati; phylum Pseudomonadota; class Alphaproteobacteria; order Rhodobacterales; family Paracoccaceae; species Paracoccaceae bacterium. Next base: position 4,651,570 of record JAWPMR010000001.1, on the reverse strand, counting down.
GGCGCGTGTAGCCAGCATACTCGGAGGACGTACGAAAATCCTCATCGCGCGGATATGGCGCATCAACTTCGAGTTCCGAAATCACCCGTCCTGGTCGCGCGGCCATCACCACGATCCGGTCCGACAGGAAGACAGATTCGAAAACCGAATGCGTCACGAAGACAACTGTGCATCCAATCGCCGCCTTGAGCCTCAGCAGATCGTTGTTCAGCTTGAATCGGGTGATTTCATCCAGTGCGGCAAAAGGTTCATCCATCAGGATCAACCGGGGCCGTGTGACCATGGCACGCGCGATGGACACACGCATTTTCATGCCACCCGACAATTCACGCGGATAACTGTTCTGAAATTTTTCCAGCCCCACCAGTTTAAGCGCTTCAAGCACGTCAGCCTTTACCGCGCTATAGGGTTTGCCGCGCAACCGAAACGGCAGCCAAACATTTTGCGCCACCGTAGCCCAGGGCATCAGGGTGGGCTCCTGGAAGACCACACCAAGATCACCTGTGTCATGCCCACCGGACCAGTTGATGCGCCCCGCCGTAGGGTGAATAAGATCCGAAATCAGGCGCAATGCCGTAGATTTTCCGCAACCGGACGGGCCCAGAAGCGAGATGAAATCTCCCTCGCGCACCTGAAGCGTCATGCCCTTCAACGCCACGACAGTTCCATTAAACGTCTTGTCCACCTGCTCCAAACGCAGCAATTCAGACCGCTGGTGCCGCGGCTTCACCGGTTCTGTCATGTCACTCCCGCCCGAGGATCACGCAGGCCGCGCGGCCTGCGGTCTTCCTTGTATTCAACTAGGGTTTTATCTCTTTGCCAACAGATTTATTGGTGAAATCGAGCGTGTAGGCCGCCTTCCAATCAAGGCCGTCCTCAAGGACGCCGGACGCAACCATTTTGTTATAGAAATCGCCGATGACCTCATCCGTCATGGAGCCAATTCCGGTTTCCAGAGCGCTCCCGCTATCGACAATGCCCTGTTCCAGCATCATTTTCTTGGCGAACTCCAACTTGTCCTGCGACATGTCAGGGTTTGCCGCCAGAATGAGTTCATCCGCTGCAGAACTGTCGCCGTAAAGGTAGTTATACCACCCGGTCAGCGACCCATCGACGAAACACTCCACTTTTTCGGGGGACTGTTCGATTGTCCCGGCCATCGTCTCAATCGTCGTGGCATAAGAGGAATATCCGGCGTCCGCGATCAGAAAGACATTGGGTTCGAACCCGGCTTCTTTCAGCACGGCGTAGGGTTCGGAGCTCAGATAGCCTTGCATGCCTTTCTGTTTGTCAGCAATGAAGGGTGCGGGATTGAATGTGTAGGGCAGACGTTGTGCTTCGGTAAAACCATGCTCCGCGATCATCCACTGATAATAGGACGTGAAACCGTTATCCCCGATCAAAAGGGTCAGATCCTTGAGATCTTCCCAGCTTTCAGCTTCGCCGGGATGAGCCAGAATGACCTGAGGATGTTTTTGGAAAATTGCGGCGACAGAGACAACGGGGATGCCCTCTTTGACGGCGTTGAACGCCTGCAACATGTCACCACCCATGTGGAAATCGATTTTTCCCGCCAGCATCAGCGCCCGGTTGTTCACCTGCGGTCCACCCGAGATGATTTCCACGTCCAACCCACATGCTGCATACGTACCATCTGCAACGGATTGGTAAAACCCGCCATGTTCAGCCTGCGCCAACCAGTTCGTTCCAAAAACAGTTGGTGTCAAATGGCCGTCCGCCAAACTGGCGGATGCGCTCAAACTCATTGCGAATGTGACATAGGGCAACTTGGACCAGATCATGGCAACCTCCGATTTTTACCTTTGGGTAGATCGTCTGGAGCGGGGTCAGAGAAGGAAACCCCGTGACGTACGAAAAGCGTAGCGAGCGCCATTTACGCTGATTTTTTGTGCAAAATCTACGGTTTTGTATTTTTTTTGAGCACTCCGGAGTCTGGATGCCCGAGGCGTAAGAATTCGCACAGTATTCTGGAAAAAACTCTGGATGCTTTGGTTTCGGGTGCTGTGTTACAACGGTCATCCCGGAACATTCCGTGTTCGTGCAGATCAGACCCTTGGCAATGTCGTGAAAACCAGCGGAACCTATTGTTCCATCACAGGTCCGCCTGGCCCGGTTGTGCGCACCATCCAGCAAGCGGTTTGGTTGCGGTGCAGACCATTTGTTCCCATGATCGAGAACAAATCAGATCCCCAATTTTCGGGCCACGCAGGTTTCATGATTTATCTTGGCCCGTCTTTGATGAGACATAAAAGACGCTGCCGCAGGTCAATCATGGAGATTTTGAACCCGATGGCATCAAGGGCCGAACGTCACCATTGAGGAATGACCGAAAGCGTTTTCTACACTTATTCGGGGCCACAACCAAATGAAAAAGTAATGATTGCCAGCTGTCCTGCGCCATTGCCCATTGCTCTGAACACGATACAAATGATCCGTGCCGGCACGCAGCAGCTCCTTGGAAATCGCAAGGACGCAAGATGGAAAAATCACGGAAATTCAGCGTGTTTCAAATTGCGCCGCATAGAACCGCAGTTAATATGGGCGACCACGCGGCGCACTATTTGAAAACCAGGCCTTCAGGGTTTCGTCTCTGGTCTCCGTCCCTTTGGCTTTGCCAAGGATGACCATTAGGGTTGGAAGGACTGGACATCACCCAATCCCACGCTTGCCAGAAAGCGCACGGCAGTCTGAGTGCCTCACGTTTCCCACCAAAAACAAGTCTTGGACCAAGCCGGACAGATGTTTGGCGCCCCAAATCAAACCACTTGCCAAGTCTTCGACAGGTTCTGATGACCTCTCTGATAAAACGTCAACCTCACATCGCCCGGAAATGAATTACAAGCAGGCAATACACGCTCAAAGCGCGACGCGTGTCGCCTTACCTTGCTTTTCCGCCTGCTCTGCCGCGACCGAGGCCACGGCCAGATCCTGCAATCCAACACCGGTCCCGTCAAACAGCGTGATTTCGTCAGCGTCGCTGCGCCCGGGATGATCCCCATTGATGACGGCTCCAATCGGTGTGATGTCTCCCTTGGCAATCAAATCAGAAGCAATGGCATGCTGCGCCTCGCCGATGCTGATGGATTGGGCGATTTCATCGGTAAACACTGTGGCACTGGCCAGAATCGCCGGATCGACCTCCTGTTTGCCCTTCGTATCTGTTCCCATGCAGGCGATATGCGTGCCGGGCTTGATCCAATCCTTCATCATCAACGGCTCAAAGGCAGAGGTGATCGTGATGATGACATCGGCCTGCGCCCCAAGCTCTTCCTGCGCGACCGCCTCGAATTCCAACCCCAGTTCTTCCGCCACGGCGCCCAGTCGCGGCAGCATATCCGGGTGCGGGTTCCACGCCACAACCTTGGTGAAATCGCGCTGCTCTGCGGCGGCGCGCAACTGGAATGTAGATTGATGCCCGGCACCGACCATGCCCAGCACTTTGGCATCCTTGCGTGCCAGATGTGCGATGGACACCGAGGAGGATGCAGCCGTGCGCACGGCCGTCAGGTAATTGCCCCCGACCAGCGCCTGCAACATGCCGGTATCTGGATCAAACAGGAAGATCGTGGACTGGTGGTTGGTCAGGCCTTTATCCATGTTGCCCGGCCAATAACCGCCCGATTTGACGCCCAGCGTCTTGCCAGCTTTGTCGAACCCGGATTTGAACCCATACAGCGCGTCCGCGTACCCAATCGCCTCGCGGATCACCGGGAAATTGTAAGCATCTCCCTTGGCCATGGCACCGAAAACGGCCTCAACCGCATCAAAGGCGTCCTTGCTATTCACCACCTGCGCACAGACGTCTTCGCCTACGATCAACAATCCTTCGGACATTTGGGATTTCCTGTCTTTTGTCTTTCAAAATGAACGCGCCCGGAAAGGCCGGACGCGTGATTTTTTTAGTCTTAAGGCAGATTAGTAAGCTTTGCCGCGTGCCGACACGGGCCAGAGCGTTTCAACCTTGCCATTTCGCACACCAACGTACCAATCATGTACATTGCAGGTTGGATCACAGTGACCGGGCACCAGTTTCAACTTATCATTGACCTTCAGCACGCCGTCCGGATCAGCAACCACGCCATGCTCATCCGAGCATTTCACGTATTCCACATCCGTGCGCCCAAAGATTACTGGCAAACCTGAGTCCACAGATTGGGCCTTGAGGCCAGCATCAACAATTGCCTTATCGGCCTTTGCGTGGCTCATCACCGAAGTCAGGATGAACAATGCATTTTCCCACTCGCCTTGATCAATGCGATTGCCGTTTTCATCCAGAATTCGGCCATAATCAGCATCCATGAAAGCGTAGGATCCGCATTGCAACTCATTGAAAACACCTGAGCCGCTTTCAAAATAATACGACCCTGTGCCGCCACCGCCAACGATGTCACACTCCAGGCCTTCGCCTTTCAACGCATCCACCGCGTCGCGCACCATGTCGATGGCGATCTGGGTTTTGCCCTTGCGGTCCTCATAGCTGTCCATATGCTGCATCGCGCCCTGATAAGCTTGCAGACCCGCGAACTTCAAACCCTTTGCTGCCTCAATCGCCTTGGCAATTTCGACAACTTCCGGCGTGGTGGTTACGCCGCAACGGCCTGCACCACAGTCGATTTCCACCAGACACTCAATTTGCGTGCCATGGCGTGTCGCCGCTTCAGAAAGGTCTGCTACATTTGCCAAATCATCAACACAGCAGATCGTGCGCGCGCCAAGCTTAGGCATCCGCGCCAAACGGTCAATCTTTTCGGGTTGGCGCACCTGATTGGAGACCAAAACGTCCTTGATCCCACCGCGGGCAAAGACTTCGGCTTCAGACACCTTCTGGCAGCACACACCACAGCTTCCGCCCAGCTTTTCCTGCAACAGCGCCACATCAACGGATTTGTGCATTTTGCCGTGAACGCGGTGACGCATTCCTTTGGATTTGGCGAAATCGCCCATTTTCTTGATGTTGCGCTCCAGAGCGTCCAGATCCAGCACCAGAGACGGTGTTTGAATTTGCGCCTCATCCATGCCGATTGCGGCGGGGATGTCATAGCCGACTTCGTATTCTTCAAAGTTCACTTGCTTGTTCATGTCGCGTCCTCCTTAGCCCAATGTCCAGGGCAGTTTATCCAAATCCACATTGCCGCCCGTGATGACCACGCCCACGCGCTTGCCCCGGAATACCTCCGGGTTGCGCAGAATCGCAGCCATTGGCACAGCACAGCTCGGCTCCATCACGATCTTCATCCGTTCCCATGTCAGTTTCATCGCGTCGATGATTTCCTGCTCGGAAGCGGTCAGCACATCTGTCACGAAGTGTGACACAAAGTGCCATGTGTTCTCTTTGAGCGGCACTTTCAATCCATCAGCGATCGTATTGGGTGCATCATCCGCAATAATATGTCCGGCCCGGAACGATCGTGCCGCATCATCCGCCTGATCCGGTTCTGCTGCATAGATTTCCATTTTTGGCGCGAGGTTGGAGAGAGTCAGGCAGGTGCCTGAAATCATGCCGCCTCCACCAATCGGCGCAATCACCGCATCCATGTTGTCGATCTGGCTCAGCATTTCCAGTGAACAGGTCGCCTGCCCTGCGATCACACGCGGGTCGTTGTAGGGATGCACAAACTCGGCACCGGTGGCCGCCTGAACTTCGGCGAAAATCGCCTCCCGACTGGTGGTAGAGGGCTCACATTCGGTGATGATCCCGCCGTATCCCCGCACGGCTGCTTTCTTAGCCTCCGGTGCCGTGCGCGGCATGACCACATGGCACGGAATACCGCGACGCCCTGCTGCATAACTCAGAGACAAAGCGTGATTGCCCGAAGAATGCGTCGCGACCCCCTTTTCCGCCATCGCATCTGTCAGTCCAAAGACCGCGTTAGAGGCGCCGCGCACCTTAAAGGCGCCGGCTTTCTGAAAATTCTCACATTTGAAGAACAATTCGGCCCCGGTCAGCGCGTTAAAATACGACGAGGTCAGGATCGGCGTCTCGTGAATGTAGGGCTTGATCCGCTCATGTGCCGCTCGCACATGGTCAATTGTCAGATCAGACCCGGTCATGATGTCCAGCATATTCCGTTCTCCTTACGCAGCGGTCTGGATCAGAGCAGCACGGTGTTTACGCAGATATTCCTGCGCAGCGGCAACGCCACTGCCCAATTCGATGGGATAATCAAGATCCGCCATCGCCATTTCAATCGTTGCCAGCCCAGACAGCACCATGACATCCGTCAGACTGCCCAAATGGCCAATTCGGAATGCTTTGCCATTCATTTCGCCAAGGCCGATGCCAAATGACACGCCGTAAGCGTTGAAAGCTTGATCCGTTAACGCATTGCTGTCAAATCCCTTGGGCACGTATATGGCGCTCACAGTATCCGAGTACAACTCAGGACTTTTGGCGACTAGCTCCAGACCCCAGGCATCCACCGCACGACGCACACCTTCGGCGAGACGGTAGTGTCGTGCATAGACGTTCTCCAGCCCCTCTTCGAACAGCATCTTCAAGCTCTCGCGCATCCCGTAAATCAGCTGCAACGGCGGCGTGTAAGGAAATCCACCAGAGGCGTTAGCGGTCATCATGTCGCGAAAATCAAAAAAGGTGCGCGGCAATGTCGCTGTTTCCATCGCGGCGAGCGCTTTGGGGCTGACTCCAAGGATGGCCATGCCGGTTGCCAGCATGAACCCTTTTTGAGATCCAGACACCGCAACATCTACGCCCCATTCATCCATCCGAAAATCCATCGACGCCAGAGAACTGACGCAATCCACGAACATCATCGCCGGGTGGTCGGCCGCGTCCATCGCACTGCGCACGGCTGCGATATCGGATTTGACACCGGTGGCTGTTTCGTTGTGCGTGACGAGCACGGCTTTGATGTCATGACCTTTGTCCGCACTCAGAGCGGCTTCAAACTTGTCAGCGGGCGCGCCGGACCCCCAAGCACACTCAATGATCTGCACATTGAGCCCGTGACGCTGACACAAGTCGATCCAGCGATGGCTGAACATCCCGTAACGCGCTACGAGCACTGTGTCGCCTGCGCTTAGAGTGTTGCAGATGGCGGCTTCCCAGCCACCTGTTCCGCTAGCCGGAAATGTAATCACTTTGCCGTCGCGCGTTCCGAAAACCTTCTTGGTATCCTCAAGCACGGGCGCGAAAGTTTCAATGAAGTCAGGTGCGCGATGGTCCCGCGTCTGCACATGCATGGCAACGCGCAAGCGATCAGGTATATTGGTCGGCCCGGGGATAAAAATCGGGTTTTGATCAGACATGACGAGTTCCTCCTAGGTTTCATGGCAACTTAGCGAATGGCCTGACAAAATCAACTTTCTCGAAAATGTTTTTCATTTATGCAACTTAATATTCAATACATTGTTTTTATTGCTTTTTCATTTTTTCATAAATCATTTTATTCGAGTAATTGAAATTATTTTTCAATTGTGTGATAAATAGTGAAGTTGATTCTCATGGATGGGTAAAGTGCAGAAAAGGCAACGTGGAAGACCCAAGTCGCAGTTTCGCGAAAGCTCTGCAGGAACTCTGCAGTCGCTTGACCGTGCGCTCAGCATTTTGAAGGGTGTCTCACGTGCTGACCGCGCGACCTTGACGGATCTTTCGCTCTCACTTGGCGTACCAACGGCTACGACGCATAGAATTCTGACGACTCTGCAAAAGCACGATTTCGTCGCCTTCGATGAAGAACGCCAGGATTGGGTGATCGGGATTGAAGCCTATAGAACTGGTATTTCCTTCATGAACCGTACGGGGTTGAGCGCAGTCAGTCGGCCCGTTATGCGCCATCTGATGGAAAAAACCGGCGAAACGGCAAATTTGGCAATCCCGGATGGCGCCGAGGTCGTTTTCGTCGGACAGGTAGAGACCCAAAACCCGATACGCGCTTTCTTCGCACGCGGCACCCGAACGTCCATGCACGCCTCTGGCACCGGAAAAGCGATCTTGTCTGCAATGCCGCCGGATCGTGTGCGAAAACTGCTGATGGGGACAGGGCTGACCAGCTTTACCGAAAACACGCTGGTCACGCCGGACGCCCTGTTTGCCGATTTGGAAAAAACAGACGCACGGGGCTGGTCTTTCGACAAGGAAGAACGCCACGTGGGCATGTCTTGCATTGGCGCCATAATTTATGACGAGTATGCCGATCCGGTCGCAGGTGTGTCCATTTCAGGACCCAGCACGCGCTTTGACGATCTGCGTGTCCCCACGCTTGGGGCTACGGTTGCGGAGGCAGCGCGCGACATCACAACGTTGATTGGCGGACGCGCACCAACACATATTCAACATCAGCAAGCGGACGGTGCAAACGCAATGCTGAGCAACACACAATGACACAAGCCGCCAAATCAATAACTCCAGGAAGGAGAAAAGGGAGAGACGGCAAGAATCACTATGATATCGATGGAAATCAAGCTTCTTTCACTCGCAGGTTGAACTAAAGGGTTGTTTTACCGCTAAATTTCCCTTGCCAGCCGGGTGGCATAGGCTATCTTCGCAAATGATAATTTGGGAGGGGCTCCGCTCAACGGTTTCAGGAGGATACGGTTGAGAATGGCCATATTCTTTGGCGAGTTTGATTTCCAAATTTTTCGCAGACAGCGTGCTTCGCGCACGCAACACACAAAAGGGCACATCATGCCCGTTCCTTGGGAGGATATATGACAGATAATCTTAACCGCAGAAAATTCCTGCGTGGCTCTGCCGTAGCAGGCGCTGCAGCACTCGCCACACCCGCTCTCGCCGACGGACATGGCGTCACATTGAAAATGCAAGCTGCATGGGGTGGCGGTATTTTCCTTGAAAACGCTCAATCTTTTGCGGCCCGCGTGAATGAAATGTCCGGCGGATCGCTGACAATCGAAGTGCTGTCGGTAGACGCCGTTGTCAAAACCAGCCAGATGCAGGATGCGGTACATCGCGGCGTTCTGGATGCAGCGCACTACGTACCCGCCTACTGGTACGGCAAATCAAAAGCCGCGTCGCTCTTTGGCACAGGTCCTTGCTTTGGCTGGTCGAGCCAGGAAGTGCTGGGCTGGGTTTACGCAGGCGGCGGGCAAGAGCTCTTTGACGAGTTGATGGCCGAATTGCGTTTGAACGTTGTGTCTTTCTTCAATTCACCAATGCCTGCACAGCCTTTGGGGTGGTTCAAAGAAGAAATCAAAGACGCCTCACAAATGAGTGGTCTGAAATACCGGACCGTTGGCCTGGCTGCTGACGTTCTGCTTGAAATGGGCATGTCGGTTGTTCAACTTCCGGGCGGTGAGATCCAGCCTGCAATGAAGTCAGGCCTGATTGACGCGGCAGAGTTCAACAACCCGACGTCTGACCGTGACTTTGGTATGCAGGACGTGTCCAAGCATTACCACTTGGCGTCGTTCCACCAGAGCCAGGAGTTCTTTGAGGTCACAATCAACAAAGACAAATACAATGCGCTCAGCGATGATCACAAAGCGATCATCAAAAATGCGTCCATGGCCGAAAACTCCGGCTTCTACTGGGGCAACACCAAGCGTTATTCCGATGACCTGCTGAAATTGCAGGAAACGGACGGCGTGAACGTGTACCGCACACCGGATTCGGTGATGGCCGCACAGCTTGAAGCCTGGGACAAGGTTGCCGACCGCATCGCCGGAGACGATCCGTTCTTTGCCAAGGTGATGGAGTCACAGAAAGCTTATGCCAAGGACGTGATGAACTATCTCAACCTGAACCAGCCTGACTACAAGCTGGCCTACAACCACTACTTCGGTTGATTTAACACGTGACGGACTGAGTTCGGGCGCTCTCGACGAGCGCCCGGACTCCACTGCGTTGACCGGGTTTCGACAAGAAAACCCGCGCAGCCATGACAGGGAAATCAATACCATGAAATTCGTTCACGCCATCGAAGGACTGAGCCTTTGGGTCGGTCGTGCCTTCGGCTGGTGCATTCTGATCCTGACGCTTTCGGTGTCTTATGAGGTCTTTGTGCGCTACGTCCTGAATGCGCCTACCGTCTGGGCTTTTGACATGATGATCCAGATGTACGGCGCACTGTTTCTGATGTGTGGTGCATACGCTCTTGCCCAGGACACCCATGTGCGCGCTGACGTCGTGTACCGCCTCTTCCCGGTCAAGGTGCAGGCGGGTCTCGATTTCGTCCTCTATTTCCTGTTTTTCTTCCCTGGCATCACCGCGTTGGCTTGGTTTGGTTATGAAATCGCCTCTGACAGCTGGCGCTGGAAAGAGGTCAGCTTCAACAGCCCGGCCAGCATTCAGGTCTATTTTTTCAAATCGCTGATACCGGTGGCCGGCGTTTTGCTGATGGTACAAGGTGCCGCTGAACTCGTGCGTTGTGTGATGGCGATGCGCAGCGGCGAATGGCCCGAACGGTTGGCGGATGTGAAGGAGACAGAAGACCTGCTCTCAGAGGCAGATCTGGCCGAAATCCAAGCGATACACCCAAGCAAGAAATAGCAACGCGCTGCAGGAAGAAAGATAAAAAAATGACAAATCCCGAAGTCGCCCTGTTGATGCTGGGCCTATTTATTGTGCTGGTTTTACTTGGTTTTCCGATTGCGTTCACGTTGCTGGCGATGGGTGTGGCCTTTGGCTATTACGCTTATCACCAGGGCGGCCCGATCGAGACCTTCAGTGACATTTTCAACAACAACATTTTCTATCTGCTAAACCAGAATACCTATTCGGTGATGGAAAACCCGACGCTTGTTGCCATCCCCCTGTTCCTCTTCATGGGCTATGTGGTGGAACGCGCGAACATCGTCGACAAGCTTTTCTTTTCGCTCTATCAGGCGGCGCGTAACCTGCCTGGATCACTGGCCATCGCGGCACTCCTGACCTGTGCGGTTTTCTCAACCGCTTCGGGGATCGTTGGTGCGGTTGTGACGTTGATGGGATTGCTCGCTTTCCCGGCTATGGCAAATGCCAACTACAACAAGAGCTTCGCCGCAGGCGTGATTTGTGCTGGTGGGACCTTGGGCATTCTGATCCCGCCCTCGATCATGTTGATCGTCTACTCTGCCATCGCAGATCTCTCGCCCTTGCGGCTTTATGCTGCGGCAGTATTCCCGGGCATCATCCTCGCGGGCCTTTACATCGTCTATGTGATCATTCGGGTGTTTTTCAATCCGGCACTGGCCCCAAAGCCAACAATGGATGACGTCCCGCCCCCGCGCGAGATTTACTTGAACCTGTTGGTGAGCTTCGTGCCTCTTACGGTCCTGATCGCACTGGTGCTTGGCTCCATCCTCGGTGGTCTCGCAACCCCGGCAGAAGCGGCCGCGATGGGCGCGCTCGGGGGTATGGTTCTCGCCGTTCTTTATCGCTCGATGTCATGGACCAAGCTCAAGGAAAGTGTGTTTTTGACGGCCAAGGCCACAGCGATGGTCTGTTGGCTCTTCGTCGGCTCCTGGACCTTTGCAAGCGTTTTCTCATACCTCGGAGGACATGACATCATCGCCGATTGGGTGGGCGGTATGGATCTGGAGCCATGGGAATTCCTCGTGCTCGCGCAGATCATCATCTTCCTGCTCGGCTGGCCGCTGGAATGGTCGGAAATCCTGATTATCTTCGTCCCGATCTTCCTGCCACTGCTCGAAGTATTCGGTGTGAACCCCTATTTCTTTGCCATGCTGGTTGCACTCAATCTGCAAACTTCCTTCCTGACACCACCTATGGCCATGTCGGCCTACTACCTAAAAGGGGTGTTAAAAAAGCAGATCGAGCTCATGGAAATCTTCCGCGGGATCATGCCTTACCTCGGCATTGTGATCTTTACGATGGTCCTGATGTACCAGTTCCCTGGCATCGCCCTGTGGTTCCCTGACTATCTCTTCGGTGTCTATGTTCCGTGAAGATTAAACCACATACGCTTACAGCAACGGAGGCGGCGGGTTACATCGCCTCCGGCCAGCTCAAATCGGTGCAATTGGTGCAATCCTGTCTCAACCACATCGCAGAGACGGATGGTGTCATTCACGCCTGGGCGCATCTTGATCCCGAAGCGGCACTGGCTCAGGCTGCGGCCTGCGATGCGCTGCGCCAAAAAGGTCTGGCCACCGGCCCACTGCACGGCATCCCGGTAGCGCTCAAGGACATCATTGATACGCGTGACATGCCCACACAACGCGGCACCGCCATTTTCAAAGGTCGTCAAAGCGAGGCTGACGCGCGGATCGTTGAAATGCTGCGCGAGGCGGGCGCGGTGATCATGGGTAAGACCGTGACCACCGAACTTGCTTTCGTGCATGCCAATGAAACCCGCAACCCGCATAATGCGGATCATTCGCCGGGTGGCTCCTCCAGTGGATCGGCAGCAGCTGTTGCGGCGGGCCATGTTCCCTTGGCAATTGGGACACAAACGAATGGATCTGTGATCCGGCCTGCGTCTTTCTGTGGAACCTTCGGACTTAAACCCACACGCGGGATGATCCCCCGCACGGGCGTTTTGCAAACCTCCGTCTCGCTTGATCAGATCGGAACCTTCGCGCGCACCCTGGAGGACGCAGCATTTCTGGCCGATGCCATTTCAGGATATGATCAGCGCGACCCAGAAAGCTTTGCCCACGCACGCCCCAGTATGTCCAGGGGAGCGCAGGAGGAGGCCCCGGTTGATCCCGATTTTGCCTGGTTCAACTTGCCTTTCAATGACCGCCTCTCAGAAGCCGCGCATGAAGGTCTGGAAGGTGTGATGGAGATCCTCGACGCACGCGTCACGCGTATGGATCCGGCCAACCAACTCTCCAATCTGGTTGCCGTTCAGGCGCGCATTCACGAATATGAAATCGCGCTGCATCAGGCCGAGGTGTTTGACAACAACTGGGATCAGATCAGTGAGACACTGAAACCGGTCATCACCCGCGCGCGTCAGATCAGCACAGCCGAATATGAAGACGCGCTGGCCGTCAAAGCCTCGGCGCAAGCGTTTTTCGATGACTTCTTTATTGAATTTGATGCGATCATCGCCCCTGCGGCCGCTGGCGAAGCGCCGCTTTTTGGTGCGGGGACGGGCGATCCGATTTTCTGCACCCTGTGGACGCTGGCCGGCCTGCCTTGCGTGACCCTGCCCTTGTTGGTGGGTGAAACCGGCTTGCCCATTGGGGTGCAACTCATCGGACCTGCGAAAAAAGATAACCGCCTGCTGCGCACGGCGCGTTGGTTACAAAACCACATTGCGGCAGCCGCCGCTTGAAGAAAAGGACATCAAAATGTCATATATCGTCAAACTGATCGTCGGGTTAATCGGAACCGCCCTGCTGGTGATATTTGTCGGCGAACTGTCGCACAGCATCTCAACCGGCTTTGCCGGGTTCTGGGGTGGATTTCCGTTCATGGTGATCGTGATCATCGTCTGCGCGATGGCGATTTACGACTACTGGGACGAATGCATCCGAAAGAAATAAGCCATGACCAAACCCCGTCTCTGGATCACCCGCCGTCTGTCAGATGCGACGCTGGAACGCGCAGCACGTGACTATGATGTTGTCATCAACCACGAGGACACCCCCGGCACCGCACAGGAACTGATTGCCGCCAGCGCGGAATTCGATGCTATAATCCCTTGCCATTCGGAGCATTTCAATGCCGATGTAGCGGCCAAACTGGACACACGTCTGAAGATTATCGCCAATCACTCCGTTGGTGTGGATCATTGTGATTTACCTGCTCTCAAAGCGCGCGGCATTACGGTAACAAACACGCCGGATGTGCTGTCAGATGCCACAGCGGAATTGGCTATGTTGCTGATGCTGGGTGCGGCGCGTCACGCAGTGGCGGGCGACCGGATCGTGCGCAACGGGCAATGGGATTTCTGGTCGCCGTCTTTCATGGTCGGCAAACAGGTGACAGGATCTCGTCTTGGAATCGTCGGCATGGGCCGCGTTGGCCGCGCCTTCGCCGCCAAAGCGCGCGGTTTCGACATGGAAATCCATTACTTCAATCGTTCAGAACTGCCACAGGATGAAGCACAGGGCGCGATCTATCATGACACCGTTGACAGCCTTTTGAGTGTTGCGGACTTCCTGTCCCTACACTGCCCGGCAACGCCCGAGACCACAAACCTGATGAACGCGGATCGCTTTGCCTTGTTGCCGAAAGGAGCGATTATTGTAAATTCGGCGCGCGGCGCGCTGGTGGATGAGGACGCTTTGATCGGCGCGTTGGAAAACGGTCAGATTGCCGCGGCCGGTCTGGATTGCTTTCAGATAGAACCCGGCGGAAATCCTGCGTTTGCGGCGCATGATAATATCTTCATGTTGCCCCATATCGGATCTGCCACGACACGCACCCGCGACGCGATGGGCTTCAGGGCGCTGGATAATCTCGATGCGTTTTTTGCCGGCAAGACACCAAAAGACACCCTTTGACCCTCACCGAGTGAACAGTTTGCTGCAATCACCCTGCGGCACGCTCTGTTGAGGCTTGTCCACAATATTGCGCGGCGACTCCAGCAGGACAAACAACGGATCGGGTGCTTGGTCCGCGCCGGGTGCACGCAGGCAGTGGCCAAAAGAATACTAAGGTCAAGTATCTCGTCTTTTTCAACCGCCAGCTCCCCATGAGGGTCCCGCCAAAACCGGAATGTTGAACATCGATCATAGCACTCTCGGACGTACCGGTCTGCGCGTTCAGCAGGGTCTCAAGTCCCGCGGGCTGGAGGTTGCGACCTCTTGAAGAAACTATTTGCAGCCAGCAACCTGAAAATTGCCATTATTGTCGATCAAGCTTACATCATCGATGTAAAAAACATTTATTTTCATTGAGTTATCGCGTTTCTTACGGGCGCTTGCCGATTGGTCTTGAACAGGTTTTCTGCACGCCTCTCATTTGGTCCAAATCCCACATCCGTCGGTGTATCGCCCTTGGTAGGGTCAGTTGCCTGCAGCTCAACAATTGCCCGCGGGAGACGACCTATGACGACGCGGCGGTCGACCTGATACCGATCGACTGTTTCCAAAGTGTTTTCCGCCAACCCATAGAATTTCATAATGTTGTGACGCTGGCCGAACATCAAACAGAACACGGGTCTCAACGCGCAACGGCGCGCAGCCCAAGGTAAACGTGCCTCTGAGTGACGCGAGACGTCCGCTCCGGGCGTTCCCAAAGGAGCTTCTGCGGCCTCGTCCTACGAACACAACCCGTCAACCCGGCCGGAGCCACCAATCAGCAGGTGGGTGCCGTGTTTTTGAACAAAAAGGAAACCTCAGCTGGCATGTACCCGAAATTCGTGAACGCAAAGAAGAAGCCAGACCCGGTAGACTTGGCGTAGACGGCCAAGAGCGTACGGATTTCTCCACCCGAAGTGCTAATTGAGCGCACGATCCTGAACCAATCCTGGCAATATCACTATGTCGCGTGTGATCATTTTTGGAACTGCGCCATGCGAGAGGAGCCAAGCATTAGATAGTTGAAACAAGACCATCTCTATGTCGACATGGAGTCAAAAAAGCGGATGACCCGTCCCACGTCTTCAATGCACTGTTGTTTCCATCGTCAGGGCCATGGATTAAATGGATGCTGAGACCCTGTATTTGACTGCATAGCCTGCGCCGCTGTGCGCACTCGATATCGTGCCTTAAAAGCAATCCTCTCGGTTAGGCCATGCCATCCGGCGTCAATTCGGCTCCCAAAAACGCACCATGTAACATCGCATGTATTTACTGTTGAGATTGCACCAACCGATCGCGCCGCCTGTGAAATGCACATATCGCCTTGAGCAAGAGGCGGGCACGCGCGCCCTATTTCATGACGTTGGAAGACCCGCGATGACTTTTGCAATCAGCGCGTGGCAAGGGGCGATCACCCCCTCAGTCTGTCATTTCGAACCAAATTGGAGAACTACCTTGTTGTCACGGACGTACAGAATGAAGTCGCACGGCTTGAAAACGCGGCCTTGAGCGACACAAGATTGCAACACGTTAAGGCCGCTTCGACACCAACCGGTGTTGAATTCGCAACTGCTGAAGGGAAACTCCAGAGCACGCCAATCGTTGTTTTTATTCGGCGGTGCGGGGCAATGCGGTTGTCCTTGGCATGTGCGGTTTCATGGCCCATCATCTTCGTCCATCATCTGAAAAAACGTGACCAGAAATCAGCATTTGGGTAAATTGCGTCATTCCACCTGGCATTTGGGTGCGATCCGCTTGCAACCTTTGCCCTTTCGTTCCGGCCTTGGTAAAGAAATGTCAGGTTCGCTTTGATGGCGCTTTGTACAGCGCGTTCAACAACTTGCAGATCAAACCTATTATTCTTAGATGGAAACGAGTGAAGCGCTAATTTGTCGGCATATCCTGTTTGACGTCACCGAATCGGGATTTAAATGCCGTAATCGGGCCTGAAACCTGGGTGGAATTGCCCGGTAGAGCGAGGCAGAGTTCCTGCATCAAGCGCTCCGACCGACTTGGCTGCTTTGCGTGATACCGGCGCTCAAGAACCGTCCGCAAGGTATCGGCCAAAGAGCTCAACGACAGTGTCGTGATGCGATCAGGCAACAATGTGGTGACTCCATGAGGTGCACAAACAAATGATCGCGACGATCTGAGAAGGGCGCAGGTGAACTGCGATAACTTCCGAAAAAGTGGCGATCCCGTTTTACACGGAGTGCATTGATGATGATCCCGATGAACGGCGGCACAGGCGAGGGGACTTTGAGTTTTCGCGGCTTCTACTGGAGGTAGAAGCGTATCGGCGGATTCCTCCGCAAAATAGACCGCACGAACCATGCACGGCGCCACCGATCGCTCCGAAACAACCCCAGCCAGAAACGGTCGAGCAATTGAGGTTTTCGTCGTTCCGCTGCGGAATGTCACCACGGCAAACGGCGGGATCAGGACGGCAATTTGCCAAAGACGAAACAAGCAGCAGACGTGCTGCGGCCCAGACTACTCAACCCCCAAGGTCGCTGATGACAGTGCCGTACAACGCGCGAAACAACGAAGCACGTGATGCCTCACAAAGGTTTTCACCTGCGCGAATGCTGGCAATTAGGGATCCAAAAATGATGATCATCCGTGTCGAAAGACACGCGTGTCTGTCATACTTGCCAAATTGGATTTTTGGCCACGTTTTGAGATTGCGAATAATGTGCGCGATGAACAGAAAACCGCCGGTTGCTCCCAGAAGTTCAGCGACAACGAACACTTTCGGAAGCAAGACGAAGATGGTGGCAGCAGCTACCCACGCGCGGAGGAAAAAAGAGTCCAAAACTGTTTCGGGATTGGTTTGTATGCTACAGATAACCCGTAGCGGTTAAAGCATTGGCAACACAATTTCAGCGGATCACGCCAGATAAGGAAACCACAGATTCACCCACGAAACGGTGTCCGATCCCCAGCCCAGATCTCGGACAAAATGCCAGCTGATCGCCCGAGTTAATCCATGATCAAGATGAATGGCGACGGCATCAGTTCCGCGACTTGCCGGCAATCCTTTCAAGTAGGTCCGGCGGGATCTCATCAAATTTCATATGGCCGCGCGCCGGGTGTCAATACGGTAGCCCCACTAGTGTGGCGCCATTGAAAATGGTACATATTTGTTGAACCGTTGAGCATGGGGCGTGCGGAAGCCACCCGAACAACGATTGTTACGGCCGTCGCCAATTTGACCGTTGCGCATCGTCCCACCTCGTCGAAAGATCTAACAGCCGGGAGAAAAAAACGATTTCCCACCTGAGAATTGGTTGCGGAGTTTTGACCGGTTATCAGGAAAGCCCAATCATTCAGTTTAGAAACCGCGCCATGGTGCGGCCCCCACTAACTAATTTAACGACCAACATTGGCCATCCGGACCCGCGTCAAAGAAAATCACGCAGGCGGGTTAGGTAGCGATGGGTCCGCCCTATTGAACACACGCATTCATTTAAGCGATCTCTATGTGCGCGAGGCGAAATACTTACGAGGCACCGAATCCTGCTATAAGGATTATGCGTTTTGGCAAGCCTCAGCTTTCAAATTGGCGAGGCGAAAGGCGGTCGGTTAACGTCTCAGACAGTTTCCAAAATTTTGATTGTTTTACCAAGCTGGCTGGATCTTGGCTCGTAACACGATGACGGTGTATTAACCGACAGCAAGGCGTCCGCTCGAACGACAGTACAGATGTGTAAGGACTATATGGAACAATCTTCTCCCCTGCCCCAGTAAAATCTGTCCAATCTCTTTGGCCATCACACAGGTTCGCCGATAAAGATAGTATTCTGGACTTATCTTACCTTTGTCTTTTCCCGAGAAGCCATCGGCAAAATCACCCTGCACCAATAAGATCACTCGTTCAGCGACCATTTTTGAGTCCCGTGCAGTCATAAAGAGGCTGCCGCCAAAGCCCGCCGCATGATCGTGATGCTTCACCAGAAAATAATACTATTGTCCGGTTGAAAACCTTTCGTTGATCACTTGCGTAGGCCAGAGGAAACTAAGTCACGTTCGACGATCCCCGGTTCACGGGTTTGTTTTGATCGCGCGATTTGAAAAACGACTTCAGCGCGAAACACCCAACCTCCGAAGTATACCGACGGCAGAAATACGAGGCAAAGTGATCGCAAGGCTGAAGAAGCCATTTCGTCTTCTTAGCCCCCCCGGGTTGCAGGATTTCATTCACTGATCAACAGTACAGTACTCTCTTTTTGGCATGCACACTTAAAGGTTTTGTATCCAATACACCCATTGTTGAGTGCGCTTCCAGACCCTATATACATCCCATGGAAGTGAGATACGCCGACAGAATTGCCGACGCATTGGAAGAACTTGTCTTTACCGGTCAGTTCGATGATGGCGACCGCCTCGATGAAATCAGATTGGCCAAACAGTTCGGCGTCTCGCGCACGCCCATCCGCGAAGCGTTGCAGCGCCTTGTGGCTTCTGGCATTGCTGAACAACTGCCGCGGCGTGGCGTTTTTGTGCGCCAGCACGGGCCCACCGAGCTGATGGAGCTGTTTGAAACGATGGCCGAGATCGAAGGGGTTTGTGGCAGGCTGGCAGCGCTGCGGATTTCTGATGAGGCTCTGAACATGCTGGAAGGTGCCAATCAGGTGTGCCGCGCGGCGAATGCCTCTGATGATACTGATGCATTTTACCGCGAGAACGAGCGGTTCCATCACACAATCTACACGCAATCCGGCAATAACCACCTGGCCGATCAAGCCTTGAACTTGCACAGCAGGCTGAAACCCTTTCGCCGATTGCAGTTACGGCTGAGAGGTCGGATGGCTCAATCGATGAACGAGCACGAAGAGATTGTCGCCGCACTCAAAACACGTGATGAAAACCGCGCAGCCAATGCGCTTCGTGATCATGTTGGCATTCAGGGCGAGAAGTTTCGTCATCTGATGACGGAACTCAGAACCGCCGCGCAATAAGGTCAATCCAGGCGTACTGCTGGGCCTGTTGCTTGATCTGCGGCTGAAAACCCAACTTCCTTGAGTACGGAACTTGCGCCCACCGAAATGACGATCATGGCCACGCAGGCGAGGATAATCTCTCTCATGAGGTGCCCGCCTTTTTCTCGTTTTCTTCGACTTCAGCCGTCCAGATGCTGTGGTGCTCGCGTGCCCATTGCAATTCGACCTCGCCCTTGCCCATCGCGTCGTAGGCGCCTTCCATGCCGACGGACCCGATATAGATGTGAGCTATCACAATCACCATCAGCACAAAGCTGACGATGGCGTGCCAGGCCTGTGCGTATTGCATTTCCACGTGCGGTGCGAGGTTCGTGTTCAACTCACCCAAACCTACCAATTGCGGTAAGCCGAGCGCGTTGAGTTTCTCAAACGTCGCCGCGAACATGGGTAATTCGAATGGGAAAAGCAACGATACCCCAGACACGGCAATCGAACCGCCCAAGATAATTACCGACCAGAAGATCAGCTTTTGACCGGCATTGAATTTCTTGGCTGGTGGATGACCCCCGCCAAAGATGCCACCCCCTTTTATGATCCAGTTGATATCCGTGCGGTCCGGCAAATTGTGCACGACCCAGAACACAAACACCAGGACCAGCGCCAGAATGAAGGCCCAGGACACGTTGTTATGAACCCATTTGGATCCGATCGCGATGATGGAGAACGCCTCATGCCCGAAAGCAGGGATCAGAAGTTTCCGACCTGCCAGCGATATAAGCCCGGTAATGCCCAGTAAAATAAAGGATCCGGCCAGCAGCCAATGCGCAAATCTTTCAGCGGACTTGAAACGCAGGATCGTGCGCCCTGTTTTCTCGCCGTCGATTTTGATCCTGCCACGGATCAGGTAGAATATGGCAAGGAGTACAACCATGCCCCCCATCAACCACGATCCATAGGTGAGCAATGGCCCCTCACGGAAGATCAACCAGCGCATGCCGCCGTCCTGTATCAACACATCAACCGCCGGGCCACGCGCCTGTGTGGTGATGGCCGCAGAGTTGAAGCGATAGGCGCGCCACAAATCAGGGTCCGATGCACCGCCGAGCGTGCCAAGTTGGTCCGTCGTGGGTTTGGCCATATCCGGGTTGCCGGTTACGTCGCTGCGGAAGCTGTTGTCCAGTTTCAGCCCTTCCTGACGCTTCATGATGTCTTCAAGCGTTTGTGCCCCGCCTGTCGCGCTGCGATCAGCCGGTGCGGCTTCTTCCTGCGCATGTACCGGGAGCGATAGGGTCAGAGTGAACACCAAAAGGCACAGAAGTCGGAACATGGGCATATCCAAATTGGCTAAGACGATGAGGGCGGCCCGATTGAGCCGCCCTGGAGTTTAAGTCGTTTCACAGATGCAGCGCTTTAGCCGCCCTTCTGATCGTAGGCTGTTCCCCAGCCCCAGGCACCTGATCCAAAGCCACGAGCGACGACACGCTCGCGGTAGATGTTGGCAACGATGTCACCATCACCAGCCAGCAACGCCTTGGTCGCGCACATTTCCGCACAGATCGGCAATTTGCCTTCTGCAATGCGGTTGCGACCGTATTTGGCGAATTCGGCTGTGGAGTTGTTTTCCTCTGGGCCACCGGCACAGAAGGTACATTTGTCCATCTTGCCGCGCGACCCGAAGTTGCCCGCTTGTGGGAACTGTGGTGCGCCGAAGGGGCATGCATAGAAACAGTATCCGCAACCGATGCAGAGGTCCTTGGAGTGCAGAACGACGCCTTCTTCGTTCTGATAGAAGCAATCCACCGGGCAGACGGCCATACAGGGCGCGTCTGAACAGTGCATGCATGCCACGGAAATCGACCTCTCGCCGGGAGAGCCGTCATTGATGGTGACAACCTTCCGGCGGTTGATGCCCCATGGCACTTCGTGCTCATTTTTACAGGCTGTAACGCAAGCGTTGCATTCGATGCAGCGTTCAGCGTCGACGAGAAATTTTGCTCTAGCGGCCATTGTTCATGCCTCCCTTATGCTGCCCAGATTTTGCAAAGAGTGGCTTTCGTCTCTTGCATCTGAGTTACGCTGTCATAGCCGTAGGTTTGTGCGGTATTGGTGCTTTCGCCCAATACATATGGATCGGCGCCCTCGGGATACTTATCCCTCAGATCAACACCTTCCAGATGTCCGCCAAAGTGGAACGGCATGAACGCCACGCCACTTTCGACCCGCTCGGTGACCATGGCCATCACTTTGACCTTGCCGCCTTCGGGGCCTTCGACCCAGACCTGCTCGCCGTCCCGAATGCCCAGATTGTTGGCATCGCGGGTGTTCACTTCGACAAACATGTCTTGCTGCAATTCGGCGAGCCATGGATTGGAGCGCGTCTCATCCCCACCGCCTTCATATTCAACCAGCCGCCCGGAGGTCAGTACAATTGGATAATCCGCGGAGAAATCCTGATCCTGGATCGACTTATACATGGTCGGCAGGCGCCAGAACTTCTTGTCCTCATAAGTCGGATAATCGGCCACAAGGTCGCGACGGTTGGTATAGAGCGGTTCGCGGTGAACCGGCACCGGATCCGGGAAGGTCCAGACAACCGCACGGGCCTTGGCGTTCCCGAAGGGCGCACAGCCATGCTTGATCGCAACCCGCTGGATACCGCCCGAAAGGTCGGTTTTCCAGTTGGTCTTAGGTCCTGCGACCGCATCAATGGCGGCGCGTTCATCCGCCGTCAGATCACCGTCCCATCCAAGGTCCATGAGCATCTGCATGGTAAACTCAGGATACCCGTCCTGAATTTCCGCGCCGGGGTTGGACACCCCTTCTGCGAGCAGATTGTCCCCATCGCGCTCCACGCCGAAACGTGCGCGGAAAGCGAGACCGCCCTCAGCAACCGGCAATGACATGTCATAGAGGTTTGCCGTGCCTGGGTGGTTCATCTCAGGTGTGCCCCAGCTTGGCCATGGCAGACCATAGAAATCACCATCTGCCGGGCCCCCAATCGCCCGCAAGCTTGTGCGGTCGAAGGTGTGCTGGTTGGCCATGTGCATCTTGAGACGCTCAGGGCTTTGACCGGTATAGCCGATTGTCCACATACCACGGTTGAATTCGCGGGTGATGTCTTCGATCACCGGCTCTTCACCATCCATGGCAATGTTGCGGAAGATCTTGTCGTGGAAACCAAACTTCTCTGCGAAAAGCGAAATGATCGTGTGATCGGGTTTGGATTCAAACAGCGGATCAACCACTTTGTCACGCCACTGCAGCGACCGGTTGGAAGCTGTCACAGACCCGCGTGTCTCGAACTGTGTCGAGCAGGGCAGCAAATAGACGCCGTCTTCACGGTCCTGAAGCACCGCCGAGACTGTTGGGAAGGGATCAACCACAACCAACATGTCCAGTTTCTCCATCGCCGTCTTCATCTCTTTCTGACGGGTCTGCGAGTTTGGCGCGTGACCCCAGAGCACCATGGCGCGGGTGTTGTCAGGCTGGTCGATGTTTTCCTTATCTTCGAGAACACCGTCAATCCAGCGCGACACCGGGATGCCGGTTTCGTTGACCATCATCCGGTCGCCGCCGTCTTTGCCAGCGCCTTCCATGACCGCGAAACGGCCCTTCAGCCAATCAACGTCCTCTTCCCAGACGCGCGCCCAATGCGCCCATGATCCATCAGACAGGCCATAGTAACCGGGCAGCGTATTGGCGAGAACACCCAGGTCGGTTGCGCCCTGCACGTTGTCGTGGCCACGGAAAATGTTTGTGCCGCCACCTGCGGTGCCCATGTTGCCAAGCGCAAGCTGTAGCACACAATAGGCACGGGTGTTGTTGTTACCATTGGTGTGCTGCGTGCCACCCATGCACCAGATTACGGTGCCGGGGCGGTTGTTGGCCAATGTGCGCGCAACGCGTTTGAGTTGGCTGCCGGGTGCGCCCGTGACGCGCTCGACTTCTTCCGGGGTCCATTTCGCGACTTCCGTCTTGATCTGGTCCATGCCCCAGACACGGGTGCGGATGAACTCTTTGTCCTCCCACTCGTTCTCAAAGATGTGCCACAGGATGCCCCAGACCAATGCCACATCCGTACCGGGACGGAAGCGCACGTATTCATCGGCATGTGCGGCCGTGCGGGTAAAGCGCGGATCACAAACGATAAAGGGCGCGTTGTTCTGCTCCTTGGCTTTGAGCATATGCAGCAGCGACACAGGGTGCGCCTCCGCAGGGTTGCCACCGATCAGGAACATCGCTTTGGAATTGTGAATGTCGTTGTAGCTGTTGGTCATGGCGCCGTAGCCCCATGTGTTCGCAACACCCGCCACCGTGGTGGAATGACAAATCCGCGCCTGGTGGTCGACGTTGTTTGTCCCCCAGTAGGCGGCGAATTTGCGGAACAGATAGGCCTGTTCGTTGTTGGATTTCGCCGACCCCAGCCAATACACAGAATCCGGTCCACTTTCTTCGCGGATCTTCATCATGCCATCGCCGATTTCGTTGATCGCCTGCTCCCAAGAGATGCGAACCCATTCGCCGTTCTCTTTCTTCATCGGGTATTTCAGGCGGCGTTCACCATGGGCGTGCTCGCGCACCGCAGCGCCTTTGGCACAATGTGCGCCAAGGTTGAACGGGCTGTCCCAGCCGGGCTCCTGCCCGGTCCAAACGCCATTTGCGACTTCCGCGATGACCGTACAGCCCACAGAACAATGGGTGCAAACCGTCTTGATGGTTTCAACCGCGCCGTTCACGGCGGTGGCCGCAGAGGCCTGCGTGACCGACCCGCCTGTTGCGGAAATGGCGGCCAATCCGCCGATGGCAAGTCCAGATCCGCGTAAAAACGCGCGACGGTCTACCGATTTTGATCCCGCTTCTGACAGGATGTTGGTCCGTCCTGCGCGATGCGAGACCCGATTGGTCTTTTTCCTTAGCATGTAGTCCTCCCTTGCTGCCCCATTCAGGTGGCTAGGTATTTATGGTCGCTCAAAATGAGCGTTGAAGGTCCAAAGACCTCAGAAGCGTGTGCTGTCGAAATAGGCCCGTGTATGGGCCGTGTCCTGCATGGTTTCAGCCGTTGGATCCACTGGGGATGCCTCAGCAGTCGTGGTTCCTGCCGCAACTGCCGCAACAGCAGCAGGTGCCGCCGTGCCTGCCAGTTTCAGAAAACCTCGGCGATTTGTGTCGCCTTCCGAAGTCTTTGCCATGTCTGTCTCTCCTTTTCATCTTGTCGGGCGGCGTCCCGCCCCTTTTGGCAGATCAGTCTGCCGTCATCCTGAATGCTTCTTTTTCGATGGCCATGAACTCGCGCCCCACCGCACCCACAGAGGCATAAAGAACCGACGTCTTGGCGGCCTCCAGGTCCGTGTAGAAATGCGTGGCCCATGGGGCGATGTGATTGTTGAAAAACGTGCGTTGCTGATCCAGCCCGGCGGGTTGACCAAAACGACCGACGATCATACCGCCCATCATTTCCATCAGTGCGGCCATGCTGTCTTCGGGCTCAAAAACATTGTCCGCCCGCGTCATCTGCAGCACAGACATGTCCTGACGAAGTTTGGCCAGCGGCTTTTCGTTCAAGAACCCGGTCAGATAGTAGCTGGCGTAGGGCAGCAGTTCACCCCGACCCAGGCCAATGAACAAGGCGTTGAATTCGCGCTCTGCCGATTTGGGTTTGGTGGCATTTGCCACGCGCGCCAGACCGTTGATCGCCTCACCAATCGGGCTGTCGTCACCCGAAAGCCCCGCCGTCTGATCCAACAACATCTGATCCGCAGGACGGGCCAACAACAGACCCAGATAGTTATAGAGATCCGCCCGCAGGCGATCCTCTGGCGCAATATCCAATGTTTCGGCGGTTGCCGTCATGCGCTTGCCTCCTCAAACCGGAACCGCATGCGGCGCGGGGCCGTTTCCGGCGCGAGATCATCGCTCAATGTCGCTTCAGCGACCTCTTGCGGGGTTTCGGTGACAACCTGTTCACGCGGTGCGTCGTCCTGAACCATTTGTTCGGGCACTTCCTCTTCAACTTCAGGCGCTTCAGCCGTCAACTCTGCAGCTTCTTGCTGGCGTGCCATCTCTTCTACATGCGCCATCATGCCTTTGCCGACCTGATAGGCAGTCTTGATTGGCTCCGCTGCCAGCATCGCCGCCCGATAGTCATCGTCATATTCATTGAGCCCGTCAACGCAGGCCAGTACCGGATTGCTGCGCCACAAAACACGCAAAGCCTTATTCTTGAGGTGCTCTGGCACGTCCTTGGCCATGAAAGCGGCAAAATCATCCCCCGCCGTCAATGCGTCCGGATCGGGCAAGCCCATTTCCTCCAAAACTGTCGCGTCATCTTTTTCCGCATGCACCTCGGCGCGCACGGCGGCTTCTTCGGCCAATTGCGCCTGCGTTTCGGCCTTCGCCTCGGCTTGTACACCGGCGCGACGACGCGCCCAGAAAGATGTTTGCGCGCTCATTCGGCAGCCTCGCGCGGTCCAGCCGTCGGGGCGCGGTACACATCAGAGGCTTGCGAAATACGCGCATCGCCGATGCCATCATCCTTGCGATCCACCCGCGCCTTGTCCCGGCGCCGCTTCACGAATTCTTCTTCGACATGATGCTGATCAACAAAATCCTCGACCCAAGCCAAAACAGCCGCGGGCATCGCCACACGTTCGACTGTTTCTTCGCCGCTATCACAGTAATCCTGCGCCTCGTAAGGCGATACGGTCACGTGAAGAATACTCAAGGGCGCGTCTTCATTTGGGATCTCAGCATCGCGCATCACCACATAGACGGACGGCGTTTCTGCCTGAAGCTCATGCACGTAAGCCTCGGTATCTGACACATAGAGCACCAAATCATGCGTGGAGGCGTGATACTCCGTGATATCGCCTTCTTGCCGCAGCACTTTCCAGGACGCTTGAGGTGCACCGATCAGCACCGATGTGGCCGTCCAAGCCCACTTGACCCAAGCAGTCACACCGGGCGCGCGGCGCAGCACAACGCCAAGCTTCACTGTTTGTGAATTTGGATAGACGACTCCCAAAGTTTCTCCCCGGCGCTCTGTAAGTCTCTCTACTCTATCAAAACATCGCCGTTATCCTAGGAAAATTTGCATGCAGACGTACACATTCCTTTCAGACCAAGCCCTTGCTTTGTCTTGCATTTTGCCAAGGGCATGAAATCCCTGATATTTGTCGATCCTGCATATTGAACGGCCCGACAAAAAAACCTGTATGAACAGCATCTAAAGCTGCACTTTTAAACAACATCGGGTCGAATCCAGTTTACGCGCCCCTAAATACCTGACTACCTATAGAGCGGCGAAAGGCGACGGATACGCAGATCAAGCCGTGCCTTTTGGGGGGAGACATGACAAAAACTCTTATTTTGTGCGATTGCCTTGGCAGTCAGACCATTGATGCAGACAAGCTGAGTGATGCGACGGGGCTGGCCTGCTCTAAAATGTTCACGCATGCCTGTGGCGCACAGATCGAACAGACTGCCGCCCTGCTTGGCAAGGGGGATGCGATCATCGCCTGCCAACAGGAAGCGCCTCTTTTCCGCGAATTGGTGGAGGAGATAAATGCACCAGATCCTGAATTTCTGGACCTGCGGGATCGTGCCGGGTGGAGTGATGAAGGCGCAAAAGCCAGCGCGAAAATGGCGGCATTGGCCGCTGAAGCCCTGTTGCCGCGCCCCTCTGAGCGCACCGTAGATGTAGTCTCCGGAGGTGCCTGCCTCATTGTCGGGTCGAACGATGCAGCCCGCAAAGCAGCTGAGGACTTATCAGCGACACTGGCAGTCACGCTCTTGGTTCCCACGCCGCAGGACACAAATCCCGGCCTTTCCTTTGACATGGTGAGTGGCACGCTTTCACGCGCCAGCGGCACGTTGGGGCAATTCAGCCTGCGTATCGATCAGCTGCAGCAGATCATTGCCGGCGGGCGTGGCGCGGCCCAGTGGACACCGCCACAGGACGGTGCCATGACCGAGTGCGACATTATTCTCGATCTGAGCGGCGCACCTGCCTTGTTCCCAGCACCTGAAAAGCGTGACGGGTATCTGCGCGCAGATCCGGGCAGCCAACCCGCTGTTGCCAAGGCCGTATTGGACGCCTCCCAAATGATCGGCACTTTTGAAAAACCACTTTATGTGCGGCTTGAAGAATCCCTCTGCGCCCATTCGCGCGCCGAACAAGCTGCCTGTTCAAAATGCCTTGATATCTGTCCGACGGGTGCCATCACCTCAGCGGGTGAACATGTCGCCATTGACCCGATGATTTGCGCAGGGTGCGGCGCGTGCTCAGCGCTTTGCCCCTCCAGCGCAATCACATATGACGCCCCGCCCGTTTCCAGCGTCTTTTCCCGGGTGAACACGCTGGCCAGCACCTACCGCAAAGCAGGCGGCGACACGCCGCGCCTGTTGGTGCATGACGAAAATTTCGGATCGGAATTGATCTCGCTGGCCGCACGCTTTGGCCGCGGTTTGCCCGCCGATGTGATCCCGATGTCGGTCTCGGCCCTCGCAGGGTTTGGTCATGCCGAAATGCTCGCCGCGCTGGCTTGCGGTTTTGGCGAGGTCTGCGTTGTCTTGGCGCCGCAAACAGAGCGCCCGGTGCTTGAAGACGAGGCGGTTTTGGCTCGTGCCATCGCAGGTCGCGATGCCGTTACGTTGATTGACGTCAATGATCCTGACGCCCTCAGCGACGCATTGTACATCGACGCGGAACCAACATGCGTTGATACACCGATCTTGCCCTTGGGAACACGGCGACAGGTCACACGTCTGGCCGCGCAGGCTTTGCAGCCCGAGGCCGAGGTCATCGCTTTGCCCGATGCGGCACCGTATGGTGCCATACTTGTGGATCAGGACGCCTGCACCTTGTGCCTGTCCTGCGTATCGTTATGCCCGGCGGGTGCCTTGGGCGATAATCCTGACAAGCCGCAACTGCGCTTTGAAGAAAACGCCTGCCTGCAATGTGGTTTGTGCGCCAACATTTGCCCCGAAGATGCGATCACGCTGACCCCGCAACTTAATCTGACCGAAGAGGCCTTCACTCAGAAGGTCGTAAACGAAGAGGAACCTTTCCCTTGTGTGGAATGTGGTGCGCTTTTCGGATCGAAATCGACCGTCGAGAAAATCACTGAAAAACTGGCCGGCAAACATGCGATGTTCTCAAATCCGCAGACCGCACGGATGATTCAAATGTGCGACAATTGCCGAATTCAGGCGCAATATCATTCGGAAAATAACCCTTTCGCCAGCAAGGACAGGCCACGGGTGCGCACCACCGATGATTACCTCAGCAAGCGCAAGGATCACTGAGTTTGCAAGGGAGCTCCCAAATCAGCAGGCGCCATCTCTGCGACATAAGTCAGGATCGCGGTGAGATCATCTTGCGTCATTTCCATCGGAACGATGGGCGGCGGCAGGCTGGGGTCAAATGGCTCTGTCACCTCTGCAATCTGGGTAAAGCTGGGATGCGGGTTACGCAGATGGAAGGTTTCAAACCGTTGGTCCCAATCTGCAAAACCACGCAAAACCGCAAAGGACGGCGTGGCGCCCATGCCGTTCATGCGGTTCTTGGCGTTGATCACATGGCAGCGGCCACACATCTGAAGGGACAGTTTTTCGCCTATCTTGGCGTCCCCGTCATAACTCGAAACCGGGGCGGTAACGACGACTTTTACTTCTGTGGAAAACGTACTGCCATCCGGGGCGACAAAACTCTCGATCGTGCGTCTGCCGATGTCAGAGCGCAACCACTCCGCAAACCGCTCCGCACCTGCGGTGCCGTCATGCGCCAAAGACCACTGTCCCCCCGCCCCTTCAAACAGGACGGCGCCCTCATTGGTAAACCGCATCTCAGCCTCAGCGCCCTCCTCAACGCGGGTAATACGCACTCCTGTCTTGAGACCAAAACGCGGCACGACGAATTGTGCAAAACCGGATTGTTTCAAAGCGCTCGGAACTGCCAATCGCAGCCCCTCTTGTGCGGACACGGGGCGCAGAGCGCATATCACAAGCATCATCGCCAAAAATATCCGCACGCGCCCTCCTATCCGTCGTGGGTTGAGAGGTTAACGTAAAACCACTCCCTGCAAACCGTCAAGTTTTTCAAAAATCTCTTTCCTTCAGCAGTCAAAAGGAGCCTAAAATGAGCGAAGATTTCAATATGTCGATGCGCAAATTCCTCAAGCAGGTCGGCGTAACGTCCCAGCAAGCCATTGAAGAAGCGATGCGCAATGCCGGCGACACCAGTGGCAAGACCTATACCGCCAAAGTCGTGCTGACCGTTGATGGTCTCGATCTTGAACATACAGTGACGGGCCAGATCACTGGCCGCCAAGACGGATAAAACGGAATGAGCCTGACGCGCGACGACGTTCTTACCGCCCTCAAAACTGTCACCGATCCGGTGAGCGACACCGACATTATGGCCGCTGGACTGGTCAAGGCGCTGACGGTCAGTGACACGCAGGATGTGCGTTTCGTGATCGAAGTGCCGCCTTCGCAAGCCTCACTTTATGGCGATGTTCAAAAAGCGGCTGAAGCGGCCGTAAAGACGCTTTCTGGCGTCGGAACGGTCTCCTTGGTCATGACCGCCCATAGCACGCCGGCCGCCCCACCCGATCTGAAACCGCAAAAATCGAGCGCCCCCTCAGGTCCGCAGAAAATCCCCGGGATTGACCGGATCGTGGCCATTGCCTCCGGCAAGGGCGGCGTTGGCAAATCAACCGTGGCCTCCAACATCGCCTGCGCGCTGGCTGCCGAAGGTCGCCGCGTGGGTTTGCTGGACGCAGATGTTTATGGTCCCTCCCAGCCGCGCATGTTAGGCGTGTCGGGGCGACCGTCCTCGCCGGATGGCAAAACCATTCTGCCGATGCGGAATTTTGGCGTGACCATGATGTCCATTGGTTTGATGACCAATGATGACCAGGCGGTTGTCTGGCGCGGTCCGATGCTAATGGGCGCTTTGCAACAGATGATGAACCAGGTCCAATGGGGCGCGCTGGATGTCTTGATCGTTGATCTGCCACCGGGCACAGGCGATGTGCAAATGACGCTGGCACAAAAGGCGCATGTGGACGGCGCGATTGTGGTTTCAACACCGCAGGACGTGGCGTTGCTGGATGCGCGCAAAGGCATCGATATGTTCAACCAACTGGGCACGCCGATCCTGGGTATGATCGAGAACATGTCCACACATATCTGTTCCAACTGCGGCCATGAAGAACACGTGTTCGGCCATGGCGGGGTCGCGAGCGAGGCGGAAAAACTGGACGTGCCTTTGCTCGCAGAAATCCCATTGCATCTGGACATCCGAATGGCTGCTGACGGCGGCGCACCCATTGTCGTGTCCAAACCTGACAGTGCGCAGGCCGAGGCCTTCCGAACGGTCGCACGTGCCTTGATCGCAGACGGAAAAGCATGAGCGGCCCGAATTTTCCACCGCTATTTCATGGGCTTGCTACCGCTGGTGCGGATCCTTTTACGGTGGCTTGTTCCGAAGCGCACACGGGATGTGATGCGGGACTGGTGACCTATGATATTGCCCTCGACCAGCTTCGCGCCGCCATTGTGTTTGCCCCCGAAGTGTCCTTGCAAGAGGCGATGATTATGCTGCCGCTGTGTGGCATCGGGTTTCAGAATGCACTCGGCGCGTTGGCTCCACCCGAGGTTTCGGTGCATCTGGAATGGGGGGGTGGCCTTCGCCTGAACGGAGCGACTTGCGGCGCGTTGCAGGTCGCGGCATCCCCGCAAGAGCCACAGGAAGAACCCGACTGGCTGGTGATTGGACTGAGCCTCACGCTTTGGTCTGAGGGCAGCGACAAAGGTGAAACACCGGACGAAACCACGCTTTTTGACGAAGGTTGCAGCGAAGTCGAGGCCGCGCATTTACTTGAAGCCTGGGTACGACACACGCTGGTCTGGATAAACCGCTGGGACGAAGACGGTGTCAAACCGGTCCACAATGAATGGAATGGGCTGGCACATGGCAAGGGTGAAACGGTTGCGGTTGGCGATCAAACCGGCAAATTTCTTGGCGTTGACGAAACCTTTGGATTGCTCTTGCAGCAAGACGATCAGACGGTGATGATACCTCTCACACAAACCCTGACGGAGGCTCCATGAAACTGGCCCGCGCCATCCATTTCGACGACAGCGATACCCGCGTTTTCGCCAGCCCTGCTCGCACGGGCGAGTGGTGCATATCGGGCGGGTTCGAATTCTCCAACTGGTCTGAAGGCGACCTGACCGGTAAAGCCAAGCAGGCTTTTACCAACGGCTGGATGGGGGTCGAAACATTCGGGCGGACAAGTTTTGTTGCGGTTACGCAGATCGAAGAAAGCGAGCGCGACGCAATTGCGGACACGCTCGCGCAGTATTTCGTCGACATATACGGCGCGCCATCAAAACAGGCCGCGATGGGTGTGGCCCATGAAGAGATCAGCCAGATGATCGAGCTTTGTGAGGATCAGGAGTTCAACACGCTTTTGACCGTGACGCGCGAATTGACGGAGGCGGGTGTGAAGGAAAGCTACCGCATGATTGAACCCCAGGATGCGGGCATCGAGCAATTCGCAATCCATGGTTCACTGGATGAAGAACCGCATAAGCACTGACGTCATTCGGGTTTCGCATTGAACGTGAAGAGCGCTTCCCCATTGATCGTATAGGCATTGATCAACTCGGCGGCGCGTGAGCCAACCAGCCACTCTTCGAGTTGAACGGCCAGATCATTGCGCACATGGGCATGCCGTTCCGGGTTCACCGCGAGAAACGCGTATTGGTTGAACAACGCGGCATCCCCCGCATAGAGCAATGCAAGGTTGGCTTTGTTGCCAAAATTCAACCAACTCGCCCGATCCGCCAGAATGTAAGCATCAAGCCCTGCGGCTGTATTGAGGCTTGCGCCCATGCCCGCCCCAACTTCGCGATACCACTCCGTAAAGGTTTCAGGCACCAGATCCGCCGCACGCCATAGGGCGATTTCCTTTTTATGCGTGCCGCTGTCATCACCGCGGCTGACAAAGGCCGGTTTGACCACGCCGATCCGTTTCAGCGCTTCCGCTGCAGATTGTGATTGCGCGATGGCGGCAGGATCATCTGATGGGCCAATGAACACGAAATCATTATACATAATCTCGCGGCGATAGGTGCCATAGCCTTCAGTGACGAATTTCTCTTCCGCAGCACGCGAATGCACGAGAATCGCGTCGACATCCCCGGCCTGACCCAAACGCAACGCTTGACCGGTGCCAACGACCAGCAATTGCACGTCAAGATCAAGATCTTCCTTGATCGCGGGCAGCAATACATCTGCAAGGCCTGAGTTTTCGAAGGATGTGGTAACAGCCAGTTTGATTTCATCGGCCAAGGAGGCCGTTCCCAAAACCAAAGCCGTCAAAAAAGCGGCTAAACGCGCGATCATGTGATGATGTCTCCTCTGAAAAAAGCCTGCAGCTCGGCGCTTTGTGGTGCATTGAAAAAAGTATCAGCTTTGCCGGTTTCATGCACGCATCCATGCAACATAAAGACAGCATCACTCGCAAGCCGTTTTGCCTGTCCCAGATCATGCGTGGTCATGATAATGCGGGTTCCCTCGCCCAAGGCCCCGTGCAGGATACTCTCGATATCACGCGTTGAGGCGCCGTCAAGATTGGCGCAGGGTTCATCCAGAAACAGAACGTCCGGCTTACGGATCAAGGCACGTGCGAGTGCGAGGCGTTGCTTTTCGCCCCCTGACAGCCGCGTCGCCGAGAGGGTTGCGCGGTCCGTCAAACCAACGCGTTCCATCCAGTGATCCACGCGTGCTTTGATCTCTGCGCGCGGCAGACCAATCAATTGCATCGGATAGCGTAGATTTTCGATTACGGTGCGGCGCAGCATGATTGGCGTCTGAAACACATAGGACTGACGATGCTGCGCTTCCGCATCTGGAACCGACCATCTGGCCGATCCCTTGCTCAGCCGTTCAACCCCATGCATCACGCGCAGAAGGGTGGTTTTGCCGCTGCCGTTTGGGCCGATGATCATCGTCAGCCCTGCCGCTTGCAGTGTCATATCCACTGGGCCCAACAGGCGTTTACCGCGTCGATAAACGGCCACATCCGACAGGGTCAGGGGCAGGATCGTACTCACCACCGGCCCTCCCGTTCCGTGCGTGACAGCCAGTGAATACAAATATTGACGCCAATGGCCAAAGCAATCAGCACAAAGCCCAAGGCCAAGGCCAGCGCGAAATCCCCTTTGCCCGTTTCCAGCGCAATCGCGGTAGTCAGAACACGGGTTGCGTTATCAATGTTACCGCCCACGATCATGATCGCGCCTACCTCACCAATGGCACGACCAAATCCGGCGAGCGAGGCCGTGAGCAGGTTGCGCCGCCCATCCCAGATCAGCGTCTTGATCCGTTGCCAATTGGTTGTATTGAGAGAAATCAAAAGGTCGTGGTATTCCGCCCATAATTCGCGCATCGCCTGATGCGTGATCGAGGCAATCAGCGGCGTGATGATCACCACCTGCGCAATGATCATCGCCGTGGGTGTGAACAGCAGACCCAGCACGCCAAACGGTCCGGAACGCGACAAAAGGATATAAATAATCAGACCCACCACCACTGGGGGCAATCCCATCAACGCGTTCAGCAAGGATATGGTCAAGCGGCGAAACCGGAACCGGCGAACCGCCAGAAAGGTGCCCAAAGGCAGCGCGATGGCCGAGGCAATGATCAGCGCCGTGAGGCTGACCTGCAGGGAACGCAGGCTGATCTGCAAAAGGTCCGGATCAAGGGTGACGACCAACCAGAACGCCGACACCAGCCCTTCATAGATATCGTTCATGTCTCAGGCCGGTTCATGTACAACGCGTTCAAAATTCTGTTGCAGTCTCCTAGGACATGCGCGGACCTTGCGCAATCACATCAGACCAATTCCGCGTCCGTCATGATCTCAACCAACGCCGGGCCTTTGTGATCCAGCGCTTCTTTGATCGCCGCCTCAATGTCGCCGGCATCGGTGACCTTGGTCCCATGACCGCCACACAGTCGCGCAAACGCCGCGAAACCCGAATTCTGCAGATCCGTTTCCCAGACCGGCCATTCACCCGAACGCTGTTCCTTGGATATTTTGCCAAGCTCTCCGTTGTGCAGCAGGATATGGGTGATATCCATGCCGTATTTTACTGCCGTGGTGAATTCCATCGGGTATTGCCCAAACCCGCCGTCACCGGAGATCGAAACGACCTTGCACCCCTTCAAATCCGCCTTGTCCTGTGTCGCCGCCCATGCGCCCATGGCGGCGGGCAGTCCAAAACCGATGGATCCCAGATATCCGGACATCAACACCCGTTGCGTGCCCTTGGTCTCCAGATAACGCCCAAAGGAATATGTGTTGTTGCCCACATCGACGGCGAAGATCGCGTCATCAGGAACAAGTCGTCCCAATGCTTCAAATATGGCGAAGGAATGGATGCCTTTGCCTGCGTCTTCTTCTAAACGGTGCTGTTTCTCGCGCCGCCAGATGTCCCAGCGTTCTTTCAGCTCGGACACTTGATCTACAGCGTCCGGGTTTTCGTGATCCGCACGCGTGATCGCATGGCAAAACGCGCCGACGTCACCCCAAATAGGCAAGGCCACAGGGTGGAATTTCCCCAGCTGCATGCGTTCATGATCGACCTGAATGATCTGCTTGCTGGGTTCAATTCCGGTATGGTTGGAAAAACTGGTGCCCAGCGCAATGATCAGATCGGCCTCGTTCATGAACCAACTGGCGATGGGCGTCCCCGACCGGCCCAAAACGCCACCCGCGCATCGGTGATCATCCGGCAAAAGCCCTTTGGCCTTGAAGGTGGTGACCACGGGCGTGCCCAGCGTTTCGGCCAGTGCCGCGATGTCATCGCGCATCGGATAAGCGCCATGCCCGACCACAATAATCGGGCGTTTGGCGGTTTTGATCATGGCAGCGGCTTTATCGATCTCGCTTTGCGCCGGGATGATAGGCGCTTGCGTTACACGTCCTTCAGGGGAACGTGCCGCTTGATCAGAGGGGTTTGTTTGCACGTCATCAGGAAAGATCAGATGCGCTACGTCCTGTTCAACAATTGCAGTTTTACAGGCGAGAGCAGCCAGTTCCGCATGATTGGAACTCCCCAACACGGGCTGTGAAAAACGGGTGACGGCCTGAAAGGCAGAGAGCAGGTCAATGTCCTGAAAAGCACCCGGCCCCATGACCTGAGTTTGAACCTGACCTGTCAACGCCAATACTGGCGCACGGTCCACCTTGGCATCCCATAACCCGGTCAGCAAGTTCGTCGCTCCCGGCCCGGCGATCGTCAAACAAGCGGCAGGAGTCCCGGTGAGTTTGCCGTAAGCCGAGGCAGCAAAGGCAGCGGCGCCTTCGTGACGGATCCCGAAGTAAGACATTTTGCCATCGACAACGGCCAGACGGATAGCGTCCGACAGACCCAGGTTGGAGTGACCGACCATGCCAAATACCGACTGCACGCCCCAATTGCTGAGCGTGTCGACCATGACATCCGTGACCGTGCGCACATGCGGCGGTTCAGCCTCAATGCCAACGAAAATCTCGCCATCGCGAATATCGACCGGATACATGTCCTGCCCGCTATCCTCATGACCGCCGGGCGGCTTGCCTGTCAGCGGGTCAAAGTCCCAGCCATGCCAGGGGCAGCGAATCCAGCATTTATCGTCGATGCCTTTTTCGATCGATCCTTCGCCCAGGGGGCCGCGCTGGTGCGGACAGTGGTTGTTCATCGCCGCCCATTGGCCATCGAAATGCACAAGGCAAATAGATGTCGTGCGCGCCGTAACGGTCTTCACGCGCCCTTCCGGCAGGTCATCTATATGGCCGACACTGATCCAATCGAGGGTTTCATCACTCATGCGGCTCTCCTGCATCTTTCGGGGTCGTGGCGTAATCATAGAGTTTCTGCGCAAGTGTCAGAAGGACGAAGCACCCCAGTGCCCAGATCAGCAATTCAAACGGGGCTGCGTCGGTCCCGCGCAACCATTGAGCAACCAGCCCCCCTTGAGGGCGCAGTTCTGAAAGGCCAAAGAGACCGGGGCGCGGCCACAACGACAGATACCAAAAGCGCGACAGATAGAAAAACACCGCTGCAATGAGTGCCACGAGGGTCAGCATCACGATCCGGCGCGTCATTCCAATACCTCAAGTGTTTCGGGATCCATACGCAGGACCAACAGATCTCCCCGCCGTTCAACGTCGCCTTCAAGTGAAACAAATTGCGCCACGTAGTGATAGGCTTTTTGCGGCAACGGGGTGCCGTCCGGTCCCGTGATCAGTAAAAACTCAGATCCTTCAATCGGCTGCGTTGACACAAATACTGGCGGCACACCCCCAATCAGGCAGAGATTGGCGCAGGCCTTATGCGCAAGACCTCGTCCCGGCCGCATCGCGCCCGCCAGGCATTTGCCGTCACAGATTTCACCAGCCAGTTTCCAGCGCCCAAGCGGTTCTACGATCATTTCAGGTACGTCGCCGTCGACAGCGTCCAAACCGTTTTTTCCACCACGCAATTGCATCATATCCAGATCACCACGCTCCAGAATGACGCCTGAGACCTGCGCTAGTTGTCCCTCCAATGGGATCGCGCGGCTCTCGACATTGGTTTTGCCGCCACCGGCCAGCATAAGCGTGTGCCCGGCTTGGATCAGGTCATTTCCTTGTGTGACGCGCAACAGCGGATAGGGGGTCAGTTCGACCACACCCGTCACCGTCTGGCGCCCATAGTCAAAGCGAAAAGCCCCCTCACCCGGATCATCCTGCGCTACGCCAAGCGCCAGCCCAAAACCAGCAAGACCGCTGATGAAAAGCACACAGATCGCCAACAACAGACCGCGCAACCCCTGTGGGGCTGGCAGGTATCCGACAAAAAAGGGCTTGTTATTGTCGCTCATGTCGCGGTCTCCCCTGCTAGGGCCGGGACCGGTTCAACATAGGTACCCGGTGCATTGGCGTTTGTGTCGACCATCACTGTACTCCCCTGCGTTTTCACATTGTACGTGGGCACCATTTCGGTGAACGGCGCGGGGGAACGCCCCGAAGTCACATCGTATTGAAACCCATGCCAGGGACAGGTGACCAGACAGTCGATGATTTTGCCCTCACCCAACGGCCCGTTCTGGTGTGCGCAGGCGTTTGAAATCGCGCTGAGCTTTCCATTGTTCAAATACACGGCCACGCGCTCGCCATTGGCCAGGAGTTTGATTTTGGCAAAACCTTCGGTCATCTCCGCAACATCACAGATTGGCACCCAATCCGTCGCATCCGCCTGAATAGCGTGATCGGCGCGCCGCTCCTGCATCGCGGCCATCAGGTGCAGAGCGCCAACCGCCACCGCGCCACCGATGAAAATCACCGTGAAGACGTGATTTTGCTGGTCCTGCAAGATACCAAAGGACACATGCGCAACCACGCAAAGGTAGGCGGGATAGATCAGGTAATGAATGCGTTTCCAGACGGGCGGGCTGAGAAATTTCATCCAGAAATCATGGCTTGTGGCCGCAAGCACGATCAGCGTGAACAAACCGAAAATGCCGAAAACCTCAAAAGGGAAGCCTGCCAGCTGGCCGTAACTGGTATTTGCAAAAAGCAGGGCCTCGTATTTGTTAGAACTCGAGAATGCGAAATACCAATCGACCACATAGCCCGCATGGGTGATCGCCACAAAGACGGTCATCACACCAAAATGCCGGCGGTTATACAGCAATGGCAAAAAACGCTCATCCAGCCGCGCCAGCGGGCCGATGCACAGGATGACGCTCAACATCACAAAGGCGCAGGCCCCAAAGGCGCGGGCATTGTGGATCTGCGGGTTGATCGGTCGCTCATGGCTGAGCAGACCCGGTGCCGCATAAAGGAACACATAAAGGAACAGGCCAACGCCCAGCAGCATGACGGCATCGTATATGTATTTGTTGGTATTCCACTGAACGGGAATGTATTTGACACTCATTGTGTCACCTCCGCAGGTGCGGACAGGCGGATGGGTTCAAAATCAGCCGGCCAGGTCTGGCGCAGATTGAGTCCCGTCAGGATGATCACACAGATACCGATCGGCAGCGCCCATCCGACTGCAAAATGCGCGCGCCGCGGTGGATCATACCGGTTTTGCCATTTTTCGGCACCCGTTTCATAGAGATACCAGCGCCACAGCACCAGCGGCCAGATGACCAGAACACCCGGTATCAAAAGCACGCGAAAAATATAGGCATCACGCGCGTCCTCATCGATCCGGTCCATGCCAATGGTCAGGAAAAACGCCGCGACCAAAGCCCCAATGCTGCCCCAGATGCGCAAGCCCATCAGGATTGCCTCTGCCTGGTTCATGCAACACCTCCGAAAGTGACGCCAGAGATTTGCGACATCTCCTTTTTCCATGTCGTCAGGTCATCATGGTTGAATTCCGACAAATGGCTATGTCCACAGGCACGTGCCATAACTTGCATCAATTCCACCGAGGCTTCAAAGAAATTGGCCAATTGTCGGGCGGATTTCTCGACAATGATGCGGCTGACCAGATGCGGTTTCTGCGTGGCAATCCCGACCGGACAATTATTGGTATGACAGGCGCGCATGGCCAGGCAGCCAATGGCCTGCATTGCGGAATTGGAGAGTGCGATCGCATCCGCCCCCAAGGCCATTGCCTTGATGAAATCGGCCGGTTTGCGCAAACCGCCAGTGATGACCAGTGACACATCACTGCGTTCCAACCGGTCCAGATGGGCACGCGCGCGCGCCAGTGCCGGGATCGTCGGCACTGAGATGTTATCGCGAAATATGACCGGAGCCGCCCCGGTACCGCCCCCGCGCCCGTCCAGGATGATATAGTCGACACCGACCTTCAAAGCGGCATCAATGTCCTTTTCGATATGCTGCGCGCTGAGTTTGTACCCGATCGGAATGCCGCCGGTGCGGTCGCGTACCTCGTCGGCGAAATCCTTGATCTGCGCCGGGTTCGTCCAATCAGGGAAACGCGCGGGCGATATCGCGTCCTGACCTTCATCCAGATCCCGGACATCGGCGATCTTGCCCTTGACTTTGGCGCCCGGCAGATGCCCGCCTGTTCCGGTTTTGGCCCCCTGTCCACCCTTGAAATGAAACGCCTGAACCTTGTCCAGCTTGTGCCAGTCAAATCCGAACCGGGCCGAAGCCAACTCATAGAAATATCGCGAATTGGCCGCCTGCTCTTCGGGCAGCATGCCACCTTCGCCGGAACAAATGCCTGTTCCGGCCATCTCCGCGCCTTGCGCCAGAGCGATTTTCGCTGGCTCCGACAAGGCCCCAAAGGACATGTCCGACACAAACAGCGGAATGTCCAAACGCAAGGGTTTTTGGGCATTCGGCCCGATGACAACCTCGGTGCCGACTGGTTCATCATCCAAAAGCGGTGGTTTGGCCAATTGCGCGGTCAACAGCTGTATATCGTCCCAATCCGGCAACTCAGCGCGTAAAACACCCATGGCGTCCACCACTCCGTGATGGCCCGTTTTACTCAGTCCATCGCGTGCATATTGCTGAATCAAACCTGTGTAGGGTTCGCCCGTATCGCCATGGCTCGGATCGGCATAAAGCCCCAGATAGGCATCGCGGTTGTAGGGCTGCGGATTGTCGTGCCCCCATTGGTTGATCTCATCCGCATCGACCATGATCTGGTCGTCCTCAATCCATGACTGAAACTTGGGCAATGCCTCCTCATTGGCATAAGATGACACACCGCTGTCCAATCGGTAGTCCCAATCGTGCACGCCACAAATCAGATCCTTACCACGCACATGCCCGTCCGACATTAATGCCCCGCGGTGCAGGCACCGCCCATAAAACACCGACACCTCGTCATCACAGCGCACCACCACCAAATCAACCTCTCCCACAATGGCATATTGAGGGTCACGGTCCGGCAGTTCGCTGAGGGTGGCGACGGGTGTTGCGATCATTATTTGACTCCCTTGTCGGCTCTGGTTTGCTGACGCCTTCGGCCGGGCATCAGGGCGGTTTTTGGGGCAGCCTGCCTTGTCGCATACGGATAAGCCAAATCACAATTTTCATTTTCCGCAAAACGGCGCACAATGGACCCTGTTGTTGCAAAACTGTGTCAGGTGTTATCTGGCTCTGCCACCCGGTTCATTCGACCACGATCACGTCGCGGCTTTCAACCCTTTTGTGCGCGCTTGCGACCTTGGTCACAGGCTCACAGACTACGGCTTCGGGCTTTGCCCCATCAGTGGCCCGTTTTTGACCGCCCGCGCGATGGCCACCACTGTCAGTAACGTCAAGGTCCAGAAAAACCATGTAATCGGGCCGCGAACCAAAATGCTGGGATCACTGCCCGACATCAACATGGATTGCCTGAAATTGTCCTCCAACAGAGGTCCCAGGATGAAAGCGATCAGGAAAGGTGCAGCCGGAATGTGATAGCGCACCATCAGATAACCGACCCAGCCCATGGCGAACATCACCCCAACATCAAAAATGTTATTGTTCACCGCAAAAACGCCATAGATGCAGAGCACCAGCACAGCCGGGATCAGGATGCGTTTGGGAATGTCGGCCACATATTTGAAACCGCGAATGGCCGCGGATCCAATCAAAAAGAGGAAGACAGAGCTGACAATTAACCCGATGAACAGACCGTAAATGATATCTACATTCAGGATGAACATCATCGGTCCGGGTTGCAGCCCGTGCACCATGAAGGCCCCGATAATGATCGCGGTGATCACATCCCCGGGTACACCCAGGGCCAGAAGCGGGATCAATGTGGCCCCGGCCACGCCGTTATTGCCCGCCTCGGAAGCGGCAACGCCCTCAATTTCACCCTTGCCGAAGTTGTCCTTGTTTTTGGATGTGCGCCGCGCTTCGGAATAGCTGAGGAAGGCAGATGGGGCAGCACCGATGCCAGGGATGGACCCAAGGAACACACCAATGAAACTGCCGCGCACGAT
The DNA here is from genome assembly GCA_033344815.1 of Paracoccaceae bacterium. Lineage (NCBI taxonomy): Bacteria > Pseudomonadati > Pseudomonadota > Alphaproteobacteria > Rhodobacterales > Paracoccaceae > Paracoccaceae bacterium. Next base: position 4,610,245 of record JAWPMR010000001.1, on the reverse strand, counting down.
GGATTTAAAGCTGCGGCGATAATCAGCGAATGTCACCCAGTTCTTACCCAGGCTGCGCGCTTTGCCAACATGCGCAGTGGGGTGCCAAACCATGGCGAGAATTTCAGGGATCGCAAACAAGCCGATCAATACCGCGATGAAATTCAGACCGCCCATCATGTTCGGATCGCCAAATGTAAAGCGATTTGTGCCATAGACCAGATCCAGCCCGACCGTCGCCAACAGCAATCCCAACAAGGCCGACAAGGCACCGCGCAAAAGACTTTCACCTGATACACCGGCGATGATTGTCAGTGAAAACAGGATGAGCGTGAAGAACTCCGGCGGTCCGAAGCTGAGCGCGAAGGACGCCAGCCAACCGGCAAAGAGGATCAGCGCTAAATTGGAAATCACATCTGCCGTACAGGAGGCCCAGAGCGCCATGCCGAGCGCGCGCCCCGCCTCCCCTTTTTCCGCCAGCGGATAGCCGTCCAGAATGGTCGCAGAAGACGCCGGCGTGCCGGGGGTCTTGATCAGAATCGCGGGGATCGAACCGCCGAATATCCCGCCTTTGTAGACGCCCAGCAGTAAGAGAATTCCAGTGATCGGTTGCATCGCAAAAGTGAACGGCAACGTCAAAGCGACAGCCATTGTGGCTGACATCCCCGGGATCGCGCCCCCGACAACACCAATTGCCACACCAACGAAAAGCGCAAGAAAGGACTCAATGTTGCCGACAAGGCTGAGACCGGCGGCGATACTGTCTAGAAAACTCATGGCAGCCTCAGAAAATCACCCTGCGGGATCGCGACCCCGGCGACATGCGCAAAGAACGCATAAAGCACCAACGGAATGATGACAGCGCAGACAAGCGCCGTGATCGGGTGGCGCGTGCGCACCAGAAAGGCGGTCGCGACAAAAACCAACATCGAGGTCAGCACCATGCCCAAACGGGGTAATAGAAACATGGTTAGGACCATAATCAAGGCCATGCCAAGCAGCCGCATCCACGCCGCTAAAGGATCCTCAATCGGATCATTGACCGGCGCGTCCTCCGCCGGTGTCCGGACGCCGGAAAGCACAAGTCCCAGCCCGGCCAATCCGGTAAATCCGGCCAGGGCATAGGGCCAGAACAGGGGAGACAATACGATATTACGCACATTACTTGGCGAAGAAATCCAGGTCGGGATGGCATATAGCGTTAGAAATGCGGCAGCCATGATCGCCCCCAGACCGAGGCGCAACTGTAATTGTCGCGGTGTCATTTGCCCTGCCCTTCTGCCCGCTGCGGTTCTCATGAAAAACGCCGGGCGCATGTGCGGCCCGGCGCTCACTATGAAGCGTTTCGTCGGGCGATTGCCCTAGCCTTCAATTCTCATACCCAGATCGTCAACCAGTTTCCTGAATGTTTCGTATTGGGTGCGGATGAAAGTATTGGCTTCTTCGGGGGACATTACGCGGATGATCGAGCCGCGCGACTCCATGGTCTCTACAAATTTTGCGTCTCCGGCGGCTGCGGTCATCCAATCGCCCCATTTTGCCGCAACATCATCAGGCAGATCCGCCGGGCCGGCAATGCCGGTCCAGCCAACCATCTGCTGCAATTCCGGGTGACCCAGAGAGGTAGCCGTCGGCGCATCAAAACCCACGACAGGCTCTGCGGTTGTGACCATCAAGGGACGCATCTGATTGTTGGCCACAAAACTCGCAAGCGCGGATGTATTGGTGCAGAGGAAATCCGCCGTACCGTTCAAAACCGCCGTTGCCGCAGCTCCACCACCCTGTTGCGGAATATGTATGGCGGTGTTGGCCGCGTCCTCCAGACCAAAGGCATCAAGGATCATCGCGCCAGCAAGATGAAGGCCAGACCCCACGCCCGACGAAGAGAAGCTGATGCCGTCGCCCTTGGCAGCGGCCAGCAGGTCATCCATCGACATGATGTCGGAATTCGAAGACACGGCGCAGGCAAAGGGGTTGATCTCATAGACCGTCACAAACCGGAAATCATCCAGCGTGTAAGGCAGCGTCGCCTTCATCGCAGGGTTCACGGAGTGGGATCCCACACGCGCAAACAGCATTGTATACCCGTCCGCCTTGGCGTTTTGCACCGCGACCGAGCCTGTGGCGCCGCCCGCACCGGTCACATTCGCCATCACCAAAGGCTTGCCCACTGCGGCGCCAAGCGGTTCAGCAATGGTGCGCGCAGAAATATCCGTAGCGCCGCCAGCGCCATAGGGAATGACCATATTGATTGACCGCTCAGGGTATTCGGCCAATGCCGCACCCGCAATCCCGACACTCAAGGCGCAGATTGCACCAAGTGATTTAAAAGACATCGTATTCCTCCCAGTATGACCGGCCTTTGAAGCTCCCCGGGGCGAAGCCGATAGCGCCCTTGACAATTGGTAACGTTAAGACATGCTTTATAGAAGTAATAATATATTACAAAATCCGTTAGCAGCGCTAACGAAAAAGGCCGGTTTGGAATGTCCATTCGCACGCTGCGAACACTTATCGCAGTACATGATCACAAGACGTTCAGCGCCGCCGCTGATGCCGTATGTGTCACTCATGCTGCCGTCAGCCAGCAAATGCGCGCCCTTGAGGAAAACTGGGGCGTGCAGCTTTTTGACCGCTCAAAACGCACACCGGAATTGACTCCACTGGGTCGCGCTCTGGTGGCCAAGGCTCGCGATGTCGTGCGGTCTTATGATCAGATGCTGCCGTCGGTTCTGGGGGAAAACAGCGTCAGTGGCGAGGTCAAGCTTGGTGCGCTGCCGACCACCCTTACAACGCTTGTCCCCTCGGCGATTTCGATGCTGGTCAAAACCTATCCGCAGGTGCATGTGAGGCTCTACCCTGGTTTGACGCATCAATTGGTGTCGCAACTGGAACGGGGGACTTTGGATGCGGCCCTTATTTCGCGTCCGCAACTGATGCCGCCGGGATTTGAGTTTCGCGATATCGCCGAGGAACCGCTGCAATTGCTTGCCTCGCTGGACACAGACAGCGACGATCCGTTTGAATTGATTGCCAATCACCCGTTCATCCGCTTCAACCGCGAGGCCGTCGTTGGGCACATGATCGAAAGCTGGCTGCAAAAGAAGAACATCAGCGTCGCTGAAACCATGGAACTCGACGGGCTGGAGGCGATCTCCAGCATGGTTTATGCGAATTTGGGTGTCGCGATCGCGCCAAAACGCGCAGTCCAGTCCACCAGCCCGTTGCCGCTAAAGCGTTTGTCGCTTGGCGAGGATGCCCCCATCCGCAGGTTAGGGCTTGCCTATCCGCAGGATACAGCACGCAGCCGCGTGTTGGCCGCGCTCCACAGCACCTGTCTGCAGTCCGTGTCTATTGGCGCCTTCGGAGCAACACCACCGGCAACGCCCCAATGACATCTCATGAACTCACTTTTTTGATCATTGGCGGGTTGGCCGGCGGATTTATCAACGGGCTGGCAGGATTCGGAACGTCGCTCTTTGCGCTCGGATTTTTCCTGACCATTATGAGTCCGGTCGAAGCGGTTGCCATCACGGTCGCCATTTCGGTGGTCAGCGGCTTGCAAGGCCTGTGGATCGTGCGCCATGCAATAACCCGGAACAAACGCCGTCTTGCCCGTTTCCTGCTGCCTGCGGTCCTTGGCATTCCATTGGGCATCGCCTCCCTGAAACAGATTGACGTCTCGGTGCTGAAGTATCTGATCGCGTTCTTTCTCATACTATACGGTGGGTTTTTCACTTTTCGTCGCAACCTGCCCAAGTTTGAAAACCCGACGCCGGTGATCGACATGATCGTGGGATTCTTCGGCGGTGTCCTTGGCGGTGCCGCATCACTTTCGGGGGCCTTGCCGACCATGTGGTGTTCGATGCGCGCCTGGCCCAAATACGAAACGCGCGCTGTGCTGCAACCGTTCAACGTCATGGTCTTGGGGTTAACAGCGATCATGCTGGCATGGGACGGGACATATGACACGGACACAATGTTGCATTTATGCGTGGCTGTTCCATCCGCAATGGTGGCCGCACAGGCGGGCATTTTTGTGTTTCACAGGGTGAATGATGACCTGTTCCGCCGCCTGCTGATTGCGGTCTGTCTGGTGTCTGGTTCGTTCTTGTTGTTGCGGGAGCTGCTGTGAAAATAGACCGGATCGAAGCACATGTATTTCGCGCGCCCACCCCAACTCCGGTCGCCACTTCTTTTGGTATAATGCGCGATCGACCAGCTGTATTTGTAAAACTCCTAACGTCAAATGGCGGATTTGGCTGGGGCGAGATATTTGCCAACTGGCCGTCTGCGGGCGCAGAACACCGCGCCCGGCTTTTGATCGAAGATCTGTCAGAGATGATATTGGGGCAAACCATTTCCGCACCGCATCTTTTCTGGGACACACTGACCCAAAAAACTTACATACGCGCACTCCAATGTGGCGAGCCCGGTCCCTTTGCGCAGGTTCTGGCGGGCGTGGATATCGCCGTTCATGACCTTTTCGCCCGCCGTGCCGGACTCCCCCTAGCGGGGTTTCTGTCTCAGGACGCTTTGCCAACTGTTCCTGTCTATGCAAGCGGGCTCGCGATCCATCAAGCGTCTGATCATATCCCGCTGCAACGCGCCCGCGGCATTTCCGCCTTCAAGGTCAAAGTGGGATTTGATGCATCCAATGATATCTCGCGGCTTTTGGATTTATCCAAAGGCTTGCAACCCGGTGAAACCTTGTTTGCCGATGCTAATCAGGCATGGACACCCGCTCAAGCTTTGCAATTTATCGCCGCGACGCGGGATTTACCTATCGGTTGGCTCGAAGAACCTATCGCGGCGGACTCGCCCCTTTCAGATTGGGTTCAATTGGCAGATGCTTCACAGACCCGTTTGGCAGGCGGAGAAAACATAACAGGTCTGAGCGGGTTTGATCAGGCCATTTCTTCGGGCGTGTTTGGCGTGTTGCAACCAGATGTCGCCAAATGGGGTGGCATTTCGGGATGTTTTGAAGTGGCTAAAGCCATCCGTGCCGCAGGCCTGACGTATTGCCCGCATTTTCTCGGCGGTGGCATCGGAATGCAGGCCTCTGCGCATCTATTGGCCGCTGTGGGCGGGCCGGGTTTGCTGGAACTCGATGCCAATCCAAACCCGCTCAGGGATGAATTTTTTGCGTCTGATCCGTTGAAAAACGGGCTCTGGCACATTTCGGAGGTTCCCGGTCTTGGGATTGAGCATTTGCCTGAAGACATTGAACCCTATCGTACATTGCGGCTGTATCGGGATCACAGTCGCCCTATTTGAGAAGCCAGACATGAAGGTGATTTTATGTACAGTCTTTACATCGCAAACGGCTCATCCGCGCTTGCCGCGCATATTTTGCTCGAAGAAATCGGCGTGCCTTACGAAACCCACACTTTGTCCATTCCTGCAAAGGAACATCTCTCACCAGACTTCCTTGCCATAAATCCGCGTGGGCGCGTGCCGGCCTTGGTGACAGCGCAGGGTGTTATTGTCGAAAACCCCGCCATACTTGCCTATCTCGCACAAAGCCATCCTGACAAGAACCTCGTGCCAACAGAGCCCTATGCCTTCGCGCAAGCGCAATCGGTGAACCTTTATCTGGCCGCCACGATGCATGTGGCCTTCGCCCATAAAGGGCGCGGTGCCCGGTGGTCGGATGATCCCGACGCGATAAAATCAATGCAGGAGAAGGTCCCGCAAACCATCAAAGAGGGTGCGCAGTTCGTCGAAGATCACCTGATCAAAGGACCTTGGGTACTGGGGGATACGTATTCCATCTGCGACCCATGCGTGTTTCTGGTGCACCGCTGGATGGGTGCAAATGACATCGCCTTGGATGCTTTCCCCAAACTGACAGCACATACAGACGCAATGTTAACACGCCCCGCCGTTCAGGCCGCCATGGCGCAACAGGGGCTTTAGCCGATGACCTCGTCCGAGCGGTCATCCGTTTCGCCATAGCGTTTGAGCACGGCAGGTTTGGTTCCCTCATACACCCGGTCGAGGTTCTGCACGATCTTGGCGTTTTCGCGTTCAAAAAGGCACTCGCCCTTCAAGTCCGACGCCACGATAAACGGCCCCATCCGGCGCGCTCGTATCACCCACATCGCCTGCGCAATACCGAGCTCTTCATGCCAGTGCACGGCCTCAACCGTTTCAACCCCACGCCCTAGCAACGCGCCGGTGCCATATCCAACAGTGGACAGATACACTGCGCCATTGGGCACGAAATATTCCTTGTAGTCTTTTGAGGACATGCCACCCTTGCCGATGATCAACCGCGCACCGGTTTTGGCCATCCATTCCGGCAACCATTTGGCAAAGCGAAAACTCGCGGTGGCCGTAACCGCGCCCAGATCAAAGGAGCCGTCTTCACGGATCACAGCGGCAGGCGAGCAATGGAAATTTGCAGCACTTTGGGACGGCAATTCCATGGGGATGTTCGCTTGATCCTCCAGCGCACGCATATAAACACCTTCGCGCGCCGTGTAGATCAACCCGTCAAGATAGACGATGTCACCCAGACGCAGGCCGGCGACAGCTTCAGCCGTTGGTGTGGTCGAGAGCGTGACTTCGCGCAGCTTCATTCCGCAGCCTCCTTGATCGGTTCCCATTCAACGGTTTCCCGGCGTTGATAATCGGTGAACCAATCGGGGTCCGTGCGGTGTTCAACCCGGCCATCCGGAAAGACGCGCGCAACCGCCCGGCGCGATGATAAACAGAATGCATGCACCGACATCTGCATACCCCCCGTGTGGCAATACCCCACTTCGATGTTGCAATCGATCACCATGTTTTTGCCGACAAAACCCATGGCCCCCATGCCGATAGAATTGCCCAACTCCTTGAATTCATCCTCCATCGCGGCGATTTTCGGATCCGGGTTCCGACTGCCCACGGTGCGCAAAACAGACGCGCGTTTGCCTAACACCATGCAGGTGTCTTTGGATCCTCCAAGACCAATCCCGATGATCGCAGGCTGACACGCCAGCCCGCGTTTGCCAAAAGCGACCAGACTATCGAGGTAGAATCTTTTGATCCCCTGCACGCCATCCGACGGGAAAAGCATCCGGTAATCGGTCCCGAACAGCCCACCTTTGTGCACAGTGATCAGGTCAATCCATTCGCCATCTGGTTCAAAACCGTATTCAATCTCGGGCGCGCCGATGCCCACATTGTTATTGTGGTCCGTCCGCCAAAGCGGGTGCACACGATTAGGCCGAAGCGGCACGCCGGTTGTTGCATTGGCTGTGGCACGGCGCAATGCCGCCTCCAGGGCGATCGGTCCGCCCTCAATGCGCGCATCATTTCCCATTTTCACGAACCAGCGCGGCACGCCTGTGTCGCCACACATCGCGCGTCGGTCCTCTTTGGCCGCCTCATAATTCTCCAGCATGGCCTTGAGCACAAAGGACGACAAATCGCCATCTTCGGTCTTGGCGGCGGCTTGCAGCCCGTCAAGGTAATCTTGTGGGATTTCTATGGCGGCCTTGTCCATCAGAGTTTCGGCCGTTTTCTGGATGAGGTCGATGGGGATCATTTGAAATCCTCTGTGTTGCGCGAAACAAGGCCCCATGTCTCATCCTCTCCCGCTCCGGCGAAGGCCACCGCACCTGCACGGACCAGCGCCATACGCAGGGCATCATCGCTCTCGAAACCACGCAGATGGTGTTTGATTTTCTTGAGGCTGCGTTTTTTATAGTTCGGATTTTCCAACAGATGCCGAATGGCCGTTTCAACGGAATAGTCCAGCTTCATTTCCGCGCGCAATTTCGTCATATCATTCTGCGCAGACAGGCGCGCGGTCACATACGCCAAGACGATGCTGGCGGTCAGCGTAAGAAGCGCGGGTGTTATTTCTGTCATTATGTCGCCACCAGTGTTTCAGGTTCACCCTCTGGCAAGATGGTCTCACCGTGGTGAACGATTGAAAAATCAACATCTTCGCGGGCGACATTCATCCCGGTGCCATCCCGCTTGACCACTGTATAATAGGATGCCGCCATATCGCCAGCCTCGGGAAAGTCCTCCCGGTAGTGCGCGCCCCGCGAATTTTCACGCGCCAGCGCCGCTCTGGTGATCACCTCCGACACCTCACACAAGCTGGCCATGTTCAGCCAATCATGCCATGTCAGGTTGAACGCCAGATTGTCCGATGCAACGCCGACCTCCATCAAATCCTTGCGGATCGCCTCGATGCGCGTCAGTCCCCGCGCCATGCCAGCGGCGTCGCGCATGACGCCAACATCTTCCCACATCGCTTCTTGCAGGCGGTTGCGCAAGGGCTGCACCAGATCAGGAGGCCGCGTCAGCGGATGGCAAGCCCGATCATATTCAGCGGCCAACACATTCTCATCCGGGTCGCGCAGCGCTTCCATGGATCGGATATCAGCGCCCATGATGTCGCCTGCAATGCCCCCATATACCGTTGAATTCGCAACACCATTCCCGCCTAAACGGTTGGAACCATGCGCACCACCCGCGTCTTCACCCGCCACATAAAGCCCCTCAAGTGCGGTGCGTGTGTCCACATCGACCACAACACCCCCCATGAAATAATGCGCCGTCGGGACGACCTCGACCAAACCACCGGCAAGATCAAGGCCACTGTCCTCACACCGCTTCACCATGCCCTTGAATTTGGTCCGCACATTGTCTGGCCCAAGATGCGCCATGGAAATGAACATGCCCACCTGTCCAGGATCATTACTTTTGCGCATTTCGGCATAAATACCCCGACTGACAACATCGCGCGTAGCGCGCTCGCCCTTGCCGTCATAATCGAACATGAACCGCTGGCCCGCGCCATTCAGCAGTTGTCCACCAGCCCCCCGCAGCCCCTCTTCGAGCACCGTGCCGGTCATACGGCTATGCTCGCCAGCCAGAAGCCCGGTCGGATGAAACTGCACCATTTCCATATCGCGCAGCGGCAATCCCGCCCGCAACGCCATGGCCAAACCGTCCATGGTCTTGTCGCCACTTGGCGTGTGGTATTTATACATGGTCGGGCCACCGCCCGTCGCCATCAAAACCGTTTTGGCCCTGACGAAACGGAATTTTCCCGTTCGCATGTCGATCATTAGAACACCTGCCAGCGCGTTGCCGTCTTTGGTTGGGATCAGTCCAATCGCACGGTGCTCTTGCAGTTTTTCCACAGGTCGGCTCAGTACCTGTTCCATCAGACGGTTGATGATCTCGATGCCGGTCAAATCGCCTTTGTGCACTGTACGATCCGCCGTTTGCCCCGCAAAAGCCTTTTGATGCAAAGTCCCATCCGGGTTGCGATCAAAGAAACAGCCAATTTCATTTTCCAGTTCTCGGATACGCACCACCGCCTGCTCGCACAAGCGCCACGCCATATCCTGATTGGGCAACCATTTGCCGCCCTCAATCGTATCCATGAAATGCCGCTCAACCGTGTCGCCGCCGCCAAGCGCCACATTGTACCCGCCTTGCACCATTCGCGTGCAACCACATTTGCCAATCAACCCTTTGACCGCGATTGTGATTTTCGTGCCCGCAGGTGCGGCCTGTTGCGCATGGAGCGCTGCAAACAGGCCTGCACCGCCAGTGCCAAGGATCAAGATATCGGTGTCGTGCCGCTGAATTTCCATGTCCTAGACTACCTGCAAAAAGAATGTGCCCGAAATTAAAAACGCGACTCCGACCGCGCCCGCCGCCAGTGTTTTTTGCGGCGCGGACCATGGCAACCACTCCATCGCCATCAGTCTTATGCCCCCAAACGCGTGGACCGCTAACAGAAAAACCAATCCGAACTCTGCCAATTTAACAATGGGTTGTTCGGCAAAGCTTAGAAACTGGTTTAGCTTCTCTGGTTGTGTCAGCGCGTAGGATAAAACCCAGAAATGCACTGGTAAAAACAAGGCAAGCGCGACACCAGACACGCGGTGCAGGACGAAAGCCAGCCAGAGCGGATGCGTACGCGCTGGTCTCACGGGCCGCCCGCCCATGTCACCGCAATCAATGCTTGTAGCCCCATGCAAAGCAACACCAGCCCCGTGCCCCACATAAACAAATTCAACGAACGGCCGCGCAGGCCAAAAGTTTCGTGAAAGATCACGCGCAACCCGATCGCTGCGTGTACGGAGACCGCCACCACAAAGGATCCGTAGAACAGAAACCAGAAAACAGAACCCTGCGTACGCCCCAGTATTTCTTCAGCCGAGAGCCCGCCTTGCACAGCATAGATCATCACCGCGATATGCCCGAGCGTCAGCGGCGCCATGATCAGCGCCGTGATCCGTTGCAGCATGTAGAGACGTAGATCAAGCATCGCCTATTTGCGCCTCCCAAAGAAACGCTTTGTCGTCTCCCGCTTCAAACCGGCAATCGCCGACATCGGATCGAGGTCGTTGGGACAGAAGACGGTGCAACTGCCCATGGAATGGCAATTGTGGCAACCACCCGCGCCGGAAACCGTATCTAGGATGCTGTCACGATCACCATGTTTTTCGTCGTTCAAAAGGGTCCAAGCGCGCTGCAAAGCCGCTGGACCCAAGTAATCAGGATTTCCCGCCACGGTGTCACAGGCCGCATAGCAGATTGAACAGTTGATGCACTCGATCCCTGCACTGGCTTCAACACGCACGCCATCCGTCGGATCAATTGCCGCAATTGGATCGTCCCGCGAGGCACTGGGCGCATGTGCGCCACCTGCAGCAACCCATTTATCAAAGAAGGGATCCATATCGGCCGCGAGGTCCTTGATAACAGGCAGATTTCGCAACGGTGCGATTTCGACCTTTCGGTCTTTGAGGACCTTCTTTACATGGGTCCGACAGGTCCACCGTGGTTGCCCATTCACCATCATCGCACAAGATCCGCACATCCCGACGCGACAGGCAAAACGATAGGTCAACGTGGCATCAGCATATTGTTGAATCCACGACACGACATCCAGAATTGTCTGGTTTTCCAGCGCAGGCACCTCGAACTCCTGGAAATACCCGCCATCCGGATTTCCACGCCATACTGATACGTGAAGGGGGTCGGATCGTCCGTCCAAAGGGGATTCCTGACTTGTGGCTGTTTGCGTCGGGTTTATGCTATAAACGCCAGAAATGCTAACGAGAAGGAATAAGTTCTAATGGTTTCTGTAAGATTTATTTACAATATTGCAGTGTATTCCCATGTCTGAAGCGTCGCTTAATCAACTTTTTTCTCAGCGTTTCGGTGATAAATTGGCTGTGCCTGAACCGCTGGCAGAAAATGCAGCCCTCAACAGCTTGGCCGCGCGCGGGTCGTGTCGACGTTTCCGACCAGACCCTGTGGAACGGGCTGTTTTGGAAACACTTTGCGCGGCGGCCTTATGCGCCCCCTCCAAGAGCGATCTGCAACAACGCGATATCCTGATCGTCACCGATCCGTCCCTCTTAGAAAATCTGAAAACCTTGTTGATCGCACAGGACTGGATCGCCGATGCGCCAGCAATGGTTATCTTTCTGGCCAATAATCGACGCCAAAGGCAAATTCAGAAGTGGCAGGAACAGCCATTTCCAAACGACCATCTGGATGCGTTTTTCAACGCCAGCGTAGACGCAGGCATCGCGCTCGCGTTCTTCGTGATGGCGGCAGAAAGCACGGGTCTGGGGTGCTGTCCAATCAGCACGATACGCAATCATCTGCCCGAGGTAAAAGACCTGCTTAAACTTCCCGACCACGTCTTTCCGGTCGCCGGCTTGGCCGTCGGGCATCCTGCACAGACACCCCCAATCAGTGCGCGGTTGCCGCTGACCAAGACGATGCACCACGATCAGTTTGCTGACATTGCAGAGGGCGAAGTGCACGAGTATGATACGCGACGGCTAGCGGGCGCGGATGGACCGGGTTGGTCCGAAGCCAAAGCCAAAATGTACGCATCCCCACAGCGCACAGATTTTGCGACATTTATCCAAGACATTGGCTTCAAACTGGACTGACTTAGCTGGAATGTCCCGCGCGAAATAAGCGTTGCGCAGCAGTCAAAACTATTGCGTGAAGCATTATTTCCGTTATTTATAAATTATGGAAATAGAATCTCTTTTACGCCTGACGGCACTGAGCCATCCACAGCGCCTTTCCGTTTTCCGGATGCTGATGCGCAGGCTCCCTGATGCCGTACCCGCCGGGGAAATCGCATCGGCTTTGGATTTGAAGCCTTCGACGACCTCTGTGTATCTGTCGATTTTAAGTGATGCGAACCTCATATCGAAAAACCGGGTTGGCACATCACTGCAATACCGCGCCAATACCAAAGCGACGGCGGAACTCATTGATTTCATTGTCACAGATTGTTGTCGGGGTCGGCCAGATTTATGCCCATCGTTCGCAAACCCCTTGGCCCAGATACAGCGTGCCGCGGCAGGCAAACCGCTCAACGTTCTGTTCATCTGCACTGGGAATTCTGCAAGATCCATTTTTGCAGAAACGATTTTGCGCGATCTCGAAGGAAGCCAATTCACGGTCTACTCTGCAGGGACAACGCCCGGATCAGAACTCAATCCACTCGCAGTAGAAATGCTGCAATCAAAAGGCCATGAAATATCCACACTGCGATCTAAACACATTTCTGAGTTTCAGAGCTCGAATGCGCCCAAAATGGATTTTGTGTTCACCGTTTGCAATCGCGCCGCAAATGAAGAATGTCCTGCCTGGGAAGGCCAACCGATCAGCGGGCATTGGGGTCTTCCTGACCCGGTACAAGCCACAGGCACGCTTGCCGAACGCAGGCTTGCGTTTCAACTCACTTATGGCGCTCTGAGCAATCGCATCAAAGCCTTTGCAGCTTTGCCATTTGACACCCATAGCAGAACATCTCTGCAAGCCGCAGTGGATGACATCGCGGTCCGCGCTCTTGAAGGAGTCTCTTGATGACCGTCTATGCGATCAACGGTCTGGGCCGCATTGGCAAACTGGCCCTGCGACCGCTGCTGGAACGCGGTGCTGAAATTGCGTGGATCAATGATGCGGTCGGTGATCCGGCGATGCATGCGCATTTGTTGGAGTTTGACAGCGTGCATGGACGCTGGCCCGCCCGTTTCAGCGCGGATGCAGACAGTATAAAAATCGATGGTACGAAACTGCCTGTTCACAATAAAACGCAGCTCGCGCAACTGCCGCTGGACGGTGTCGACGTGGTGATCGACTGTACCGGTGTTTTCAAGACCGAAGCGCGCCTGGCCCCCTATTTCGCCGCTGGTGTGAAAAAGGTTGTGGTCTCTGCGCCGGTTAAGGACGGACCGACCGCCAATGTTGTCTTTGGCGTGAACAATAAAGCTTACGACCCGGAGCGGCACAAAATTGTCACTGCTGCCAGTTGTACCACCAACTGCATCGCGCCCGTCGTCAAGGTTGTGCACGAAAACCTCGGGATCAAACACGGGTCGATCACGACAATCCACGATGTGACCAACACCCAAACGATTGTGGACCGCCCTGCCAAGGATCTACGCCGCGCCCGTTCTGCGCTGAATTCTCTGATCCCCACCACGACGGGCAGTGCAACGGCGATTACCCTGATTTATCCGGAACTCAAGGGGCGTCTGAATGGTCACGCCGTACGGGTCCCTCTGTTGAATGCCTCACTTACCGATTGCGTTTTCGAACTGGAACGCGAAACAACAGTTGATGAAGTGAATGCTCTTTTCGAAACGGCGGCAAACGGTGATCTCAAGGGTATTTTGGGCTATGAAACACGCCCGCTCGTCAGTGCAGATTACACTAACGACCCGCGATCCGGCATTGTGGACGCCCCCTCGACGATGGTGATCAACGGCACCCAACTGAAAGTCTATGTCTGGTATGACAATGAGTGGGGCTATGCCAATCGGCTGGTGGACGTCGCCTTTATGGTCGGCGAAAGCCTGTGAGCCAGTCGCGCGCAGCGGCGGCCTATGTCGCGGTCACTGCCGCCTATTGGGCCTTTATGCTGACGGATGGCGCGCTGCGCATGTTGGTTCTGTTGCACTTTCACACGCTCGGCTTTTCGCCAGTAAAGCTGGCCTATCTGTTTGTGCTTTATGAAATCGCGGGCGTGATCACCAATCTCAGCGCCGGTTGGATTGCAGCACGTTTTGGACTGACATTGACGCTCTATGCCGGGCTCGCCCTGCAGGTCGCGGCGCTGATCGCTCTGGCGCAACTGGACCCGAACTGGACCCTAGCTGTTTCTGTTATCTACGTCATGGCCGTTCAGGGGGCTTCGGGCGTCGCTAAAGATCTGTCGAAGATGAGTGCAAAGTCTGCGGTGAAAGTGCTGGCCCCTTCCGAACAGGGTGGCCTGTTTCGTTGGGTTGCCCTGCTAACGGGTTCGAAAAACGCCGTCAAAGGGCTGGGATTTCTGCTCGGCGCAGTGCTTTTAGGTCTGGTGGGTCTCAAAGCATCGGTTTTGGGAATGGCAGCCCTTCTGGCCTGTATCCTGGTCGCAATTGCGCTCAAAATGCCCAAAGGACTGCCTGTGGGTCGCAAGGATGCAAAATTTCGCGAAGTTTTCTCCAAGAATGCCAATGTTAACTGGCTGAGCTTTTCACGGATGTTCTTATTCGCAGCCCGCGATGTCTGGTTCGTGGTCGGCATCCCGATCTATTTTTACTCGGTGCTGTCGGATGGATCAGAAGCGGGAAACCGAACGGCATTTTTCACCATTGGCAGCTTCATGGCCCTGTGGATCATCCTTTATGGTGCGGTGCAAGCCTATGCACCCCGGATATTAGACGCTCACAATCGCGCTGAGGCACAAATCATCCGCAGCGCCCGTCACTGGGGGGCAAGCCTCATTGCAATTCCTGTCCTTCTGGCCGCGCTGGCCTTCGTAACGCCAGAACCCACGCCTTGGCTCACGGCCACATTGATTGCAGGTTTGCTGTTCTTTGGGGCGCTTTTCGCCGTTAACTCCGCGTTGCATTCCTATCTCATTCTCGCCTTTAGCTCAGAGACGCGGGTCACAATGGACGTGGGATTTTACTATATGGCCAACGCTCTTGGCCGCTTAATGGGCACCGTCTTGTCGGGTCTCAGCTACCAGATCGGCGGGCTTCCACTGTGCCTCGCGACGGCGGCGGTACTTTTGGCGCTGAGCACGCTGGGCGCAAGTCGGTTGCGCCCCATAACTGAGACAGGAATGCTAAAAGGCGCTACGTGACCTGTTTTTTTCGGGTTGAAATTCATCTCTAGCAGAGCCGAACTTAACAATCCGCCTAGGCGCGTTACCCTAATCTTAAATGTCATAAAACCAATCGAATGTGACAGGCGAAACTGCCCGGCCTTGCATCATCGCGCTGGCTGAAACAGGGTGTCGTTCATGACACCGGTTTCATTCCTTATTCCAAACGCAACTGCCCAGAACTGCTGCATCAATGGAAGGCCGCTGACGTGCGTGTAATTGCGCGTTACATACGCCGCTTTCTGCGGACTAGCGCGCTTTCTTTCGCGTGCTTGGCGATGCCGCCCGCGATGGTCCAAGCTGAAACAACCGTTTTCGCTGCCGCCAGCTTGAAAACAGCGCTGGATGAAGTTGCAGCGGACTTCGAGGATCAAACCGATCAGACCACCGCCATATCCTATGCCGGCACCTCAGTCCTGGCACGTCAGATATCATTGGGTGCACCTGCCGATATCTTCATCGCGGCCAGCCCAGATTGGATGGACTGGCTGGAGGAGCGGGGTGCCATTTCGCCAGATAGTCGCTTTGACCTTCTCGGCAATCAACTGGTCCTGATCGCGCACGTCGATCAGGCCGCAGCCTTTGACATGAACGCATCATCCCTGCTCGCAACACTTGAGGGAAATCGCATCGCAATGGCACTGGTCGACGCGGTACCGGCAGGCATCTATGGTAAAACCGCTTTGGACTCTTTTGGCGTCTGGGATGCGTTGCAAGATCAGGTTGCGCAAACCGACAATGTGCGCGCGGCACTGGCGTTAGTCGCGCGGGGCGAAGCGCCCTTCGGCATCGTCTATGAAACCGACGCGCTGGCCGAGCCCCGCGTCAGCATCCTGGCAAGGTTCCCCTCCGGCAGCCACGAGAAAATTCGTTATCCCGTCGCCCTTGTCGCGGGACCATCCTCGGACGCAACGACGCGGTTTATCACGCATTTACGCCAACAAAGATCCCGCGCGATTTTTGAAAAACATGGCTTTGACGTTCTGGTTCCACCCTCATGACGGAATGGCTGGGACCTGAAGAATGGCGCGCTGTTGCCTTGTCGCTCAAAGTGTCGTTTTGGGCGACCTTGCTAAGCCTTCCCGTCGGGCTTTGGGTCGCTTATGTGCTGGCGCGCTGTGACTTTCCCGGAAAACAGCTGGTGAATGGTCTGGTGCATTTGCCTCTGATCCTGCCGCCTGTCGTTACCGGATATCTGTTGCTGGTCACTTTTGGCACCACGGGTCCAGTAGGCGGGTTTCTTCAAGATCTTGGCATCGTCTTTGCCTTTCGCTGGACAGGGGCTGCGCTGGCCGCCGCCGTGATGGCATTTCCTTTGATGGTGCGGGCGATGCGGCTGTCTATTGAAGCGGTGGATCCGAAACTGGAACAAGCCGCCGGAACGCTGGGGGCCTCGCGCATTTGGGTCTTTGTGACCGTCACATTGCCGCTGATCCTGCCGGGGATCATCGCCGGGGCTATCCTTGCCTTTGCCAAGGCCATGGGCGAATTTGGCGCGACCATCACCTTTGTCTCCAACATCCCCGGCCAGACGCAAACTGTGCCTTCCGCGATCTACGCATTCTTGCAGATCCCCGGTGGGGAAGCTTCCGCATGGCGGCTTGTGATCGTTTCCGTGGTGATCGCAATGGCGGCACTTTTGGGCTCGGAATGGCTGGCGCGCCGTGCCGCAAAAAAGGTGGGCGCTTTATGAGCCTCGCCGTGTCGCTGCGTCATAAATTTGATGGATTTTCCATGGCCGTGGATTTTGAGGCCCCGGCTGGTATCACCGTTCTTTTTGGACGTTCCGGGGCGGGCAAAACCACGATTATCAACGCCGTTGCCGGTCTTATAAAACCGGATCAGGGGCGTGTTACGGCAGAGGATTGGGTTCTTTTTGACACCGATCAGGGCCATTGGACGCCGCCCCATAAGCGCAGGCTTGGCTATATCTTTCAGGATGCGCGGCTGTTCCCCCACCTTACGGTTCAGCAGAACCTGAAATATGGGCGCTGGTTTGCGCCGAAATCCGAACGGCGCGAGGACTTCGGCAAGATCGTTGAGATGCTGGGCATTGGGCCTTTACTGACGCGCAGTCCTACTGCTCTGTCTGGCGGTGAAAAGCAGCGTGTTGCGATTGGCCGCGCGCTCTTGGCCTGCCCGAAAATTATCCTGGCGGATGAGCCTCTTGCCGCCCTTGATGAACAGCGCAAAGCCGAGATCCTGCCCTATTTCGAACGGATCCGTGATGAGGTGTCGGTGCCGATCCTCTACGTCAGCCATGCCGCCTCAGAAGTTGCACGCATTGCCACAAGCGTTGTGGCGCTGGATGCTGGACGTGTGACGCGCCAAGGCCCGGCAGCGGATGTGCTGAGTGATCCCGCCGTGACGCCAATCGGCGTGCGTTCGGCCGGGGCGATGGTTGAGGCACGCGTCAGAGAGCATCATTCCGACGGCCTGACCACATTGGATGCCGAAGGAAGTACGCTGCTCCTGCCACGCGTCAATCATCCCCTCGGCACGCCCTTGCGCATCTGGATCGAAGCGCAGGATGTGATGCTGGCCACGCAGCGCCCAGAGGGCATATCGGCGCTTAATGTGCTGGATGTAACCGTGCGCGAGGTGCGAATAGGAGCGGGTCCAGGTGCCATGGTGCAGGTGTCTTTTGGGAACGCCTTGATCCTGGCCCGAGTCACGCGTCGCTCCGCCGCAGCGCTCGATTTACAACCCGGGCGCAAGATCTTTGCCGTTCTCAAGGCCGTTTCCGTCGCCCGCAATGCCGTGGGATAAAACGGTTTAGTAGTCCGACACCAGCAAATGCACCGGCGCTTCATCCTCGGTAATGTCGGAAAACCGCCCAATGGGCATGGAAAAGACATTGTCGGTGCGATCGTCGTTTACCGTGGAAACCTCGCCAATCAGACAGTCGCCTTTTTCCGCCCAAAACGCATGCCAGATACCCGGCATCAGCGTAACGCTTTCACCCGGTGCCAGCTTCAGATGCGCGCCAGCCTCAAAAGTGCGCTCTATGCCATCACAGGGCACTGTGACCTTGGCATCCGGATCAATGGTGCCGTCCAGTTTTGGCGCAAACAGTTCAATGATCAGATCACCGCCACCGCGATTGATGATGTCCTCGGCCTTTATGTTATGTCGATGCATCGGGGAGAGTTGTTTCTCTCGTGTGATCATGATCTTTTCGGCATAAAGCATACCGCGCCCCGCATCCAAATCCTCAACCCTGCCGTTGCGCGTGGTGAACAGAAAAAGGCCCATCTCATCAAAGCGGCCTTCACCGTAATCGGTGATGTCCCAGCCCAATCCACGTGCCCGCATGTCTTCGGCAGCTCCAGCGCGCATTTTTTCGGGCGTCCAATAGGCAAAAGGCGGCAGGATATGGCCAAAGCCACGGATAAAAGCATCACCCGCTTTGAGGATCTCATTGACGTCCGACCGGTTCATATCGAGGCCCTTCCAGGAAATTGAGGTTGCTCCTTGGCAGTGCCAGAAGTGGCAGCACCGCTCAAACGTTTTACGCAGATAAGACGAACGGCTCAAGTATTCTAAAACGCGGGTCGCGTGAACATAAAAAAGTGCAAGATCGCTCTTGATTTCAATGTAATGGATATATGCCGGCGCGCGCTATCCGCATTCATCGAGCCAAGAGGCACGGCTTCAGATATGGCATGCGCAAACTCTATTTGGCTCGGAACCTTTCCCCAACAGGGAACTGCGGAACACAGCTGATGTCAAAACTCACGGCCTCGAAGAACCTCGAGATATCATCATGGTAACCCTTGCAAACGCCTTGTTTGACGACAGGTTACGGGAGGCGGGGTAGACTGAGCACTGTGTGCCAAAAAGGTGAGAATGCCAACCGATTTTCTGCTCATTCGGTTCATCGCGCCTGCGCACGAATACAGCTTCCTCAGATGCGACACCATCGCATCTGAGGGCGTGAATGACCGCGGATCAAATGCAACTGTTATTGTTTCGTTCTGACACCTCCTGTCGAAGCGGCAGTCGCAACTCCAAAGAACGTACTGGTGAGATCGATTTGTCCGCGGCCATGCAGGTTCCATCAGGTATTGGCAGCGACGGAAGGCCGTTGAGGCAAAGATCACCACTCATCAAAACATCACCAGTTGACGCACCGCTTGCTTGACAAAGCTACGATCAAACTGTCCTAAGTCGTCAGCAGTGCATCGACCTCTGCCCGGCTGGGCATGGCAGGGGCGGTCCCGGCACGCGTCACTGAAATACCTGCCGTTGCACATCCGAATTTGACCGCTTCCAAAGCGGTTTTCCCCTCTGACAGAGCAGCGGCAAAGCCTCCGTTGAAAGCATCGCCTGCACCAGTTGTTTCCACAACCTTACCAGCGGAGACCGCAGGCACCAAACCGTGGCCGTGCAAATAGGCACCCCGCTCGCCCATCGTAATGACGGGGGTTTTCACGCCCAAATCGCACAAGGCTTCTGCGGCGCGCAGAGCATCTGCTTCGCTGTCCACTGCAATCCCTGTAAGCGCTTCGCATTCCGTCTCATTTGGGGTCGCATAGTCACATAAGGCGAGCATCCCATCAGGTAGTGTTGCCGCTGGTGCCGGGTTCAAAATCGTTGTGACCCCGGCTTCATGGGCGATTTCCAGCGCGCGCACCGCAGCTTCCATCGGTTGTTCCAACTGCGTGACGAACACATCCGAACCCTTGATCAGATCGGCTTTCGCGTCCACATCGGCCACACTGATGAGCGCAGCAGCACCTGGTGCGATAATAATCGCATTATCGCCGGTGCTTTCCTCAATGAAAATATAGGCGGCTCCGGTATAACTTTGGCTGATCTGATCCACATGCGCGATTACCCCCGCCTTGGCCCAGGTTTCCAGCGCCAATTTGGCAAAGTCATCCTGCCCCAATTTGGAGATCATATGCGTATCCGCGCCGATCTTCGCGGAGGCGACGGCCTGATTTGATCCTTTGCCGCCCGGCCCCAGCGAAAACGTATTGCCCATGATCGTTTCCCCCATGCGGGGCATGCGATCTGCACGATACGCCGTGTCGGCCACAAAAACGCCCAGAACGCTTACCTTTCCCATCTATCAGCCCTCAGCTTCTGGGGGGACCACGCCTTTGCGCAGTGCGAAACAACCGTAAAACCGACGCTCCCCGGTCTGGATCACCGCATAGGCCTGCTTGGCGCGGTCGTAGAAATCAAAGCGCTCGATGCTTATCATTGTCGGACCGCCAACGGCCGTCACCTGCGCCTGAACTTCCTGCATCACTGGCATCATTGTATCCGGCTCACCGACCACTTCCATGCGCGCTGCCGCATCATCAACGAAAGTGTCCAGAGGGTAGACAGACAGAACCGCACGCACGACCTCGGCCGCGGAACAATCAATGCGTAACACTTCACCCAGAACCGTTTCACGCGCAACACTGTCAGAGGGAAAGTTGCTATCTGCGATGATCAGATCATCGCCATGCCCCATCGCCCGCAGCGCATAAAGCACATCCGCATTCAATATCGGGTCTATTCCCTTGAGCATCTCGTGTCCTTCCTTGTCATTCCTTGAAAAACGCTAACACAGATTTGGCCATCACGCCGCCAATCGCGGCATGCGCCGTGGCATCCAGATGAATGCCGTCGACCGGGTCCACCGTCGCATGTTGGCCCATGTCCGCGAATGCAACGTCCTGACGTGCGGCGATCTGTTCCAGCAACGCAGGTAAGGCGCGGGATTTCTCTGCCGCCCCGGCGAAGGTGTCCGCAAACACACCGGTTTCGATCACCGGCACGGGTGCCGCAAGCAACACGGCCGGGGCAGTCCCCTCCGGCCCGCTGTCATTGCCGTGGATTTCCATGATCAGACGTTGCACCCCAAGAGAGATATCATGCGCGGAAACATTGAACCGCGCTTTGAGATCATTCGTGCCCAGCATCATGATCACCAGATCAATCGGGCGATGGCTCTCCAGAATGGCTTGCAAGGCGCGGCGCGCGTTTTTATGTGTTCCTTCGATCGGGTCGTCAAAAACCGTCGTCCGCCCGGGATGACCTTCTGCAATCACATCAAAGTCCGGGCCAAGCGCTTTTCCCATGATTGATGTCCAGCGCGCTGTGGGTTCAAGGCGTCGTCTGTCGAAACTGCTGGTCATGGCGCGCGTTCCGTGCGTGTTGCTGTCGCCAAAACAAAGGATTGCGCGCGCGGTCATGCAGGTTAACCGACCCTCTGACCGGTCTTGGCATCAAAGCAATGCAAGTGAACCGGATCAGGGGCAAGATGGATCGTCTCTCCGGGTTTAAAAGCATGGCGCTCTCGAAACATGGCTGTGATGTCCTGGCCATTGAAGCGCAGGAAAACCATCGTTTCGGACCCAGTCGGTTCCACCACTTTGACCTCCATCGCCAGCCCCTCCCCGGCCCGTACCAGATTGAGATGTTCCGGGCGCACACCAAGGCGGATCGCCCCCTCGTGAGAGACACCCTTTAGCGGTACTTTGTGCCCGGCTAGTGTGACAGCGCCATCTTGAAAAGTCGCATCAAGCAGGTTCATGGAAGGCGCGCCGATAAACGTCGCTACAAATTCATTGGCCGGATTGTCATAAAGTTCCAGCGGCGTGCCGATCTGTTCAATCTTGCCGGCCTGCATGACCACAATGCGGTCTGCCAGCGTCATCGCCTCTATCTGATCATGGGTGACGAAAACCGTTGTGGTTTTCAGACGCTGGTGCAGTTCTTTGATTTCTGTACGCATCTGTATGCGCAGCTTCGCATCAAGGTTGGAGAGCGGCTCGTCGAACAGAAACACCTGTGGATCCCTTACAATGGCCCGCCCCATCGCGACCCTCTGGCGCTGCCCACCCGACAAGTGCCGCGGCTTGCGGTCAAGGTACTCCGTAAGGCTCAGGATTTCAGCCGCCTCCTGGACGCGGCGCTGGATTTCCCCACGATCCGTCTTGGCGACCTTCAAGGCAAATCCCATGTTTTCAGCGACCGATTTATGCGGATAGAGCGCATAGGTTTGGAACACCATCGCAATGTCGCGCTGTGCCGGGGGAAGGTTATTGACGACCCGTTCACCGATCGCAATTGTGCCGCCATTGATGGGTTCAAGGCCTGCAATCATGCGCAACAAAGTGGATTTGCCACACCCTGATGGCCCGACCAAAGCGACGAATTCCCCATCTGAAATATCGACGTTCAACCCATGGATGACCTCAGTCGCCCCATAGGATTTTCTGATGTCTTGTATTTTAACGCCCGCCATGCGCCGCATTCCCCCGACTTCGAATTTCGATGCTAGAGAAAGGGTTTTACGTTGTCCACGCCCGTCGGGCAGCTTTTGTTGACTTGGCGTCATTCTCGACCATAGTGATGTTTCTTGGGGGAATGACGCGGCGCGAGCAAGTTATAAAAAGACTACTCCAATGCGCGTCGCCATTACCTCACGGATCAAACGTATCACCACGTCTCGGGAGGATGGAAATGAAAGTAGACCTGTATAATTATATCAAGGCGGCGCAGAAGATGAACCGCCGCCAGATGTTGAAAGGCACGGCGGCTGTCGGAGCCGTCGCCATGATGCCAAAGGCCGCAGCCTATGCCGATGGACACGGCAATGTGCGTGCTGAAATCCTGAAAATCCCGGGCGTGGGTGCGGGATCCCCCACTGACAGCGATTGGCAAAAAGTCGGCGAACTTTGTCTTGGCGCCACGAAGGAGAACGTGGCTGAGGGGGAGTTTGAAGGCGTTGAACTGACCTTCATGGGCCTGAACAACCAGAACCTGCACAACTTTCTATTCCGCGGATTCCTGAAGCCATGGGAAGCCTACACAGGCGCGAAGATCAACTGGATCGACCTCGCACAGGCCGATTATAACGCGCGCTTGCAGCAATCAATCGCCACCGGCACCGTTGACTTTGACATCGTTGAAATGGGTGCACCGTTTGAAGGCGATGTGTTGGGCCGTGGCATGGCATCGGAAATGCCCGATTGGGTAAAAGACCAGATCGACATGGACGACTATGTGGATTACCTCAAAGCGCCGGTTGGCACATGGGATGGCAAGACCTATCGCGTCTCCATTGACGGTGACACCCATACGTTTGCGTATCGCAAAGATTATTACGAAAACGAAGAGTTCGCGCAGGCCTGGGCCGATGCTGGCAACACCACGCCCTGGGAACAGCCGACCACATGGGAAGCGGTCAACGCGCAGTCAAAATTCCTTGTGGGTAAAACCGATCCGCTCACCGGGTTGGATGCACATGGCTATCTTGATCCGCTCAAAGGCTGGGGCGGTTTTGGCTTCTATTTCCTTGAAAACCGCGCGGCACCCTATGCCAAACACCCGGATGATCCGGCTTGGCTTTTTGATCCTGAGACGATGAAACCTCGGGTCAACAATCCGGCATTTGTGCAGGCCATTCAGGACGTCATGGATCTGATCGCGGCAAACGCCTATCCGGCTGATCAGATCAATGCCGACCCCGGCACCACCGCGTTCCAACAGTTCCTTGCGGGCACGGGCGGTATGTTGAACTGGTGGGGTGACGTTGGTTCCTCCGCCCGGACATCGGATACATCCGTGGTGGGCGACGTTGTCGGTTTTGACATCAATCCAGGATCCGAGCGGGTGTGGAATTCACAATCCGGCGCATGGGAAGATACGCCCAACGTATCCCCCAACAACGCGTATATCGGCTGGGGCGTTTACGTCATGGCCACGGTTGAGGGCGACGAGAAGAAGAAGAAAGCCGCATGGTCGGCCGCTGCCCATCTGGGGGGCAAAGACCTGTCGCTTTGGGCCTCAGCCTATCCGTCGGGTTTCCAGCCTTACCGGAATTCGCACTTCCAGTTCGAAGAGTGGGAAGAAGCCGGATACGACCGTGCTTTCGTTGAGGATTATCTTGGTTCCAACGCGGATAGCTACAACCACCCGAATGCGGCAATTGAACCGCGCATTCCGGGCATCTTCCAGTATTATTCTGTGGCTGAGGATGAATTGGCCAAAGGCTATGCCGGGCAATACGGATCGGCTCAGGAAACCGCAGATGCCATTGCGGCCGCTTGGGAAAAGATCACCGATCAGATCGGGCGCGACAGTCAGATCGCGCTTTATAAGGCCTCACTCGGCCTGTAATCCGACCCATTTAAAGATCAAAAGGCGCAGCCACCCGTTGCGCCTTTTTTGCTTCTAGAGGCAGCTGTGAGATCAACCCACGACCTCGCCGACCAGCATCTGCGGCGTGCCATTGTAGAATTTTGCGATATCCTCGACGACCGGCCCCGCCACCGCCATAGCCCCATCAAAAGCGCTCTGATCATTAAACAAAATCGTTGCGATCGCATGGTATCCTGCCGGGCTCCCTTCAGGGCCCGCCTGCCCTCTTACGACAACGGTATTTGCAATATGTGGCCCCATGTATTGACCAACGAGGTCCATGTGGGTTGACAGGTAATAGTCAAAATCAAAGGTCGTCTGCTCTGTGACAGGGTAGATAACTTGCAGCGAAACGCTCATCCGGTCCTCCTCATGTGTTGAATGTCCGCAAAGCTAGTCAAAAACACAACCGCAGGTACAGTAAATTCGCTGTGTCCGCCCTATCCAGCGAAGAAAAAGTCCAAGTGTGATTTTCAAGGTTAACAGTCGACACATAGGGCGCTAACCTCCTCTGATGAATACTGAAGGCGACCTCCTCCACACCGTCACGCTTGACGCTATTTCAGACAGCCGCAGGCGTATCGGTCGAATGATGGTCTGGGGGTCGGCGGCGCTGTTTTTGCTGCTCGCTGCCGGGCAATTCGCGCATGATACAGGTCGTCTGGCGATTGGATTCGACACATGGCGGCCCGTGCTTTTTGCCTATCTGCTCTGGGCGACAGCCCTTTGTGCCGCGCAGGTCATCGTGAACGGTGAAAAAGGCAAACGTACGCTTTTTGTGTTACCCGCCGCGCTCTTTGTGATCAGCCTCGTAGTCTTCCCGCTGCTCTTTGCGCTCTATATTTCGTTCACCGATTGGAACCTGGCGTCCCTGAACGGCCCGCAACCCAATGGCTGGGATAATATGAGGCAGATGTGGAATGACACGTTTTACTGGAACGCGTTGAAAAACATGGTCTATTACGTGGCCGCCATCAGCGTCGAATATGTGATCGCCTTTGGCCTCGCGCTGCTGCTGAACGCCCAGATCCGCGCGCGCAAGTTCTTTCGTGTCGTGTTTTTACTGCCACTGATGCTCAGCCCGGTCGCGGTCAGTTGGATGGTTGGCAAATCCATGATGGAGCCGCGTTTTGGCCCGCTCGCGCGTTTGGCGCGCGAATTGGGATGGGACAGGCCCAGCTTTTTCGGGTCACCCGAATTGGCGCGCTTTGTGATCATGGCGATGGACGCCTGGACCTTTATTCCTTTCATGATGATCATGCTGTTGGCGGGTCTTCAAGCACTGCCACGCGAAGTGATCGAAGCGTCCAAAGTCGACGGCGCGACCGGCTGGCAAAGCTTTAAGGAAGTCATTTTCCCCTTGATGTTGCCCGTATCTGTCACGGCCATCGTGATACGCATCATCTTCAAACTGAAGCTCGCGGATATCATCATCAATGTCACTTCTGGCGGGCCCGGGGGTGCCACGGATTCCGTCACCAGCTTCATTTTCCGCGAATACAGGGACCGCTCCAATGTGGGCTACGGCACGCTCTTGGCGATGGTTTATCTGGTGTTGATTGTGGTGTTCATCACCCTGCTGCTTAAACTGGTCAGTCGATTCATGGAGCGCCCGGCATGAGCGCGATTTTCAAAGATCATGAGGCCGATCGCCAGGTCCGCGTGAAATGGTGGGCCAGCCGTGTGGCGATCTATGCCGCCCTGATCACTTGGGCAATCATCTGCCTTTTTCCAATCTACTGGACACTGACCACATCCTTCAAAATGGCGCCCGATGTGATGCGCGGTAATATGATTCCGTTCTGGGATTTCACCCCTAAATGGAAAGGCTGGGAGAGTCTTGGCCTGTCGCCCCGCCTGATCGGCGAAGTTTCCACAGTGCGCGAGGAATTCCTCAAACGTTTCTGGAATTCGGCAATTGTCGCGGTGTCTGCCTCGACTCTGGCGGTGGTGCTTGGATCGCTGGCCGCCTATGGTTTGTCGCGGTTCAACTACCGCTTCGGTTTCATGCGCAATTCGGATATTTCGTTCTTTTTCCTCAGCCAGATGATCCTGCCGCCCGTGGTTTTGGCATTGCCGTTTCTTGTTCTCTACAAGTCCCTAAACCTGCTGGACAGCCGCATCGGTTTGATCTTGCTGTACACACTCATGGTACTGCCCATTGTGATCTGGATCATGCGCGACCAATTTCAGGGCATCCCGGTGGAACTTGAAGAAGCCGCCCTCGTGGATGGTCTGGGCATCTGGGGCGCATTCCTTCAAATCGTGCTGCCCATCGCCCTGCCCGGCATGGTCGCCGCCTTCATTCTAAGCCTCGTTCTATGCTGGAACGAATACTTCTTTGCGGCGCTACTGACCTCAACGGATGCAAAAACCCTGCCCGTCATGGTCGCTTCGCAAACCGGATCGCAGGGTATCAACTGGTGGTCCATGGCCGCCTTGTCCTCAGCCGCGATCCTGCCCTTGGTCATCGTTGCCATCTTCCTCGAAAAATACATCATCAAGGGTATGGCTGCGGGTGCCGTGAAGTAAAAATAAGGCAAAACCCGGTCTAAACTCTTGAGTTTCGATGTTGCGATCCACACCATTACAAGCGAACTGAAGTGGAGCGGACACGAACGTGAAAGTTGCGGGGCAAAAAACTGCCGACCGCTGAACCTCTCAATGCGACGGCGTTTTGTGTCGAACTGGGATTAGGCGCCGTCCTTTCAAGAAAGAAGCGAGAGGCAGTTGAGCTTGCCAAATGTAGGTTTGAAAAAGCTCAATAGCGCGGGCCAGCCGGTTGAGTTTTGACATCCCGGAAGCCAGCCTGATCTTGGCCGATCCAGTCTATTTTCAATCGGGTGAATTAGAGCGTCAGACAGGGTATTGGAAACATTTTCCAACGCGCGAAAACGGAACGAATCACATTCCGAAATTGACGTCTCCGGAATCGCGGGTTTGGTTCTCATCGATTATTCATTGGCATAGAAGATTACGAATTCCCAAGCTATGAACATGCTTTCCAACAGAAAATAGCGATCAGAATCTTCAAAAAGTAATCGTTTACAAGAATGTGTGTAAACGATTACAGTTCTGCCATCCGTGCAGCCAAGGGAGGAAAAGATGCGGTTTCAGAAATTCACAGGGGCGCTTGTGTCAATGTCGGCATTGCTCGCCATGCCAGCGTTCGCACAGACAGAAGTCGTGGTGTGGGTGGGCGGCGAGCCGGGCCAGACCACCGTTTATGAAGAGATTGCCAATCAGTTCAATAACGAGAATCCGGATGTGAACCTTACTGTGATCACCAACACATCTGACATCTTCAACCCCGCACTGATCCCGGCGCTTTCAGCTGGTGAAGGCCCCGATGTCTTTACCTTTGGCACGGGCCCTGGCCAACCTGCGGCCCTGATTGCGGGCGGTCTGGTGGCCGATTTGACCGAGGCGTATTACGAGCACAATTGGGGCGACACAATCCCCGAAGGGATCATTGTGCAGACCTCCAGCGACGGCAAGCTGTGGGCCTTTGGCAATGAGGTCGAGACCACGGGCATGTTCTACAACAAGGCGATCTTTGCCGAGCATGGCGTCGCTGTCCCGACCAATTGGGCTGAGATGGAAGCGGCTGTAGATGCGCTTATGGCAGCGGGCTTTGAGACGCCCATTGGCCTTGCAGGCGGGGACAAGTGGCCAATTTCGCATTGGCAGTCTATGATCTTTGGCCGCTACGCAGGCCCCGCGGGTATCGAGGACGTCCTGTTTGGTGATGGCGCTTGGACCGACGCCCCCTTTGTTGCGGCATCGACCAAGTTGCAGGAAATGGGTCAGGCAGGCTGGTTCGGGCCGACGCCCGTTGCGATTGGTTACGGCGAGTTGATGGACGCGTTTTGGGCGGGTGAGATCCCGATGACCTATACCGGCCCCTGGGTTGTTGGCGGTGGAATCCAGGCTGCGGGTGATCGGGCGTCGGACTACTCCGTCTTTGCGGTGCCCCCCTTTGAACAGGGCCAGATGATCCACCCGACCAACTCGATTGGCAGCGGCTGGTATGTGCGCGAAAACTCCGAGCATAAAGACATCGCGATTGCATACATCAACCGCATGCTTACGCAGATGGAAGGTCGCGTGACGCTGATCAACAATGGCGTGATACCGGTTGGCCCACTGGAGGACGCTTTGGGCCAGGCGAACATGCCTCAGCTCGCCGTCGACATCTGGAAAGCGGCCGATGACCATGCCGCAAACGGGTCGATTCCGGCGTTTCTGGACACCATCACGCCCGGCACCCTGACCACTGTGTCATATGATGGGCTTCAAGCGCTGTTGCTGAATGTCATGACGCCTGAAGAGTTCACGGCAGCCATGCAAGAAGCGTGGACTGAAGCGAAGGCAGAAGGCGAGATCATGCTGCCTGGCGGGCTCGCTGAACGTTGAACTGATACGCTCCCAATTTTGCCAAAGATTGGGAGCACTTACCCTCGTTTCGACGCACTCAAGTACAGTATGGCCAGGAGGTTGCCACGTGATCCTTGATCCCGACTCAAAGCTTGCTCAACGGCTTAACCTCGTCCTGTTTCTGCTACCCGCGATGGCGATCTATGTGGTGTTCGCGCTCTATCCGACATTCTCAGTGGTGGAGTACTCCTTCACTGATTGGGACGGGATCAGCCCAGAGCGGGAATACATCGGTTTTGAAAACTACCAACGGCTCTTTTCAGACAGGATTTTCTGGGAGGCTTTCCGAAATACCTTCGTGTGGTCCGGCGTCATTATCGTCATAAACGTGGGGCTGGGGCTTGTGATAGCGGCCATGCTGGCCCGGGTCTGGAAGGCGCGTCTGCTGCTCCAGACCATGATTGTGCTGCCGGTTGTCATCTCCCCCATGGCGGTCGCCACAATCTGGCGATGGCTCTATCAGCCCAAAGGGGTCATCAACCAATTGCTGGACGGGATCGGGCTCGATTTTTTGATGCGGCCCTGGCTCGGTGACCCAAGCGTCGTCCTTTATGCGCTCGCCTTTGCCCATTCATGGTCAACCATCGGCCTCAGCGTCATCATCTTTCTGGCCGGATTGCAGGCGGTTGACGAAGACCTCTATGAGGCGTCCAAGGTCGATGGCGCCAATGCGGTTCAACAATTTCGCTTTGTCACGATGCCTGCGCTGCGCCCCGTCACGGCCGTGGTGTTCATCCTGACACTGACCCAATCCTTCAAAGTCTTCGACATCGTCTGGGCCACCACCCAAGGTGGGCCAATCCGGTTCAGCGAGATCCTGTCGACCTACATGTACAAGCGCGGTGCATTGGAGAACGACTATGGTTATGGGGCAGCGATTGGGGTGGCACTGCTGGTGATCGTAAGCGTCGCCACCATCATCTACATGCAAATTCAGAACCGGGAGGGGCGTTGAGATGTTTGGTCGCTATGCACTGATCTTCGGTCTGGGTGTGATTGCCATTCTGATGGTCTCGCCGCTGATCCTGACCGTGTTTTCGTCGCTCAAACCTACGACGGAGCTAGGCAATCCCCCGTGGTATCCCCCGATTGATCTGACGTTTGAGCATTACGCACGGGTGTGGACCGAGGGCAAGTTCAACATCTATTTCCTCAACACGCTGATCATCTCGACGGTGGATGCGATTGTAATGATCGGAGTTGCCTCGCTTGCGGCTTACGCCTTGGTATTCATGGATTTCCGGGGCAAAATGATCGTGCAGGTGCTCTTCTTGATCGGGTTGATGATCCCGGTGACGGCGATCATTCTGCCGCTCTACTCAATCGTCCGCTCCATTGGCCTTGTGAATACCCATCTGGGCGTGATCTTTGCCGATCTGGCGTTGGCGCTATCGGTCTTTGTGTTCATGTTCTCATCCTACTTCATCGGCGTACCCAAGGCGTTGCACGAAGCGGCGCGCATTGACGGCGCGACTGAGTTTCAGATCTACCGCCGCGTCGTGATGCCCATCGCCACTCCGGCCGTGGTCACAACGGCCCTGCTTGAATTTCTGTGGAGCTGGAATGACCTGTTGCTGCGACTGCTGCTTCTGCCGCGCGACGAGATGCGCACGCTGTCTGTGGGGCTTTTGAACTTTCAGGGGACAATGACACGCGACGTCTCGGGGCTGTCCTCGGGCACCGTGATCATGGCCTTGCCCGTCGTTCTGCTGTTCTTCGTGTTCCAGCGTCACTTCGTGCGCGGCATGACCGCGGGCGCAGTCAAATAGGAGATTCCATGTCAAACACATCCAAACCACTGCTGATCATGGACCAGCATTTCCGCCAGGTCGAAGAACTGTTCAGCCCTGAGAGCTTTGCAAAACTCGCGGTGGCATTCGAGATCATCGGCGGTCTTAACTGGCCAATGGAGCGGGAAGTTTTTCTGAACAACCTGCCGAACGCAGACGTTGTCGTTGCAGCCAAACCGATGCTGACCGCTGCCGAACTGGCCGGAGCGCACCAACTCAAGGCCATCATCGAAGTGTCAGGCACCTTTCAGGACGGCATCGACTATGGTTACTGCTTTGAGAACCAGATCGACGTGCTGTCCTGCTCCCCCGGCTTTCGGTATTCGGTGGCAGAGATGACTTTGGGGCTGATGCTTGCCGGATGTCGCGGCATTGTCGAAGAACACGAACGGTTTCGAGACAACCGCGAACGCTGGCTGCGTGACAATATTGGCAACGAATTCATGCTGTACGGGCAATCCATCGGCTTTGTCGGTTACGGGGAGATTGCCCGCGAACTCACCCGGTTGCTGGCCCCGTTTGCACCGCAGATAAAGGCGTTTGATCCCTGGTTGAAAGCCTCGGGCACAGCACCCGACGACATACAGTTTTGCGCGCTGGACGAGGTGATGAGCACCTGCCGGGTCGTTGTCATCGCCGCCACACCCACAGACGAAAACTATCAACTGATCTCGCGCAAGCTGATCGCGCGCCTGCCCAAGGGCGCACTCGTCGTTCTGGCCAGCCGCGCCCACCTTGTGGACTTCGACGCCTTGCTGGAGGCGGCTGAGACCGACCATATCCGCTTTGCCTCGGACGTATTCCCGGTCGAACCTGTGGCCCGCACATCCAGATACCGATCCGCCAGAAACGTCATCTGGTCCCCACATCGCGCCGCAGCGGTCGAGGGTGGGCGCCACCCGATTGGCGACATGATCGTTCAAGACTGTGCAAACATCATGGCAGGCACGCCCGACCGCGCCCTGAAACCTGCCGATGCCTCAACTGTCGACAAAATCATACGCGCGCCGCGCGTCGCAAGATGAAGAGGAGTCGTTCATGGCCGGAGTAGAACTGAAAGACCTGACAAAACGCTACGGCGACGTCGAGGTTCTGCGCGACATTAACCTATCGATCAAAGACGGCGAATTCATCGTGTTCGTCGGCCCCTCGGGCTGCGGCAAGAGCACGCTCTTGCGCATGATCGCCGGACTCGAAGAGATCAGCGGCGGCGACTGTATGATCGGGGGCGAGTACGCAAATGATCTGTCCCCGAAAAAGCGCGACATCGCCATGGTTTTCCAATCCTACGCGCTTTACCCGCAGATGACAGTCGCCGAAAACATGGGCTTTTCGCTAAGTCTGGAGCGCCGTTCCAAGGCTGAGATTGCCGAAAAGGTCCGCGTCGCCGCCGAAGCGCTTAAGCTCGAAGCGTTGCTGGATCGCAAACCCGGACAATTGTCAGGCGGTCAGCGACAACGGGTGGCCATCGGGCGCGCCATCGTCCGAAATCCCAAAGTGTTCCTGCTCGATGAGCCGTTGTCCAACCTCGACGCCGCCCTGCGCGCCGAAACGCGGGTCGAAATCAGCGAGCTGCACCAGCGAATGGACACCACCATGATCTACGTCACCCACGACCAGGTCGAAGCCATGACGATGGCCGACAGGATCGTAGTGCTCAACGGCGGCATTATCGAGCAAGTCGGCAGCCCGATGGACCTTTACAATCACCCGGCATCAGAGTTCGTCGCCGGTTTCATTGGCTCACCGAAAATGAATTTCATCAAGGGCGCCTTCGCGCAAACCGCAGGCGCTGCCACAATCGGCATCCGCCCCGAACACTTTAACGTGGACGCCAATAGCGGCGAATGGAGCGGTCAGGTCACTCTGGTCGAGCGCCTTGGCCATGACACGATCCTCTATGTCCGGGTGCCGGAGGCGGGCCTGCTGACCATCACCTTATCGGGGCAGCACGCGCAACAAGTGGGCGACAAAATCCACATGACACCCATGCCAGAATTCATGCATAAGTTCGACGCGCAAGGACGGCCGCAAGGCTAGCTGG
This sequence comes from Paracoccaceae bacterium, assembly GCA_033344815.1. Classification (NCBI taxonomy): domain Bacteria; kingdom Pseudomonadati; phylum Pseudomonadota; class Alphaproteobacteria; order Rhodobacterales; family Paracoccaceae; species Paracoccaceae bacterium. The sequence continues at coordinate 4,577,691 of JAWPMR010000001.1, read as the reverse complement.
AACAAAGGTTTTTGAAGTGAGCAAAAAGATCAAGCGACCCACTGTGAAAGACGTCGCCCGACAGGCCGGCGTGTCGGTGGCGAGTGTCTCGCGCGCGCTTTCCCGACCCAACGAGGTCAGACCCCAAACACGTGACGTTGTCCTCGAGGCGGTGCGCCAGACCGGCTACCGGATGAACCAGGCCGCGGCGGATCTGCGCACCGGGCGTAGCAAGACTTTGCTGGTGCTGGTCTCGGATATCACCAACGCCTTCTTTGCCGAGTTCTTCAAGGGCATCGAGGAAGAAGCGCGCAAAAGCGGATACGTGACCCTGATCGGAGATACCTCGGAAGCCATTGAAAACGAACGCGCCTTTTCTGATATGCTGCTATTGAACCAGGCCGGGGGGCTGATCCTCAACGCGCTCGGCTTTCCCGAAGACCTCAAACCCACTGACGGCCAGTCCCGCTACAGTGGCCCGCCCTTGGTGTCCTGCGGCGGGCATGGGCATCTGTCGGTTCCAGTGGTTCGCATTGATGACGAAATGGGCGGGCGACTGGCCGCGCAACACCTCATCGATCTCGGTCACAGCGATATCACTCAGGTCTGCGGTCCGCTTAACGCCAAATCGTTGGAGCGCCGGTATGACGGGTTCAACGCCGCGCTGCGCATCGCAGGCCTGCCCGTTCAAACGGATCGCTTCCTGCACGGCCCGCTTTCCACAGAGTTCGGCCTGCAAGCGGCCCAGACCTTGCTCGACCGACCCGCCTTGCCCACCGCCATTTTCGCGCATAACGACGAAGTTGCCGTCAGTTTGATGCATGGTTTGGCCAATGCAGGCGTGCGCATTCCCGATGATGTCTCCGTCGTTGGCTATGACGACATGCCATACGCTGCCGTGTTTAACCCCGGACTGACCACGGTCAGCCTGCCACGACGAGAATGGGGTCGTCGTGCCTGCCAGAAGCTGATGTCCATCCTGGAGGGACATCCCGCCACCGACGATCAGCAGATCATAAAACCGCAATTTATCGCACGGGCGAGCTCTGGCCGGGCCAGAACATGATGCGCCGGACAAACCATCGGAGGACGCCATGACCACCAGGGTCGTCGTTTGGGGCGAAAACGTCCATGAACAGGAAAACAAAACTGTTGCTGATCTTTATCCCGACGGCCTGCATGGCTGTATCGCCGATGGCTTGAACGCCGTCGATGGCATCAGCGCAACGATCGCCACGCTGCAACAGGACGAACACGGGTTGCCCGCAGAACGGCTCGCTGAAACGGACGTCCTGATCTGGTGGGGCCATGCCGCACATGGGGCCGTGTCAGACGAGGTCGTGGACCGGATCGCAGATCAGGTCTGGGGCGGGATGGGCCTTATTCTGCTGCATTCGTCCCATTTCGCGAAGATCTTCAAAAAACTGATGGGCACGCCCTGCACGCTTACTTGGCGCGAGGCCGGAGAGCGCGAGCGGCTTTGGGTGACGTCCCGACACCACCCGATCACGCGCGGCCTGCCCGATCACTTTGAGATTGAACACGAGGAGATGTACGGTGAACCCTTCGCCGTTCCCGAACCGCTGGAAACCGTATTTGTCAGCTGGTTTCAGGGTGGCGAAGTCTTTCGCTCGGGCCTTACCTACCGACGGGGCGCGGGTAACGTTTTCTACTTCCGTCCTGGGCACGAAACCTATCCCACATACTATGACCCCAATGTGCGCAAGGTGATCGCCAACGCCGTGAGATGGGCTGCAAATCCACAGGCCCGGCTGTCGGATGTACATGCGGCGCCAAATACTGCGGTTGAACAGGCACTGGAGCCAATTGAGGAGCGCGGCCCAAAATTGCACGACGAAGGTGATGAAGGCTACCGCTAATGCCGCCATCAAACCCGCGCAAGAATTTAATGTCAGGCGGGGCCAGCCTCTTGTAGATGCGTCTTTTTGCTGCGCGGTTTCATTCAAGCATACAACCGTTCTTGAGTCCCGGGGCGAAGGGCGCAAACAGCTGAGAGACGACATGCTTTGGGAGTCGGTTTACGATCCAATCGCGAAGCGAGGACAGCAGCAATTTGGGTCAAATGCAGCGAATTGGTGATTTGTCCACACAACGGAAATCAACCAATTTCATAGGCGATGTCCTTAGTCTGCTCATAAAGCCTGCGAAACAGCGCATAGTGCTTTTCGTAGACCGGATCGGGCGTGACCCGCACGGTCTCCTTCACCGGATTCCACTTGGACATGTCCTGCCGCGCCACCGCGCCAATCGCCAGTGCGGCCAGGAAGGCATCACCGTAACTCGCACCGGTCGTTTTCTCACAAACCACCTGCTCAATGCCTGTGACGTCGGATGTTGCCTGCAACCAGAGTTGGTTTTTGGTCCCGCCGCCAACCGCCAAAAGCCGCGCGGGGCGCTGGCCCAGATCAGCGAAATGATCCGTTACATGACGCGTTCCAAAAGCGATACCCTCAATGAGCGCGCGGTACATATCCCCGCGTGTATGCGTCAGGTTCAACCCGAAAAACGTACCCTTGGCATGGAAGTCATGGATCGGCGTGCGTTCACCAGAAAAGTAAGGCAGGAACAACAAACCATTGGCACCCGGAGGGGAGGCCGAGGCCTCCTGTGCCAAGATGGGAAAGGCCTCGGCAACGTCCAGATCGCGCGCCATCTGATCGCGGAACCAATGGGTCAGCGTACCTGAAGTTGCTAACCCGGCCATAGAGGCATGCTCCCCTTCAAAGAGCCACGGCGCATACCAGATGGCAGCATCGCTGACGCGGTCTTGAGCGCGCAAAATGATAAATATGGTCGAGCCATACATCATCATCATGTCGCCCGGCTGATCGACTCCGACGGAAAACGCCTCGGCCGCCGCGTCAATCGTACCGGCAGTAACCGGCGTGCCCACCGCCAGCCCGGTCAAGGCGGCGGCTTGTGCAGTAATATGCCCCGCGATATCGCCTGACCACATCAAGCGTGGCAGTTTTTCCAAGGGAATGACGTCATCGACTAGATCATCCACCCAGGATTGCGTCACAACGTCATAGAGCGGCGAGAAATTGGCAGCCGTGTAGTGATCGATGACCACCTCGCCCGTCAAGCGCTGCACCAGAAAACTGGTAGAGGTCAGGATATGCGCGGTCTTGGCATAAATCTCCGGTTGATGCCGTTTCAGCCACAAGATCTTGGGACCTACCGATTGTGAAGTCAGGGCATTGCCACATCGGGCTAGGATCGTTTCCTCGCCAATGCGTTCTGTCAGTTCGCGCACCTCGTTCTCCGCGCGCCCGTCTACGCCGTACAGCACCCCGTTCATCAAAGGCGCGCCGGCAGCATCCACCGGCAACATGCAGGGGCCAATTGCACTGCAGGCGACGGCTTTAACGTCATTGGCTTCAACGCCGCTCTCCGCCAGCAGCGCGCGCGTGACATAGACGAAGTCACCCCACCAATCCTCTTCGGGCCGGTGTTCGGCCCATCCGGGTTGCGGCACCAGCATTTTGTGCGCGCGCGCCGCCTGCGCAATAATCTGCCCGCTGAAATCCACCAAGACGCCCTTGGTCTCATAGGTGCCGATATCGATGCCAAGGGTATATGCCATCAGGTGTACTCATCCCGGTTGAGTGAAAAATCAGGGCCGATCTGCCCAAGGGCAGTGATCAGCAATTCTGTCAGCGCCACGAGATCGCGCAAATCGCAAACCTCGCGGGCGGAATGCGAATAGCGCATGGGAAACCCCAGATCGACGCAGGCGACGCCCTTGCCCACCAGTTGCACATAGGAGAGATCGGTCAAGACACCGACCTGAGCCGAGCGCTGCAATGAAATGCCTGTCGTTTCCGCCGCCGTCTCAATCAAGTCGACCATAGCCGGATGCGGGATAACCCCGTTCAGTGTGCCACGACCATGAAACGAATAGAGGCTCATGCCTGGGCCTGCGCCCAGAGCCATTTCTCCGCGCGCGGTCATATCGGGGGTATCGCTGGCCAGCATCAGATCAATCTGAACCGCCATGTCCGGTTGCAAAACCTGCGCCAGCGGTTGCGCGCCGCGCAGGTTGAATTCTTCCTGCACCGTAAAAGCCAGATGAACCGTTGGCCCACCAATTCGATCTTTCAAGACGCGTGCGACCTCCAACAACACGGCACAGCCAGCGCGATCATCTACACTTGTGCCACAGATACAATCAGTCCCCAATTCGGTGGCGCGCGGCGCATAAACCACCGGAGCGCCGATCTTGATGCCCGCAGCCCCGGCGGCGTCGCCTGAGGAAAAACCTGCATCCACATAAAGATCGCCAGTGGGCAACACTTTGTATTTCTCATCCGGCATCGTCGCATGGTGGCTTTTATTTGCAATGACGCCGGTAATGTCGCGCCCCTGCCCGACACAGATCAACACCTCTTGCGCAGGCAGCGCTCGTTCCGGCACACCGCCCAAACGCTCCAACCGGATCATGCCATCGCTTTCAATCCGACGCACTATGAAGCCCAGCTGATCCATGTGGGCAAACAACATCACCGACGGTCCAGACCCTTCAAAGGTGCTCACCAGATTGCCAAGCCGGTCGGTGTCGCTCGGCACCCCCATTTCGGTCAGTTGCGCGGCAATCGCGCGACGCACGCGGTCCTCATGCCCCGATAACCCCGGCGCCTGCATCAGGGTCATCAAATCCTGTTTGATTCTGTCCTTCATGCGCGCGTAGCCCGAACACGGTCCATGAAATCTTGCGCGCGATCAGGATCCACGGGCTTCCACGTGTCCCCATCAAACTTCAGGGACGATCCAACAATGCAGCCGTCTGCTACCCGCAACACATCCGCTACAGTGTCGTGTTTCACGCCTGTGTTTGCCATGACAGGTGTGTCCGGCAACACCGCCTTGACCGCTTCAAGATCGGACATCGCAGCGGCCTCTCCCGTGATTTGACCCGACACAAGAACCGCATCGGGAATGGAAGAAAACACGGCTGACCGCGCCCGATCTGGCAGCGACCGCTGATCCAGCGAATGGGCGAACTCTGCGGAGACATTGAACAACATCGCCATATCCGAACGCCCCAATCGGTCACGATACCGCATCGCCTTGCCCGCATCAGGCGACCAGACCCCCATGTCGGACGCGTAGGTCCCAGTGAAAATTTCACGAATGAATCCGGCACCTGTCGCCGCCCCTACCGCCACACTGGCCATAGGATCCCAGAGCATGTTGACGCCAAAAGGCACCGTAATTTCCGCGCGCAACTGGCCGATCACATAGGCCATCATGGCGGATGAGGCCGCATCCACCTGAAATTCGTAAGGACGGTCGTTTTCATTTCCAAACATCACCGCATCAAAACCCGCAGCCTGCAAGGCGTGCAGATCGGCCCGCGCCGCCGCGATCAGATCAACAGATGGATCATAAAGCGGCGTACCGGGCAACGCACCCAGATGCACCATGCCGATCACTGGTTTGGACGTTACAAAAACGGTTCGAAAACGCGCGGTCATATATTCCCCCCTCTTCCCGCGATCAACTTAGGTTTTGTGCTCTGTTCACGCAAAGGGAAACTGGTCTATGGTTTGCGACAAGCATTTGGGAGTTGGCCATGACATTGAAAACGCGAAACTGGGACCGGATCGGCAATGGGGGTGTCACATTCACCGAATTGGGTTTCGGCACCGCCCCGCTGGGCAATCTTTACCGCGCGATTTCAGATGAGGACGCCCGCGCCACGCTCGATGCGGCATGGGAGGGGGGTGTACGTTATTACGACACGGCGCCACTTTACGGTCTGGGCCTGTCGGAAACGCGCCTCAACCCGTTTTTGCGCGGCAAACCGCGCGATGAATACGTCCTGTCCAGCAAAGTCGGTCGCCTGATGCAGCCTTGTGCGCCCGAACATCGCACAGGCGTTGGCAAATGGTTCGACGTACCCCAGCGGCGCGAGCAATATGACTATACCTATGATGGCGTGATGCGGTCGGTGGAACATTCATTCTCGCGGCTCGGCGTGGACCGGATCGACATTCTCTACGTGCATGATCTGTGCATCTTCAGCCATGGGTCCAAAGAAATCTCTGACATGCGGATCGAGGAATTCTTTGCCGGGCGCGGGTATGACGCAATGGTTTCGCTGCGCGATCAAGGTGTGATCAAAGCGATTGGTGGTGGTGTCAATGAATGGGAAGTGTGCCAAACTCTTTCAGAACGCGGGGATTTTGATCTCTTCCTGCTGGCGGGACGGTACACCTTGCTGGAACAGGAAGCGCTGAACAGTTTCCTGCCGCTCTGCGAAAAACGCGGGATCGGCATTGTGACCGGCGGGCCCTATAATTCAGGCATTCTCGCAACCGGCGCAAAGCCCGGTGCCTTTTACAACTATGATCCGGCTCCGCAGCACATCATCGAGCGTGTAAATGCCATTGAGGCGGTATGCCGCGATCACGGCGTACGCATGGTTGATGCGGCGTTCCAGTTTCCGCTGTTGCACCCGGCGCATGTTGCTGTGATCCCCGGTGGTCAGGGTGTGTCGGAAATGCACGCCAATCTCGCAGCGGCGCAGGCCGATGTTCCCACAGCGCTCTGGAAGGATCTCAAGTCCAAGGGATTGATGCGGGAAGACGCCCCAACGTGAAGATCGACGCGCATCAACACTATTGGAATCCTGCGCGCGGCGATTACGATTGGATGCCGCAAGACAACGTGACGCTGAATCGCCCCTATCGCCCAGGAGATCTTTCGCCCGCGTTGCGTGCCTGCGACATTGACGGCACGATTTTGGTGCAGGCTGCAGCAACTGTGGATGAAACCGAATACATGCTGGGGCTGACCGATGCGACGCCTAGCATCCAAGGTGTGGTCGGATGGATTGATTTCGAAGATCCAGGCCAGTTGAGCGTTTTGCAACGTTTGGCAAAGCATCCAAGTTTCCTCGGCGTACGTCCGATGATTCAGGACATTCCCGATGTGAATTGGATGCTACGCGATGATGTCCAATGGGCGTTTCGCGCGATTGTCGATCTGGACCTCAGCTTTGATGCGCTCGGGTTTCCCAAGCATCTGGCGAATTTCCACGCCCTGCTTCAGCAATACCCCAGTATGCGAACCGTCATAGATCATTCTATGAAACCGCAAATCTGCGAGGCAATGGCGGGCCGTGATGCGTTTTCCGACTGGGCAAAAGGCATGACCCTGCTGGCACAGAACACAAGCGCCTGCTGCAAACTCTCCGGACTCGTTACCGAAGCGGCCGACGGCTGGGTCACGGAGGACCTGCGGCCTTTTTCCGATCATGTGATCAACACCTTTGGTTCGGCGCGCGTGATGTGGGGCTCGGACTGGCCTGTATGTCGGTTGCAGGCAGAATACGAAGACTGGCACGACACCGCCCTTTCGTTGACAGAGCATCTGTCGGAGGCGGAACGCGCCGATATATTTGGCGGAACGGCCGTGCGGTTTTACCGGTTGGACTGAGCCTCAAGGAATGCGGCGGTTTTTTCAGCGTTGAGGCGCGCACGCTCTGAAAGCGGAAGTGACACATGCAGAGCCGCAGCGGCCTGAGCAAAGGGGATCGCTTTTGCAATGGTTTGCCCCATCGCAACCCGCGCGGCCAGTGCCCCAACGAACATGTCGCCCGCACCGTGCGCCGATACAATGGAAACCGGGTATCCCGCGATATTCACACCCTCAAAAATGACGCCATCTTTGCCTCGTGTCTCCAGTGTTGGAACCGCCGGGTGAGCATAGGCGCAGGCCTCCACCCGATTCACGATCATGAGGTCCAGCATTTCGGCGAGAACATCTGGTACATCCCGTACCGGCGCAGCATTCAGCCAGATCTGCGCGCCAACGGCTCTGGCTTGTTCAGCAACGGCCATATTCACTTCTTGCGGAATTTCGTTTTGTAAAAGCACCACGCGTGTGCCCGCCGGAATTTTTATCGCGGCGGCGTCAATATCCATATTGGCGGCGGAAACAATCACCGCACCGTATTCTCCCTGCGCATCGACGATCGCAGCACTCATACCACTGGGGCCATCGTCTTTTTGCAGCTGGCTGATGTCGACATTCGTTTGGCGCAACGCCGCGCGCAGCATGTCGCCAAAGCCATCGCTGCCCGCCCGCCCGGCAAAGGCCACGTCGGCACCAAGGCGCGCGGCCGCCACTGCTTGATTGCCGCCTTTCCCGCCAAAAACATAGTCAACCGAAGTCCCTGTCACAGTTTCATCCAGACGCGGCAAATGCGGCGCGCTCAGAACCACATCCAGATGCAAAGACCCAACAACAAATACGCTCACGCCAGCATCACACTCTGAACCAATCGCATGGCCAAGGGCGCATCCTGACGGGCAATGGCCGCTTCCAGTGTCGCATCATTTACCAGCCGCGCTGCGATACCGCGCAGCTTCTGTACAACTTCGATGTTGGTTCGGGCCTCTTCCACGGGATCGAGGCCGGAGTGATCGGGAAAAGTATCAAAATAGATCGCTTCGTCGTAACCTGAGCGCTCCAGCTCCACCAGAAGCTCAATGGTTTGAATGGGGTGAACTGCACCCACCATCAACCCATTGTCCCATTTTCCATAACCGTCATTCAGGTGCACACCCAATATGCGTGAGTGACGCGCAACAAGCGCAGCGGCGAAGGCAGGCATTTCATCGGCATAAAGCACATGTGCGAAATCCAGGGTAACCCCTGTATTGCGCCGCCCCACCTCCTTGATTGCCAGCAATGTTGTTGCCGCGTCCGGCATCAAGGCAAAGGCGCGCGGCTCGTTGGGCTTGTACTCAAGTGCAATGTCGATATCCGGGTTATGATCGGCAACTTCAGCCATGGCTGCCAGTGTATTGTCCCAAGCCTTTGCGTAGCGCATCTGAAACGAATAATCGAAGCCGTCCTGACCCATCCAGAGCGTCATGAGGCGACCACCCATGTCAGCCAGCGTATCCAGCCCGCGTTTTGTTTCATCTATCGCCGCGCGGCGCACCACGGCATCAGGATGCGTGAACGCGCCCAATTTGAAACCCGGATCGGTGTAGTACCGCATCGCCATACCGTTGAGCACCATGCCATTGTCTTCAAGTACGCGCGTCAAATCGGCCGGGCGATCATGAACAAAATGATCAGGATAGTTCAGATCAGCGGCGTTCAAGCCTGCAGTCGCCGCACGGGCGAGGAGATCTGCGGTGGCGATTGTGTTTTTGCCGGGCCAATAGGCATCAGCGCCAATTTTAAAAGCGTTCAGACGAGCGGCGAAGCGGGGAATGGTATGAGTAGTCATGGACCGAACCTACGCCTAACCATCGGGCAGACGCAATTTGCTTTTCGCACGGTTCATGTTGATCCACTGAATTGACGCGCCCTGAAAATTGGCGCACCGTTTGTTCATGAAGATAGTCCAAAACCCGTATCGCGATAGCGGTTTGTCGCACGCTGCTCTTTCCGATGTTCCCATGCCGAGCATTCAAACGCAGAACCCAGTCAACATGCTAAAGCGCTGTCCACGTGCCGGTATCACGCCGCTTGTGCGCGCGCAGGCATTAGCCGAGCTTTGTGGCGTCGGCGAGGTTATCGTGAAGGACGAACGCGCGCGCATGGGGCTTGGCAGTTTCAAAGCCCTGGGCGCAGCATATGTCATCGCGTGCGATCACGCGGCCGGGGTGGCTTCAGGGGCAACATACATCACTGCCAGCGCGGGCAATCACGGGATGTCGGTCGCTGCTGGTGCGGCGGCTTTTGGCGCGCGCTCGATCATTTACATTGCTGAGACCGTGCCACAGTCTTTTGCGGATCGGCTGGTTGAAGAAGGTGGCGAAGTTGTGCGTGAGGGCCGCGATTATGAGGCAAGCATGAGAGCCGCATCCAATGCCGCCACCGATCAAAAGGCTGTCCTTTTGTCAGACAGTTCATGGCCGGAGTATTTTGAGCGACCGCACCGACTGATGGAAGGCTATCTGGCGCTGATGGCCGAAGTTTTCACACAAATGGACGAAGCGCCAACCCATATTTTTCTACAAGCGGGTGTCGGCGGTCTTGCCGGTGCTGCAGCCGCCAGCGCACGCGACCATTGGGGGAACGACCCGTTGATTGTCGTGGTCGAGCCAGAAGCAGCCCCCGCGTTGATCGCTTCAATTGAATCCGGCGGGCCGGTCCAAACCCATGGGCCGGCCTCTGCAATGGGGCGTTTGGATTGCAAGGAACCGTCGCTCATCGCGCTGAAAGGTCTGGCGCGGGATGCAGATTTCTTTGTCACTTTAAGTGAAGACGAAGGCCACGCAGGGGCAAAGACCGCAGCAGAATTTGAATTGCCCAGTACGCCTTCGGGTGCCGCGGGACTTGCCGCATTGGTGGCAAGCGCTCCGCATCGCACAACATTACATCTGGATGACGGGTCTCGCGTGTTGCTCATTCTCAGTGAAGGTCCCGAGGCGTGATCACGTCAACGCGTGGATTTCCAAATGAGGAATACCAACATCGGGTAAAGGCTGCGCAAAGACAAATGGCACAGGCAGATCTGGACGCATTGTTGCTGACCACTGAGCCCGAAATGCGCTATTTCACTGGGTTTCTCACCCGGTTCTGGGAAAGCCCGACGCGACCTTGGTTTGTCCTCCTGCCCCAGAGCGGGACCCCCATCGCGATCATTCCATCCATAGGTGCGCACCTTATGGGACAAAGCTGGATCAGCGACATCCGGACATGGCGGTCCCCTGACTATACCGATGATGGGGTAAACCTTCTGGCGGACGCTATTAGCGAGTTTGTGCCCCAGAACGGCCGGATCGGTGTGCCCAGTGACATGGAAAGCCATCTGCGCATGCCCCTGACGTCCTGGGCCGCATTGAAGTCCGCCGTTGAACCGCGCGTGATGGTTCATGATCACAGCATCATGCGCACCCTTCGGATGGTAAAATCGCCGCGCGAGATTGAAAAGATCCGCACTGCCTGCGCTGTGGCGGATTGCAGTTTCGCCCGCGTGAAGGAGATTGCACAGACGGGCGCTCCCCTGGACGCTGTATTTCGAGAGTTTCAAATCCTGTGCCTTCAAGAAGGTGCCGATTGGGTTGCCTATCTTGCGGGAGGCGCTGGCCCGGGCGGGTACGGTGACGTTATTGCACCGGCCGTTTCCAAGCCGCTTGAGGATGGCGACGTTCTGATGCTGGACACCGGCGTGGTTTTTGATGGCTATTTCTGCGATTTTGATCGCAATTTCGCCATCGGAACGGTCAGCGGTGCGGTGGATGATGCCTATGCCCAGTTGCTGGAAGCCACGGATCAGGCTTTTGAGCTTGCGCGTCCCGGTATAACCGCCGCAGATTTGTTTCACTGCATGGACCGCATCGTCGCCGGAGGGGAAGTCGCGGGGCGATTGGGCCATGGGCTGGGCATGCAACTGACCGAATGGCCCTCTCTGATCGCGGCCGATCGGACCAAGCTTGTTCCCGGCATGGTGCTGACGCTGGAACCCGGCATAGAGATCGCCTCCGGCCAAACTCTCGTGCATGAGGAAAATATCGTGATCACCGAAACCGGCGCGGAATACCTGTCAACACCAGCGCCACGACAGCTCCCAAGGTTAATATGATGGCGGATCGGATCTTTGACTACACTCTCGATCAGAGCACGCGCCCGCAACTGGGTCTCATTGTGCTGCAATCAGATGTCACGCTTGAAGATGACTTACGCCGCCTTCTTCCCGCAGATGTCAGCCTACAAGTCACCCGCGTGCCATCCTCAACCACCGTTACATCCGAGACCCTTGCGGAAATGGAACACCACCTTGCGGCGGCCGCACGCGTTTTGCCGCGCGGCGTCACGTTTGATGTGCTTGGCTATGGTTGCACATCCGGCACGGCCGAAATCGGCGCAGCACGCGTCGCTCAATGCATACGCCAGGGTACGCAGACAATCGTCGTAACGGAACCGGTTTCCGCGCTTTTTGCGGCATGCAGCGCTTTGCGTGTCAGCCGAATTGCCTTCCTGTCGCCCTATGTCGAAAGCGTATCCCAAAAGCTGCGTCAGACCCTGTCAGACCAGAAAATTGAGACACCCGTTTTTGGCACTTTCGCCGAAGACCAAGAAGCCAAAGTGGCCCGAATTGACGAAAAATCGCTCTTGGATGCCGCATGTCGGCTGGTCAAAGACGTGGATATTGATGCGGTTTTTTTATCCTGCACCAACCTGCGCACCCTGGACGTCATCCCCAGGCTGCGTGACGTAACCGGTCTGCCCGTTCTTTCCAGCAATCTGGTATTAGCGTGGCATATGCTGCATGCGAGCAGCGCGATAGAACCGAACGTTTTGCCCGAAGATCTCCTCTCGAAACATCCTAAAACAAGAACAGGGCAAGTTTGACACGGTTTACCTGAGGTATCCGGCGAATTCTGGGCAACATCAGACAGCCGCGGTAAGGCGAACATACGGCGCTCCACGTTACGCGGGCCTGAAGCTGGGGTCTGTGCGCCGTGTTTCGTGTTAAAATAAGCGGTTGATATTGCACGGGCTCCTTCTCTGCACGATTGCACCACGCGGTTTGCACATGAGCGTGAATCGACCCCTAATGCAGTGAACGCAGTGTTAACCCAAAAATGATTTGAAATTGCGATAGGTTGACGCAGGTTGATACCGTATAGATAGTGCAAGACAATGAATTTTCGTGTTTGTGCCGAGAGGCTGAATTTATGGGTTTAAATCTTTTACGGTTATCTTGTGTTGTCGTTGCGTCTGCCTGTACGGGTGCGACGGGCGTGGTCGCGCAATCCTCGGAATCTTGGAACTACCGGATTACACCGTATCTCTGGGGCGCTGGCCAAACCGGTGTTGTGCAATATGGGTCCGGTTTACCGCCCGTTGATGTGGATCTGAGTTTCTCCGACATTCTTGAGAATCTGGATCTCGCAGGAATGATCATCTTGAATGCCAACAAAGGGCGTTACGGGCTAACATTCGATTATCAATATGTAAATCTGAATTCAGAAGGCGTCACGCCGGGCACTAACTTTGGGAGTGCCGAAGTTGATTCAATTTCTTCAATCGGAACTATCTTGGGGGAATACAGGGTTCGGGATAGCCAAAAGACGACCCTTTGGGCAGGTGGCGGACTGAGGTATTGGAACGTATCCACCGACCTGAACCTCTCGGCGGGCACACAACCTGCCACCAGTGCGTCCTCAGGCGACAATTGGTTTGATCCTGTCCTCGGCTTGCGGGGACGGACAAATATTACAGATCGTTGGTTTGCGACGGGCTGGGCCTATGCGGGCGGATTCGGCGCCGGCTCGGATGCCATGGTCGATGTGCTCGGCGGCGTTGGCTATGAATTCACCGATGCGGTATCGGGCGTTTTCGGATATCGATACCTGTCGGTGGATCGCGACGAGCCGGATTTTCTCTATGATGTCGAACAGCAAGGGTTCATGGCAGGCGTGTCTTTCAATTTTTGAAAGACATACCAGAGGACCGGAGTTTTCCGGGAAAAAGCTTCGGCCTTTCTCCGCTCGCGCGCATCACGTCTGAGGCTATTTGAGCGCCGCCTGCATGCGTGCAGAACTGCAGAAACACTTTTGTGCGTATTCTGCTTTGCGCACCGCATCGGCATCATATCCAACCGCAATCCCGCAGTCCTCGCGCGCCGCGCCCGCCATCTGAAAGGCGGCGCCATCTCGCCGAGAGGCGGCAAGTTGATCAAAGGATTGTACCGCCTCTGCCAGTCGGGTCCTGAGATCCGTCTGCAATTCTGCCCCCACCGATGCCGGCGTAAGCGGAATTTCGCGATAGGTCCGGCAGGCCTTCATGATGTCTTCCAGCGAGACCGTTACACGCCGGTTGAGCCGCTCCGGTCCGGTGACGCTGACCAGCAATTCCCGTTCGCCACGGGAGGCTATCGCGCCGATACGGTTCACGGGCACCCCTTGCGCTTCGAGCGCAGCCGCAACCGTTTCAGCCCGACGCAACCCGAGTCCATCATTGTAAGTCGTTGATCCCACAGCATCTGTGAAGCCAACTACCACCGTGGGCTTGTAGCTTTGCCGCTCTTTCAGTTGATCGGCAATTTGGGTTACAGCTTCAATTCCCTGCGCATCCAGCTGGTCGGAATCGAAGTCAAAGTTGATGGTACCGAAGTCCTGGGCGGTCGCGGACAACGGCAAGACAAGCAGAATGATAGCAAAAAATCGATACAGCACTTGGACCCTGCCTTTTGATTGTTTCTCTTGGAGTTATTGCACTGACAGCACAGTTGCAACAAGGCTACCTCTGGTAGTATTGATTATGCAATTGTAACATGCCTACAACAGTGCATGATGAGCAGTAATCGGTAAAAAAATGAAAAAAACGATTTCTAAGGCAATCACAGCATTGCCAGTTTGCACGCTCTTCGCGCTTACATCTCTGGGGCAACAGGCACAGGCACTTTCGTTGGAGGACTCGATCCTCTTCGTGCTTGAAACAAACCCGGAAATAAAAGCTGCGGAAGCCAATAAGCAAGCCATTGAGTTTGAACTGGATCAGGCGCGCAGCTTCTGGGCGCCGCGTGTTGAACTTGAAGGCCGATCAGAAGGCAGCATCAACAATGGAACGCGGACAACCGACCTGACCGCATCCGACGACGCGCTTTTTGGATATGAAGTCAATGCGCGGATCACCCAGCGTATTTATGACGGAAAGTCGACGCGCTCGGAGATCGAACGTCAGGCTTACCGCATTGATGCGGCAGCCTATCGTGTGCTTGAGCGGTCGGAATTTTTGTCCCTTGAAGCCATCCGCGTGCATAGCGAAGTCTTGCGTACGCAGGCCCTTACACAAAAAGCACGGGTGAATCTGGAGTATCACCGCGACGTCATGGCCCGAATTCAAAGCGCCTATGACAACGGTGTTTTGGGCATTGCCGATCTGCAGCAAGCAGAGGAACGCCTGTTTCTTGCGGAAGACACGCTCATCCAGTTTGAACTGACCGATCTGGACGCACGTACATTGTTCCTGGAAACGGTGGGTGTCACGCCAGACAATCTGCAAAACGTACCCGAAATCGGGAGTAAGCTGCCCAACAATCTCGACCAAACGCTGGCGACAGCGTGGCGTTTCAATCCCACCATCCTGTTTTTCCAATCCGACATCGGTGCCGCAGAAGCTTTATCTCGTCAGGCAGATTCCAACCGTTTCCCCACGCTCGATCTGGAAGCGGAAACCCGCTATGGCGAAGACGTGGGCGGATTTGAGGGGGAAGTGAACGATGCCTCTATCGGTCTGGTGCTGCGTTATGAATTTCAGGGCAACCGGAAACGGGGCCAACGTGAGGAACAGATCAGACGCGTCAGTGAACAACGCGCTCGTCTTCTGACGCAAACCCGCCTGGTCGAGCGCGAAGTGCGCCAGTCCTGGTCCAATTTGAAATCGACACAAAGGCGGGCTTCGATCCTGGATCGACAGGCCTCCTTGTCACGCGACCTGCTGGCGTCTTACGAGCAGGAATTCGACGTTGGTGCGCGATCGCTGATTGATGTCTTGAACACGCAGAACGCCCTGTTTCAGGCCGAAACCAACTTGTTGAATTCGCGGTCTCTGGAAATATTCGTCAAATATCGCCTTCTGGCTGCCGCCGGTATCTTGCTGCCAACACTGGGCATCACCCCACCGGAGGACAGTCAGGCCTATGCAGTGAACGAACAGGGTGCACCCGGCTTGAACACACCGGGTGACCGAGCACGGGATGACGCCATCAGCTTCCGCGACTGGCGTAAAAGTCTGCCGTCGGATTGATCTGCGAAACGGAGGTCTGACATTTCCGAACCAACCAGTCCGAAAAAGTCGCGCATGGCCCATATTTCTGCGCGGGTCGTTTCTGATGGAACACCCCAAGCAGATGAACCCAAGGCCATTGATGATTGGACCTTAACCGCGCAACCCCGCGATCCGCTGGCGGCAAGCCTTGTGGAGGCCATGCGCATGGCGGGGCGCGACGTTGCCATTGAAACGCTGATCAATGGGATTGCCTTACCGCCGGATGGTCGCCTCACGCCAGACCTTGCTCTGACCGCAGCAGATCGCAATGGGATGCGCGCCCGTCTGGTCCGACGCAAATTGGCCGACATAGCGTCCGACAACCTCCCCGCGGTGCTCTTGCTGCGCGGCAAAGACGCCTGCGTACTTTTGACCCGCAATTCGGATGGATCATGTGTGGTCTTTATGCCAAGTCAGTCGTCGGACGCGCTGACGGTCAGTTTATCAGCTTTTGAAGAAACCTATCTGGGCCACGCGATCTTTCTGCAACAGCACGTTGAGACAGTGCCAGACGAGACTGCGAGCCATTCATTCAGGCACTGGCTATGGGGCGCGCTTCGCCCGTATTGGCCGGAATACGCGCAGGTGATCCTCGCCTCCGTCCTCATCAACCTGCTGGCGCTGGCCGTGCCTCTGTTCACAATGAACGTCTATGATCGTGTGTTCCCGAATGCAGCACTTATCACGCTCTGGTCACTGGTGGCGGGTGTCGGACTGGCTCTCGGGTTCGATGCCATTCTCAAATTGGTGCGGTCCGGGATCATTGATCGCATCGGGCGCAAAGTGGACCGCAGCGTCTCTGCAAACGTGTTTCGCCATGTCGCGAACCTGCAACTGGATGGGGACATCCCGCAATCGGGCGCCCTGATGAATACGCTCAAAGACTATGAGCAGGTAGCAGAGTTCTTTTCATCGCAAACCCTGTCCAATCTGATCGACCTTGGGTTTGCGGTTCTGTTTATTCTGTTGATCTACTACATCGGCGGTCCTCTTGCCCTGCCACCCGCTTTGGCACTGGGGTTCGTATTGATCATGGGGTTGTTCATTCTGCGCCCGTTGCGCGGTGCCTCTGAGCAGAACCGCGCGACCGGAGGGGCCAAAACATCGGTCGCCGCAGAGTCCGTTTCCGAGATTGAGACGCTCAAGGCGATTTCGGGCCAAAGCCGCATGCAATCGCGCTGGGAAACACAAAGCGCACAGGCCGCAGAGGCACAGGCCAAGAGCCGCAGGCTGGCGACCTTTGCCACAACCATGACGGCACTTGTCACGCAAGCCTCCTCCATCGGGATCGTGGTGATTGGCGTGTATCTGGCGCTTGAAGGCCAAATCACAATGGGTGCAGTCATCGCCGCAATGATCCTGTCGGGACGTGCATTGGCACCAACCGCTGCCGTTACAGGGCTTTTTGTGCGCGGCAGCTTTGCACTTTCAACTTTGCGCTCGCTCAATGCGCTGATGCAAAAACCCTCTGACGCTGCGGCCCGTGCGCGCGCTATCAACACGACATCTCGGACCGGAGCGCTGGATCTCAAGGGGATCTCGCTCACCTATCAGAATGCCGCGTTGCCAGCGCTGAAAGCCGTCTCTCTCAGTGTTCCCGCAGAAAGCAAGCTTGGTGTCATTGGTCCCATCGGGGCTGGCAAGACGTCGCTGATCCGGGTCATGGCAGGGCTGTGGCCACCGTCCGAAGGTTTATTGCTCTTGGACGATATCAACACGCAACAGATCGCACCGGCAACGCTGCGCTCCATGGTGCAACTTGTGCCGCAAGAGGCGGTTCTCTTTTCCGGAACGCTGGCAGAAAATATCGCCTTTGGCCTGCCCGGCGCGCGTGACGAAGACATTCTGCGCGCCTCGCGCGATGCCGGTGTTGACCGGATTGCAGCCGCACATCCTGACGGGTTTGCCATGCAAATCACCGAACGCGGGCGCAACCTTTCCGGCGGACAACGGCAGATGGTGGCCCTGGCACGGGCGCTCCTGCCTCAACCCCGCGTGCTCATTCTCGATGAACCGACCTCTTCGATGGATATGCAATCAGAAGCCTTGTTCATTGCAGGTGTTGAGCGCGCCTTGCAACGCCGCCCCATGACGCTGATCATTTCGACACACCGGATGGCGCTGTTGCAGCTTGTAACTGAGGTTGCAGTTTTGTCAGCGGGCGAACTACAACAACACGGCCCAAAAGACGACGTCCTTGCACGGTTGCAGAAACCGGCATCGGATGCAAAATCATGAGCGGGTCGGAGTGGAATTTTGAACAGGACGCTGCTGCCCCCGCGGCCGGTCGCGGATGGTTTTTAACGCTCTTCCTGATCCTTCTTGTGGCTTTTGCCGCTGCTGCTATTGCATGGGCCAGTTGGGCGCGGGTGGAGGTCGTGGCCCGCGCGACGGGCGTTGTGGTCCCGTCAGGCCGCGCGCGCAACGTGGAAAGCCTTGAAGGCGGCATTGTACGTGAAATCCTCATATCAGAGGGTGACACGGTTGAGGCGGGCCAGGTTCTGATCCGTATTGATGATGTCGGTGCTTCGGCCAGTCTCGGCGAAATCACGGCGCGGCGGGACGCTCTCAGCGCACGCGCGGTGCGGCTGCAGGCTGAATTGGTCCAGAAAAACGCACCCGATTTCTCCGACCTCGGCCTTGCAAGTGACAGCCCTCTGGCTTTGCGCGAAATGGCGCTGTTTGACAGTCGCAAAGCCGCAGATCTATCCCAACGTACCATTCTGATGTCGCAAGTCAGCCAACGCTCGCAAGAGATCGACGAGCTGACAAGTTCCCTCGCGCGGATCGACGAAAGCCTGACCCTGCTGGACGAAGAGATCAAGCTGCGGACGGATTCCGGTGTTGTGCCGCGCGCTCAGATCATTCCGATTGAGCGCGAACGGACGGTGAAACGCCAGGAGCGTGACGGTGTCCTCAGCCGCCGGGCGCAGGCCACTACAGCGCTCGGCGAGGCAGAGGCGCGTGTGGAGGAGTTGAACCTGAACCGGCGCGCAGAGATCAACGCAGAACGCTCTGAAACCCTGAACGAGTTGAGCATCATCGATGAAAGTCTCAAACGTGCCTCGGACGTGCTGGACCGCACCAGCCTGCGTGCGCCTGTGGGGGGTATTATTTCAGTGTTGAACGTCAATACACTGAGATCTGTCATCGCGCCGGGCGAAGAAGTTGCGCGCATCGTGCCTGCGGGTGACAAGCTGGAAGTGGAGGCGCGCGTGCGCCCGGAAGACATCGCTTTTATTCGGTTGGACCTGCCTGCGAAGGTCAAGCTCACATCCTTCGATTTCACCATTTACGGGGCTCTGGACGGTTCCGTGGTGCGCATCGGCGCGGATGCGGAACGTGACGAAACAACGGGCGAGACCTATTTCCCGATCATCGTGCGGACGCAAACGAACACGTTGACGCGCAACGAGGAAACCAACGAGATACGCACCGGTATGGTGGCGTCGGTTGACATCCTGACAGGCGAACGCACTGTCTTGGATTACCTGTTAAAGCCGCTGCGCAAGGCCCGCCTTGAGGCCCTGCGCGAACGCTGACTTAAAGGATAGCGGTTTGAGCGGCCCCGGATGCGTCCTCAAAAACCACCTCGACTTGAGCAGGTATTCCGCCCCCAGCCGCAGCAACATTGAATGCTGTCACACCGCCCACTTCCAGATCGCCCGTCGCGGCATCAAAGCTGGCCAGCCCGGTGATATCGTTGACGCCGTTAATGGCATTACTGAGGTCGATCTGATCCCCTGCCCCAAAGTCGGTAATGAGATCTGCAATATCAATTGGACCCGAGGACAGAACAAAGTCATCCGCGCCCGCGCCACCCGTCAGTGTGTCGAGACCGGCACCACCTTCAAGCGTATCATCCCCTGCACCGCCGTTCAGAATATCAGCGTTGTCCGAACCGATAGCGATGTCATTACCGATCCCCAGATCTACCGTGTATCCGGATGTTGCAGTACCGAGGTCGATAAAATCGGACCCCCCCATGAGTTGGAAGTCCGTGATACCGGCATAGGAGCTGCCAGCCGCATCCCAGATCACCGCGTCATCATTGCCAGTGCCTTTGGCGATTGTACCGCCCAAGGCCGCGTCGCCAGTCACATCAGAAAGAACCGCACGCGCGATGCCATCCGGGCCAACAACAGTCGCGCCCGTGTCTTGCATCTGCAGCGTGTCGAAATCCAGCTCGGCGACATTGGCAGAACTTGCAGGCGTGCCCGCGCTGTCAACCACGTCATATTCCAAGATCGGCGTGCCGACATAGCCTGGCGGCACGGTGATCGTGACATCCTGGCCCGCGACCTGAATTTGAACGTCCGGATCCGGGGATGACAGGTTTTCAACCGTCAACGGTGTATCCGCATCCACGGCATTGGACGTGAGGTCGGCGAATGTCAGCATGATAGAGGTATCAAAGGTCTGAGGCACGTCAACTGTTCCGGTTATTTCCGGACGCGCGTTTATGGTAATATCCAATGCTTCCGGCGCAGATGTGCCGTGGTTTGTTGTCGCCACAACCGTCCCATCAATCGGGTCTGCAACGGCGGCGGGCACGGTCAATGCCAATGCTGCGATCATCAGCGCGAAATCGGCAGGCGCGAGAGCACCGCGTGTCACTGTCAGCGTTTGCCGGTCGGGCGACAGAACACCATCGCTTGGGACAACGCCAGCTGCCAGGGGTGCTGAAAAGCTGACGACCACTTCTTCCAGTGTTTCCGACGGCACAGCTTGCGTATCGGTGACGACTGCGTCGATGCCCAACGGTACATCATAGTCGCTCCCATCCGGCTGAACAGCATCGATTGCAGTGGTGGTCAGATCCAGATCCAGGGTTCCCGTGATGTCGAGATTGACCGTCGCCACATCCGAGTTTTCCGTATCAGTGTAGCTATATTGTGCGCTCGTGTCAGAGGAGACCGCAACGACGCTTAGACCCGCAGTGCCCGCAAAATCGAGCGGCGGGACAAATGTAACCAGCCCGTCCGGCACAAATGTGGCATCACTGCTGCCACCGACCACGGCGGCGGGAACTCCGGGCACTGTTACAACACCACTGGCGGGTATTGTTTGCGCAACGCCGTCAATCAATAGCTGGCTTCCAAGCGGCACAGTGACCTCAAACGAAACCGTCTCGTGCGGATCCGGAGTGGTGCCTTCAAGAGTAAGCGTATAAACCGTACCGTCATCTTCCAGGCCCGTATTTGGCGATACATCAGCCGTCACCGTCGGCTTGTCCGCGTCTGGTAAAACCCGCAGCAGGAACTGTGACGACGCCGAGGCCTGATCAAAATTGCCCAGTTCCAGCGTGTTCACACTGATATTGATCGGCACCTCAGCCAGGATGGTTGGATCCAGGCTGTCCGGCGTGCGGCTGTGTTCCTCTTTCAGGCTGATCGTCAGCGTGGAGAAGCTGTCGCGCGATACGGTAAACGTACCGTCCCCATTATTGATGACATTGCCGCCCAGCACAACATAGTCCGGAAGCGGTCCAATGAGGGCAGACACGGCTTCCGACCCGTCCTGATCGGGCGCAATCCCAGCCAGGATGAAATCCGAAAACAGCACGGGTTTGTCTTCGACAATTGTCACGATCGGCACTGGGTCCAGCGGATTTGTGACCAGGGGCAATCCAGTCTCCGTTGGTGTTTGGTCCGGGTTGTAATTGAAGACCGGCGTGTCCGCGACTGGTATGACATCAATGGTTCGCGTCACGGTACTCGTGAGCGTTGAATTATCAATGTCTTCTGTTGTCGCTGAAACTGTCAGTGTAAGCGGCCCACTGTAATTGGGCGTTGGGCGCACTTCGAGACCGGCAAGCTCCGCAAGTGTCAGTGAATATTGCGACCCGGATCCGCCATCTGGCGTGATCAACCCCAAAGGTCCAAACAGTTGCGCTCCCAGATCTCCACTCAGATCGATCACAATGTCGCCGGTTTGGCGTTCGCCGCCATCGACACTGGAAATCTGAATATCCGCGGCAAAAACACCATCTTCAAGAATGGAAGCAGGTCCACCGATGTCGATGGTCGCGCCATCCACGACCGGATTGATCACCGTCACGAACTCACCGGCATCGCTGCTGAAAACTTCACAAGTGTAGTTGTTCAGAACCGACGTGAATTCGATGTTTTGCAGAGAATCGTAGGGATCAGCGTTCCCGAGCGTTTCACCCGTGGTGAAAGGATTGTTCAGCGACGATTCATTTGGAGGTGGTGTATAGATGAGGCTCCCGGAAGTTACGGTGCCAGCCGACCCAAGTTGTGCAAAATCAATCACATACTGACCCGTTACTGGATCAAACAAGACGGCACTTGCGGGTTGCGCGGAAAGCGTAGCGCCCGGTGGAATTGTTAATCCAAGACCAAAGTCACCCGAGACGCCCAACGGCAGCGTAGTCAGATCATCAATGGTGGCCCAAGGCCCGCTTGGCACAAGCTCGATCTGGAACGCGTTTGCTGTATCCTCATCGCCGATCCCCACCAACCGGAGTTCTGGGATAGGCAGCAGGCGCGGATCATCCGGCGGGCAATCTGGCGGTGTGACGCCGTTGCCCGATGGCAGCACCAAAAGCGAAAGCGCTTCGGATTGCACACTGCCACCCGGCAAGGCTTCGATGGCATCCAATACATCCTGAATGCTCGTCGTTGGCCCCACAACCGGGATGCTCGACGTCTCTGCATCCGCTTCGAGAACAATCGCATTGATCGTCATGTTGTAGTAGGTCGGTTCCGTCAAACCTGTCGGGCGCACGATCAGATTGTTCAGCTGTGCTTCGGAGACGATATAGCTGCCCCCTGTAGGATCAACCGGTGTGCCGCCTGAGAACCTGATCCCAGCAGGCACGTCCGTGATCGCATAGTAAATCGTTTCAGACCCATCCGGCGCACCGTCCGCAAAGATGATTTCGCCACGGTCCCCGACAATCGGGTCAGCCGCTGTAAACGGGTCTGAGACACCCGCAAAACCGTTCTGCAGAGCCGTGTCACTCACACGCTGCGTCAGTTGGAAAACCGTATCGTCATATCCGGCATAGGAATAAACGAGGTCTGCATTCCGGATACCGTCGGTAGTGCCTGTTGGCAGATAGACGGCATTGATGTCCGACTCCTGAATGCCACCCGTTGTCAAATCCGGATCTGCTTCCTGCAGGTCGATGGTCGGCGTATCCGCAATACCTTTGACGCTAATCGTAACGGTGCCGGTATTGGTGGTCTCCGCTTGCGGGTTTGGTGGATCGCCCGGATTGAGGGGATCAATGTCCTCGCGGTAGGTCGCGGTCACATCAAAAACGACAGTATCGAGGCTACTGTCCTGCCCGGGCAGCACATGCAACGTGTTTGCCTGCGCCAGCGAAACCGAATAGGTGCCAGGCTGGCCAGGTTGCGACAATATCTCATTGTCATAGACTGGATCACCGGCAGCATCGACACCAACCTCATTGGGCACACCATCAAAGAAACGAGGCAAACGACCTTCTGAATCTGCGATCACGTTGGAAATGATATAAGGTCCGACAACGCTTTCGGGTGACCCGGCAGAAATACCTGAATTGTCGATAATATTGCCATCAAGCTGCACCAGTACCGCCGTGTCTTCCGTGGTTGAGGCGATTTCGCTGGGGTCCCCGCCGTCCGCAACAGGTGTTATCACGATGTCTACATTCACCAACCTGCTTAGTCCAACTCCGCCGCCGTCCGCTTCCTGTGTGACGATATCGATCTCAATCGGAATTTTTCCGGCGGAATGCAGCGGAATGCCACGCAGTTCCAAGTCGAGCCACTGATCGCTCTCAAGGCTCCAGTCGGCTGTTCCATCGTTGTTCAGACCGGTCAGTAGCGCAGGGATCTTGGGACCTGTCGGGTTCGCCAGATCAGTGACATATACTGTTATGCCGCGCGGAATGTTGCGCAATACGGTCGCAATAATTGTCTCCGAGCCATCCATGTCATCAATGAGCGGAATGAAACCGAACGGCAAAACACCGCCAGCATCATCTACGATCTGCTCGTTGCCGGTTTGAAACAGGTCAATTCTGCCAAAATTGTTCACCGGATCCACATCCACATCCACGGTGACATCCGCGCTTACCTGCGCGGTGCTTGCCGAGTTGTCATCCGTAACGGTCAGTTCGAAATTGAGATCGGCCCCGAAAAAGTTGCCATCGGCGCTGAACGGGTCACTGTCATCCCGATCCACGTCATAATCTTCATAGAGCGCTGGATAGACGGCAACTGACCCTGCAAAACTGATCACATCGGGTTGGAAGGTAATGGTCAGAGCACCTGTTGAGGCATCAAATTCAGCGCTGTCAATCTTGGCAAATTCGGCGGCTGTCATCGGGCCACTGCCATCCAGTGCGAAGAAATCTGCTTGCGACAAACTCACACTGCCATTTGTTTCGGCGATGCCGATCCAGGAAGTTGGCAGGTTGGTGATCACCAGCGTCTCGAGCTCTTCGGAACCGTCGGTATCTGGCGTGGACGCGTCGAGACGTAAAAACGCCTGCACCTGCCCCGGACCGGACCCGTCCGCTGTGCTCTCTTGCAAGGTGAGCGTATTCGCATTCGATCCGGACGCATCGTTTTGGCGGGCCTGAACCGCAGCAAAGACTTCTTGCGGGCTTCCTGACTCAACAAAACTACCATCCGTCACGAAAAGTCCGGCATCCAACGTTGCCTCGGCGGTCGGCCGCACGGTCAGAACGTTTTGGAAAGCTTCGCTACCAAAATTGTCCAAAGTGCTGTTCTCGGCGTCACCGGTTTGTGTCTCACTCCAGGTCACATCCCCATCGAGCGTCGCAATGCCCGAGAAGTTCTGCGGAAAACTCAGGCGCATCACCGTAATCGCAGAGGAAAATTCCGCATCCGTAGCACCGGCCGCACGCGCAATCTCGAACTCAACGACATTGTCGCCCGCAGTTGTGTCGGTTTTCGTGACATTCACAAAAGCGTCTTGTCCCCGAAAGTTCAGTCTTATGTCCGAGTCACTGGCCGGATCAAACACGTCGCTTTCCGTATCGACCGTGACGGAAAATGTGACCGCGTCAAAGCGTTCAGAGCCGTCAGTATCGGTCAGCGAAAAACCGGGCGTGAAACCCGCATCTATGAACTTGCGCCCATTGATGTTTTCACCACTTCTTCGGTTGACGGCCGTCAGGTTCAACGTGTCGATAACTGCATCAACATCCACGTTAACACTGTCCTGCGCCGTCGCCGTATTGTCGGACAGACCGGCAGCAGTATCCACCGCCGTCACGGTGGCGACAAGATCAGAACCAACAATCGTATCCACGTCGCGATCATCATCCGCCAAAGGCGTAACCCGCAAAGCCGCATCCAGTGTCGAAACGCCAGGGTTCAATGTGATGGTAAGCGTTGTACCAGTAACGGTGGCGCTGGCGATAGCGCCACCACCTTGTTCAAAGAGCGCAAGGTTGACTGGTCCATCCCCCGTGCGCAGCCAACCCGCCGGAACATTTTCAATAGTGACGTCAACCAGCGTTTCCGAACCATCAAGGTCCGGCGTCGACGCGTCGATTTCGAGCAGGAAAGATGCATCTTCTTTTACCGCGAAATTGTCGGCGCCCACCACCTCTACGGCGGCTTCACTGGCATCAACGCTCAGCGAAATGATCGGCTCTGCAACTGGCGTGACGCTCACAAGGAACGAAACGCTTTGTCCCGCAGCGCCTGTTTCATTCGTCAGAACCGTTGGCGTGACGGTCACAATTCCTGAAAAATGCTGTGGGAAACTGGCAATCTGAAGTCCCGCCAAAGCGGTAGCGTCGCCCGTCCATGTATTTGCCGCAGCCGTCAAGACGGTACCATCTGAAAGGAGCGTGGGCCCATTTGATGACAACCCGGTAAAGGCCACGGAAATGTTGCCCTGCACGGTTTCGGAACCGTCTATATCGGTTACCGCAACCGCCAGATCAAGATCAATCGGCGTCCCGAGGTCTTCGATCACGATAGGTTCTGATCCGGAGATGGCGACATCGCCCTCCGCGCTGACCGTGACAAAGAACGTATCTGAGGCCACACCGCCATTGGGCGTAGCGAGGGTCTCGCCGTTCAAAAGGGCTTCATCGGTCGTGAAGGTCACATCGCCCGAAATGGTACTGGCCGGGCTCTCTGTCGAGAAATCATCCGGAAGGCGGACAATGATCTGCTGGTAGTCAGCAAGCGAGTTCACCGACACCGGGAAAGTACCCGCGTTGATCGCGCCAAATGACGCGCCATTGTCAAAGGAAATCTCGCTCCCTGTAGGCAGTCCGGACAGGTTCGCCTCGATCAGAGCAATCGACTCCGATCCGTCCGCGTCACTGGCGGTTGCCGTCAAAGCGCTGGCCAGGGCAAACTGGACAGGTGCCTGGGTCGTCGCATCAGAGTCACTGACGCCCGGCGCATCGTTTTCCGACAGGTTCAACGTGCGCGGACCCGACAGCGTAATGTCACCTTCCGGTGCCACGTTGACCTCAAAACTTTCGGATACTGTGCCGCCTTCATCCGTTGTCGCGACAACTGTCCCGGTCAAAGCACCAGTCTGCGACTGCGTGGAATAGTCGGCAGGCAGGCGGATGATCAGGCCGTCATATTCCGCCAATGTGCCAGTGAAATTAAGCGTGGCAGGTGCCGGGTTGAAATCCACGCCATTGATGGAAAACAACGTCCCTGCGGGCAGGGCATTGAACGTGACATCCACCTGGGTGATCGTTTCTGACCCATCCACATCCGTCGGCACCGGAGTCAAAACGTCAGAAGGTGAAAAATCGACCGGCGCGTCGGTTTCCTGCAGATCCGCCGTGCCAGTCACATCAATGCGCACGTCGCCTTCTGGCGTAATCCGCAGATTCACAGGCACGGGACCAGCCGCCCCATCAGAGGAAACAGCCGATACCGTTCCTGCAATAACGCCGCCGGGCAGAGCCGGACCCGTTACGGACTCTGTTGAGTAATCGGTTGGAAATACCAATCGCAAGGCCGCGTATTCTGCCGGTGTACCGGTAAACGTAAATGCGCCCCCATTTGCCGGATCATAGGTAATGGATGAAGCAGGCACGTTTTGCACCAAAACGCCCGGCGGTAAATCGGAGAGCTCCAGCGTGATGGATTGTAAAGTTTCCGCGCCCGGACCCGTTTCCGTGACGCTGATCTGCCAGGCCTGCGATGGGTTCACCTCGACCGTGGCGTCGGTTTCAGCGGTCACCAGATCGCTGACCGCAAAGTCGATGTCTGCCGTTGGCGACACCACGATGACCTGACTGCCATTCTGGCTGCCTTCCAGCGTAGTAACAGTTACGTCCGCCGTCACAGTACCGGAATAATTGCCCGGCAGTTCGAGTGCGAGGTCGCGTGCTTCCTGTACGGTTCCCATCCACTGGTTTCCGGTAAGCGTCCCTTCTGTGACCGTCGTGCCCGCCGGCAAATCCCCAAAGGTTATGTCGACCACGGCGCTGAATGGGCTTCCGGGCGTTTCCGTCTCAGAACCGTCATCATCGGTAATGGCAATCACAAGGCCCAGCGGAACCGTCACGCCCGCAGTGCTGTTGTTGTTGCCGCCGTCCTCTTGCGCATCAATTCGCAAAGGCACCGTCAAGGCGATGTCATTAACAAAACCCACATTTACAAAGGCGTCGGCAGTGGCCTGACCAACCTCATCTGTGGTGATCGTCGCACTGACCATGATCGGCATGTTGACAGATGCTGCGGTTTCGGACCGGTTCGCGGTGGAAAAATCCGTTGGGATCGAAAATTCAATGGCCGCAAATACCGCCCGCACATCCCCGACATCACTGCTGTTCAGTGTGACAGTTAGCGTTTGTGTCTGGTCTGCCGCGGTGATCAAGGAAACAGGTGCGCCAGCGGGCAAGTTCAAGATATCTGAAAGTGTATAGGCCGGACCCCCGGGCAGACCGGTGATCGTCAGCACCAATTGATCAATTTGCTCTGATCCATCCAGATCCGTGGCCTGAGGGTCCAAAAGCTGCCCCAATGCAACGGTCTGTGTTGCCTCGGCTTCGGTCAGATCTGCAAACGGCAACACATCTATGGCAGCATCACCCTCTGGCGTAATCGTCAGGCTCACAGCCGCTTGATTGTTACCTTCATTTGAGATGGCAGATACCGTCCCAGTAATCGCTACCGGGTTCACGCCTGTTGAAAAATCCGTCGGAAACGCGATGCGCAAGGCACTGTATTCCGCTGGGGTCCCCTCAAAGGAAAAAGCGCCACCGTTTGCCGCATCATAGGTGATTGTGGAGGTTGGCACGTTGAGCGCTAAAACCCCGGCCGGCAAACCCGACAATTCCAGCCTCACCAATTGCAATACTTCACTCTGGTCATTGTCACTGACTGTAACCGCCCAGGTTGCCGCAGGATTCACGACTACTGGTGCATCGGTTTCATCGGCCGCGATGGGATCATTCGCGATATCGACATCGGCCGAAAAGTCAACTTCAATTGTCTGGGACGACGTCACTGTCCCTTCATCGGTTGTTGCGGTGATCACCGAGGTTACAGTGCCCGAGTAGTCCCCAGGAAAGGTCAGTTGCAGTGCGTTGGCTTGTGCTTGCGTGCCTTCCCATCGTCCCGTGGCAGGATCAAACATGCCGTTGCTGGGCAACCCGGTGAGAGTATCTTGAAAAGTCGTGCCTGCAGGCAAATCGGCAAAATCAATCGTGACAAGCGCGTCGGATTCCGAACCGTCATCGTCTGTGATTGCGATACCAAGGTCGAGTGCAACTGAAACGCCGGACCCGTCGGCGCCATTGCCGTCTTCGGTCGCAAACCTATCCGGCGCCGCTATGTCGACATCAGGAGTGGCTTGGACAACCAGTTCAAAGTTTTGTGTATCGCTCGCGCCTTCGTTCGTCGTGGCACTCAGAACGCCCGTGATCGTGGAGCCTGGATTGGTGGTCGAAAAATCGGCAGGCAAAGTCAATACCAGATCTTCGTATTCCGCAAGCGTGCCTGTGAATGCAAAAGTGCCGTTCGTGATGTCAATTCGAGTGCCGTCGCCGGTCGTGATAAACGGGTCGCTGAGCAAACCCGTCGGCAAACCGGTCAGTACCAGACTGACGCTGTCCACGACTTCAGAGCCATCGGCATCTGTGGGAACTGGTTTCAGAGCTTCGGCCAAGGTCATTTCGACCGGCCCATTGGTCTCTAACGCCTCCAAAACACCCGTACCCTCAAAACCCAAATCGCCTTCGGGTTCTACCGTGATCGGCAGATTGAAATCCGTTGTGCCGCCAAAGCTCGATGTTGCCGTGACAGTGGCGTCCAAGTCGCCCGGCGTTGTATCAACCCGGCTTTCTGTCGAAAAATCTGCCGGGAAATTGAGAACCAGAGCCTCGTAGGCCTCTGGCGTACCGGTAAAGGTAAACGTCTGAGTCGCGCCATTGGAAACGAAGGATCCCCCGGTCGCCGTTGTTCCCACTGGCAGATTGGGCAGGGTGATCGTGATCGACGTGATTGCTTCGCCGTCCGCCGCATTGCCCGCGCTGATTCCAATGAAATCAGCAAAACGGAATCCAAGAGCACCGTCCGTTTCAATCAACCGCGCCTCACCCAACAGTTCGAATTGAACATCGGCTTCGCCGGTCCCGCCATCCGCACCTACATCGCGCTCCCGAAACTCAGGAAATGCAAAATCAGTGGGTGGTAACAGGGGAGAAATACCGATTCCGTTCAGCGGATCGCCGATATCAACCGGATCTTGTTCTCCTGATCCGCCGGGAGGACCTGCAGGCGCACCAGCTGCAACAAATTCGCTGACCTCAATCGCATCCGCTATCGTTTGCCAATCGTCTTGAGCGAGCGCGACTGTCACCACATTCTGTGACGGGACGCTCAATTCGTTTGCTGTGATGATAAAGTCGCCTTTTGCACCATCCAACAGGCCCACGATCTGGCCATCCGGCTGCACAAAGAGCAGATCATCCCCAAGAATCAACGGCTTTGAGATGTCTGTTCCCTCGGGAAAATACACGTCCGACTTCGAAGAGGTGTCCATGAAAATGAGGTCAATGCCGGCTTGCCCTTCTTTCAGGCTCGCCATGATTTCCATTAGCTCTTGTTGTGTCGTTTCATCAGAAACTTCGAACTTATCACTCACAGGAACATCCCTCAAAAAGATGTAAAAACATCAAGTTACCCTCATCATCGTGGTTCATCTGATAAACCGCGACACCATATTTCGACTGCCAAAAGTACACGGCCCTTGTGAGCCGCCGGACGCCTTTTACGAGCCACACTTTGCTCACCATTTAAGCGACCGGGCTTAGTTAATGATCTGTTTCGCGTTATAGTTACATTTTATTGTAATTCACATCAAATTTGAAAGAACTTGTAGGTTAATTGCAGGGGAATTACGTGGCGTTCGTCCCCGCCCGATTGATGTTTTGATTCGTTGCGCAAGATCTGGTTTGATGAACGCGATGTCGTTCTTCCGACAGCTGGATCAGGATAGTGCCCTTAAGCAACGCAATCTCTAGTCCGAGCCAAAGAGGCCCGGCTAAAAATCCGTCTACAAACGTGCCAACGCGTGCAGCTTCATCGCGCAGATTTGACAACAGCGCGGCGGCACTGCGGCACAAAACGAATTGCATTGAGTTTGCCAGACCCAAAACTAAATATGGGACCGGGTCGCGCACTCAAAACAGGTTGTCCAAGGTGATCCCGACGAATGGCACTGTTGCGTAAACAGCAGAGTATCTCTGCCTTTTAAATGAAACGGAACAGACTCCAACGCAGAGGCTGACGCGCGACTCCAGCGATATCCGGACTCGCATCCACACTTGTCACCACCAGTGTGATGCAAACCAATTTGAACGACCGAGATTGCACTCTCAGCGCGGGCTGTTTCCCGTCGAGCGTGTAGTGGGCCGGACAAAACCGACAAGCAATTTTCAGTATTTCCCGACCATAACGGCGTTGTTGCCGTCAGCCCTGCACATCAAACTGTGCCGCCCAGGCTTCCTTCCAATGCAACCATATCCTGTCCCCCGGCCATCAGGTCCTGTAGCTCTTCAGGTGTGATCTTGCCACGCTCTGCTGTGCCGAGCGTCTGACCGCGATTCAAGACCGTGAACCTGTCCCCAACCGCCATCGCGTGCCGGACGTTGTGGGTAATGAATACCACCGCAATCCCTTGCTTGCGTACCTTGTCGATGGTTGCCAGCACATTGGCCGTTTGCCGTACGCCCAAGGCGCTGGTCGGTTCATCGAGGATCAGGACCTTTGCTCCAAAATGCACAGCGCGCGCAATCGCGACGGTTTGACGCTCACCGCCCGACAATGTGCCCACGGCCTGATCAGGCCCGCGCAGATTGATACCCATTTTGCGCATTTCTTCCATCGTGACCCGATTGGCATAGGTGTGATCGAAGAAATCAATTGGCCCGATTTTCTTGACCGGCTCGTTGCCCATGAAAAAATTGCGGCTGACGGACATCAGTGGAATCATTGCCAAGTGCTGATGAACCGTCGCGATACCAGCTGATATCGCATCCCTTGGGTCGGCGAA
Source organism: Paracoccaceae bacterium (assembly GCA_033344815.1). Classification (NCBI taxonomy): domain Bacteria; kingdom Pseudomonadati; phylum Pseudomonadota; class Alphaproteobacteria; order Rhodobacterales; family Paracoccaceae; species Paracoccaceae bacterium. Next base: position 4,546,419 of record JAWPMR010000001.1, on the reverse strand, counting down.
ATCAAGCGGTTTGCCTTCAAAGATGATGTCACCGGATGTGGGTTTGTGCACGCCCGACATGGTTTTGATAAAAGTCGACTTGCCCGCGCCGTTATCACCCAGCAGACAGTGGCATTCCCCGGCGAAAACGTCGACAGAAACCCCGGCCAGGGCGATCACCCGCCCGAAGTGTTTTTCAATGTTCACCATCTGGATGATTGGATCAGACATCTTAACGCTCCCCTGTGATGATACGGCGGATATAGGTGTTCAGGATGACTGCAAAGAGCAGGATCACTCCAAGAAATACCCGGAAAAGCGAACTTTCAACGCCCGCAAAAAACAATCCCTGCTGCACCACACCGAAGATCAGCGCGCCGAGAGCCGCACCGATGACGGAACCATATCCCCCCGTCAGCAATGCACCACCAATGACGACGGCAATGATTGCCTCGAACTCTTTGAGCAAGCCACGATCCGCCCCCGCAGAGCCAAACTCCATGACCTGACAGGTCGCAAAGACCGTTGCGCAAAAGGCGGTGAACATGAACATCGTGATTTTGACGCGGTCCACCGGAACACCGGAATTACGCGCGGATTCCGGATCTCCGCCGGCTGCAAAAATCCAATTCCCGAATTTGGTGCGCGTCAGCAGTATGTGACCGATCAAAACCAACAAAAGCGCCCAAACGATCAGCATCGGGATGCCGTCCACGACAGGTTGCCCTTGCCGCGTGCCGCGCTGGAAGACGTCAATGACGCCGGCATCCCCAAGCATCTGGAAAAAGCCACCGAATATCTTGGCACCAAAAAGGGGCGCCAGCCAATCTCCCTCTGCGGCTTCGCGGATACCGCCGATGATGGTTTTGCGTTCAAGCGTTTGAGGGATGAAAATCGTGAATCCGCGCAGAATGAACAGGGTGGCCAATGTGACGATGAAACTGGGCAGGCCGGTCTTGACCACAATGTACCCATTGACTGCGCCAAAGCCGACGCAGATTACAAAGGTAATCAGGATTGCGATCCACATCGGAAGTTCCATGGTGACGCCGAAAATCGCGATCATCATACCGGCGAAACCAATCATGGATCCGACACTGAGGTCGAATTCCCCGGATATCATCAACAGACAAGCGCCCACAGCGATGATCACAAATTGCGCGGAAACTACAGTCCAGTTCATGATGCCTTGGGCATTGAACATGCCGCTGTCGAAGGCAAAGAGCAGAAAGAAGGTAAAGACGGCGACGGTGCCCACGATGCCGCCCAGTTCCGGCCGGATCAGCGCTTTGCGCAGCCCGGAAATTTCCTTCACGCGCTCGTCGGTCGTTTGAGCATCTGACATCTGTATGTCCTTTGAGAGGATTGAGAAAAAGAGGGCGGCCCCCGCCCCGCGCGGATGCCGCCCTCTTTGTTCTGCTTAGCGGTATTGACCCGCGAACTCTTCGACTTTGCCCAATGCGTCCTTGGTCACGAAGCCCGGTCCAGAGTTGATGTTGTTGCCTGGCAGAACACCGTAACGGTCATAGTTCGTCAGAACCACGACCGGCAGATAGGCCTGCAGGAACGGCTGCTGGTCGATACCCCAGTTGATGATGTCGTCCTTGATCGCGTTGACGATCTCGGTACCCAAATCGAAAGTTCCGAAATAGATATCCCCCGCAATGCCCATTTCTTTTACGGCTGCGATCGTCGGGTCTGCCGAGGTTGGCCCAAGCGTCAGGATTGCATCCGTTTCAGGGTTGGCCGTAAGGTAAGCGGTGACACGGTTCTTGATCTCTGCCGGGTCCTGACCGGAATCGATCATGCTATCACCCAGATCAACCCCCAGACCATCGGCGAAACCACGGCAGCGTTCGCCCACAACGGTATTGGAAATCACATGGTTGACGCAAACAAAACTGCCGATGCCGTCGCCCTTGGCACGCAGACCGGCGGCATAACCTGCGTCATATTCAGGCTGACCCACAAACATCAAGGCGCCGACTTCGCGTACTTGCTCAGGGGTACCTGAGTTCATGATGATCACATTGATGCCTTGATCCACAGCGGATCTGATCGGACCACTCAGCACATCAAAATCCGCCAGCGTCGTGATAATCCCGTTTGGACCGGATGCTGTTGCCTGCTCGATGATGCGTGCCATATCCGCCAGATCGCCTGTGGGTGGGTTGCGGTATTCAACTTCAACACCCATCTGCTCGCCCGCCAGTGCAATGCCGTTCTTGATGGTATTCCACCAACTGTCACTGTCCGGAGCGTGGCTGACCAGAATGTATTTTTCGCCTTCCGCAGCCGCATTAGTCGCAGCCATAAAAGGTGCGGCGACAATTGCCGTGGCCAGCACCAGTTTCTTCATCAATGATGTCATGTTTTCCTCCCAAGGTTTACCGTTCTCATGGCAAAAGAGCGACCTGCGTCGCCTCTCCGACTCCAGCTAAGCACACTCACATTTTTTTTGCAACCGGTTGCAAAATTGCTCTTTGAAATTCATACTTTCAAAAGGATAAAGCGGCGTGACACCCTCACGGCATCGCAGAAAACGGATATGTCGGTTCATGGCCATCACATTGAAAGAGGTTGCCGAGCGCGCCGGAGTATCCCGATCTGCCGTATCGCGCGCCTTCACGGATGGGGCGTCGGTTTCCGAAAAAATGCGGCGCAAAGTAGAAAAAGCCGCAAAGGAACTGGGGTACAGCCCGAATGCTCTGGCATCTTCTCTGACCACCGGGCGCACCAAATTGATCGGCCTCGTTTCCAACAACTTCCACAATCCCATTTTTCTACAGGTTTTTGACCTGTTTACGCGCGGCCTCCAAGACCGCGGCCTGCGACCCTTGCTGGTTAACCTGACGGATGAAACAAATCCGGATGCCTCGGTACGCATGTTGCGCCAATACTCCGTGGACGGTGCTGTTGTTGCCTCCTCCACGTTGTCGCCCGAGTTTGCACAAGCGTTTCGGGATGCCGGGGTTCCCGTTGTTCATAGCTTTGGGCGGTCTTCCAGTGCACCGCAGGTACATGTTGTCGGAATTGATAACGTTGAATGCGGGCGCATGGCGGCACGTACCCTGATCGCGCGGGGATATAGGAAGATTGCCTTCCTGGGTGGTCCCGAAGACGCCACATCCACTCAAGACCGTTACGCAGGTTTCTTTGAAGTTTTGAACACCCAACCCGGATTGGAAACCAGTTATTCCTTTGCAGAGGCCTATTCCTTTGATGCCGGGCGCAATGAAATGCTCCGTTTGCTGACCTCAGACCCGGCGCAGGCCTATTTTTGCGGCGATGATGTTCTTTCGATCGGTGTTTTATCCGCGATCAGGGGCAGTGGATTGAACGTACCAGAAGACATCGGGATTATCGGTTTGAACGACATGGAAATGGCGCGTTGGCAGAACATTGATCTGACCACGATCCACCAGCCAATCCGCCAGATCGTGACCTCTTCCATTGAATTGATGGTCGCCATGCTGGACGACCCGAACCGTTACCCGGAAGCGCGCATTTTTCCCTGCTCCGTTGTGGAAAGGGGGACGTTGCGCCCCCTTACCTGAACATCGGCGGGCGTGCATCAAGCCATGCACCGTCCTGTTTGCCGGATGCAGCAACGGCATAAACCGCAGCCATGGAGCGCAACCCGTCTTCGGCGCGCGGATAGAGGTTGGCCGCCGGATCTATCGGACGACCTTCTTTTTGTGCGTGAATTGCTTCGGCCAGATCGCTGTAAATATTGGCGAAAGCCAGCGGCATCCCCTCGGCGTGCCCCACAGTGACGCGGCTGGTGCGATCTGCCTCGGGCGACAGATTGCCTTCGCCACGCTCGATGACCTGCAAGCGTCCATTGAGCGGCATGTGATAGAGCTGATTGGGCTGTTCTTGTGCCCAGCGTAACCCTCCGGTCTCCCCAAAAACCTGGAGTGTCAGGCCATGCTGACGTCCGAGCGCGATGGAAGATGTCCACAACCGCCCGACAGCCCCGCCATCCATCCGGAAATTGACCATCGCATCATCTTCGAGTTCACGCACATCGATGCAGGACACCGTATCCGCGCTCAGGCGTGTGACTTCCTGCCGACAGACAAAAGACGCCATATGCATCGCATGGATACCGCAATCCGCAAATTGCGCAGACACCCCGGCTTGTGTCGGATCATAGCGCCAGCGTACACGCGGATTATCGGCGTCTGCTGCATCTGCATGATGGCCGTGAGCGAATTCCGCCTTGACCAGACGCACTTTTCCAATGTCGCCTCGCGCCACCATCGCCCGCATGTGGCGGACGAGAGAATATCCGGAATAGCCATAGTTCACGGCGCAAATCCTACCGGTTGAACGCGTGAGTTTGACGATTTCCTCGCCTTCCTCGACGGTCATTGTCATTGGCTTTTCACACAGCACATTGAAGCCATCCTCAAGGAAAGCTTTGGTGATTTCAAAATGGGTCGCATTGGGCGTCGCCACCGTTACCAGATCCACGCGGTCCTCCCGTGCCTTCTCGCCTGCCAACATGTCTTGCCAACTCCCGTAGGCACGATCCCCAAGCCCCATACGGCGTCCGTAATTGATGCCTGCGTCGGGGCGGTGATCCAGCGCTCCAGCCGCGAATGTGAAAGCGCCGTCCAAGCCTGCACCCAGACGATGTGCCGGACCGATCTGACTGCCTTCTCCGCCGCCGATCATGCCCCAGTTCAGTTTTTCCATAATCTGGCTTCCCTACTTAAAACCGATGGACTCAAGGTATTCGCGGTTCGCCTTTGCGTCCCCGATCGGATCAGGATCCAGCGTCGGGTCGCAATCTTGCTCTACCGTGCACCATCCTTCAAAACCTGCGTCTATCAAAACCTGCCGGACAGCGGCAAAATCGACGTCGCCCTGCCCGAGATTGCAGAAGATCCCCTGACCGCAGGCGTCATAAAACCCTGTCCGTTTGGCAATGACATCCGCTTTGACCGCAGGGTCAATATCTTTGAAGTGCATGTAAGAAATGCGTCCGATGTGGCGCTTCATAAAGCCAACCGGATCAAACCCTGCATAGGAATGGTGACCTGTGTCAAAACAGATCTTGAGAAGACTTTCATCCACCTCATTCAACAAACGTTCCAGCTCTGGTTCGAAATCCATGAACCCCGCCGCATGTGCATGTATGCCAACCGTGAGACCGTATTCTTCGCTACCCATCCGCGCGATGGTGGCAATGCGGTCCCGATAGGCCGCCCATTCGGATGCGTCCATCTGCTCGGCTTCATCCGCGCGCCCGGCAGTCGGCGCCCGGCGTGGCGAGATGGAATCGATCAGGACCAGATGTTGCGCACCATGCGCCGTCAACGCCTTACAAGTGCGCGTTGAAGCGTCCAGCACATCCTCCCAGGCTTCCGCGTCATGAAACGGACGGAATACCACGCCACCGATCAACTCAAGATCGTTTTCCGCAAGAGCGTCGCGCAAAACAACCGGGTCTTCGGGCATGAAACCCACCGGTCCCAATTCAATGCCTTTGTAACCAGCGGCGGCACAGTCTTTCAGGACCGACTGCCATGTCGGGTTGCGCGGATCATCCGCAAATTCCACGCCCCAAGAGCAGGGCGCATTGCCAATTCTCATCGTCATCTACAAGCCTTTCGTTTGCTTACACTGACTAAACGTTTTGCCATTTTTCGGCCTGAGCTGATCGCATCGCCGCATCTATGATGCAATTCACATCGTGGCCATCCTGAAACGTGGGCCATGTGTTTTCGCCCGTCTCAATCGCATGCAGAAAGTCGCGTGCCTCAATGATGATCTGATCCTGATAGCCGGTGCCATGCCCCGGCCCCTGACAAAGCGGCAGGTAATCCGGATGCGCCGGGCCGGTCAGTATTTTGGTGAATCCGCGCTCTGCCTCCGGCCCGTCCATCCGATATAGCCAGACCGCATTCTGGTCTTCCTGGTCAAATCGCACAGCACCTTTTGTGCCAGTAATTTCATAGCAATAGCCCATTTTCCGCCCCGTTGCGATACGGCTGAAATACATCTGCCCCATGGCGCCATTGGCAAACCGGCACATCATTTGCGCGTGATCATCATTAGTAACCGCGCCACCTGGGCGGGATTTATGCACCGTCTCGACTTCGGCCATGACGCGGGTGATCGGCCCCATCAGCGCCAGAGCGGCGTTGATCATATGTGGCGCCAGATCGCCCATCGTGCCATTGGCATGTCCCTGCGTCCGCCATGAGGCCGGCGCTTGTGGATCAGCGTAAAAATCCTCGGTGTGCTCGCCGCGAAACCAAGTGATTTCGCCAATCTCACCCTGCGTGATCAACTTGCGGACAAACTGGCTGGCTGGGGTGCGAATGTAGTTAAACCCAACCATATTGGGCACACCCGCCGTCTGCGCCGCCGCGACCATCGCACGGCTGTCGTCCAGTGACGCGCCTAGCGGTTTTTCACAAAACACTGGTTTGCCCAGCGCAAGAGCCGCTTCAGCTATGGCACGGTGTGTTTCCTGCGGCGACGCAATAACGATACCCTCTACCTTGGGATCATTGACCAAATACTGCCAATCGCCTGTTGCGCGCTGAAAACCATAAGCATCGCGATACTTTTCGGCGCTTTGCAAACTTGATGCGCAAATCATTTCGAGCCTTGGCCGCAGAGCAGTGTTGAACACCGCACCAACCGCAGACATGGCCACTGCATGGGCTTTCCCCATATATCCACCGCCCAGGATACCAATTCCAATCTGTGGCATGGCAGGGATCTCCCAATATGGAAATAAAATTTGCAACCGGTTGCAAAATCAGTATCGTGGGAATCGAAATCCCGCAAGTCGCATTCGGTAGTGCATCGAATTTTCCTGAAGGGTCCAAAGGACAATGACAGCCTCAACAGAAACAATCCGCCTGACCACGGCGCAGGCGATCATTCGCTGGCTTTCCAGTCAGTTCATCGAGATCGACGGCGTGGAAATGCGGGTCTGTGGCGGCGGTTTCGGCATCTTTGGACATGGCAACGTGACATGTCTGGGCGAAGCGCTCTACGACAGGCAGACGGAACTGCCGCTTTACCGTGGGCAGAACGAACAGAGCATGGGCTTCGCTGCGGCAGGCTATGCCAAGCAATGGCTGCGCCAACGGTTCATGTTCTGCACAGCCAGCGCCGGTCCAGGTACTTCAAACCTGCTGACAGCGGCTGCTTTGGCGCATGCCAATCGGCTGCCGATGTTGATGCTGTGTGGTGATACGTTCCTGACACGCCTGCCCGATCCGGTATTACAACAGCTGGAGAACTATGGAGATCCGACCTGCGGGGTGAATGATGCTTTCAAACCGGTGTCACGGTATTGGGACCGGATCACCCATCCGGCACAGGTCATCCAATCCCTGCCTGCCGCCCTTGCCACCTTGCTTGACCCTGCTGATTGCGGTCCTGCGTTTCTGGGATTACCGCAGGATGTTCAGGGTTGGTCGTATGATTACCCGACAGTGTTCTTTGACAAAAAGATACATCGCATTCGCCGCACTTCGCCGGACGTGGCGGAGATTTTGGATGTCGTTGAATTGCTGAAATCTGCCGAGCGTCCGATGATCATCGCTGGAGGTGGTGTGCAGTACTCCCGTGCCACCGACGCGTTATTGCAATTTGCCGAGGCGCATCAAATCCCGGTTGTAGAGACAATCGCAGGACGCGCCAATCTCTTGAACGATCACCCCCTGAACATCGGGCCTATCGGTGTGACGGGCTCGGACAGCGCGAATGCCGTGGCTGAGGCGGCAGATGTCATTCTGGCGGTCGGGACGCGCTTGCAGGATTTCACGACTGGCTCATGGACCGCCTTTGCCAAGGATGCGCGCATCATTTCGCTCAATGCAGCGCGCCATGATGCGGCAAAACACCGATCCCTGCCTGTTGTGGCGGACGCAAAAACCGCGCTTTTGGCGTTGGCAGACGCATTGAGCTACAAAACACCACAAAAATGGGTGGAATTTGCGCAATCCGAACGCGTGAAATGGAACGCCTATGTCGCCGAAAACATCGCGCACGGAAACCGACCCAATTCCTATGCGCAGGCCATTGGCGTTGTGAACGCGCTGTGTGATCCACGGGACCGTGTGGTAGCCGCGGCGGGGGGATTGCCCGCCGAGGTTACCGCCAACTGGCGCACCCTTGGTCTTGGGACCGTCGATGTTGAATTCGGGTTTTCCTGCATGGGATATGAGATCGCCGGGGCCTGGGGTGGGCGCATCGCGCAATGCCAGCGCGAGTCGGACAAGGACACCATCGTATTTATCGGTGACGGCTCTTACATGATGCTGAATTCAGACATCTATTCTTCGGTGCTCAGTCAGAAGAAACTGATCATACTGGTTCTGGACAATGGTGGTTTTGCGGTCATCAACAAGTTGCAGAACAACACGGGCAATGAAAGTTTCAACAACCTGATCGCGGATTGCCCGACCGTACCGGAACCTTTCGGCGTGGATTTCGAGGCCCATGCGGCAGCACAAGGCGCGATTGCCGAAACGGTTTCAAATCCGTCGGAGTTGGGCGATGCGTTCATGCGCGCCAAAGCCAGCGACCGAACCCATGTGATTGTAATGAAGGTCGATGCCTATGAAGGCTGGACCACTCAAGGCCATACCTGGTGGGAAGTGGGCACGCCCCATGTCAGCGACAACGCCAAGGTCACACAAGCGCACGTTGATTGGGAAGCCAGCCGCGACAAACAGCGAAAGGGCGTGTAATGACGCTGGCTGGACTCGCGGAAGGCAGCTTCCTGGTGATCGGGCGCGTCGGCATGGACCTTTGCCCTGAACCTGCCGGTACGTGTACGCGCGACGCGGAAACCATGGTTGTGGGCATGGGCGGCAGTAGCGCGAACATCGCCGCAGGCCTTGTTAAACTGGGCTGTAAAGCGGCGCTTGTGACTTCGGTTTCTGACGATGCTGTAGGCTGGTATTGCGAAGGGCAATTGGACCGTTACGGTGTGGAGCGCACCTATGTATCGCGCATTCGCGGCGAAGAACGCACCTCGCTGGCGGTCTATGAAACCCGTGTCGAAGACCATCAGAGCGTGATTTATCGCAACAATGCAGCTGATTTTCAGATGACGGTCAACGATGTCGAGGCGGTGGAATACACCCGATTTGGCGCGCTGATCACAGCCGGTACGGTCTTTGCGGCAGAACCCTCGCGCTCTGCGGCTTTTCGGGCGTTTGAACTCGCGCGCGCTGCGGGTTTGCCGATCATTTTTGACGTGGATTACCGCCCCTATAGCTGGCCCTCCCCTGAGGTCGCCGAAGAGGTGCTGTCACGTGCGGGGGCGTTGTCTGATGTCATCGTCGGCAACGACGAAGAATTCGGTTTCATGGCCGGCGACATCAACAAAGGCCTCGAAAAAGCCCGCGCACTCGCAACCACAACAGCCAAAATCGTGATCTACAAAATGGGCCATAAAGGCGCTATCACCTTTGCCGACGGGCAAGAGATGCGCACCGGTATCTATGCCATTCAAGCCGTTAAACCCACTGGGGCCGGGGACAGCTTCATGGCCGGATTTCTGGCTGGGTTGACCGAAGGGCGCGCGATGAAAGAGGCCGTTTTACGCGGGTCCGCGTGCGCCTCGGTCGTCGTGGCTAAAACCGGTTGCGCTCCTGCCATGCCCGACACCGCAGAGCTTGAAGAATTCCTCGCCACGCACCCTGGCCCCTCAGAAAGTTAAAAGGAAACGCCATGCATATTGCGCCCTATGACAACCAAAACAAACCTATTGTGGACGCTGGTGACGATCTGGTGCCGCTGAATTATTTCAACATCGTGAAGCTCAAGAAAGGCGAGGTGTTCGAATACGCGGTACCGGGATATGAGACCTGCATCGTACCCGCGACGGGAACCGTCGATGTGGATGTGGATGGCGCTGCCTTCGCCAAATTGGGAAACCGCACGGTTGATGTCTGGGATGGTGAGCCCGAAGGCGTCTACGTGCCCGTTGGTGCAAAGGTGCGCATCACCTGCCTGACAGATGCCACCGAAACCTTCATCGCAGGTGCTAAGTACGACAAGGTGCTGGAACCATTTGATGTGCGTGCTGACGGGCTCGACAAGGTGCAATACGGCTCCGATGACACGAAAACACATCGTAAAATCAAACACATACTGGGGGCGAACCATCACGACAAAGTGGGTCGCCTTCTGGTTAGCGAATTATACACGGTGGGCCAAGGTGGCTGGTCTGGTTTTCCGTCTCACAAACACGACACCGACCGTCTGCCGGAAGAAACCCGTCATGACGAGACCTATAACTTCCGCTTCAAGCCGAATTACGGTTCCGGCGTGCAGATGTTGCAGCGTGAAGAGGGCAAGGCGGGCGATGCCTACCACATCGTGGATGGCTCGACGATCATGATCGACAAAGGTTATCATCCCTGCGCTGTTTTACCCGGTTATGAGATGTATTACTTCACTATTCTGGGCGGTCTGTCACAGCGCAGCCTGAAACAGTTTTTTCAACCCACCCATGCCGAACAACTCCACACCATTCCGGGTATCATGGATATGGTGGCGAAATTTAAATGACACTCGTAACACTGGCTGATGTACTGCAGCCTGCGTTGAAACATGGTTATGCGGTTGCCGGGCTGGTGACCCTTGGCTGGGAAGACATGCGCGCTTATGTGGCAGCCGCCGAAGCCGAAGAGGTACCGGTCATCCTGCAGGCTGGTCCATCTTGTCGCGCACACACCCCCCTGCCCGTTCTGGGCGCAATGTTTCGATATCTTGCGGAAAATGCCAGCGTCCCTGTCGTTGCGCACTTGGATCACGGCTATACCTTTGAGGACTGCAAGATTGCCATCGAAAGTGGTTTTACGTCGGTGATGTTTGACGGATCGCGTAAACCCTTGCCCGATAATATTGCCGAAACCGCAACCATCGCCGACATGGCCCATGCCGCAGGGGTTTCCTGTGAAGGTGAGATCGGGTTTGTCGGCTATTCAGGCGGCGAAGCCTCCGCCGGCACCGACCCGGACGAAGCCGCCCAATTCGCCCGCGACACGGGCGTAGATGCCATGGCGATTTCCGTGGGCAACATACATTTGCAACAGGACAAGGCAGGCGGTCTTGACATGGACCGCATACGCGCCATTGAGGCGGTCACGGATGTTCCCCTCGTTATCCATGGCGGCTCTGGCGTACCGATGGATCAGCGCCGGATCCTGTCGCGCGGATCATCGGTCTGCAAATTCAACATCGGCACGGAACTGCGCATGGCGTTCGGAGCAGCCTTGCGCAACTCGATAGACAGCGATCCCGACAGATTTGACCGGGTCAGCATATTGAAAGACACCCATGACCCGATTGTCGCGGCAACACGCACTGTCTTAAACGGTTTCAAGGGAGCATAGTATGTTGAACATCGGGCTTCTGGGATGCGGTCGCATTGGACAGGTTCATGCGCGCTCGATTGGCCAAATCGATGGCGCAAGAGTCTCCGCGGTCGCAGATGCTTTCAAGGAACCGGCAGAAGCGCTGGCATCAAAAACCAACGCAAGCTTGCTTACGCCTGAAGGGCTTATCGAAAGTCCAGACGTCGATGCAGTTGTTATCGGGACTCCCACGGACACGCATTTCGATTTGATCCATGCGGCGGCCAAAGCCGGCAAGGACATTTTTTGCGAAAAACCGGTGGATTTGGCGGCAGATCGAATTCGCGTTTGCATGGAAGCGGTAGAGTCATCTGGCGTGGCCTTCATGACAGCCTTCAATCGCCGCTTTGATCCGAATTTTGCAAATCTTCAGGCGCGCATCACCCAAGGAGAGATTGGGGATGTTGAAATCATTACGATCTTGTCGCGTGATCCCACCCCGCCCCCTGTAAGCTATCTGAAAACGTCAGGTGGCATTTTCCGTGACATGATGATCCACGATCTGGACATGGCGCGGTTCTTATTGGATGAGGACGTGGTGAGTGTATACGCAGTGGGTGCGGCGCTTGTGGACCCGGCGATTGCCGCTGCCGGTGACGTGGATACGGCCGCTGTGACGCTGACAACAGGGTCCGGGAAAATTTGCCAGATCTCAAATTCGCGTCGTACGACCTACGGCTATGATCAACGCATCGAAGTGCATGGGTCCAGGGGAATGCTGCGCGCCGAAAACACTCTGGAAAACACGATCGAAATCGCCACGGAAAGCGGCTTTCAAAAAGCCCCGGCACTGCACTTCTTTCTGGAACGATACGAGGCAGCTTACCGGGCTGAAATGATCCATTTCGTCAAGGCATTGACCTCGGGAAGCCCCGTGACGCCCGATATGAATGACGGTTTACAAGCGCAAATTCTGGCGGATGCGGCTTCGCGTTCGTTTTCTGAAAAAACGCCCGTCGACATCGGGTGACAAATGGATTGATGAGCGTAATCCATCGTACCAAACTCGGCCATACGGGCTGAAACCTCGGCAAATTCTACCGTAAAGATTGCCTTGTTGGACGGGAAATACGCAATCGGAACCCGTGAAGAGTGGAGCCACGACATCGCGAAGCTTTGGCTACAGCCACGAAGTCATAATTGACGTGACGCGGGAGCGCTGCGTGATATTTCTTGCCCTAAAACCAAGCCCATTAAGTGCGCTTCAGTCCCTGTTGTTTCAATCCACTCAGCGCGCCCCCCTGCCGTTTCTCCAAAGCGGGCAGAATCCTATCCAACCCCGTTAAGATGACTGCGCAAACCATGGCAGAGATACACATCGTAAATATTTGATTGGTGGACACATTCCTCATGTCCCCGCGTGGTTAATTGATGTCGACGCGCGCCTTACCTTCAATGAACAAACACACAGAAACGTCGAAGAAATCGGTGCATGAAGACCTTTTTCCAGCTCTCGAACGTCGACACGTTGCGACACTGCATGTTCAGGCGAAAGGCCGCGCCCGGGTGCCAGCAAGACAAGAAGCGTTCTGTACCGCAGCCAATCCCTAAATCTGCGCCCGGTGATGCGCTGTCAGGTGCTTCCATTGCGCGGCATACCGCGCCAGAAGTGCTTGATCCGTCGGCTCGGGCACGGGTACAAGTTCGATTTTGTGATCCGGCGCGCCAAAGAGCATTGCAGCCCCTATGCTCGTGCCGGTGACCGAGTGGCTGATATGCACGGGGCGTTCTGTTGCGGCTCTCAACATATCAAGAAACCTCGGGCTACGGGCAAACGGCCCCTCAACCAAAATCGGCCCGTGACCTCCTGTCAATTGCAGGCAAACATCGGTCATGAGAGCGAGATAATAGGCCGTTGCCACGGTGCGTGCAGATGTGCCGGGGGGCGGCTCCCCATTGAGCCATTGCATTTGCTGCCCCTGAAATGGCCCGGTCGTGGGGTCAACTGCGGGCAGCAACATGCAACGCGTTTCCAGAACCTGCCGGGCGTCCACATCATTTGCCGATGTTGACTGGCCCTGCAAAATGATCTCAAACTCTCGCCCGCCCATGAAGCGCGCGGACGGGACCGCCTGCCCCATTGCATTGACGTTGATCAACGTATCGCGCCTCGGGTCTAGTTGTTTCGGCTTTGCCCCCATGCTCATGGTGATTAGCCAGGTCCCGCTGGATACAACTGAAAAGGGCGGATCCTGTGTCAGCACATAGGGGTATAGCGATGCATTGGAATCGTGAATACCGCAGACAACCGGTGTCTGACCGGGCAATCCGGTTGCCAGCGCCACCTCCTCTCGGATTACGCCCAACACCTCCGCAGATTTATGGACAGGTGCCATCTTGCCGGCGATGTTCAGGCGCGCAACCAGATCAGAAAACTGGTCTGTGTGCGGGTTCCAAAGGTCGGTGTGACATCCAATGGACGTCACATCGCTGGCCGGAACGCCTATCAGGCGGTATGTCCAATACTGGGGATACATCACGATGTGCTTGGTGCGCTCAAAAAGCCCGGCGTCCTGCGCAAACTGCCAGTATAGCTGTGCCCCCACGTTGAGGCCCCCCGTTAAACGCGGCGAGCCGGTTTGAGAGAACGGCGAGCGGATCGCATCATATTGTGCCGCCAGCGCGTCAGGCCCATCGTGCTCATAATCAAGGATCGGCGCCGCAAGATTTCCAGCCTCGTCAAGCAGTGCGGCGCAAGCACCATGGGTTGTCACGGCGATCGCATCCACATGATGAGCGCGGTGAAACTCTGCCAGCCCCTCCAGGAAAAACGCCCAATGCCCTTCCGTGTCGAAATGTGGCCATGGCGGCCCGGGCAGGACCGTGTTCGAGCGGGTCAGAACTGCCTTTTCTGACAGGTCCTGCATATCTACCAGCGCAATCTTGACGTTGGTCTTGCCGACGTCAAGCACCGCAATATGGCGGGGCGCAGTCATGGCATGTGAAAGACGCGAGACAACTCAACTGCAACAGGCGCGCCGTCCGGATTTGTCTCCATCAGATCAGCCATATGCGCCCACCATTTTTGCATCACCGGATGGCTTGGCAGATCGGCCATGGCATGGTCCGTTGTCCGCAAGAGCACGCCGATCAAAAGCCCCGTTTCCCGATCATGGTGAATGGTGTAATCGCTGATCCCGGCTTCGTGCAGCAATTTCACCAGTTCGGGCCAAATCTCGTCGTGACGTCGCTGGTATTCCGCTTCATGGCCCGGGTGCAGCCGCATTCTGAAAACAAAGCGCTCCATTACTGTGACCGCCGCCGGTTGCGCAGCATTTGCCAGATCCGCGGAAGCGCGATGACGCCAATCAGCAGCGCGCCAATAAAGATTGACATCACAATGCCCGGAACATTCAGCAGACCCAGACCAAAGGTGACCAACCCCATGACAAAAGCGGCAATGACCACGCCCGGGATGGAGCCCGACCCACCCAGAATATTGACGCCACCCAAAACCACCATGGTGACGACTTCCAACTCCATGCCCTGCGCAATACTGGGACGGGTAGACCCAAGGCGCGATGTCAGGCAGATTGCAGCCACGCCTGACATCAGCCCGGTCAGCATGAACAACATGAATTTGACACGCTGCACGCGGATGCCACTGAACAAAGCGCCTGTCGGATTGTTCCCGATCGCATAGACTGCGCGCCCGAAATTGGTTTTGTGCAAAAGCACGCCATAAAGGACTGCAAGCAGCACAAAAATCACCATCTCCACGGTGATCACCCAGAACACATAGCCTTGCCCGAACCATGCAAAATCTGCTGGGTATCCGCGAAAGGCGCCGTCCCCAAGAATGATATAGCTGATACCGCGAAAGAGGCTCATGGTGCCGATGGTCACAACGATGGATGGCAGACCCAGAACTGTGACAAACACCGCGTTGAAGGCGCCACACAGCACGCCAACCGTCAGGCCGATCACGACAAGTTCGGGGGTGCCCGCGCCGTGTTGCACGGCCAGGCCCATGGCAGTGCTGGCCAGCGCAATAATGGATGCCACCGACAAATCGATCTCGCCCGCGATGATCAAAAGCGCCATGGCAAAAGCGATCATCGCTTTTTCGGTGAAATTGAATGTCGCATCGCTCAGGTTCCAGGCGTTCAGAAAATAGGGCGAGGCAAAAGAGTTCAGCACAAAAATCGCCACCGCCACCGCCAGTAACAATGTCTCCCAAGAGCGCAGGACGCGGTGCATACGGCCATGCAGGCGGTCCGGAATTGAGCGCGGTACTGCGGTTGCATCGGTCATGAGGGCTCCTGTGCGGACTTCAGGATGATGCGGCCTTTGGCGCGCCCCGATTGAGCATTGAAGGCCACGGCGATAAGGATCGCACTGCCGGATATCGCCAATTGCCAAAACGGCGAAATATTCACAACGGGCAGTGCATTTTTCACAACGCCTAAAAACAGCGCGCCTAAAACCGCCCCGCCCACGGACCCGATCCCACCGGCGATAGAAATGCCACCGATGACGCAGGCCGCAACCACTTCAAGCTCGAAACCGCCCGCGATATCGACATAGGCCACAGCGTAGCGCGCAACCCAAAGGTATCCGGTCAACCCCGCTAATGCGCCGGACAGAACAAAGGCATAAAACTGTGTGCGTCCCACGTTAATACCCGTGTAAACGGCCGCATGTGGGTTGCCGCCCACCGCAAAGATGGAGCGTCCCAGCGGCGTACGCGCCATCATGATGCCAAACACCACAACCGTCAGGATCGCGACCCAGGACAATACAGGCAGGCCGAGGATGGCGGCACGCGGAAAGCCGGTGAAAGCTGAACTCATCTCATGCGCATTGACCCATTTACCGTCAGAAATGAGGAAAATTATGCCCCGGAAGATGGTCATCGTGCCCAGCGTGACGACAATCGGGGGGATTTCCAGTTTCCAAACCAAAAGACCATTCACAGCGCCCATAAGCGCGCCCAGCACAATCGCAATGGCAATGATCAGCGGGATCGGCAAACCTGGCAGCGCCACGTTCAACATCGCAACCGCCATTCCCGTCAGCGCCAGATTGGCAGCGACCGAAAGGTCAATACAACGGGTCAGGATCACCACCATCTGCCCTAAGGCCAGAATGATCAGTGGTGCCGTGTCATTGAACACATTGGCAAGGTTCGCCGGTGCTACGAAACCGGCAAAGCGGGTGGAAACCAGCACTAGCAATACCAAGACCGCACCAGCTAAAATGCACTCGCGCAAGGGCAAACGGGAAATCATCAATCAGACCTCTTCCAATTCATGGCTTGGGACGATGCCCGCAGCGTGTCGCACCAGCGTTTCCGGGCTCAGATCATCGCCCGCCAATTCAGCCGCAATGCGTCCGTCGCGCATTACGATTACGCGGTCGGACATGCCGATGATTTCAGGAATTTCGGAACTGACCATGATGACCGACAGACCCTGTGCGGCAAGTTCAGCCATGAATTCATGCACCGCCGCCTTCGACCCGATGTCGATGCCCTTCGTCGGCTCATCCAGAATAATGACCTTCGGTTCAGTGGCCAGCCATTTAGCGATCACCACTTTTTGCTGATTGCCTCCCGACAAGTTGCCCACGTCCTGATCCAGAGCGGCCGCGCGCAGATCCAAACGCTCGGAATAGGCGCGCGCCAGCTTGAATTCCTCTGCGAGGTCGAGAAATCCTGATTGCGACATACGTCTGAGGGACGGCAGTGTGATGTTTTGAAAAATCGGCAAGCCGATCACCGCGCCCTGTTTGCCGCGATCCTCAGGCACGTAAACGATCCCGTTGGCCACCGCATCCGCGGGGGAGCGGATAATGCGAATGGTGCCATCCATCTTGCAAACACCTTTGGTGGGTTTCGTGATGCCAAAGAGCGATTGCATGAATTCCGAGCGCCCTGCCCCGACTAGCCCGTAAAACCCCAAAATCTCGCCGCGCCTGAGCGTGAAACCGATGTCTTCAAATTCGGTTGGATGCGCATAACCAACGACCTGTAACACATCTTCGCCCGCCATTTTGCCACGTTGCGGGAAGATTTGGTCGACGGAGCGCCCGACCATCATAGTGACCAAAGCATCCTCGTTGATGTCCTCAATCAGGCCCTCTGCGACAAAGGCACCATCGCGAAACACAGTGTAGCGATCCGCAATCCGGAAGATTTCGTCAAATTTATGGCTGATGAAAAGGATAGCCTTGCCCTGCGCTTTCAGCGTTTCAATCAGGGCATAAAGCTCTTCGATTTCCTTGTGTGACAAAGCGGCTGTGGGTTCATCCATAATCACCACGCGGGCATCAATGGACAAGGCACGCGCGATGGCGACGAGGTGTTTGCTGGCAATGCCCAGATCGCGCAGACGCGTTCGTGCATCAAAAGGTGCGCCGATGTCTTTGAGCAAAGCAGTTGCTTTATGATGCATGGCCGTCCGATCGATCAGACCAAACCTGGTCCGCGGGGCATGGCCGATGAATATGTTTTCTGCCACGGAGAGTTCATCAAACAGCACGGTTTCTTGATGGATCGCTGTGATACCGGCATCAGAGGCCGCGTTGGCGCTGACAAAATTCTGCGGTTCCCCGTCGATGCGGATCGTGCCGCCATCTGGCTGATAGATACCCGTCAGGATTTTGACCGTGGTTGACTTTCCCGCACCATTTTCTCCCACCAAAGCGGTCACCTGCCCAGGGTACAGATCCAGACGGACTGCGTCCAACGCCTTGACGCCAGGAAACGTTTTGGTGATCGCGTCCATTGATACAACAGGCGTGGCGCGCTCGGTCATGTCGTCACTCTTCATGGCTGGGGGGATCAGATTGCGGGTTCGGCGCCTGATCGCGCCGAACCCTATCAGGTCAAAAGATCGACTTGAAATCATCAATGTTGCTGGCGTCATAGATGAACGGGTCGGCCATCGCGCCCTCGTTGTTGTCATCCAGCGTCAATGCACCCATCCGACCCATTGGCACGGCAGTACCGGGTTCAGCAGTCGCGCCACCCTCGGCCAATTGGTAGGCCAACATCGTCGCCGAATACCCCAGATCAATGGGGTTCCAGATCGCAAAGCTCTGTGAGGCGCCGGATTCAATGGCCCCGGCCATCTCGGAAGGCAGACCAAGACCGGTCACATTCACTTGTCCCACTTTGCCGGCATCCACAACCGCCTGTGCAGCCGCTACGATGCCGACCGATGTGGGCGCAATGATCGCGTCAAGATCGGGGAAAGACTGCATCAGCCCTGTGGCTTCGCGATAGGATTTATCGGCCAGATCGTCGCCGTAAACCGTGGATACGACGTTGATGCCGGGATAGTCGCCCATCACCTTTGTCATCTCGTCAATCCAGACGTTCTGGTTGGTTGAGGTTGTTGTTGCAGACAACACAGCCACATCACCGCCCTCGGGCAGATGATCCGCCGCCAGTTTGATGATCATGTTCCCGATCAACGGATTGGAGGAGGGATTGAGATGCAACTGACGCCCCTCAGGAGCAACGCCACTGTCCCAGCTGATCACGGTGATGCCGCGCTGCATTGCCTTTTTCAGCGCTGGCACAAGGGCGTCTGTATCATTGGCCGAAATCGCAATCGCATCGACGTTTTGGGCGATCAAAGCGTTGATCACTTCGATTTGCCCTTCGGCGGTGGTATCCGTAGGACCGGTATAAATGACCTCGACATTGCCGAGCTCGGCGGCGGCCTCCTCGGCCCCTTTTGCGGCGGCTTCGAAAAAACCAATTCCCAAGGCTTTGACCACAAGCGCGATACGCACGTTGTCTTCGGCCATCGCCGGGCTGGTCAACATCGCAGCGGCCATTGCCGCGGATGCCATAATTTTCTTCATTACACTCATGGTTTCCTCCCTGGAGCGGTTTTGCTTTTTTTAGGACACTGCGGTCGTTTTCTGTGCAGCGTTGGTTTTTACGACAATCAGATTGATGTCAGCAGCGTCCAACATGGCGGCCGTACGGTCATCAATGCCATCGTCTGTAATGATCGTGTCTATTCGTTTGAGGGGGCACAGGATAAGGCTGGAGCGGCTGGCAAATTTTGAACTGTCCACAAGCACGATCAACTCCTCCGCCTGTCCGATCAGTTTTTCCTCGGCCTGAACAAGCAGCGGATCTTGCTCCATCAAACCAAGCGGACCAATGCCCTGCGCGCCCATAAACATGCGCTTGGCATAAAAGTTGCGCGTCACATCGTTCTCAAACGGTGACAGAATGATGTTCTGCTCGCGGTAAATAATCCCGCCCGATAGCACCACCGTATTGCGTGTGTTTTTCAGCAGATGTTCGGCAATCGGAAAGGAATTCGTGAAGACCTGCAAGCCGCGTGTTGCAAGCGGATGCACCATCTGAAAGGTCGTCGTGCCGCCGTTGATGATAATTGAATCGCCATCCTGGCATAATTCGACCGCTGCCGCCGCGATGGCCTGCTTTTGCGCAATGTTCATGGTCTCATTGACCGAAAAAGGGCGTCCCGCAAGGCCCACAAAGGGCGTCGCAGCTAGCGCCTCGGCGCCGCCGCGCACCCGGCGCAGTTTTTTCTGTTCGTCAAGAGTGCCGATATCCCGGCGAATTGTCGCCTCTGATGCACCGGTCAGCGCGCATAGATCGATCACCGTCACAAGCGCACGGTCCTGCACGGCTGACAGAATGATACGGTGCCTGTCTTTCTCGTGCATGATGATCCCTCCTCGCTTGACTTCTCATAACGTGGAGCGAGTCGCGACAATATGTCAATCAAAAACTATCACAAGCAATCGCAAATTGCCCAAGATGACATATTTTGATTGTTTCTGATTGACTTTAAGGTTCCAACAGATCAGCTTCACGGCAACAAAAGCAGGACGATCACGTCTTTGAAGGAGACCCCCGATGCGCAACCCAGAGAGCACACAACGCCTTGAAAATAAATGGGATGCGCAGCACGCTGCAGGAATGAGCGAGCCTGAAAAACTGCTTTATCGCTCCAATCTTCTCGGTTCTGACAAGAGAATCACGAACTATGGTGGCGGCAATACGTCGGCCAAGGTGATCGAAAAAGATCCGTTGACGGGCGACAACGTCGACGTGCTTTGGGTCAAAGGGTCCGGCGGCGATGTGGGCTCTATCAAGATGGATGGCTTCGCCACACTCTACATGGACAAGCTTGACGGATTGCGCGGTCTCTATCGCGGCGTGGATTTTGAGGACGAAATGGTCGCATACCTGCCCCATTGCACCTTTAACCTGAACGCCCGTGCAGCCTCTATTGACACGCCCTTGCACGCCTATGTGCCCCGAAAACATGTGGATCACATGCACCCTGATGCGATCATTGCCATTGCTGCCGCGAAAGACAGCAAAGCGTTGACGCAACAGATTTTTGGCGACTCCATTGGATGGTTGCCGTGGAAAAAGCCCGGATTTGAGCTTGGCCTCTGGCTATCCGATTTCTGCGATAAAAACCCGGATGCGAAGGGTGTCGTGCTGGAAAGCCATGGCTTGTTCACCTGGGATGATGACGCGCAAGCCTGCTATGAATTGACGCTGGGCATTATTCAAAAAGCGATGGACTGGTTTGAGGCGCAGACCGCCGACAAGCCTGCTTTTGGCGGGGCGATACACAAGAGCCTGCCCAAAACCGAGCGTCGCACCATTGCGTCCAAACTGATGCCAGCGATCCGCGGAATGGTCTCCGGCCAACAACATATGGTTGGGCATTTCACCGACAATGATAGCGTTCTGGAATTCGTCAATGCAAAGGACATGCCGCGGCTCGCGATGCTTGGAACATCCTGTCCGGATCATTTTTTGCGCACTAAAATCCGCCCTTTGGTTGTGGATTTTGATTCAGAAATCCGAGACATCGACGCAACGCTGGCAAGTCTTGCTGGCAGTGTCACAGCCTACCGCAATGACTACGCAGCTTATTATGAGCGTTGCAAACATGATGACAGCCCTGCGATCCGGGACCCAAATGCCGTGGTTTACCTTATCCCCGGCGTTGGCATGATCACCTTTGCCAAGGACAAGGCCACGGCCCGTATTTCCGGCGAATTCTACGTCAATGCGATCAATGTCATGCGCGGCGCGGATGCCGTCTCGGATTATCAGGGTCTGCCCGAACAAGAAGCTTTCGACATTGAATACTGGCTGCTGGAAGAGGCCAAATTGCAACGTATGCCGAAGCCAAAAGCGATGGCGGGTCGCATTGCCCTCGTGACCGGGGGCGCGGGTGGCATTGGATCTGCCACGGCAGAGCGATATCTGCGCGAGGGCGCCTGTGTCATGCTGGCCGATATTGATGAGAGCGCTTTGGCCGACACGGCTGCCAATCTCAGCGCGCGGTTTTCATCTGATGTGGTGCGTACCGTGGCCATGAATGTCACCGACGAAGCCGCTGTCGCGGAGGCTTTCAGTGAAACAGCCGCCGAATTTGGCGGCTTGGATATTCTGGTCTCAAACGCGGGGATCGCTAGTTCAGCGCCGATTGAGGACACCAGCCTTGCCTTGTGGAACAAAAACATGTCAATCCTCTCCACCGGGTATTTCCTCGTCAGCCGCGAGGCGTTCAAGGTGATGAAAACCCAGGAGATAGGCGGTGCGGTGATCTTTGTGGCCTCCAAGAACGGGCTCGCAGCCTCTCCCAATGCATCGGCTTACTGCACGGCCAAAGCGTCCGAAATTCATCTCGCACGGTGCCTTGCGCTTGAAGGCGCACCGTCAGGCATCCGAGTAAACGTGGTGAACCCGGATGCAGTCTTGAAGGGATCCAAAATCTGGTCCGGGGACTGGTTGAAGGAACGTGCGGACACCTATGGCAAAGACAAAGAGGGGCTTGAGGCGCATTACCGCGAACGTTCGATGTTGAAACGCTCCGTCTTGCCCGAGGATATCGCCGAGGCGGCTTATTTCCTTGCGTCGGACCTGTCCTCAAAATCCACAGGAAACATTCTCAATGTCGATGCGGGCAATGTGCAGGCATTTACAAGGTAAGGAGAGCAACATGATCCATTCTGACGTCATTGCGAAAGCAAATGCTGAGGCCGAAGCGCATCTGCACGAAGACTATGATGCCCTTGGGTTGCAGCTTGCGCGGCGCGGCATTGACATCAACCAGATCACAGCCCGTGTGGCAGATTACGGGGTCGCCATTCCCAGTTGGGGCGTGGGCACAGGCGGGACACGATTTGCCCGCTTCCCCGGCCCCGGCGAGCCGCGTGGGATTTTCGACAAATTGAGCGATTGCGGTGTGATACAACAACTAACGCAGGCGACCCCATCAGTTTCGCTTCATATTCCGTGGGATCGCGCCCCTGCAAATGACTTGAAGGCCAAAGCCGAAGAAGTCGGTCTCAGCTTCGATGCGATGAACTCCAACACGTTTCAGGACCAGCCCGATCAGGCGCACAGTTACAAATTCGGCTCCTTGTCGCATACCAGCCGGGCCACCCGGCAACAGGCGATCGAGCACAACCTGGAGTGTATTGAACTAGGTCAACAGATCGGGTCCAAGGCGCTGACAATCTGGGTCGGAGATGGCTCAAACTTCCCGGGACAGACCAATTTCACGCGTCAATTCGAACGCTATCTGGAGGCCGCCAAGTCAATCTATGCGGGGCTTCCAGAGGATTGGACCCTGCTCACCGAACACAAGATTTTTGAGCCTGCGTTTTATTCAACGGTGGTCCAGGACTGGGGCACGAATCTGTTGATCGCGCAGCAATTGGGGGACCGCGCAAAATGCCTTGTGGATCTTGGTCATCACGCACCGAATGTGAACATAGAAATGATCGTGGCGCGCCTGAACCAGTTTGGCAAACTGGGAGGATTTCATTTCAATGACAGCAAATACGGCGATGATGACCTAGATACCGGCAGCATTGACCCTTATCGCTTGTTTCTGGTGTTTAATGAATTGGTTGAGGCAGAATCGGACCCCGCTTTCAACCCCATGCACATGCTGGATCAGAGCCACAATGTCACGGATCCAATCGAGAGTCTGATGGTGTCCGCCATGGAAGTGCAACGCGCTTATGCACAAGCGTTACTCGTCGATCGAACCGAGCTCGAGGGTTATCAGGACAATAATGATGCGCTTATGGCAACCATGACGCTGAAAAGGGGTTTCTGCACCGATGTTGGTCCTATTCTGGCGATGGGCAGGTTCAAAAAATCGGGCGCGATTGATCCGATATCAACATATCGCGCTTCCGGCTATCGGGCTCGCGTCGCTGAAATTCGCCCCGCCGTCAGCGGTGCCGGTGGCGGCATCGTCTAAGAAAGTGGGCAGAGCCAGTCTAGCTCATTCAAAGAATTTCTTTGCCTTCGGATGTGCGCGCAATTGTTCCGGCCTATAGGGTTTCATTTCACCAGAATGCGACACTTGTTTCGCCTTCAGTCGTGTTGTTACCGAAGGATGCAATGGAAAGAAACTATCCACAATCCGCGGCTTGGCGGCCCATTTCTTGCCAAACCGGCCAAGGCGGAAAATATACGTCTCTTCATGCTGCACACCCAAAGGATCAGGCGTGAGATAGAGCATATGCTCATTGATTTGAACGTCGGGCACGCATTCTTTAAGCTCTGCGACCAACCAATCAAGCGCGATATCACTCAACCGGGACTCGGGTTCGGGATAACTACCACCAACATCACTGTGACAGCCCGGAAACCAAACCTGTTTAAGCCATGCAGGGTTACGCCCAGCCGTTTTTTTCGCCTCCGCTGCCATCGCCCATTTGACGCGCGGAAAGTCCTTGCGATGCTCGTCAATCGCCAGGGCATGGCGCGCGAACTGCACGTCTGAATCCAGCCACTTGTCATAGTTTTTGAGGTTCCACACCGCATGGTGACCGTGCTTCCAGATCGACGCCCAATCCCGCACATTTGAAATCCTGAGAGACTTGTCTTCATCGGGTGAAAAATACTTGAATTGAGACCAGCGCAGTTTTGCATAATGGTAGAGAATTACGGCCAATAAGGCGGATATGATGCCACACAAAAACCAATGTGTTCCCATCCAAATCATGACGATCAAAGAAATTGCCAGAACCGCGATTGCGGCCAAAGCAGCAAACAGGATCAACCCGTTCCCCAGTGCGGCAACCGTATCAAAAACGCCAATGAAATGGGGTTGTACGTTTCCCTGAACGTCCTTTTCGGCATCGGGTTCGAAGCTGCCGTATTTACGTCGAAACCTGCGCCCCAGTTCTTCGCGACGGCTGAAGTAGGGTTCCTGACCACGCGAATACCCGTTTCCATGATTATAAACAAAATTGACAGCATCGCTGGCGATCCTGCGCAAACGCGGTCCCTGTCGTGGCACCGCCGTTCCATCGGGCATTTGTGTCGGAATACCGCACAGGTTCATGACATTCGCCACCGCGCGAACGGTGTACGCCCCCCGAGAGAATCCAAAGAGAAGGACGCGATCCCCCGGTTCGTAATATGATATGATCTGTTCATAGCAATCGATCACATTTTCATCAATTCCGGTGCCTACGGCGGATGAAACAACATTTCGCAGACGTTTCAGACTGAACGCGCCGGCCTCGCCTGCCCCCAACCCTGGATCATAGAAACACACCTGATCAAAAGGACTTATAGGAGAGGACGGGCCCGGTCGCATAGCGCGGTACATTTTGTAGATATTTGACAGACGTTGATCCGGTCGCAACCCGCCGACTTGCCCCGTGCCGTCCGAAAAGATGAGTATATTTTTGGGCATATTCTTCTCGCGCCGGCCTGATTGTTACCCGTCGAATATCCATCCTGATGCGGTCCGGGTCAAACGAACAATGCGCGAATATACCGGTTCATTCAGGCATCCTGCCCTTGAAAAGTCATAAATCGCCCTTGTATCACCCTATTTTACAGAAAAGGCGATGGCGCTAGACTTTTTGGCTATGTGTTTCAGAACTCGGGATTTTGTAAACTGATTGGCCTTCTTTAGGGCTGATTTGCGAAAGTTTTAGGCATTCGCAAGTACTCAAAAATGCCATTTTTAGATTTTGGTAAGAACTAGGCCCCTATTTATCTGGCTACCGCTCGTGCTGCGCGCAATTGCGACGAAAATGGAAATCGTTTCTGAGGGCGCTCAAAACTTTAAGATCTAAGGGAACCCAGCGATGCAAAAGCTATTCGGAAGTATGAAAATTGGTAAAAAATTGCCAATAATAATGACTCTTTTGGTGGCTGTTACGATCATCGTGCTCAGCGTCGCAAATGCCACTTCAAAGAAAAGCACAGTTACGGCCGCTGCGGTCCAAAAACTTCAAGGTATTGCCATCCTAAAGAAGAAGCGTGTGGAAACCTTGTTTGAAGCTATTGATCGCGACATCCGCTTGCGTGCCAACGCGCCCTTTACAAGCCAGGCCCTGATTGCACTGGCCGATGGCTACCAGTCCTTGGAAAACCCGGAAGAGGTTCTGCGTCGCGTGTACATTACCGAAAATGAAAACGCGCTTGGCGAAAAAGACTTGTTGGTGAAAGCCGACACTGGTTCCAGCTACGGCTTCATTCATGCAATTTATCATCCAAACTTTGATGAATTGCAGAATGAAATGGATTATTACGACGTCTTTCTCTTCGATCCCGAAGGCAATCTGGTTTACAGTGTTTTCAAGGAAAATGACTACGCGACAAACATGCTGACAGGCGAATGGAAAGAGTCCGGTCTGGCAGACGCCTTCCGTCAAGCCATGGAAATTGGCCCGAACGATCCGTCGGTTTTCATTGACTTTGCGCCCTATGCACCAAGCGCTATGGCACCCGCAGCTTTTCTCTCCCGTCCGGTCTTCAATGAACAAGGAACGCTGTTGGGCGTTCTGGCCTATCAGATGCCCATCACGCAGCTCAACCGGGCGGCTGGTGAGTTGGAAGGGCTAGGCTCCACAATAGATGGCTACATCGTAGGTGCGGATGGACGTATGCGGACCGATTCACCTGCCTCCGAACAAAACGATATCTTGGCTACGACCGTAGAGCTTGATATTGTCGACGAAGGCATTTCCGGCGAAAGTGGGCAGTTCGAAGCCATCGGTCACACGGGCTCCAATGTTTTGGGCTACTTCGCGCCCTTCGAGTTTTTGGGCACGCGATTGGTCGTTATTGTTCAGCAGGATACAGATGAGCTCTTTGCGAGCTTGAACAAAGCTCTGGTGGTTGCTGCCGTTATTTCCGGGGTGATTTTCTTAGCTGCTCTCGGCATTTCCATTTTCGTCTCCCGCGGCATTACGCGCCCCCTTCAGGCTCTCACCGGCGCGGTAACTCAAGTTGCCGATGGAGAGAATTCCGCCACGATTCCAGAGACCGAACGCCAGGATGAAATCGGTGAGCTGGCACGTGCTGCAGAAATATTCAGGCAGAACTCGTTACGTATTGAAAAAATGAACGAAGAACAGCAAGCCGCAAACGCAAAAATGGCGGAAATGAACGCTGAACGCGAAAAAGCGGCTGAGCGTGAAATGGAATTGGCGCGCGAGCGCGAAGAAGCGGATCGCGCCACTGCCGAAGAACGTCAGGAAATGATGCGCAATCTTGGCAGTTCGTTTGGAGAGGTGGTAAGCGATGCCATTGCAGGCAAATTCTCCAGCCGCGTGTCATCCGATTTTAAAGACGAAATCCTGATCGAGTTGGCTCAAAACATCAATATGCTCATGGAAGCTGTCGACGATGGATTATCGCAAACTGGATCGCTTTTGGCTCGTGTGGCGCAAGGCGATCTGACAGAGCGGATGGAAGGTGATTTTCAGGGAGCATTCGCCGACCTACAAGGTAATGTGAATGACATGATCGATTCACTTACTTCTTTGGTAGGAGAAATTTCTGAAAGTGGATCAACCCTGTCCAGTTCTTCCAGTGAACTGCAGCAAACAGCAGATACCTTGTCCCGTCAGGCAGAACAAAACGCAGCTTCCGTCGAAGAAACATCTGCAGCGCTGGAGGAGTTGTCTGCCAGCATCAAACAGGTAAATACCAATATCGCGGGAGTTAGCGACAGCGCACAGCAAGCGCGCAAGACTGCATCTTCCAGCGAATTGATTGCGGCAGAAGCCGCCTCTTCAATGGATCGCATCGCAGATGGTTCCAAAGAAATCGCCCGGGTAATCGGCGTAATCAATGACATCGCGTTTCAGATCAATCTGCTCGCGTTGAACGCGGGGGTTGAAGCTGCTAGGGCGGGCGAAGCCGGACGAGGATTTTCTGTTGTTGCGTCCGAGGTGCGTCAATTGGCTCAAAGAGCGAGTGACGCGGCCAAAGAGATCGCCGAGGTCATTACGCAAAGTGATACGGCTGTGGCAGAGGGCGTCACAAATGTAGCAAGCGCAAAAGACTCGCTGGAAAACATTGCAAAAACCGTCGTTAGTATTTCAGAAAGCGTGGACGTTGTTACAACAGCGATTTCTGAACAGTCCTCTGGTATTGGCGAGATAACATCAGCGGTATCGCAGATTGACAGCAACACACAAAAACAAGCCGCCGCATTCGAAGAAGTTACCGCCTCAAGCCACGTGTTAGCGAAGGAGGCAAGCGATCTTCGTCAAGCAACGTCGCGGTTTCAGATTTCTGGCCAGCAAGCCGTCGTTCCAATGCCAACCGCAAAGAAAGCTACGGACAATGCCGCGCCCAAAGCGGTTGTCGAGAAAGCCGTCGGAGCCGAGTCTTTCGATGGATGGGATGAATTTTGATCTGCATAGTCTTTTGAATCGAAGCACCGGGGACACCGGAACTCAAAAGTAACAGCCAACGGCGTTAGACACTCTCGTTTAATGAAAATTCGAGCGGCTGAAGCTCCAGAGCGGAACGCGGTCTGAACCAAATCGTTTGCGAAAACGAACGGTTACTCGAAATCGAGGTCGAACGATATAGTAAGAAATGGCTAAGTTTGTTGCTGGCCGAAAACTTGAAATCTCGCAATTGATTGTCGGTTACTCGCTTCAGTGTTGAAATTTGTCCGTCCTTCAGCAGGCTGATACACAAAGTTGTACCAGAGCAATATCTGACCGTGGATACCGTACTCTGCACTTACTTTGGCACCAACACCAAGAGATCTGCGCTTTCTTTCAAGAGCAACATGGTTTTCAAATTTGGAAGTGTTCGTCATGCGACACGAAGCGGAATGACAATTTGTAAATTTACCAATGCGTCCAGGATGCGCCAATAAATCAGCGCATCCTGTGAAAGTCATTTCTGCCAGATCTTGGAATATGCATCCCTGTAGGGACTATCCGGATCAAACGCGTTGCTTTCGCCTAGTTTCGCCAAGCCTTCAGTGGTCACCAAGGCTGGTGAAGTGATGTAGCCAGAACAAGGTTCGTTTTGAATTGCTCTGTTCAATTCATCCACCAATTGCCAGCCTTGCAGGTTCAAGGGCTCTGCTACCGTTATCGCTTGATATTGTTCGCTTCGGATACGTTGAAACGCGGCCTCGGAACCGTCACCTGCAGAGCCTGCCTTCGGGGATTCTGTGCCTTGAATACCTGCAGCGGCAAGTGCCGGCCCCATAAAATCGAAGTACAAATCGTTGATCGCCAGCGCATGCGTCCAGCTGGCACCGTACTTTTGCAACAAACTCGTCGTCAAAGGTCCCATACGCGTAGATGTGTCTGCAATTGGTGTATCGACATACTCCAGCACGGTGCCGCCCATGGCCTCAACCGTTTCTTTGATACGATCCGCTTTATCGATCGCAATCTGGTAAGTGGAGTCTGTGAAAATTACAACGCCAACACTTTTTCCGCCATCTTCCATCGCCCATTGGGCAGCCACTTCAGAAACGGTCATCGCATCCGTCGATACATTCGCAAAAATTCCTCCAGGAGCGTCACACCCGATTTTTGGGCCAGAGTGCCAGGCCACCATCGGAATACTGGCTTTGACAACTGCTTCAAGTGCTGCCTGCTGTTCGATTGCATCAAAACCGTTGATCACCACACCATCAGGTTGTAACGCGAGGGCTTGCCCAATCGCTGCTGTGCGACCCTGAACTGAACCTGCACCATCCAGCACACGAACCTCCCAACCAATTACATCTGCTGCTTCCTCGACCCCGTTTGTCACACCCAGCACGCCGCCGTTTTTCAAGTCGGCGGCCAGAACCACAATCGTTTTCCCTGCTGCCGCCGTTGGTCCGGATGTGGGCCCATCGAATGCGGTTTGCGTGAAAGCGGGAAATGCAAGAGTGGTCAACATCGTACTTGCAAGTATCGCGTTCATAAATGTTCTTTTTTTCATAGTTTCCTCCCAGTTTTCTATTTCTTCGTCATCGCTTGTTTGCGCCTTTTCGACGCTGTGCATAGCCGGCAATTCCAATGGCAATCAGTAAAGTGACCCCGTTAAACAAGGGTTCGACCCAGAACGAACCACCAAATTGCTGAATACCGGAAATGCCGACGGCAAGAATTGCGACACCAACAATTGTGCCCCAGACGTTGACCCGGCCCGGCTTGATTGTAGTGGACCCCAGAAATGCGCCAACCAGCGCCGGCAGTAAGAATTCCAACCCGACGGATGCCTGACCGATGCGCAGTTTCGACGCCAAGAGCACACCAGCCAATGCAGTCATCGTGCCCGAAGCCACAAAAGCGCCAATGACGTATTTGCGTGTCGGGATCCCGTTAAGTTGAGCGGCGCGTTGGTTGGCACCAATCGCATATAGATACCGACCCACGGGCGTATATTCGAGAATGACCCACATCGCGAACGTAATGGCGATCAGGTAGTAACCCGTTATGGGCAATCCGAAAACAAATGTGGTATTCAGTGCGTAGAAACCGTCCGGTAAAACACCAACCATTTGCCGCCCGCCGGTATGCCAAAGCGCCAGCGCATAAAGCACCGTACCTGTTCCAAGTGTGGCAATAAAACTGTCAATCTTTGCAACCTCAACCAGCAATCCGTTCAGAAATCCGGCGACGGCTCCTAGCACCAACACAACGGCAACTGCGATCGGCCAAGGTAGTCCCAACATGGTTTGCAGGCTGATCGCCAGAATGTGCCACAGAACAATTCCATATCCGACGGTCAAATCAATCCGTCCCGCTGCCATCGGGATCATTGCACCCAGCGAAAGCAAGGCGATGATGGCCTTGTCCGATATGATCGCCCGCAAATTGAGCATCGTAGGAAAAGTATTTGGCAATAGGACTGAAAACAGGATGATCAGAAATACTGTCAGGATGACGAGACCGTAGACCGGCAACAGACGCAAAACGCGTTTGGTTCGGCTCAGCCCGGTCATGTCCGCCCGCGTGGGCTCTAGGGCGCCTGATTCAAGCGATTGCATTTGGTTGCTCCTTCTGGGACCCGATGTTGCCGGCAGACGCGGATTGAATCAGATTTTCTGTAGAAAGGCGCGTTCCCGCGAGTTCTTCCACGAGTTTGCCTTGGCTGAAAACAATGGCCCGATGGCAGATTGTTGCGATCTCTTCAAAGTCGGTCGACACAATCAAAATGCCGACACCTTCGGCCAAAGCACGATTGAGCAAAGCGTAGATTTCCGATTTCGCACCGACATCCACACCTGCCGTCGGGTCCTCGCAAATCAGCAATCGTCGCCGCGTGGCCAACCAGCGCCCGATAACCACTTTTTGTTGATTTCCGCCCGAGAGCGCTTCTATCGCCAGCGTCGGATCATTTGGCGAAAGCCCGAGATCCGATCCAATTCTCGCAGCTTGATCCGCTTCTTTGCCGGCCGACAACAGGTTAAAAAAACCGCGCCCGATTGCAGCGGGGTTAAGAAACGTGTTTTCACGAATTGTCAGGTTCATGGCGACTGACTCTTCGGTACGATCTCTGGCGACAAGCCCGATCCCGAAGCGAAGGGCCGCCTGCGACGAGGTCAAATCGGGTCGCTCGCCCAACAATGAAACATCACCAGAAAACTCGCTTAGACCGAAAAGCGCACGCGAAATGGCCTCATGGCCCGCGCCGCGCAGGCCGACAAGCCCCACGATTTCATTGCGCTTGAGCGTAATCGTCATTGGACCGACCTTGCCAACGGCAAAATCCTGCAAGTGCAGAATATCATCACCGGGTAAATCCTGAGACTTCATCGTTTCGCGCGCTTTCCTGCCAACAATTTTTTGCACCAATTCTTCAGGGGTTGTGTGCTCGATACGGCGCACGCCAACCATGATCCCATCCCGCAAAACGGCGACCCGATCCGCAATCTGAAATATTTCGTCCAGCCGGTGGCTGACGTATATCATCCCCACGCCGCGCGCGCGCAAAGGGCGCAACGCATTAAACAATCGCTCGACCTCATCGACGGGCAGTGACGCGGTTGGTTCGTCAAGCACCAGAAACTCGCTATCGACCGCGAGCGCCCGCGCGATCGCGACAAGGGACTTTTCGGTCCGGGTCAGGTCTTCGACACGTGTTGTCGGATCAAAATCACAATCGACCTTTTTCAATGCCCGGACAGCAAGGGACTCTACATCGCGCCAGCGGATCAGCCCGCCGCGCAACGAATAACCCAAGGCCAGCGCTATGTTTTCCGCGACTGTCATCCATTCGATCAGTCCAAGGTCCTGATGAATAAAGGCTACTTTTTGGCGTTCGCCAAAACCGGCAGTTCGATGTTGATAGGGTTGTCCGTCGATCAAAACCGAACCCGCATCCGGCGCATGGATGCCTCCCAGCACTTTGATTAAGGTGGACTTTCCTGCGCCATTTTCGCCTAAGAGCGCGACGATCTCGCCGCGCCCGACAGACAGCGATACATCTTTCAGCGCATAGGTCCCGCCGAAATGCTTGTCGATTCCATCAAAGAAAAGACCTTGATGCAGCTTGTCCGTCATACGTCCCCCCTCAGCGCCATCCAGCGCTGGCGTCAGAGCAATTCCCATAGAAGTTGAGTTACCCGTAACGTTGTGCCATGCTCATCGCCAAAGACCAAATCTGTCAAGCAAAAAGTTACCGGTAACGTAAATTGACATCACATGGATGAAAAGCAGAACAAAAGCAGTAAGATAAACCTTTCCGAGGTTGCCAAGGCCGCCGGTGTGTCGAAAATGACCGCCAGTCGTGTGCTGCGTGGAGACGGAGGGTACTCGAAAAAAACCGAAGCAAAGGTCATGGCCAAGGTCGATCAACTTGGCTATTTGCCAAACAGATTGGCAAGTGTTTTTGCAGGCGATCAGAATTCTACTTTTGTGGGTGTTTCGATCCCTGATCTCGGGAATGAGGTCTTCACACATGTTCTTGAAGGCATCGATTTAAAACTTGGATCTTTCGGACATCAGACTGTGCTTGGCTTGACCCAACACGCCGCCCAGGAAGAAGAAAACTGGATCCGAACCGTGCTGTCATGGCAACCTGCGGGCTTGATCCTCACGGGTCGCTCACATTCGCAACGCTCTTATGATATGCTGCGCAATGCTGGCATTCCCGTGGTGGAAATATGGGATTTGAACTCCAGCCCGCTGGATATGAGTGTTGGCATAAATCACTTCGATTGCGGATTTGACGTCGGTCGTTTTTTGATTGGACGTGGATATCGGTCGTTGGGATTTGTGGGAACATCGCATGACACGGCAAATGCAGCTACTGCACGGCTGGATGGGTTCACAAAGGCCATCGAAGACGGCGGAGGCAAGGTTACCAAGCAACTTTGTCTTCATGACACGGCGAGTTTTTATCCGGGGTTTTATGGGACAGAGCAACTCCTGGCTTCTGACGGCACTGTGGAGTGCATTTTTTACCAAAACGACTCCATGGCTTTTGGTGGTTTGCAATATTGCGAACAGAGAGGACTGGATGTGCCCGGTGACATCGGCATTGCAGGGTGGGGGGATTTGGCGATTGCATCAGTTATGAAACGTCGCTTGACCTCCGTACACGTGTCTCATTTGAAACTTGGCCAGGCCGCAGCGGAAATGATGATCGCGCGACTGTCTGGTGAACCCGTCGTTTCATGCAGGGACATCGGTTTTCATTTGATTCCGGGGGCAACCGTTCGCCAAACCATCATTTAGTCAACTCTCATTGGAGATCTAGAGACATGGCAATGGATGCATATCTGATCTATCTGGCCGCTGTGGCTGTGTTTTTTTCAACGCCGCCCGATACAAGCCAGTTGCTGATCATTTCCAACAGCATACAACACGGTCTGCGACGGAGCATGTACACGATTGCCGGTGATCTGACGGCAAATTGCCTGCAGATGACAGCCGCCGCCTTTGGTCTCGCAGCGATCATCGCTACATCCGCCGCCGCCTTCGTCTGGATTAAGTGGATTGGTGTCGCCTATCTGATCTGGATTGGCTTGCAATTGATGCGGACAAAAGACCGCAAAACCACAGATCGAGCCACGGGTTCCGGCGCGCCATTTCCACTATTCCGACTAGGGTTTATCACGTCGATGGCCAACCCGTTCGCCGTCGTCTTTTTTGGTGCATTGTTCCCGCAATTCATTGATCCCGCCCAAGCCGTGTGGCCACAATTGTTCATCCTGGGGGTGACGTATATTGTCGTGGACGGCGCGATTTTGATGCTGTGGGGGTGGTTGGGCATCCGGTCAGCCAATGTGCTGAACCGCTATTCTTCGGGTTTGGTCAACAAAGCATGTGGTGGTCTAATGATTGCTGCGGCGGCTTTGCTGGCCTCAAAGGACTTTCAGCCCCAAAAATAAGCCGCATCAGACCGTATTGCGGCGTTCAATGTTCGGATCAATAAGGCAACCCGACGTAGTTTCGCGCCAGGACCGCTTGGGCGTTTTGATCTTCCTGAAGGAATGCGATCTCTGCCTGCTGCATACGCACATCAAATTCCGATTGATCCGGAAACCGGTGCAAAAGACTGGTCATCCACCAACTGAAACGTTCCGCCTTCCAAATGCGGGCGAGTGCTTTGGATGAATAAGCATCAATGCCATCGGATGAGCCGCTTTCATAAAACTCGATCAACCCTTGCGACAGATGATGCACATCACTGGCTGCCGTGTTCAGACCCTTGGCGCCAGTTGGCGGAACAATATGCGCTGCATCCCCACATAAGAAAAGCCTGCCCCATTGCATCGGCTCCGTCACAAAAGAACGCAGTGGCGCGATCGATTTTTCAACGGCCGGTCCGGTGATCAGATTATCGGCGTGTTCTTCTGGAATGCGCCGCTTCAAGGCATCCCAAAACGCATCGTCGCTCCAGTGCTCAGGACTGTCTGACAGATCACATTGTATGTAATATCGGCTCAGATGCCGATTACGCATTGAGCAAAGCGCAAACCCGACATCGGAACTTGCATATATGATTTCATCATGCACAGGCGGGGTTTCTGAAAGCACGCCCAACCACCCGAAAGGATAGACCTTCTCGTATTCCCGTCTGACCGATTTCGGAATCGTGGGTCTGCTGACACCGTGAAACCCGTCACACCCCGCTATGAAATCGCACGCCAGTTTGTGGGCCTTGCCATCAGCGTCATAGGTCACATGGGGCGCGTCAGTGTCAGCATTGCAAATCTCAACATTTTGCGCGTTGAAGACCAGTTTTCCGTCCATGATCTCACGCGCGGCGTATAGGTCACGCGTCACCTCTGTCTGACCATATATCAGAACATTCTGGTCGGTGTGTTCCGTAAAATTGATGTTTATTTGCTGGTCTGCGTAGGAAATAACCGTGCCGGTGTGAACGATCCCTTCTTGTAGCATCCGACCGGATGCTTTGGCCTGCCGCATCATGTCGACAAACCCGGTTTCCAGAACGCCCGCGCGAATTCGGCTTAGCACGTGGTCTTTGGAGCGTCGTTCGATCACGACCGTATCGATCCCTTGCAAGTGCAAGAGTTGGCTCAAAAGCAGCCCGGATGGGCCGCCGCCTATGATCGCGACTTGTGTTCTCATAAGATCATCCTCAACTTGAATTGCGCATGTAGACAAGTAAAATGAGATTATGGGTCATTTACTTGCTAGAAATGGAAATTAATTGATTGATCGCCGTATCAAGTTTCGTCACATTCAATGTTTTGTGGAAATCGCCAGAGAACGCAGCTTGAAGTCGGCAGCGCTTAAGCTCTCCTTGTCTCAACCTGCGATTTCGAAAACCCTCAAGGAACTTGAAGACATTCTGGGCGCGAAGGTCATGTTCCGAAACCGCTCCGGCGTGAGGCTGACAAAGAAGGGCGAGGTGTTTCTGCATTTTGCGCAAATGTCGCTGGCCAGCCTTCAGCAGGGCCTTGATGGGATTGAACAATATGGGCGCGATGCACAACAAACCCTGTCCGTCGGTCTTTGGCCAAGCGTCGCCGCGTGGTTCATGCCCGCCGTAGCCGTGGAATTTGCGGATCTGGCGCAGGGTGCTGTCATGCGCATCATTGATGGTCCCCATCGGTTTCTGATGGAGGGGTTGCGTCACGGCGAATTGGATCTGGTCATTGGCCAGTTGGGTGAACCGGACATGATGCAGAACATCTCGTTTACTCAGCTTTATAACGAGCGGGTGACCTTTGTGGTGCGCCCGGGGCACCCTTTGCTGGACGGGCCGGATCTGTCCCGTATCAAGGAATGGCAGGTGATATATCCGCCGAAAGGCGCCGCCATTCATCCACTGGTCGAGCGCATGATGATCGGATACGGGATTGGGCAACTTCGCAACCGCATCGAAGCTGTCTCAGCTGATTTTGGTCTGGCATACACGCTCCAGACGGATGCCATCTGGATCATCTCACGCGGGATTGTGGGCAATGACATTGCACAGGGGCGGCTTGTGGAATTGCCTTTCGAAACGACGGTCACGCAAGGCCCGGTTGGCCTCATGATGCATCCCGAAAGGGCGACGAAGCCGCTTCAGCAGGTGTTTCAGATCGCCGTGCAAAATGTGCTGACGCGCAGCATACATCACCTGGAGGCACCATAGCGCGCTTGCATAAACACACGCAAACGATGCACCCCTCGCGAGGGCAACCGCCTTAGCCAGCCGATCGACCTAAGGCGCGCTTTCAAAGTCCATGCGAGCGGTGTCAATGGCCTGCCGCAACGCGTCCTGATCACCGATGTGATTGGCCAAGATCAATATCAAACGTGCATTCATCGCGTCACTTTGCGCCTTATCCAACCCCTCATGCGCGCTGATCAATGCATCGTAAAACCCATCCGGATCTTTGATGTTGGGCATAAGATTCAGACTCATAGCGGGTTTCCTTGTCCGATGGCTGTCCTCAAAGCCGATTGAATATCTGCGCCGCTGCAAGCGTTCCATCTTGCGGCGACATGTTGATCCGGACGAAGGAGGTAGATCGCCTGATCACAACGCCCGATATAACGCTGCGCCAATTGACCCGTGGGGTCATCCTTGCGCGTGTCCAGCAAAAGAGGCGTGATTGCGATGCCGAAAGTTTCCCGCATCTGAGGGGCGTCCGTGTTGATCGCCATCAACGTGAAACCGTCTGACAAGCGATCCAACAAGAAACCCTGTGACAGCGGTGCATCGACGCAAGGCGCGCCGACCCGGGTCTCCCACGGTTCTTTCAAGTGATCGGGCCCGTTCAACGGCATCTCATCATAGACGCAAGGCACTGAAAGGCGTCCTGAATTTACCAGCGGCCGCGCAAAGGCGTGTCGGCGCGCCAGGTCCAGAACCGCATTGCGAAAGACCTTACTGATTTCGGATTTGGGCGTCAGAAAGTCAGTCGCGCGGGTCGAGTTCAAGATGTTTTCGTCGGCCCCATGCGCGCGTTCCAGAGCATAGCTTTCCAGCAGGTTTTCGGGCGCAGATCCTTTCACAACAAGATCCAGTTTCCAGGCCAGATTGTCCGCGTCCTGAATCCCCGAATTTGCACCGCGCGCACCAAAGGGAGAGACCTGATGGGCGCTATCCCCGGCAAAAAGGACCCTGTCATGGCGGAAGTCCTTCATCCGGCGGCACTGGAAAGTATAGATGGACGTCCATTCGAGTTGATAATCGACATTCTCGCCCAACATTGCATCCACACGCGCCCGGACGCGCTTCGGGTCCAGTTCAGCTTGGCGGTCAATGTCCCAGCCGAGTTGGAAATCAATGCGCCAGATATCGTCGGGTTGCTTGTGCAACAGTGCCGACTGCCCACTGTCTTTAAACGGCGGTTCGAACCAAAACCAACGTTCGGTCGGAAAGTCGGCGGTCATTTTGACATCCGCGATCAGGAAATTGTCTTCAAAAACACGTCCGTCAAAACTCAGCCCCATCATGTCCCGGATGGGCGAGCGTGCGCCATCACAAGCAACCAGCCAATCCGCCTCAATCTGATAGGGGCCGTCAGGCGTTTCAATTTCGAGCACGACATGATCGTCATGTTGCGTCATGCCTGTCACAGCATTGCGCCCGCGAAGCTCAATCGGTGCGCCCTGCTCCTGCGCCTCCCGAATGGCATCTACCAGAAACTTCTCGAAATAAGGTTGCTGCAAATTTATGAAAGCGGGGCGTTTGTGACCGGGTTGTGGCTGCAGATCAAATTCGAAAACCTTGTCCTCGCCGTGGAACACCTTGCCCACATTCCAGACAACGCCCTTGTCGACCATGGCCTGCCCTGCCCCTAATCGATCGGCAATCTCCAGCGTGCGTTTGGCAAAACAAATCGCGCGACTGCCCTGCCCGACGCCCTCATGATCATCCAACACCAGAACAGGTGTGCCTTTGCGCCCCAGATCAAGCGCCAGCGCCATGCCGATTGGACCGCCACCCGCAATGACAACCGGGTGGCGCCGGGCAGTTTGAGACTGTGCCGGTACGCGTTCATAAGGATAGAGCTTAAACGCAATGTCGTATCTTACATCCATCAATTCGCACCTCCCACTTGCAATTTACCCTTGCAGGGCTGCCCACATCTCCAAATCCCGTTTGTCGGTCCAGATGCGCGGCGTATCCATGCCGCGGGCCTCATCATAGGCTCGCGACACATTGAATGGCAGGCAGTGTTCATAGATGGCGTAGTCTTTGAATTTCGGATCACACGCCACGCGCACCGCATCCCAGGCTTCTTTTAGGGAACCACCGCGCGCCGCCACACGCGCAGCAGGCTGGTAGGTGCTGTTTACAAAATCACGCGTCGAGGCGATGGCGCGCGCGACCGCCTCTTTGCCCACCAACGCATCGCCGCGACCGGGTGCGATGGCATCCACATCATAGGCCGCGATTGCATCAAGTGTGCTGCCCCAGTCGCCAAAATGCCCGTCCCCGCAATAACACGCGGAATGGTCCTCGACGATGTCTCCGGTAAACATCACGTTCTGATCGGGGACGTGAATGACTGCATCCCCGGCCGTATGTGCGCGGCCCAGATGCTTGATATCAACACGACGATTGCCAAGATAGACCGTCATGGCGTTACTGAAGGTCGTCGTGGGATAGGTCAGGCCGGGAATGCTTTCGTGGCCTTCAAACAGTCGTGGAAACCGTTGAAACTCGCTGTCCCAATCCTCCTGCCCGCGTTCCACGACCATGGCGCGCGCCGCATCTGACATAATGATCTGACCCGCGCCGTAAGCCGAAGCCCCCAGAACACGCACCGCATGGTAGTGGGTCAAGACGACATGGCTGATCGGTTTGTCGGTGACTGTGCGGAGCTTTTCGATGACTTTTCCGGCCAGACGCGGCGTTGCCTGTGCCTCGACAATCATGACGCTGTCATCGCCAATGATCACGCCTGAATTGGGATCTCCCTCGGCAGTAAACGCCCAAAGCCCCTCGCCGATTTCATCAAAGGTGATTTTCTTTTCGGACATGTCCCCTTGGGAGGCAAATGCTTTGGTCATGTTTTACTCCTTGATCCGGCAAGACAGGCCAGATTTGATAGCGGTCTGCAGGCATCTCTCAAAGGGCTCGCAAACAGCAAAAGACTGGTGGTTCCTTGCAGCGCTTTAAGTGTCGCTTTTGTAACCAACAAGGTTTTGCGCGCCACATCTGGAAAAAATCTTTCCAAGTTACTCGTTTTTTGTTGGCGGGGCTTTGGTTTCATAGTCTTTTCAAATCACAGGTGCCGGTCCAGATCTGTGTCTTAAATGAGAGTCAAAAATCAGACGAAAGCTTGCAACCGTGCTTCAGAAAACTTCAAAAAAGAATAACTTGCTTCAGTCACATTCAGGTTTTGTGCGGGCGAGATCGCTTGTGCGGTTTATCGGTTTGATTGCAGGATGTTTCTGTGGCTCCCAAGCTCTCGGCGATCCCGATATTTCTGCAAGAAGCTTAAATGACATCAAAGATGTGCAACAGAAAACCGAATTCGGCTTTCGCAATGGGTCAATCATTGTTGCTCCTGTCCCATTTTCCAACCCCGCAATCGGGGGCGGACTTGCGCTTGGCGTCGGGTATCTGTTCAAAACCGATCCCACTGCCGATACTTCCGTTGTGGGGATTGGTGCGATGCAATCGTCCAATGGCAGTGAAGCACAAGGCCTGACTTTGAACCTCGCACTGCCACAAAACCAGTGGACCTTTGAGGCGACATTTGCCGAAGCGGATGTCCGATATGATTTGTTCGCCGGGCCCCTGCCGATCCCCATTCGACAGGATGGCACACTCGCACAGGCAGGTCTTTCCTACGGGCTGACCCCTGATGTCTCCGTCGGCGGAACTTTGCGATATCTGGACACAACGGTCGGGCTGGACATCGGCGGTAGTTTTCTGCCGCCTGAGATTCTCCCGGATCTTGGTTTGGAATTGCTGAGCGTCGGCGCAGTGTTTGAATGGGACAAGCGCGACAATTCAGATTACCCGACAAAGGGGTTTCGTCTGAGTGTGGACGCTAATCGCGGTCAGACCCTCAGCGGGGCCTCGCGCCACTATGAATATGGCAAGGCCCTTTTCGACACATATCACTCTTTCAGCCCCAGCAGCGTTGTTGCTACGCGGCTTTCCACCTGCGCAGCCGGATCCACCGCACCTTTCTTTGAACAGTGCTCCATTGGCTTCACCGATGGTTTTCGCGGGTTCTCGCCGACGCAGTATCTGGATACGAGAATGGTGTCCGCGCAGTTGGAGCTGCGTCAAAGACTGGGAAAAAGGTTTGGCGTCGTTGCCTTTGGCGGAATGGGCTGGACCGGCGACAGCTTTAGCAGCCTTGACGATGCGGGCACTCAGGCAGCGGTCGGTGTGGGTTTACGATATCGTGTTTCACAAAAGTTTCCCGTCGATTTTTCCATCGATGTTTCACACAATGATCTGGATGAGGATTTTCTCTATATTTTCGTCGGACAGAGGTTCTGAGCATTCTGTTCGACCAAGAACGCGCGCCACGATATGATCGCGGTCGCAAATAATCGCGCAGCAATCATACATCCGGGAAGACGTGTTTAAATGGCAAACCTACCTTTCGAACCTGCGGAATACACGTCCCGGCTATCAAAAACACGTGCGGCGATGGAGGCGCGCGACCTTGATGCACTTTTTGTCACCGATCCATCGAATATGGGCTGGCTGACAGGATATGACGGCTGGTCCTTTTATGTGCACCAAGGTGTCTTGGTCACGCATACCGGGGATCCCATCTGGTGGGGCCGGGCGATGGATGCGGTCGGGGCCAAACGCACGACCTATCTGGGTCACGATGACATCCTCGGGTATGATGACAGCTACGTTCAAAACCCGGATAAACACCCGATGGCGGATCTATCAGGTGTTCTTGCCGCGCGAGGTTTGCAAGGCGCGCGTGTTGGTCTTGAGATGGACAATTATTATTTCACCGCCGCAGCTTACAAAGCTTTGCAGGTCGGCGTTCCGAGCGCTTCATTTGAGGACGCAACGGGATTGGTCAATTGGCAGCGCGCGGTCAAATCACCAACCGAAATCACCTATATGCGCCGCGCGGCGCGCATTGTGGAGCGCATGCACGGCGTTATCCGGGAGCGTGCAGAGCCCGGTCTGCCCAAGAACAAACTGATCGCGGACATCTATCACGCCTCCGTTGAAGGTGCGGAGGGTCATTGGGGCGACTACCCTGCGATTGTGCCAATGGCGCCGTCCGGGCTGGACGCGACAGCGCCGCATCTGACGTGGGATGACCAGCCGCTGCGCACAGGCGAAAGCACGTTTTTCGAAATCGCAGGCGCGCATCGCAGGTATCAATGCCCGCAATCGCGTACGCTGTTTCTGGGCAAACCTCCGCAAAAATATCTGGATGCAGAACAAGCCGTATTGGAAGCCGTTGAGGCAGGATTGGCGCAGGCACGCCCCGGTAAACTCTGCGAAGACATCGCCTTGGCCTTCAACACATCGCTCAACAGGTTGGGTTTTGAGAAAGACAGCCGGTGCGGATATGCCATTGGTCTCTCCTATCCCCCCGATTGGGGCGAGCGTACCATGTCGTTTCGCGTCGGCGACAAGACTGTATTGGAACCCGGTATGACATTTCACTTCATGCCCGCGCTCTGGCTGGACGATGGAGGTTTGGAAATCACCGAGCCAATTGTCATCACGCAAACCGGAGTCGAATGCCTGTGCACCACACCTCGCGAACTTGTCGTCAAGGAGTGATCATGCGCGACAATCCGATCTCTGCAACGGTTGATTTTAAT
This sequence comes from Paracoccaceae bacterium, assembly GCA_033344815.1. Taxonomy (NCBI): domain Bacteria; kingdom Pseudomonadati; phylum Pseudomonadota; class Alphaproteobacteria; order Rhodobacterales; family Paracoccaceae; species Paracoccaceae bacterium. Next base: position 4,504,591 of record JAWPMR010000001.1, on the reverse strand, counting down.
CAGGATGGGGTGCAACACGGTCATTTGCACCTGCCCCATAGTCGCAACGACAGTGCTTGGGGCTCCATCTTGATCCCGATTTGCGTTGTCAAAAACGGCGATGGACCCTCTGCCCTGTTGACCGGCGGTAACCACGGCGATGAATACGAGGGGCCGCTGGCCTTACGCGCGCTTGCGCAAACCCTTGATCCCGCGCATATCACCGGCCGCGTGATCCTGATCCCCTTCATGAACCAGCCCGCATTTAGCCAGGGAACGCGCGTATCCCCGCTGGATCAGGGCAATATGAACCGCGTGTTCCCGGGTAAACCGGATGGCTCACCCACAGAAAAGATTGCAGATTACTTTCAACGCACCCTTTTGCCAATGGCAGATGTTGTGCTGGATTTTCATTCCGGCGGCAAAACACTCGATTTTCTGCCTTATGCCGCCTCGCATGTTCTTGATGACAAGGAACAGGAAGCACGATGTCGCGCCGCACGGGACGCTTTCAACGCGCCCTTCAGCGTCGAGATGCGCGAGATTGACTCGCTTGGCATGTATGATGATGCCGCCGAAGGTTTGGGAAAAACCTTCGTCACGACGGAACTGGGTGGCGGTGGCACCGCAACGCCGAAAACCGTCGCAATTGCCCGTAAAGGAGCGAGAAACCTGCTGATACACGCGAGTATTTTGTCTGGAACGCCCGAACACGGGCCCACGCGGCAACTGTCCCAACCAGACCCGGCCTGTTTCCACTTCGCTCCTGATCCCGGTTTGGTCGAATTCACGGTAAACCTTGGTGATCTTGTGCATAAAGACGCAACCCTGTTGCGCATCTGGGATATACACCACCTTGATCGCCGCCCGGCTGTCATCAAGGCCCAAATGGATGGCGTGGTCACGGCGCGCCATCATCCAGGGCTTGTTCAGGCCGGTGATTGTCTTACGGTGCTGTCTGTAGAACACTCGGTCTGACCGATTACAAAATACACGCACTGAAGGGAAAAAACATGCTGCGAAACGATACGCTTGCCGAGTGGGACCGCGAGAATTTTTTCCATGCCTCCACTCACCTTGCCCAGCATGCCCGCGGTGAAACACCTTCGCGCATCATTACACGCGGCTCTGGCGTTTACATTGAGGACCGGGATGGCACGCAGATGCTCGATGCTTTTGCCGGTCTTTATTGCGTCAATGCAGGTTATGGCCACGCGGAAATTACAGATGCCATTGCTGATCAGGCCCGCGAATTGGCCTATTACCACGCCTATGCCGGACATGGCACAGAGGCCTCGGTGACGCTGGCCAAGATGGTGATCGATCGCGCACCTGCCAATATGTCCAAGGTCTATTTTGGGCTGTCGGGGTCGGATGCCAATGAGACCAACATCAAATTGGTCTGGTATTACAACAACATTCTGCAGCGGCCGGACAAGAAAAAAATCATCTCGCGCTGGCGTGGATATCACGGCTCCGGGTTAATGACCGGGTCTCTTACCGGGTTGGATTTATTCCACAAAAAGTTTGATCTGCCACTGGCACCGGTACTGCACACAGAAGCACCCTACTATTATCACCGCGCTGATTTGGACATGAGCGAGGAGGCTTTCACCGCTCATTGTGCCGCAGAACTGGAAGCGCTGATTGACCGGGAGGGGGCAGACACCATTGCAGCCTTCATCGGAGAGCCGGTTCTTGGCACGGGCGGCATTGTGCCGCCACCCGCGGGGTATTGGGACGCGATCCAGACGGTGCTGCGCAAACACGACATCCTACTGATTGTGGACGAGGTCGTCACCGGTTTTGGCAGGCTTGGAACACCATTCGGGGCTGATTTCTATGGGCTGGAACCGGATTTGATGACAATCGCAAAGGGACTGACCTCAGCCTATGCACCCCTTTCAGGCTCTGTCGTTTCCGAGAAGATGTGGAAGGTACTGGAGCGAGGCACCGATGAAAATGGCCCCCTCGGCCACGGGTGGACATATTCTGCGCACCCCATTGGCGCCGCGGCAGGGGTCGCGAACCTCAAGCTGATCGACGCGCTTGGGCTTGTGGATAACGCGGGCCGCATGGGGCGCTACTTACTGGCCGCGATGCGCGATGCATTGGGCGACCATGGGTGCGTCGGCGACATTCGCGGAGCCGGACTGTTATGCGCTGTGGAGCTGGTGCAAGACCGCGATACACGCAGATTTTATGATCCATCGCGCAAAATCAATGTACAGATTGTGGCTGAAATGTTGCGCCAAGGCGTGATTGCGCGTGCGATGCCGCAGGGCGATATCATCGGCTTCGCGCCGCCTTTCTGTCTTACAGAGCCAGAAGCTGATCGCGTTGTAGAGGCCACGAGACATGCCGTAAAAGCCGTTCTGGGCTGACAACACGCAGGTTTTGCTGCTCGCTGCAGTAAGCGCCCGCAGTACGTGGCGCTGACCTTATGGTCAGGAAGGACATTTACAATACGCTGGCGCATCGCCTGCACCGTAAGCGTTCGGCCTGGCTGCTCTGACGGTTCATAGAGTGTGTTGATAGTGTCCACCAACGATAGTGGACATCTTGAGGGCAGATATGGCGGGGAAGAAGGGTCAGAAGAAGCGTTTCTGGTCGGATGAGGAGAAGGTTTCGATCTGCTTGCAAACGTGCGCGCCGGGGGTATCGGTGGGGCAGGTCGCGCGGCGGTATGCCCCCTCTCGTGCATGCAAACATGCACTGCCTGGCAGTGGATGAACACCAATCTGATCCATAAGTGGCTGCGTGATCCAAAATCTGCACCCGATCTGAAGGCCGTCGAAGAACAGGCTGCCCCTCAGTCTTGTTTCCTTCCAGTTGAGATTGTTGATCGGCCGGTGGCCGAAGAACCGACCCCCACTCTTGCAGCCAATGCCGCTTCCGAACACTGCGCAATTGAGATCGACATCGCAGGCGGTCATCAGCTGAGGATTGTTGGCAGCTATGATCCAGAAGTACTGGCCCGGCTCATCCGAGGTCTGTCTGTATGATCCCGGTTCCGGCGACCACGCGGGTCTGGCTGGCTGCCGGTGTGACCGACATGCGGCGTGGGTTCACAACGCTTGCGGCGCAGGCCGAACAAACGCTGAAGCAGGATCCGTTCACGGGCCATCTGTTTGTCTTCCGTGGTCGGCGCGGCGATCTCATCAAAATCATTTGGTGGGACGGACAAGGTGCCTGCCTGTTCAGTAAGCGCTTGGAGAAGGGTCGGTTCGTGTGGCCATCGGCGAAAGAGGGCAAAATAGCCCTGACGCCAACTCAGTTGGCAATGCTTTTGGAAGGGATCGATTGGCGTGTGCCGCAGCGCAGTTGGACACCGCTCAAGGCAGGATAAACGCCCGCATGGGATTCCCGTCGCGCTGTTGTTTTGTTATGGTCTGGCCATGCTGGACGTCGACAAATCTTTACCGAAAGATCCTGACGAGCTGAGGTAGTTCACAGCGCTTTTGCTGGCCGAGGTGAAGTCGCAGGCAGTCTTGATCGAGAAGTTGCGGCATCAGCTGGCTGGTCAACCCTTGCCCGGCAGGCGATTTGGTGCAGTCAAATCTGCCGAGAGGGGCCATCACCGGTTCGGGTCGTCATCCGAGAGCATCGAACAGCTTCAACTTGCGCTGGAAACAAGCGGGATCGCCGTTGCCAAGATGACAGCAAAGCTGCGTCTTCCTGACGAAGAGCCGCAAGACAAACCCAAGCGCCGCCCGATCCCCGATCACATCCCGCGCATGGAGGTGGAGCTGACGACTGGCGATGATGATTGCCCTCAATGCGATGGTGGACTGCGCCGCCTGGGCGAGGACGTGACCGAGGAACTGGAATACGTTCCTGGCCGCTTCATTGTGAACCGCATCGTTCGACCGCGCTTTGCCTGTTCGGGTTGCGAGGCATTCACACAAGCCGCATTGCCATTGCGTCCCATCGAACGGGGCCGCCCCGGTCCGGGTTTGCTGGCGTATGTTCTGGTTAACAAATACGCCGACCATCTGCCGCTCTATCGCCAAAGCGGCATCTTCGAGCGCGATGGGATCGACATTGATCGTTCAACGCTGGCGGATTGGATCGGCAAGTCCACAGCACTTTTGGAACCACTGGCCGATGCCATTGGACGGCACGTGCTGGCCGGGTGAGCGATCTTTGCAGACGACACGCCGGTCAAAATGCTGGCACCCGGCACCGGAAAGACCGCGACCGCGCGATTATGGCCTATGGGCGCGACGAGAGACCGTGGGGCAGCGACGTGCCACCCGCAAGCTGGTATCAAATCTCCCCTGATCGCAAAGGCCAGCACCCCAAAGATCATCTCGCCAAATACCATGGCTGGATGCATGCGGACGGCTATGCCGGGTTCGAAGACCTTTACCGTTCAGGCGATATCCGCGAGGTCGCCTGCATGGCGCATGTCCCCTCTCATCGTTTCGCTGCGCAAACGACTGCCGGGCAGCGGGACGTAAGTTCGTGGACGTCCACCGCGCTCAGGGTTCGGCAATCGCAGATGAAGCCATAAAGCGTATCGCGCAGCTCTACGCTGTCGAGAAAGAGGCCCGTGGATCGCCGCCAGAACGGCGTGCGCATCTCCGACAAGCGCAGGCAAAATCGATCTTCGACGATCTCGAAGCCTGGCTACACGCCCAACTCCCCAGTATCTCTGGTAAGTCACCGCTGGCGGGGACAATCCGCTATGCCCTGACGCGCATGGCTCGGCTGCGTCCTTACCTCGACCACGGCATCTTGGAGTTGGACAACACCACAGCCGAACGGGCGATGCGGTCCGTCGCAATCGGGCGCAAGAACTACCTGTTCGTTGGATCACAGACCGGTGGCCGCGCCGCCGCTATCGCCTATAACCTGATCGAAACCGCCAAACTGAACGGCATTGATCCGCAGGTCTGGCTGGCCGACACACTCGCTCGCATTCCAGATTACAAGATCAACCGTGTCGATGATCTCCTGCCATGGAAAACCGCCCCATAAGCCGGCCTGACCGGACGCTTACCCTGCACCGACAGTTCAGGTCATTCAAGACGTACCGCACCGGCTCAATGCTCCCAGACAACCCAAGATGAATGTTCAAACTTTTCGTTGAACTGTATTTCTGCCTGCCCTGTTAGTGCCCTTCAAACCACAATTGGTTCGTCGAAATGAGGGGACCGGCGGCGACCCCGCCTAATTCCATCAAGCTGCACCATCTGTCTCGCGTTTTGCTCTGGCGTGTCTGTGCGTTTCTGCACATTCCTTGCACATACAAATGGCCTTTGGCGCAAACGTGTGAGTGAACAACCACCAGGCTCGTCCAAACAGTGTTTTAGCATCCGCCCTCAGGTTGAGAGCGACAAGTCAAAACTCAGCTCTCTGATCCGAGCAGTCGGATACGATCCGGCGCCTGGATATCTGAGTGATACATTGATCAGATACGTGTCTCCAACGCGCCCATTCTTCATCCTGAAGCAGCACCCGAAGAAGCAGCGCGCAGGGTGAAGTTACTGGACGAGTTCGTACTGGTCACTAGCATAAGCAGCGGTGCAAATTCTTGGCTTATTCTCAAGCACAGACCGGCGTGGCAAATGAGGGGTTGAGACGAAAGTTTGATCCGCGATTGGCTCGCTTGACACATGGTCCAGCAACCTCAAGCATATCTCCGCCGCGACGACATTAGACCACCTTAGCTTGCGATATCTTTTCTAGCGACGTGGATATGCCTGAAGTCCATTACGGCGTAGAAAAAAGGTATTCGTTGGCGGACCTCCCTGCCCCGAGTTAAGATTCAACCCACCATGTCGCTCAAAGAATGGGTGTTCAATCAAAATTCAACTGCATCTTTTGCGAATTGCCAATTTCAAATTCAGATGTGATCTGTTCAGGGCGGCCTTCATGATCGAGCCGGAAGTCATCGAAATCGTGATGACCGGGAAAGACCACGACTCTGTTCGGCGCCAGCATCTTTAACAATTTCACACTCGTTTTCCCGACACGGCTTTGGTGTGTTGGTCAGATCGCACGCAGCCGACGGATGGTCCAGATCTCGGATGAGACATTCCTTTCCGACATACAGGTTCCGACCAAAATTAGTCCGGATATCGTCGCGGAGGTCGGAAAGTACCAGGATTTCCATGTGTCGGCTCAGCGTCGCAAACGAACGTATTGAGAGGGCAGGTGTTTCACGCGGCGGAGCCTGAGCCTAGAGAGTGTCCGACCTTCTGTGTATGAGTAATATGGCCCATGCTTCACCAACGAAGGAGCATGACTGCAATGACGATTTCCAAAGAATTACTGGACGAGCTGCTTAGCGGCTTTGAACGACCCGAGGATTTACTCGGCGACAAGGGCCTGATGAAGGAACTGAAGGTCCGGCTGATGGAACGGATGTTGGGCGCGGAACTGACCGAGCATCTGGGCTATGAGCCACATGGTGAGCCTGCCAGCCAGCAGGCCAATCGGCGTAATGGGGTGACGCGCAAAGTGCTGAAGGGCAACGACGGTGCGGTACCGATTGACATCCCACGCGACCGTAAAGACAGTTTCGAACCTGAGCTGATCCAGAAGGGCCAAACCCGGATCGACAGGATGGATGACAAGATCATCGGGCTTTATGCTGCGGGTCTCTCGACCCGCGATATCCGCGCCCACCTTGAAGAGGTTTATGGCCTGAAGGTTTCTGCCGACCTGGTTAGTCGCGTCACCGATTCGGTTCTGGAGGAGGTTTCAGATTAGCAAAACCGTGCCTTGGAACCAGTTTATCCTATCGTTTTTCTCGACGCTCTCAGGGTCAAAATCCGCTACGCTAAAAGTCGTCAGGTTAAAAACAAGGCCGTCTACGTGGCCTTGGGGATCACTGCGAAGGGCGAACGCGAGATTCTGGGCCTGTGGATCGCGGCCAACGAGGGGGCCAATTTCTGGCTGTCGATCATGAATAACCTGCGCAAACGAGGTGTGGAAGATATCCTGATCGCCGTTGTAGACGGCCTCACGGGTTTCCCTGACGCCATCAACGCAGCCTTCCCTGATACGACTGTACAAACCTGCATCGTGCACCTTGTGCGCCACTCCCTGAACTTCTGCGGCTGGAAAGACCGCAAGGCAGTGGCCAAAAACCTGCGTCGGGTTTATCAGGCGGTAGACGACGAGGAAGCCGCCAAAGCCTTGGATGATTTCAAAGCTGATTGGGGCACAAAATAACCCTCAATCGCGCCAAGCTGGCGGCGCGCATGGCAGGAGGTCATCCCGTTCTTTGCCTTCCCGCCCTCTGTCCGCAAGATCATCTATACGACGAATGCGATTGAAAGCCTGAACCGGGTGATCCGGAAAACCACGAAAACACGTGGCAGCTTTCCAACAGACGATGCCGCAACCAAGCTGATCTATTTGGCAATCCGAAAATTCGAGAACACTGGAGGGTGTGTCAGGGAATGGGTTGCTGCCGGAAACCAGTTCGCAATTCTCTACCCTGAACGGTTCAACCGATGACCTGTTTCAACCGCATGGGCTAAGCCTCATACACAGAGTTTCGGATACTCCCTCGCAAAAAGCTCACATGCTTGGTGACAAAATGTTTTTCATTACATTTCATACAGTAAATGGACACTCGGCTTAGTCCAGCAAGCCTAATTATCTGGCGCCCGATTATCCGCCGGAACAACCTCTCTATGATCCAACGCATGCCATCTTTGCTGCGGACATCGGTGTGTATCAATGAGCCATTTGTTCTGTGTTCAACTCGCGACGTCAAAGAGCCATCGAGGTGGAGGCTCTTTGCGCCTGACCACACAAAGATAGCCCACAGCAGCTATACAGGACCAGAATGGCAATTCCGCGGATCAAAATAAAAACACTGTGGGAGCATCCACAATTCCTGCGGCGCTCAATCCGACGATGCTTTCTCAGCTAGACAATCTTTGCCTGTGTCGCCGCGCGCAACTCATCTTCCGTTACCCCATCCGCCGTTTCAACAATCCTCAAACCGCCCTCTACTACATCTAACACGCCCAGGTTCGTGATGATCCGGTCCACAACGCTCTTGCCGGTCAAAGGAAGCGTGCATTCTTTCAATATCTTGCTGTCACCATGTTTATTGGTGTGATCCATGACAACGATCACGCGCCCGACACCCGCAACCAGATCCATCGCGCCGCCCATGCCTTTGACCAACTTTCCCGGAATCATCCAATTCGCCAGATCCCCATTTTCAGCCACTTCCATGGCACCAAGAATAGCCGCCGCAATCTTGCCGCCGCGGATCATGCCAAAGCTCTGTGCAGAATCAAAATATGAGGTGCGGCGCAGCTCAGTGATCGTCTGCTTTCCCGCGTTGATCAGGTCGGGATCTTCTTCGCCTTCAAAAGGGAATGGTCCCATGCCCAGCATCCCGTTTTCGGATTGCAGGGTAATGTCCTTGTCGCCCACGTAATTGGCGACCAGCGTCGGAATCCCGATACCGAGGTTCACATACATACCGTCTTCGAGTTCTTGGGCGGCACGCGCTGCCATTTGATTACGGTCCCACATTTATGCGCCCTCCTGCTGACGTACTGTACGTTGTTCGATGCGTTTTTCGTGGGTGCCTTGGATCAGGCGGTGCACGTAGATGCCCGGCAGGTGGATTTTGTCCGGATCGAGGCTGCCCAGCGGCACGATTTCCTCCACTTCGGCCACGCAGATGCGCCCGCACATGGCCGCCGGTGGGTTGAAGTTGCGCGCGGTTTTGCGAAACATCAGGTTGCCGGTTTCATCGGCCTTCCAGGCTTTCACAATCGCCAGATCCGCCACGATCCCGCGTTCCATGATGTAGGTTTCGCCGTCAAAATCCTTGTGTTCCTTGCCCTCCGCGATCACCGTGCCGACGCCGGTTTTGGTGTAAAAACCCGGGATCCCACAGCCCCCGGCGCGCATCCGTTCGGCCAGCGTGCCTTGCGGATTGAACTCCAGTTCCAACTCGCCAGACAGATATTGTCTCATGAATTCAGCGTTTTCGCCGACATAGGAGGAAATCATTTTGCGCACCTGTTTGGTCTGCAACAGGATACCAATGCCAAAATCATCCACGCCCGCATTGTTGGAGGCAAAGGTCAGATCGCGGGTACCCGCCTCACGGATCGCGCCCAGCAACAGTTCAGGAATGCCGCAAAGGCCAAACCCGCCCGCCGCAATCAACATGCCGTCCTGCAACACCCCATCAAGCGCCTCTGACGCCGAGCTATAGACTTTCTTCATTGTGCTTCCTTCAATTCCGACGCCTGTCACATCATCAGCGGGAGATGCAACCACCTCGGTCTCCCGAATCTTAGCACGGACAATCTTCTGCACCACGCGATCTTGCAACCACTTTGATCGAAAACCTCCGGTTTGGATCATCCCAAGGCGCAGAGCCTAAAACTGCGGCGGTTTTTCCGCTGGTGAATGTGATGGCGATATCGACGGGTCTGGCTGCAATCCAAATCTGACTCCGCACGGCAGGCCAGCGCACTTTGCTGCGAATAACGGAAATTGGCTTTCTGCTTACCGGAAATACAACAATCACTAAGCGCGCGCACTTTTACGCTTCAAGAAACTAGTCTCCGATGTCCGAAATGGCAGATTGTTGCAAAGCTGAGTACACAGACCTGGTTGAATGCGCTCTGGCCTCGCGCAATCAAACTGACGCGAACTAAAACGGCCGCAAGGAATGCCTGAAAAAACGCACGTGCCGTGGCCCATCAAAGATTTCCCAGATGCGACCAGTCTGCTCCCAAAAGGTCGCAGTTTAACAAGGGGTTGCAAAGCGGCGCTGGAATTCCGACACTTTGACCGCCAAATCGCGCAAAAGCCGCGAGAAATCTGCGACCGTGCAGGTTTTCCAGAAGGGGACGCATCACATGAAAGACGGGCGCGCGAACACGTCAGGTTTGATCATCCGTACCGCGCGTATCTGGTCCGGGTTGTTCATGCTCGCTTTTGTTACAACGCATCTGATCAATCTGAGCCTTGGCGTGATTTCAATCGACTCCATGAAAAACTCCAAGCCTTTCTTGACCGGGATTTGGTCCAATCCAGTGATGGGCACTCTCTTGCTCTCCGCCCTTTTTGTACATTTCTTTCTGGGCCTCTGGGCGATCTACAAGCGCCCGACTTTGCAAACGAACCTACAGGATCTGGTACAACTGTTTTCCGGCCTGACCATTGTGCCACTGATGGCGACCCATGTGGTTGGCGTTATGTCTCTTAGGATCAACGGCTTGCCCTTTGACTACGCCATCGCGACAAAGTTCTTTTGGCTGGATCAACCGGCAATTGGTTTGTTGCAGGTAATTTTGCTTTCAGCGGTCTGGGTTCATGGATGCGCGGGTTTCTTCACCTGGTTACGATCCAAAGCGGAAATGCGTCACATACTGGGCTGGCTCTATCCCATTGCTGTTGCTGTTCCGGTTCTCGCCCTGATCGGATATGCAGAAGCCGGGCGCGGTGTTCTGATCGAAGCGCAGGCCGCAACACCTGCGCCGACTTATTACAGCACTCAATCCTATTCTGAGGTGGAAACAACGCGGCCCGGACCTCCAAGGCTGCCCTATGCCACGGTCAAGTATATCACCAACAGTGTTATCTGGTGGTCTCTCGCCCTGGCTGCGGTGACCTTGCTAGCCCGCGAATTGAGAGTTCGGTTGCGCTCCTTTGAACCCGTCCGTCTGCAACGCGGCAACGATCCGCCTTTCGAAACGACGTCTAAGCTCAGCGTCTTTGATAGTTTCAGGGCTCATAAGCAACCACACGCTGGTTTGTGCGAGGGACGCGGACGTTGTGGCACCTGTGCCGTGCGTATCGTGTCCTCAGAATTCCCGCTGCCCGAACCAACAGCACTTGAAATCAAAACTCTCGGCCGCATCAACGCGCCCGAGGATGTACGCCTTGCGTGTCAGCTGACACCATCGGGTGGCTTTGTGGAAACCGAACCGGTTTATCCGGCAGACTATGCTTTTACGGACAACGACTACGGCGCTCAACAGTCCGATCCGACGCAGGCATCTGTGTGAGTATCTTGATGCACTTGAAAAAGCTGCTTGTTGCTGTCGCGTTTGTCTGTGCCACAACCGGGGTCGGCGCGCAGGAGCCCCCCTCCAATGCTCCCCCCTCGCCAAATGATCTGCATGAGTTTACCCGGCTGCTCGCAGATGAGCGCATTCAGAACTGGATACAGGATCAGGCAGACGACGCCGAAGAAGCAGCCCCAGAAGGCGCAAAAACCATTCGTGAACAATTCACCGAAGCCGTTGACCGGACCGGCAACCGGGTGAGCGATCTGAGCGCAGCCTGGGCCCGATTTGACCAGGCACCAGAGGTTATCGCCGGTCAGTGGCGCGCGCAGTTGACCCCGGACAAGCGTGTTCATGGGCTGACATTTGCGCTCATATTTCTATTTGTCGGTGCCGGTCTGGAATGGTTGTTTCGTCAATATACGAACCCGCTGCGCCGTCGTATCGAGTTTCGCAGCTTCAAACGCCCGAGAGAACGTCTTTACGCGGCTCTGACCCGTACCGCTCTAGCCTTGGTGGGATTGAGCCTTTTCGCCGCTGGTAGTATCGGCGCCTTCTCCGTCGTGACCTGGCCGCCGCTGCTTTACACACTCATCACCGCGACACTGATCGGTATCGTGTCTGTCCGTATCGTTAACGCCCTGATCAAGCTCTTTCTCGCCCCCCGCGTGACCCAGTTACGCCTGCTGCCTGTGGGCGATCAGATGGCGCGTGTGATCGGTCTGACCCTGATGGTCTTTTCCGCGATGCTTGTTTTCGCGATCTTGCTGATTGACGTGTTCAACCAACTCACGGCCACAACAGTTTCGGGCGCAGCCTCCCCTGAAACCCTGTCAGTCGCTGTTCTTTTTGCCACGCTGTTGTTTGGTCTTAGCCTGATTGCCATCATGATCTGCTTTGCGCATGCCAAAAAGCACACCTTTATGATACCGCATCGCTCGCTTGCGCGTTGGCGGGCTTACCTGAGCCTGTTGAGCGCGCTTGTTTTTGTCACATGGCTCTTTGACGTCCGCCCTCTGATGTGGACGTTTTTAACCATTGGTTTGTTCATCCCCTCACTCAGACTATTGCAAGGTTGGGTCGATATGACCTTTGATCACGCAATACGGGATTTCCGCGATCAGACCGAAAGGCGCATCGCATCAGAAACGCTTTTGGACCCGATTGACGTCCTGCCCCCGGACGAAACGCCGCCAGCGCCTGAACTACCGGCAGATCCCTATGAGACGTATCGACCATTGGCACAACGGCTGATCCGTTTTGCTGTCTTCGTGGCGCTGGGACTGATGCTGGCGCTGATCTGGCATGCGGGTATTTTCGAAAATTCAGACACGCCCACGGTTGCGCAGCGGGTATTTTCTGTCCTGATTGACAGTGCTGCTGCGGTCCTGATCGCCGATCTCGTCTGGACCTGGGGGAAAACGTCGATTGACCGTAGGTTGGCCGCCTATACCCCGCCCGAGGACGGGCAGGCACCGGGGCCGGAAGCGCGCATGGCCACGCTTTTGCCGCTTCTGCGCGTGGTATTGCTGGTGACCCTGTTAAGCATGGTGCTGATGTCTGTTCTATCCTCCATGGGGGTCAACATTGCGCCTATTCTCGCCGGGGCCAGTGTATTGGGCATCGCAATTGGTTTTGGCGCCCAGTCTTTGGTCAAGGATGTCGTTTCAGGCATCTTCTTCCTGATTGATGATGCCTTTCGCGTTGGTGAATACGTGGAAATTGACCAATTGCGTGGCACAGTTGAAAAAATCTCGATCCGCTCACTGCAGATACGCCACCATCGCGGTGCCATTCACACCCTGCCCTTTGGTGAACTGAAGTCCATGACAAATTACTCGCGCGACTGGGTCATCATGAAACTGGAGTTCCGCGTACCGTTCGACACCGATCTGCAATTGGTTAAAAAGATCATCAAAAAAGTCGGCGCTGAGCTCAAGGCAAACGAGCACTACGGTGATGCGATCCTGGACACATTGAAGTCTCAAGGCGTGCGCCGCATGGAGGAGTTTAACATGGTCGTCGGGGTCAAATTCATGACCCGCCCCGGCGAGCAGTGGCTGGTGCGCCGGGATGCGTATCAAAAAGTACGCGATGCCTTTGACGCGAATGGCATCCGAATGGCTGAAAGAAACGTGAAGGTCGAAATTGCAGGCGATGAGCAACTGAGCGAACAGGAACGCAAAGCGGTCTCCGCTGCGGCGCAGGACGCGATCAACCCGCCGCTGAAACCTGGGATCGTACCCGACGAGCCTTAATCCCACGAGCGTTGTTATGATGCAGTTTGAATAGATATCCGGTTTTGGTGCCGCAGCGCGAATGCGTCTGAGGCGTCAAGACCGACAGATCAACGCTCATTTTCATCTCGGAAGCGGGTTTGAATGTGCCCCACGCCAACGAGATGCACGCGCTTTACTGAGTTGAGCCATCAAATGCAGAACACGTGCTTGCCTCCAAAGATCTTTGCGAGACCTGCAAACGCAAGGCGTCGCAACATGAACGCGTTTCCTGCATTGACCACTCACTTGGTCATGTTTCCAGAGGTTTGACGCAACCGGACCGCGACAAACAGTCATTTCTCATTCTGCGACCGGATCACCGGATCGCAGTGGAACGCCATGTCATGTACCCGATGCGCCTTCACTCGTTTCCAGTTGGTCATCTGCTGTCTCCGGCGCGATTTGTCGAATGCCTGACGCCGGAGACAATAGCGCGGCTTGGCTTTAACGCGGTATCAGCCGTTCAAACGTGCTGGCGACGCTTTCCGCGAATTTGAAGAAGGATGCGCGAAACACCACAGAGTCGCGCGACGAAAGGTCAATCTTGGCACGTTTATTGATACCTCCAAAGCGGCGCGTGACAAACAGTGCAGCATGACGCTGAGATCCATCCTGCTGATCGACACCGTGAACCGACAGTGCGACCAACGCCACAAGAGATCTTGCATCGTAAACTCCGGGGCCATCGCAGGCCATTTCATGTCTGCGATGTTGGGGTTAACAAGCACAGGCCTTGCCATCTGGTTTCGACACCCAAACGGCATCAAAACCGCGGCGCTCCTGGACCGGGAGCGTGCTGGTTGCATGGCGGCGATAAGATTTTGGTGCTTCTGTGAAATTTTGTGGCTTGCTGGCTGCCATTGTTTGTTTCGCCAAGCCGTCAATGCGTAATGGCCAAATTCATCTGCACTCAAAACCTACAGATTCTTGTTTTCAAGACATTTTTCAGCCTTTCCCGGCTTATCTGCTTTTGGATTTTGTCGCGGCTTCACAGCAACACGCCGCTAAGATAAGAAGACACGGCCAAAAATTTGACCCCGCGCCTGCGCCCAAATGAAGTACACATCATTACTCGCGCAATTGCGGTTTCGCGCAACAATTTTTGTTACAGGATTGCAGAAGCGTCAACACAGAATTGAAACCGAAAATTCGATCCCAGAGAAAACAGTCAATTAGAAAACCGAACTTGTTTCAATTCCAGGATCAACATAATTTTTGAAGCTCTACGTCGGTGCCGTCGAAATCCGGGTTTTACAGGTGTCGAGATTGTGACACGCGTCTTGCCTCTGCCGGCGGGTGCAGCATGTGCTCCTAATCAATTGAGCTGCCCTCCCCGCCATGTCGTCCATGTCTAGGCAACTGGAATTCAGGCTTTGAATTTCTTCATCCAACCCAATGTCTGATCGGTCGGCAGTGCTGATTTGTATTCCGCCCCAAGGGGATGTTCATACCCCAATTTATGCACACAATCAAAGATATGCACAAAATCGACCTCTCCATGATCAGGCGTCCCCCGATCAGGCACGCTTGCAAACTGGATGTGCCCGATAATCGGGAAAAGACGCTTAAGGCGATGTGACAGGTCACCTTCCATGAGCTGGACGTGATAACAATCAAACATCAGTTTAAGGTTCTGAAGCCCTACTTTTGAAAGGATCTCTTCCGCCTGCGCGGTTGTGCTCAGAAAATAGTCCGGTGCATCATAATGGTTGAGGGGTTCAATCAAAATGGTGATGCCAAGGGCGGAAGCGCTCTTGCAGGCGTATTTCAGGTTTGAAACAAAACACGCCTCCGCCGCCGGACCTTGCGCAAAACCCGCCATGACATGAACTGCGCCGGTGTTGGTTTTCTGCGCATATTCCAACGCCTCGTCTATGGCTTCACAAGCCTCCTCTTCACGACCCGGCAAAGCAGACAAACCGCTTTCGCCCCCCGCGACATCTCCCCGGCGGGTGTTCAATCCCAACATGGGCAGCCCGGTTTCATGGAGTGCACGCGCAACATCCGCCGGCGGGAAATCATAAGGCCAATGGCATTCAACTGCGTCAAATCCCGCCGCCTTGGCCGCGTGAATCGCTTCCGGCAGCGGCCGGTCGGTCCATAAAAACCCAAGATTGGCTGAAAACCGAGTCATCCGTCCCACTCCACATCAAAATGCGTTACCAGATCGCTCACCTGCTTCGGGCTCAGCATCTTGGCATCATACCCATGCATGAGCATCGCCAGTCTCGCGGTATCTTCGAGTTCTTCTATCGCGTTACAGGCCGCTTCAACGTCTTTCGCGGCCACCACAGGGCCGTGATTGGCGAGCATCACCGCGCTGCGTTTTCCCGCAAGGCCCCGCACGGCATCCCCCATCGCCGGATCACCGGGTCTGTAAAAGGGCAGGAGTTTAACCTTGCCCAATTTCATGATCGCATAAGGGGTCATCGGCGGCAGGAAATTGTCGGGATCCACACCAGGCATCATCGACAAGGCCACAGAATGGCAGGAATGCAAGTGGACGACGGCCCCTGCACTTCTGCGTGTGTCGTAAAAAGCAGAATGAAGTGGCATTTCTTTTGTTGGGGCATCGCCATCTATGTGTTTCGCATCGACGTCAAAACGGCTGAGGCGCGCCGGATCAAGCCGTCCAAAACTCGTCCCCGTAGGAGACACCAACAAGCCGCCATCAGGCGTGCGCGCAGAAATGTTGCCAGTGCTCCCACCGGTCAAGCCTCTGTCAAAGAGAGACTTCGCCAGCAGGCAGATTTGTTCGCGCAGCAGGTTTTCAGCGGTCATGACGCGTCAAGTACCGCGAGGGCATGCGCAAAAAAGTCCTCCGCACCAAAGTTGCCCGATTTCAATGTCAAAGCAATGTCATGACCTGCGCTTTCGCAGTACGTCCAGGGTACTCCGGGTGCAATTTCGGCGCCAATGTCAAGCCGGACCACGCCCAGGGCTTTGGTCACGGCACCCGAAGTTTCCCCGCCCGCCACAACAAAACGGCGTCGACCTTGATCGCGCGCTGCAACGGCAATTTGCGCCAGCGCTGTTTCGACGATCTCTCCCGCTTGGCTGGTTCCCAGTTCTGCTTGGGCTGCGCGCACATCATCTGGGTCTGCTGTCGCATAAAGGATCGGTGTGACATCAAGGGGTTGCGTCGCGAGCCAGTCTAGTGCGGCGCCCGCCCCATCCTTGGCCAACTCCAGCGGATCCAACCGAAATCCCGGCGCATTTTCGCAATATTGCGCCACCTGCGCCCGGGTCATTGCCGAGCAACTGCCAGATAAAACGATGGCACCAGGTACTATAACGCGGCGCTCTGCTTTCACGCCATCGCGCGATAGTGTCCCATCCTGCAAATAGAGGTCTGGCAGCGGCATCGCAACAGCGCTTCCGCCCGTCAACAGAGGCATGTCCCGACAAGCCTTGGCGATTTGCAAAAGATCCGCATCCGCCACGGCATCCACCACCACATGCACCACGTCTTTTTCGCGCAAATCCGTAAGCTCTGCGGCAATCGCCTCTGAACCGCGCGCAACGCTCAATCGATCTATCAAACCCACAGTCTTGGTGACTTGCGGTTCAAGCAGACGCATCAGGTTACTGTCGCGCATCGGTGTCAGCGGGTGATCCTTCATTGGGCTTTCGGACAGCGGTTGCTGTCCCACAAACAGATTGCCCATGAAAATCGCACGGCCGTTTTCCGGAAAAGCGGGACAATAGATGGTCTGGGAAGTGCCGATATCAGCCATAAGGGCCTCAGCAACAGGTCCGATGTTTCCCTCGGCCGTACTGTCAAAGGTCGAGCAATACTTCCAAAAAAACCGTTCGGCGCCAGCGGCCTTTAACCATGCCCAGGCAGCGCGACATTCTGCGACCGCTTCTTCAACAGGGGCTGTGCGCGATTTCAGCGCGATCACCTCAAATGCGGCGGTATCCTCGGGCGGCTCATCCGGGACGCCAATACGCAAAGACACCTGAACGCCGCTGCGCGCCAGCAATCCAGCCAGATCGGTGGCCCCGGTAAAATCATCTGCGATGCAGCCTAAAAGTGTCGTCATAGTGCTGGTTCAATCCGTCAATTGCGTTTTTTGGAGATTATTCGGCGCCAGGCAATTTCAAACCGGCGTTGCGGGCATAGACCTTGGCGACCGCAGCATCATCTTCGCCGCCCAACCCCTGCCCGGCCGCCGCAACAAACTGCTGCAAGGCCGCTGCTGTGATCGGCGCGCTGAACTTATCGGTTTTGGCTATGTCCAGAACGATCCCCAGATCCTTGAGCCAGATGTTCACGGCGCTATGCGGTGTGTAGTCACCCTCAACAATATGCGGCGCGCGGTTTTCCAGCATCCAACTTGTGCCCGCGCATTTGCTGATCACTTCAACAAATTTATCCGGGCTGACCCCTTGGGTCATGCCAAAGGTCAGGGCCTCCGCCATGGTTGCGATATGAACCCCAGCGAGCAATTGGTTCACCGCTTTCATCGCTGAACCCGCACCTACTTCATCGCCCAACTCGAACACGGTCTCGGCAATGGCGTCCAACACGGGGCGCGCGGCGACAAATGCGGCTTCACTGCCGGACGCCATGACGGACAACTGACCTGATGCCGCTTTGACCGCGCCACCGGAAATTGGCCCGTCAATATAGAGTACATCATGCTCCTGCGCCCGGGACGCGAGGCTGCGTGCGACCTCTGGCGGCACAGTCGCACAGGCCAAGACAACAGCACCTGGTTTCAGCTGTGGCACGAGAGCCTCGGCCCCAAAAAGCACCTCTTCGGTCTGGGCCGCGTTGAGCACAACCACAATCACCGCATCAAGATCGCCAGCGATCACATCCAGAGCTCCTGGCGCACCACCCTCCGCAAGGAAATCCGCAACGCGCGCCGCATTGACATCAAACCCGTGCGTCTTGTGTCCCGCTCGCAAAGCCGAAGCCGCGATCCCGTATCCCATCGATCCCAAACCAATGACGGCCACTGTCTGCGACATTTAATTCATCCCCATTCTGATCAGTCCAGCCCGATAGACTTCCTGATGTTTCACTATGTGCCATATCACCAGATATTAAAATGGCTATTCAGGCGGTCGCGAAACACACTGAAAACAACAGCCTGTCAAAACCATCGTACACCCTGTCAATCTCCGCTATCACATAGGTTCCCATCAAAGCGGAGACCGGGCATGCATTTGGCACTCATTGGATACGGCAATATCGCGCAATCGCTGGTTGCCTGGCTTGCACAGCGCCCCGTCGAAAAGCTTTCTATCCTGGTGCGGCCCGAAGCGGTGGCATTCACACAGGACGACGCAGCGCTTAAGGCCGCCAGTGATCTGGTCAGGGTGACCGATGACATTGAGGACATTTTGCAAGACGCGCCAGACCTGTTCGTCGAATGCGCGGGACATCAGGCGGTGGTCGATTTCGCGCCCCGCGTTCTGGGCGCAGGATACGACATTGTTCTGGTCTCCATCGGGGTGATGGCAGATCCCGCAATATCGCGTGGACTGCGCCAATCCGCCGCCGAGGGTCGCGCCCAATTGATCCTGCCGTCAGGCGCAATCGGTGGCATTGACCTTCTGTCCGCTCTCGCTCTCGCAGGCCCCGTAAACGTTACTTATCGCGGCACTAAACCTCCCGCAGCCTGGGCCGGCACGCCCGCGGAAACAGCTTGCGATCTCCTCAATCTGCGCGAGGCCCATGCGTTTTTCGAAGGCAACGCGCGTGACGCGGCGATGTCCTATCCGAAAAACGCCAATGTCGCGGCGACGCTGGCTCTCGCGGGGGCCGGATTTGATGAAACCCGCGTGGAGCTTGTGGCAGATCCCGCCGCAACCGGAAATCAGCACCGCTATACCGTAGAAAGCCCGGCCGGGCGTTTTAGCATGACCATCGAAAATGCGGCGTCTTCGGGCAACGCGAAAACCTCTCTGGCGACAGTTTACAGTGTGATCCGCGAGATCAACCGCAAGCGTGATCCGGTGGCTATCTGACGCACATATTGCCAGTTTTCAAAGAAGAGTAACTTTTCGCCCTGATTGTGCAGATTGGTAAATCGCATCCTTAATCCGGATCACCTCCAGATAGTCTTCCGCCTCGTTTTCCAGCACACCGTCACCCCGCAAAGCCCGCACCACATGGCTTTGCAGATGATAAACACAATCTCCGCCAAATCCTTTTGATGTATCGGGTGGTAATATCTGTTCCTGCACCATGCTGGCATGCGCGCGAAAACTGACACTCCCATCGCCCATCAAAGTCAAAATGCCCGCCGTGCCCTCAAAGAATGCCTCGCCCATGGTGCGGCGTTGATTGTCAGCCAGGTGATCACAATGTCGGTTTCCATCAAACAACGCGCGCACGCCGCCGGGATGATCAAAAATCACGAAACCGGCGTCTTCGCCCTTTATCGCAGGATTAATCTGGCGCAGATCGGCATAGACCGCCGTGGGATTGCCAAACAGGAAACGAAACGTATCAACCCAATGCACCCCGGTTTCATGGATCAAGAATTTTGGCATCTGCTGAAAGTAGGGTTGCCGGTCCAGATAGGCCTTTGGTCCCTGCCCGTCACCCGGACGCAACCGGAAACTGGCCTGCAACGGCGTGCCAATGCGACCGTCATCAATTTCTGCTTTGATCGCGCGGTACCATGGCATGAACCGAAAGTTCTCATGGATCACCAGCCGCGCACCATTGTTTTCAGCCAGAGCCGCAAGCGATGACGCCTCCTGCAAGTCCACACAAAACGGTTTTTGGCAGATAATAGTTTTGACACCGGTATCCAAAGCCGCCTGCACCGTCTCGCCATGCGCGGTTGGGGGAAGGATAATGTCGAGAATATCCGGAGCGGTCACTTCCAGCATTTCGAACACATCAGCGAAGGCCGGGGCTCCTGTGGCTTGTGCTGCTGCAACATTGTGATCCGCAGAGCCCACACAGTTCACCTCCGGAATGCGCGCCCAGGCGTCATAATGGAATTGGCTGAAATAGCCGGCCCCCACACAGGCAACGCGCAAAGGGGAGGTCGCCATCAGCTTGTGCTCAATGCCGCTGTCACGGCCTTTGCGGCTTCATCTGTTGTCGCTGACCCGCCCAGATCACCGGTCAACACCTTCCCCTCGGCGATCACGGCCTCCGTGGCGGCTCGCAATCGAACACCGTCAGCGGCCATTATCGCATGCCCTTTGCGCAGGCCAAGCCATTCCAACATCATGGCACCCGACAGGATCATCGCCAGCGGATTTGCTATGCCTTGCCCGGCGATATCAGGCGCCGAGCCATGGCAGGGCTGGAACACCGCGTGCTCCAAACCAATATCCGCTGAAGGAGCAACCCCAAGGCCGCCCATCAGCCCGGCACCCAGATCCGAGAGAATATCGCCAAACATGTTTTCCGTCACCAGCACATCAAAATCCCACGGCTTTTGCACAAACCACAAAGCGGTTGCATCAACATAGGCGTGATCGCTTTTGAGATCCGGGTTTTTCGCGGCCTCAGCATCAAAAATCTCGCGAAAAAAAGCAAATGCACGAAACACATTTGCCTTATCAACGCAGGTCACAAGCCCCTTACCCCGCCCGGTCGCCTTGCGTTCGCGTGCAAGGTTGAAGGCGAACTCAAACAGCAACTCTGACGTTTCGCGAGTGATCAAGAGCGTCTCACGCGCTTCGTTCTCGGAAACCTCGCCGCAGCCCTGCGTGTGAAAAAGCCCTTCGGTGCTCTCGCGGATCAGGACAAAATCCACCTCGCGCCCTTCGGGCATTTTCAGGGGCGTTCTCTGACCTGGAAAAATGCGCACCGGGCGCACACCGGCGAAAAGATTCAATGCTTTGCGCAGATCAATCTGCGGTGAAATCTCCGTGCCATCCTCATAGCGCACAGACGGCAAACCCATGGCGGACAACAAAATCGCATCTGATTTGCGCGCCGTCTCCATGGAAGCTGCGGGCAAGGAGTCACCCGTTCGCGCGTAATGCGCAGCGCCAGCATCACACTCCGCAAAGGAGAGTTGATACCCGCCAGCGACCGCGAGATTGCGCAAGATACTTACCGTCGGGGCCATAATTTCGGGTCCGATTCCGTCGCCGTTAAAAACGGCAATATCGAAATTGTCTTTCATTGATCCTGGCATCCCTTAGTATTCGTTGAACTGCCTCACCGGTTCGCGTCATTTAGAAGATGACACGGTTTGGCACATTAATGTATGCATTATTTAATACGTAATTCATGTTGCAACTACAAGTCAGGAAAACCATGTTCGCCGTCGTCGTCACCTTTTCAATCAAACCAGACTGCCTGGCAGCGTTCATGCCATTGATGGAACAGAATGCGGCGACATCACGCAGCAATGAACCGGGATGCCATCAATTTGACATCGCCACCGACCCTGCGCGTCCCAATGAGGTGTTTCTCTACGAACTTTATGAAGACCAAGCCGCGTTCGAGGCGCATTTAGGGGCCGTGCATTTCAAGACCTTCGATGCGGCAAGTGCCCCCATGATCGCAGAGAAATCGGTGAGAACCTATCAACAGGTGATCCAATGAGCGATTGGGAAGTCTTTGCCGTCAAATACGCGGATCGCAATAATCGTACGCGCCGCGACAGTTTCATTTTTGATGATGATCATGCCGCGCTGCATCCTATGGATTACTTCATGTGGGTATTGCGGCGTGACAGCGAAATCATACTGGTGGACACCGGGTATGATGCCCCCGAAGCGCACCTGCGTGATCGTCCCATCCGGCAGGACCCGGCAGCCTCACTCGCGCCGCTGGGCTTGAAGCCTGAGGACATCACCTGCGTGATCGTGACACATCTGCACTATGATCACGCGGGCGGTCTGCATCTGTTTCCCAATGCAAAACTGCACATGCAAACGGCGGAAATGGCCTATGCCACGGGCCCGTGCATGTGTCATGACACGTTACGGATGCCCTTTACCGCCGGGCATATCTGCGAAGCGGTCACGCGACTGTATTCCGGTCAAGTCGTGTTTCATGACGGGGACAGCGAAGTTGCGGAAGGCGTGACAGTTCACTGCATCGGGGGCCATTCCAGGGGGTTGCAGGCCGTGCGCGTACGCACGGATGCGGGCTGGTTGGTACTGGCATCAGACGCTGCGCACTATTATGAAAACCTGTTTGCGCGCAAACCCTTCCCGATTGTTGTTGATCTTCAAAACATGCTGGACGGCTTTGACACTTTGCAAAAACTGGCGACGGCGCCCACACTGATTGTTCCCGGACATGACCCGCTGGTCACCAAGGCCTATCCTCAAGCGATGGCCGACCATATCTGGCGTCTTGACCACGGCCCAGAGAGACCGGAACTGATTTTGGGACCTTAGGTCGGCGCTTGCTGCTCTTGGGTTTCACCCTATCAACCGAGGCGACGACATTTTTAGAGGCGATCTGCCCATTTTATAGGCAAAATTCGGAGCGACATCCCCTATCCTGCGCGCACCTCTGGCCAATCCAGACGCATCATGTGACCGTGCAGAACTGAATCTGAAACCCAAAGGCCCATCGACGTGTTGATGCAGACCCCGACATTGCAGGATCAACCCCGCGCCATAGGGTCGGCGATGGTTTCCAGTAAGAAACGGTCGGGTGCCTCGTATATCGATGGTCTGCATCAGTCAGGCGCTCTCAAGGTATTGTTCCCACGCACATCGGGGCCGTTGGAGGCAATCCTCATCAACACTGCAGGCGGGATCACCGGGGGGGATGACTTTGCCGTTTCGGCCAGTGCGGGGACCGGCTCTGAACTGACGCTGACTACGCAGGCGGCAGAACGCGCATATCGCGCACAGCAATCCCAGACCGGACGGCTGAACACGCGTCTGAGCGTGCGGGATGACGCGCGGCTGAACTGGTTGCCGCAAGAAACCATTTTGTATGACGGATGCGCGCTCTCTCGCAGCCTTGAGGTCGACATCGCCCCCGACGCCCGTTTTATGATGGTTGAACCTGTACTCTTTGGCAGACGCGCCATGGGCGAAGACGTCCACAACATTGAATTTCACGACCAGATCAGCATCCGACAAACAGGCGACATTATCTATCGGGATGGTGTTGCCTTGAGCGGCGATGCGGCGTCTCAACTCGACCGCCCCGCAGTGGCCGGGGGTGCGCGTGCTATGGCGAGCCTCGTATTCATCGCTCCCGAGGCAGACGGCCAAATCGCTCCTTTGCGCGACATGATCGGCCCTATGGGCGGCGTCAGTTTGCTGCGTCCTGGCGTCTTGGTGGCGCGGCTTCTGGCTCAGGACGGCTTTGCCTTGCGCAAAAATCTGGTACCGATACTTGATCGATTGACCCACAACCAACTTCCAAAGAGCTGGAGACTATAGACGATGCAGCTGACCCCGCGCGAGAAAGATAAACTGCTGGTTGCCATGGCCGCCGAGGTTGCACGCAAACGTTTGGCGCGCGGCGTCAAGCTGAACTATCCAGAGGCAATTGCCCTGATCACGGATGCTGTTGTGGAAGGTGCGCGCGACGGACGCTCAGTCGCCGATATGATGCAGGCGGGCGCTGAAATCATTTCCCGCGATCAATGTATGCAGGGTGTGCCCGAGATGATCCACGATGTGCAGGTCGAGGCGACCTTTCCGGATGGCACAAAACTCGTCACCGTTCACAACCCAATCCGCTAGGAGAACCAGATGATCCCTGGAGAAATTATGGTCGCATCAGGCGACATCACCCTAAACGCGGGTTCTGAGGCCATCACGCTCATGGTCGCCAATACAGGCGATCGCCCGGTCCAGGTGGGCAGCCACTATCACTTTGCCGAGAGCAACCCCGCATTGGAGTTTGATCGCGCCGCCGCAAGGGGCACCCGGCTTGATATCGCGGCGGGTACGGCTGTACGCTTTGAGCCGGGCCAACGGCGCGAAGTGCAATTGATACCGCTTGGTGGTGCACGCCGTGTCTTTGGGTTCAACCAACACGTTATGGGCGATCTCTGATTGCCCGCCCCTTGGAGGAGGAAAGACCATGTGTGATATCTGTGTGATCAATTCGGTAAAGGAGCGCATGCTGTCGCGGCGTGACTTTTTCCGCGCAAGTGCTGCGGTCGGTGCGGCGGCGACACTGGGCACAATGGCATCGGCTCCTCCGGCTCTGGCTGCAGGACACGGCGGTGTTTTCGACATGACGCATAAATTGAGCCCGGAATTTCCGACATTTTTTGGCGTACCCGGCATTTCGATGGAACAGCAATTCAACTTTTCTGAACACGGCTTCAACCTGATGAACCTCAGCATCAATGAGCATACCGCGACCCATGTGGATGCGCCGCTGCACTTCTCGGCAGATGGCACTTCCGTAGATGAAATCCCGGTCAGTGACCTGGTGGTGCCGCTCTGCGTGATCGACATCGCCGCGAAGGCCGCTGAAAACGCGGACGCCCAAGTTACACCGGATGATCTCAAAGCCTGGATCGCGGCCAATGGCGCCATCCCGGACAAGGCCTGTATCGCTATGCATTCCGGTTGGGCGGGCAAGACCGCGAGCCCGGATTACGTCGGGAACGACGCGGATGGGGTAAAGCATTTCCCCGGTTTCCACATTGAGGCCACGCAGATGTTGCTGGAAGAAACCACAGCCGCAGCAATGGCCGTAGACACGCTGTCGCTGGATCATGGTCCCTCACCCGACTTTGCCACGCATTACGCCTGGTTGCCTGAGGGTCGTTATGGCATCGAAAACCTTGCCGGTCTCGATCAGGTCCCTGCCGCAGGCGCCACGCTGGTGGTGGGGGCGCCCAATCATGCCGGAGGCACAGGCGGGCCCGCACGCATCTTTGCGATGGTGTGATGGCGACTGTTGCGCTCATATCAGATGAATTGGCCAGCACAGAGGTGCTGGCCGTTTTCGACGACATCCGGGCGACACGCGGCACGGATTTCATCAATAATTTCTGGCGCGCGCTGGCCAATGATCCCGCACTTCTGGCGGCAACTTGGGATCGCTTGAAGGTCGTCATGGGACCGGGGACGCTCGATCCGCTGGTCAAGGAAATGATATACATCGCGGTATCGACGGCCAATGGCTGCGAATATTGCGTGCATTCTCACACGGTGGCGGCAACGGCCAAAGGCATGACACCGGATCAGCATGGTGAACTCCTGAGTGTGATTGGAATGGCCATGCAAACCAACGGCCTGGTAACTGCTCTTCAAGTGCCGACTGACCCCGAATTCAAAAAGGACTGACATCAATGCCCGCAACGATTTCGCGCAGCAGCTATGCCGCCATGTTCGGCCCCACAACCGGCGACAAAGTCAGGCTCGCCGACACGGATCTGGTGATCGAAGTCGAACGCGATCTGACCACATATGGAGAAGAGGTCAAATTCGGCGGTGGCAAGGTCATCCGTGATGGTATGGGGCAATCGCAAGTGACGCGCGCGGGTGGGGCCGTAGATACGGTCATCACCAATGCGCTTATTGTGGATCACACCGGCGTCTATAAAGCGGACGTTGGCTTGAAAGACGGACGTATCCACAAGATCGGCAAGGCGGGCAATCCCGACACGCAACCGGGCGTTGATATTATCGTAGGTCCTGGCACAGAAGCAATTGCAGGTGAGGGAAAAATCCTGACAGCAGGCGGGTTTGACAGCCACATTCATTTCATCTGCCCACAGCAGATCGATGACGCTTTGCATTCCGGCGTGACCACGATGCTGGGCGGCGGCACGGGCCCGGCGCATGGGACGCTGGCCACGACATGTACGCCCGGACCTTGGCACATTGGTCGCATGTTGCAGGCCGTAGACGGCTTTGCCATGAACATCGGCGTGTCAGGCAAAGGTAACGCGAGCCAGCCCGACGCCCTCGTCGAAATGGTGACCGGCGGGGCTTGCGCGCTGAAATTGCATGAGGATTGGGGCACGACACCAGCGGCAATTGATTGCTGTCTCTCAGTAGCCGACGACATGGACGTACAGGTGATGATCCACACCGACACGCTCAATGAAAGCGGCTTCGTAGAAAACACCGTGGCCGCAATGAAGGGTCGCACAATCCACGCCTTTCACACAGAGGGTGCGGGTGGTGGGCATGCGCCCGACATCATCAAAATATGCGGCGATGCCAATGTGTTGCCCTCCTCAACTAATCCAACACGCCCCTTCACGGTTAACACGCTCGAAGAACACCTGGATATGTTGATGGTTTGCCATCATCTGGACAAATCCATCCCTGAAGACGTGGCCTTTGCCGAAAGCCGCATCCGGCGCGAAACCATCGCTGCCGAAGATATCCTGCATGACATGGGCGCGTTTTCCATCATCGCCTCTGACAGTCAGGCGATGGGCCGCGTCGGCGAAGTTTTGATCCGCACATGGCAGACAGCAGACAAAATGCGCAAGCAACGCGGTCGATTGCCGGAAGAAATTGGCGAGAACGATAACCTGCGCGTGCGCCGATACATCGCAAAATACACGATCAATCCGGCCATTGCACATGGGATTTCCCACGAAATTGGGTCGATCGAAGAAGGTAAACGCGCCGATTTAGTACTCTGGAACCCTGCATTTTTTGGCGTGAAACCTGAAATGGTCCTGATGGCCGGCACCATTGTGTGCGCGCAGATGGGCGATCCAAATGCCTCCATCCCGACACCGCAGCCCGTTTACACACGCCCTATGTTTGGCAGCTTTGGCCGTTCCGTTGAGCGTTCGGCGGTGACCTTCGTCAGTGCGGCTGCCGAGGCCGCTGGCGTTGGCAAAACGCTGGGTTTGAACAAAGACGTCATCGCAGTCAAAAACACGCGCAACATCGGGAAAAAGGACCTGATCTTG
The DNA here is from genome assembly GCA_033344815.1 of Paracoccaceae bacterium. Classification (NCBI taxonomy): domain Bacteria; kingdom Pseudomonadati; phylum Pseudomonadota; class Alphaproteobacteria; order Rhodobacterales; family Paracoccaceae; species Paracoccaceae bacterium. The sequence continues at coordinate 4,477,519 of JAWPMR010000001.1, read as the reverse complement.
AACGATGCCCTGCCTGCGATTGAAGTGAATCCCGAAACATATGAGGTCCGCGCGGATGGCGAATTGCTGACCTGCCAACCCGCCGAAGTTCTGCCCATGGCGCAACGCTATTTCCTGTTTTGAGGTCGGCAATGATACCAAAAGCGCAAAAGATTGTCCCAAACGCGCAGGGGGCCACAGACTATGTCACCCTTGATTACGACGCCCGTTTCCTGCGTCGCAAAATGCTCTCAACGCAAGGCGGCATGGATGTGTTGATTGATTTGCCCAAGACAATGTCACTGACCCATGGCGACGCGTTGGAAACAACCGATGGCATATTGATTGGCATTGCGGCGGCGCCTGAGCCATTGCTGGAGATCACGGGGCGGGATCTGCATCGTATTGCATGGCACATTGGCAACCGTCACACGCCCTGCCAGATCGAGGACACGCGCCTGCTGATTCAGCAGAACCACGTGATGGCAAAAATGTTGGCGCAGCTTGGCGCGCATGTCCACGAGGTTACCGAACCCTTTACGCCGGAAGGGGGTGCCTATGGGCACGGCCGTACGCATGGTCATGATCATGGCGCACAACACGGACCCGAGACAACACACACCCATTCACATGACCACTGATGCCGTTATGACGCTGACGCAATGGCTGTCGCCGGGATTCCCGGTTGGCGCGTTTGCTTATTCGCATGGCTTGGAAACAGCCATTGACAGAGGAATGATATCGAACATCCATGATCTCGATCTGTGGCTGAGCGATCTCATCACCTTGGGAGGTGGAAAATCTGATATTATATTATTATCAGCGGCTTATAGCACCATACCTAATGTAATAGGTCATGCCGACGAAACATCACGCGCTTTTGCAACGAGCGCAGAAAGGCTTCTGGAAACCGATCAGCAGGGACAGGCATTTTGCCGAACCGTCAACGCCGTCTGGGGCATCGAACTGGGCAGCTTGACCTACCCGGTCGCCGTCGGGCATGCGGCATGCCTGCAAAAGATACCGCGTGATCTGACAGCGCGTATGTATCTGCATGCATTCACCGCCAATCTGATTTCCGCCGCTGTCCGTCTGGTGCCATTGGGTCAGACGGAAGGCCAGACCTTGCTGGCCAAGCTCGCTCCAATCATTCAGGCCACCGCAGATGAGGCCATAAAACAACCTCTCAGCAACCTCAGCTCCCAGTGTTTCGCAGGCGATATCGTCGCAATGCAGCATGAAACCCAATACTCGAAGGTATTTCGCACATGACACGTTTGAACGGTCCACTTCGCATTGGCATCGGCGGCCCCGTAGGTGCTGGCAAAACGACACTGACGGCCTGTTTGGCGCGCGCCTTGAGCGTGCACCACTCCATCGGCGTCATCACCAATGACATCTACACTCAAGAAGATGCCGAAGCACTGATGCGCCTTCAAATACTTCCCAAGGATCGTATTATTGGCGTTGAAACGGGCGGCTGCCCCCACACCGCCATCCGTGAGGATGCATCGATAAATCTCGCGGCAGTGGCCGAAATGCAAACCAGGCACCCTGAGATCGAAGCGATTTTGATTGAAAGCGGCGGAGATAATCTGAGCGCAACTTTCTCGCCGGAACTGGCAGATGTCACGCTCTATGTGATTGACGTGGCTGCGGGTGAAGAAATTCCGCGCAAAGGCGGTCCTGCGATCACCCGATCCGACATTCTGATCATAAACAAAACCGACCTCGCCCCGCATGTCGGCGCTTCACTGGACGTCATGGAAAGGGATGCCACGAAAATGCGCGCGGGCAGACCGTTTGTCTTTGCAGCGCTGCGGCACGACACGGGAATTGACAGCATTCTGGATGCGCTACGGGCTGTTTCCGGGCTGGGCCTTGCAATCGCATAACGTGGTTCAGCGACAAGGCGCTGCGTTATGCGATGTCCAATCCATCATTCACGCTGGTAAATCGATCATGTCGCGCAGCACTTACAACAGCGGGATACCTTAAGTCGCCTCGATCTTGAACTCTGCGCCACTTACAGTCGCCCAGATTGGCAAACCCCTTGTTCAGAGTTAGAATTCCAGAAGGTCCATTTTCTATCGGCCACTATTACTGGTCGTAATTCCGGGTTCTTACGCTTTCCGCAATGGCAGAAAAAGCGCGCATTTTGGTAACCTCCGGACGGAAGCCACAGCCGTTTGAACGCGCCGCCGAGGAATAGTCCAGCAGTGTATCCAGCAGCCCGAAACCAATTCCATGTTTTCTCAGAACTCCACCACGGCGCGGATGGATTTGCCTTCGTGCATCAGATCAAAGCCGTGGTTGATCTCATCCAGCGTCAGTTTGTGTGTGATCATCGGGTCGATCTCGATCTTGCCGTCCATGTACCAGTCCACGATTTTCGGCACATCCGTGCGCCCCTTGGCGCCGCCAAACGCCGTCCCCCGCCAGCTGCGCCCTGTCACCAGTTGGAAAGGGCGCGTCGAAATCTCGGCCCCTGCAGGCGCCACGCCGATGATGATGCTTTCGCCCCAGCCCTTATGCGCGCATTCCAGAGCGGTGCGCATGACATTCACATTGCCCGTCGCATCAAAGGTATAATCACAGCCCCCGCCCGACAATTCGACCAGATGCGCCACCAGATCACCGTCGACGTTGCTGGGGTTCACGAAATCCGTCATGCCGAAATGGCGGCCCATCTCCGCCTTGTCGTCGTTCAGATCCACGCCGATGATCTGATCCGCGCCCGCCAGCCGCAGCCCCTGGATCACGTTCAGACCGATGCCGCCCAGACCAAAAACCGCCGCCGTGGAGCCGATCTCGACCTTGGCCGTGTTGATCACCGCCCCGATGCCCGTGGTCACGCCGCAGCCGATGTAGCAAATCTTGTCAAACGGCGCGTCCTTGCGCACTTTCGCCAGCGCAATTTCCGGCACAACCGTGTGGTTGGCGAAGGTCGAACAGCCCATGTAGTGGTGGATCGGCGTGCCATCCAGCATCGAAAACCGCGTCGAGCCATCCGGCAAAAGCCCCTGCCCTTGCGTGGCGCGCACCTTCTGGCAGAGGTTGGTTTTGGGGTTCAGACAATAGTCACACTCGCGACATTCCGGCGTGTAAAGCGGGATCACATGATCGCCGACCTCAAGGCTGGTGACGCCCTCGCCCACCTCAATCACCACGCCCGCGCCCTCATGGCCCAGAATGGCCGGAAAGATCCCCTCAGGATCATCGCCCGAGCGCGTAAACTCATCCGTGTGACACAGACCCGTCGCCTTGATCTCAACCAGAACCTCGCCCGCGCGCGGACCGTCAAGCTCCACCTCCATGATCTCAAGTGGCTTCCCAGCAGCAACAGCAACAGCAGCGCGCGTTCTCATTATGGTGTCCTCCTCGGGGTTTTCTTGACCCCTCAAAAAAGCGGATCGCCCCGGTTGTCAAGTAAAAGCAAATAACAGGCGGCCCGCAAAACAACGCGCTGTCGTTCGCATCAACGAGGGGGCGAGGACAAGGAATTGCGTTCGATAAACGCGGTGGGCAATTCAACACTTTTCAATCCCGCTTCACCGGCCAGTAGTGCCAAGAGGACACGCGCCGCAGCGCGCCCCATTTCAATCTGAGGCACACGCACTGTGGCAAGAGGAGGTGTGACGACGCTGGCCACTCCGATATCGTCAAACCCGACCAGCGAAACGCAGCCCGGCACCTCAATGCCAAGGTCTCGTGCACGCTTCAGAGCACCGGCGGCCAAAACGTCATTGCCGCACATCACCGCCGTTGGGAGGATATTGGCGGACATGATCTCTGCGAAAGCGTCCCCGCCGTATTCCAATCGGTATTTGGCTTCGCCGACCCAGACCAATTCGGCGCCGTGTCCAAAATCAGAAATCGCCGCTTGAACCCCGGCAAAACGGTCTTGCGCGCGATCATTACCCTGCTGCATGCCGCAGATCATCGCGAGAAGCCTGTGGCCTTTGGAAAGCACCTGCAGAGTTGCATTATAGGCGGCCCGTCTATTGTCAAAACCAACGAAAAGCTGATCTTGGTCCTTCTTGAAACACCATGAGACAACATGTGGCAGATGGCGTTTGGTGAGAAAATCACGCGTCGCTTGCGGTCTTTCGCTGCCAATCAGCAACAATCCATCGGCACCATGCGCAACCAGTGACTTGATCTGACGCATTTCTTCTTGCGGATCATATCCGGTGCTGGCCACCAAAAGGTTCACTCCAGATTCCGACAACACCTCCTGAAAGGCCTGCAGGCCGCTTGCGAACATGGCATTTGCCATGCTGGGAATGATTGCCCCGACCGTGTTTGTGCGGCTTGACGCCAGGGCACGCCCCCCGAAATTGGGCGTGTATCCAAGCGCTTCGATCGCCTGCTCAATCCTCTCTCGTGTCGGTTTGGAAACCTTGTCCGGATCGTTGAGGGCACGCGAAATGCTGGCCGTCGACACGCCCGCCATGCGCGCGACATCTTCGAGAGTTGGGGCAGTCGTTTTGCTCATCGGTCTCCCCATGGCGCGGTTTATGGAACGTTACATGGCAGGTTACGCAAGTATTAGATAATTAACACGAGGTAAATGTAAGCCCTTGCAAGAATCCATGTAAGCGCTTACACAACCATAAATCTGGTGATGTTTCCCCGCGGAAACGCGACCGGAGCCAAGCTAGAGGGGATGCAGAAATGCGTGACTACCCAAAGTCCAAAACTGATTTGGAAACGCGCTTCATATCGGCGTCCGATCTTTTGAAATGCCCTCGGCACGATTTTCACAAATAGGAACCCAATAGATGGCCCGTGAGTATCTCAAAAAAGCTGCCAAGACCGCGATGACTGATGCAGGCGACGTGCGTGAGACAGTTCAAAACATTCTGAACGACATCGAAGCTGGCGGTGATGCCGCCGCTCTGAAATACGCCGAAAAGTTCGACAATTACAAAGGCAGTATCCTTCTGAGCGAAGAAGAAATCGCGGCAGCTTCTGGTCTGGTGTCACAAAAGCTCAAAGATGACATTGCATTTGCACATGACAACGTTCGACGGTTTGCAGAAACACAAAAATCCACGATGCGCGATGTCGAATTGGAGATCGTACCGGGTTTGATTGCCGGTCAAAAAGCAATCCCCTGCCGTGCTGCGGGCTGTTATGTTCCAGGCGGACGCTACAGCCACATTGCCAGCGCGATCATGACCGTGACGACCGCGAAAGTCGCCGGTTGCCAACACATCACTGCCTGTTCCCCACCACGTCCAGACGTTGGCATCAATCCGGCGATTGTCTATGCTGCGGATCTTTGCGGCGCGAACAACATTCTTTCCATGGGTGGGGTGCAGGGCGTTGCGGCCATGACTTTTGGTCTCTTTGGATTGCCCAAGGCCGATATTCTGGTTGGCCCGGGCAATCAGTTTGTCGCCGAAGCCAAACGCATTCTGTTTGGTCGCGTGGGCATCGATATGATTGCAGGCCCCACCGACAGTCTGATTTTGGCAGACAAAGACGCGGATCCTTTCATAGCCGCGACCGACCTCGTGGGTCAGGCGGAGCATGGCTACAACTCGCCGGTCTGGCTGGTGACGGACAGCCGCGATTTGGCGGAAAAAGTGATGGAAATCGTGCCCGGTCTTATCGCGGATTTGCCAGAGTTGAACCGCACCAACGCCGAAGCCGCATGGCGCGACTATGCCGAAGTTATCGTCTGTGCGGATCGCGAAGAGATGGCGGCCTGTTCGGATGATTACGCGCCTGAGCACCTCACTGTTCAGGCCGCAGATCTGCCTTGGTGGCTCGACCGCTTGCAGTGTTATGGGTCATTGTTTTTGGGCGAAGAAACCACCGTGGCCTTTGGTGACAAGGCCTCTGGCACCAACCATGTTCTGCCCACTTCACAATCTGCGAAATACACCGGTGGTTTGTCCGTTCATAAATACATGAAGATCGTGACATGGCAGCGCGCCACGCGAGATGGTGCCAGGCCAGTGGCAGAAGCGACCGCGCGTATTTCGCGTCTCGAAGGCATGGAAGGCCATGCCCGATCAGCGGATGCGCGGCTTCATAAATACTTCCCTCATGAAAACTTTGATCTTTCAGCGATAGATTAAAAACATGTCGCAACTCTTCGATATATCAGGACTAAATGCTTGCGTGACCGGCGCCAGCAGTGGCTTGGGTCGTCAAGCTGCCAGTCTTTTGGCCGGATCGGGCGCCCGCGTGGTCGGGCTGGCGCGTCGTGGCGAAGAGTTGGCACAATGGAGCAAAGATACGCCCGGTGAAACCGCGTGTCTGACCGCGGACCTGACTGACCGAAGCAGCCTGCGCGATGTGGCGCGTGAGGCCGCAATCCCCTTTGGTGACATTCATATCCTGATCAACGCAGCCGGGATCAACACCCGTCAAAACGCGGATGACGTGACCGACGAAGGGTGGGACGCGACGCTGAACCTGAACCTCGCTGCGCCATTCTTTCTGGCACAGGCCATGGCGCCCGCGATGAAAACAAACGGCTGGGGGCGCGTGATCAATTTTGCCTCATTGCAGTCGCGGCGCGCCTTTCCCGGTGGCATCAGCTATGGTGCCTCCAAGGGCGGTGTGGAGCAAATGACCCGTGCCATGGCGGAGGCTTGGTCGGGGCAAGGCATTACCGCGAATGCACTTGCTCCAGGTTTCTTCAGAACCGAACTGACCGGCCCGGTTTTTGCCGATCCGGTGATGGCGCAGCGCAACGCTGATCAAACCTGCATCGGACGCAACGGCGAACCCGCTGATCTGGACGGCCCGCTGATGTTTTTCTGCTCCAAAGCGTCCGACTATGTGACGGGCCAGACCCTTTTTGTAGATGGAGGCTTTACGGCCAAATGAAAGCACTTGTCTATACCGACGTCGAGGTTCTGACCTACATGGACCGTCCAATGCCACAACCCAGCGCAGGCGAAGCACTGGTGCGTGTCCTCGCGTCGGGGATCTGCGGATCTGACATGCATGCTTATCTCGGACACGATGCGCGCCGCCCCTCCCCGTTGACGCTCGGACACGAAGCGGCAGGCATTGTTTCAGGCGGACCAGACGACGGCCGGCGGGTTACCATAAATCCGCTGGTGGCTTGTCAAACCTGTGATTATTGCCGCACGAAACGCGAAAACCTTTGCCCCAATCGCCAGATCATTTCGATGCAACCCCGCGAGGGCGCATTTGCTGAATACGTGGCCATGCCATTGCGCAATCTCATCACCGTCCCTGACAATGTTCCGCTTTCACGTGCCGCCCTCGCAGAGCCCATTGCCTGTGGATGGCACGCCGTGCGGTTGGGCAGATCGGTGCTGGGCGGGGACATGTCACAAATGCGATGTGCCGTGATCGGTGGCGGTGCAATTGGTGTCGGGGCTGCATTGTCACTGGCCGCGCAGGGTGCCCGCGACATCACGGTAGTCGAGCCCAACGAGTTACGCCGTTCCACCTTGGCTGATGTCGCCGGGTTTGAGGTTTGTGGGCCTGACGAGGACGCCATGCCGGAGGACGGGTCGGTTGATTTCGTGATTGACGGTGTGGGTTACGCAGCGACACGCGCGACCTGTAGCGCCTTGGCCCGCGCGGGAGGCGTGATTGCCCATATTGGTCTTGGCGAAGGGACCGGCGGCATTGACGTACGCCGCCTGACTTTGCAGGAGATCACCTTTATCGGGACTTACACCTATACCGCAGCAGATTTCGCAGCAACTGCAGCAGCAATATTCAATGGCGGCCTAGGCCCGTTGGATTGGATTGAAGAGCGCCCTCTGGCGGAAGGGCAAGCTGCTTTCAAGGATATCCGTGCTGGTGCGGTCGCGGCGCCCAAAATAATTCTGACCCCCGAACACGCGGGACCGGCAAACTAGCCAAACCGCAAATTGACACAGATAGCAGAGGACACAACATGCATAAGAAGATCATCGTTTCGCTGGCCTTGGATCACGGCATCAGCAAAGAGGCGCTCGACATGGCGCGCCATTTACGGGGCGATGACGGTGAGATCCTTGCGCTGCATGTACATGAAACACCCAGCAGTTCGGTAAATGCGTTTATGCCGGAAACCGCAGTCCAACAGGCATTCGATGCCGCCAAAGCCAAACTGGCCGAACGGCTGGTCGGGACATCAGATGTCGAACCGGTTATGCTCCATGGGCCCGCCGGGCGGACGATCACAGATTATGCCGAAAAAATCGGTGCAGATTGCATCATCATCGGATCGCACAAACCGGGTCTGAGCGATTATTTCCTTGGTTCGACATCCTCCCGCGTGGTGCGTCATGCGCCCTGCTCGGTCTATGTGATCCGATAACATCAGATACAACACCACAAATTTCACGCACACGAGGAGTACACACGTGTCCATCAGCACTAAGATTGTGGATGATTTCGTCGCCAATGGCGTCAATTTCATTACCACAGTGCCCTGCAAGCAGCTGGCCGGAGTCATTGACGAGGTCGAAGCGCGCGAAGAGATTTTCCACATCCCCTCCAACAAGGAAGACGAAGGGATGGGCCTGTGTGCCGGTGCCTTCATGGGTGGCAAACGCCCTGCCATCATCATGCAGAACACGGCCATCGGGGTCACGATCAATACCTTGGCCACCTTGACGCAATACTACCGGATGCCTCTGCCGATGCTGATCTCATATCGCGGCGAGTTGCGCGAGCCTGTGGCCTGTCAGGTTGAAATGGCCGTGCACACGAAAGCGTTGCTGCAGCAAATGCTGATCCCGACGTATCATTTCCACAAAGAGTCTGATGCGGAAGAGCTGGATGCGATCCTGAAATACACCTTCATGTGCAACAAACCTGTGGCGATCCTGACGGATGCGTCCTTCTGGGGAGGCTACGGCGACCAATGATCCGTTCTGAAATCCTGCGCGAAATCGCGCCCATCCTCCGTGACCAACTGGTCGTCTGTAACATCGGTCTGCCCAGCCAGGAGCTGCACATGATTGATGATCAACCCTCCAACTTCTACATGTTGGGTACCATGGGTTTGTCTTCTTCCATCGGCCTTGGCTTGGCGCTGGCCCAAGACAAAACGGTGATCTCCATTGATGGCGATGGCTCGGTTCTGACCAACCTTGGCACCCTGCCGACGATCGCGAATAACGTGGCGGATAACTACATCCTGATGATCATCGACAACGGCTCTTATGGCTCCACGGGCGATCAACCGACCTATGCGGGCAAGAAAACCAAGCTCGAAGCCGTCGCTGCAGCCTGCGGATGCGAAAATGTCGTAACCTGCAAGGACGTTGACACCGGCGAAGTTTTGCAAGCGGCGATCGACAGTAAAAAGATGACCGTCATCGTGGTGAAATGTGACAGCGGTAATATCAAATTGCCAGTGATCACAATGGATCCTGTTGTGATCCGCGACCGCTTCATGAAGTCGGTTCAGGCGTAATCACTTTGAGCGCACGCGCCATCTACTCTTACGCGGACGCCCGGCGCATTGCGCAACGGCGTCTGCCATGGATGGTGTTTGACTATATCGATGGGGCGGCAGGTGAAGGCGTTGCAGAAGCACGCAATCTTGCCGCCCTGCGTGACATTGAGTTGCAACCACGTGTGTTGGTCAATGTTAAAAACCGGGACCTTAGCGTTCCTGTTTTTGATCATGCGGGGTTGTCTCCCTTTGGGATTTCTCCGATGGGCATGTGCAATCTTTCCGGGCCCGGCGCGGATCTGATGCTGGCGCGTATGGCCGCGAAATATCAAGTACCTCATGGGGTTTCGACCGTTGCCTCAACCACCATGGAACGGATTATCGAGGTCGCCGAAGGCCACGCCTGGTTCCAACTATACTTCAGTGGTGATGGGAGCGGCACCAAAAAGCTGGTGCAACGCGCCAAGTCCGCCGGATATCGAACACTCGTGATGACACTTGATGTCCCCGAAGTCGGACGCAGACCCCGTGAATTACGCCGTGGTTTCAAAATGCCATTTCGGATTGGCCCGATGCAATTCGTCGACTTTGCCCTGCATCCCCGATGGTCCATTTCCAGCCTGCTGGCTGGTGCGCCGGATCTTGCAAATTTTCAACAGGACGGGTTTACCTTTGACCGAACAGAAAGCCGCGCCCTCGCCGACTGGGATTTCCTGAAAGAACTGCGCGACAGTTGGGACGGCAATCTGGTCGCGAAAGGCGTCACTGATGTCGAAGATGCCCAACGCCTGAAAGCCGAAGGCGTCGATGCCATCCAGGTTTCCAGCCATGGCGGTCGCCAATTGGATTCTGCGCCCCCTCCGATCCTGGCATTACAACGCATCCGAGCGGTTTTGGGCGATAAATATCCGTTATTTTATGATACCGGTATCAGGTCCGGTGAAGACGTCGTCAAAGCTTACGTCATGGGCGCCAGCTACGTATTTTTTGGCCGCGCATTGCAGTTTTCCATTGCAGCCGGTGGCGAAGCCGGGCTGGCACAATACTGGCAGTTGGTTACAGAAGAAATCGGACTGACCCTTGCCCAGATGGGGCGGGTGTCCCTGCCAATGAATGGAATAACCTGAATTGGGTTCATCTCAACGCCTGATCAAAGCACGACGACGGCACAAATGTTTACAGAAGACGTTGCATCACAGATCGGTCAGGCGCGGGTCTGCAGTGCTTCATGTTGGTTTAAATGCCGCACCGCATGGGCTGCAACCAAGTGTATTTTGCAATCGAAACACTGATCCGTTCCCATATCCGCAAATTCAATATCAGGCGTTGGGCGGGACCTTGTATAGCTGATCAATGTCTCGAGACAACACCCCACAGAAGTGACCGTTGTAAAGCACAATAATCTGGGATACTACCATACCAAATTCGCAAAAATGGCCCTAGCAGAGGCTTCACCGCACGGATAAAGAAACAAGACAGGACCCATCAATGATCCATTTCCCAGTTGTCGCAACCGATCCCGGCGTCACCCGGCAGGTGATTGCGGACCATGAAAACCTCATGGTTGTTTCGTTTCGTTTTGCGGCGCAAGGCGCGGAAGGCAAACTTCACAATCACCCGCATGTTCAGTCCACATACGTGAAATCGGGCAGATTCCGGTTCACCATGGACGGCAAGGACTTCGAGGTAGGTCCCGGGGACAGCTTTGTCATCCCATCCAACGCCCGACATGGTTGCGTTTGCCTCGAACCGGGTGAGCTCATTGATTGTTTCACTCCGCGCCGCGACGATTTTCTTTGAAAGGGTCCCATTTATGCTGAGCGTCCGATCCCTCTATGCTGCAAGCCCAACCGAGACACGCCAGATGGACACGGCCATGCTGCGCGAGAACTTTCACTTTGACGGCATGTTTTGCGACGGTGAAGTGAGGCTCCTCTATACACATTATGACCGAATGATCATCGGCGGCATTTTACCGGACACGACCGATCTGATCCTTGATGAGGTCGCCGAATGCGGCACCGCCTCGATCCTGGATCGGCGTGAAATTGGCATTCTGAACATTGGCGAGACCGCGGTGGTGTCAGCCGCTCAGGACGCACATCAGCTTGATCGCGGTGACGTGCTCTACCTTGGTAGGGGCGCAGGCCCAATCACATTTGGGCGCGGCGGTCGCTATTACGTGGTCAGCACGCCCGCGCATAAAACGTTTCCCGCGCGGCGCATCAAATTTGACGAAGCCGGACAGGTCAACCTAGGGGCGGCAGAAACAGCCAACCAACGCACGATCTATCAGTTCATTCACCCTGAGGTCATGGAAAGCTGTCAGCTGGTCATGGGCTACACGATGTTTCAGGGCGGTTCGGTCTGGAACACGATGCCTGCGCATACGCATGATCGTCGCATGGAGGCCTATTTCTATTTTGATATGGCGGCGGAAAACCGCGTTTTTCACTTTATGGGAAAACCCGACGAAACCCGGCACATCATCATGAAAAACGAAGACGCCGTGGTCTCGCCGCCTTGGTCCATACACAGCGGCTGCGGCACGGGAAGCTATTCGTTTTGTTGGGCGATGGCGGGGGACAACGTGGACTTTCGCGACATGGATATGGTTGCGATGGAGGATTTGCGGTGAGTGCTTTTTCACTGGACGGGAAAAAGGCGCTGGTGACCGGCGCCAACACCGGCATCGGACAGGCGATTGCCGTGGCTTTGGGACAGGCGGGCGCACATGTTATCTGCGCCGGGCGATCTTCTTGCGCGCAGACCGTGGTCAGTATTGATCGCGCGGAGGAACTCACACTTGACTTCGCGGATCCACACGCGGCGCGGGACGTGTTCACAGAGCACCATGTCGACATTTTGATCAACAATGCGGGCATCATTCGCCGTGCGGACAGTGTGGATATGTCGGAAAGCGACTGGGATGACGTGATGGACATCAATCTCAAGGCGGTTTTCCTCACATCACAGGCCTTTGCCAAGGCTGTTATGCAACGCGAGGTTCACGGAAAAATCGTGAACATCGCCTCACTGCTGTCCTTTCAGGGCGGGATCAGGGTCCCCTCTTATACCGCGTCTAAACACGGGGTCGCGGGCTTGACCAAGGCACTGTGCAATGAGTGGGCAGCCAAGGGCATCAACGTGAACGCAATCGCGCCCGGCTATGTCAGCACAAACAATACCGAAGCGCTGCGCAACAACCCTGAACGCAATACCGCGATTTTGGAACGCATCCCGGCAGGGCGCTGGGGAAATCCCGAAGACATCGCCCAGAGCGCCGTTTTTTTATCTGCACCTGCGTCGGATTATGTAAACGGTGCTGTGCTGAATGTAGATGGCGGATGGTTGGCGCGATGACGACCCCTTTGTGGCATGTGAGAGCTGCGCGTTGTACGCGCTTTTATGCGACCAGGTCCATTGCGGACTTGGATGCGGCCGGTACCTCGCAGGATTTCGAGCAAATGCAAAACGAGATCATATGAGGATAACCCCGGAAACACTCGCGCGGCGAACCAGCGCGGATATGGTTTTTGATGCGCTCTATGAGCAGATCATCACCCTCAAGTTGCTCCCGGGTGCAAAGATATCTGAGGCAGATGTGGCGGGGCAATTTAGCCTGTCCCGCCAACCGGTCAGAGACGCCTTCAACCGCCTCGGCAATATGAACCTGTTACTGATCCAGCCACAACGCGCGACATTGGTGCGCAAATTCTCCATATCCGACATTCAAACCGCGCGGTTCATCCGCCTGTCTGTTGAGTTAGAAATCATCCGTGTCGCCGCGCGCCGTTGGGACGATGAATTCAGCCCGCGTTTTTTGACAAATCTGGATCACCAGGCCTTGGCCTCAAAAGACGATGACCGAGGGGCCTTTCATCGACTTGATCAAGAGTTCCATGCGTTGATAGCCCAAATGGCTCAGAAACACTCCGCCTTTGATTTTGTTTTGGAAAACAAAGCAAAAGTGGATCGCATTTGCGTCTTAAGCCTCAAACGTCGTGATGAAATGTCAAAGCTGGTGACGGACCACCGTCAGATATTCAAAGCCTTGTCATGCGGTGATCCAGACAGTAGCGCAGAGGCGCTCAGAACGCATCTGTCGCGTATTGAACAGACCATCAAAGCTGTTCACCTGTCTCATGCCGAGTATTTTGACAATACATAGCCGCCCTCAGTTTTCAAAATGAATGCGATGCGAATGTGCCGCCGCAGAATGGTTGCGTCCCTGCCCCATGAAGCAGCCATGTGTGATGTCTTTTCCGTGGTTAAAGTTCGAACATTCAGGCGCAGAAGCATTCTTGCGCTTTGCGTCACAAAAGGAGAGGGTTCACCCAGAATTCAGGGAGAAGTTAAATGACATTTTTCAAAACTATCGGCGCCATTGCCGCAACCGCCATCGCGCTTGGAACGGCGGCAAGCGCGGAAACGCGTGTCACCTATAAATCAGCCAAGGCCGGTTCGTCCTATTTCCAGATGGCGGTTCAATTCGCCGAAGCGATGAAATCCGGCACCGGCGGTGATGTGTCTGTGACCGTCGAAGAAAGCCAGGGCTCTGTTCAAAACGTTATGGAAGTGCGCGCACGTGGCGGGGATTACGTATTCACGACGCCGCCTGCTCTCATCGGCCTGGCACAGGGCGGCAAAGCCATGTTCGAGGGTAAATCCGATCCGTCGTTTAACGACATTCGCGCATTGTTCCCCATTCCATCCCTGACCATGCATTTTGTGATGTCAGAGGCCAGCGGCGTCAAAAGCTTCGCGGATATGGAAGGCAAGACGATCCTGTTGGGCAGCGGGTCCTTTGGCGCGCGCGAGGGCGCAAAATACCTGGGTCTCTTTGGTCTTGAGGGCAAAGTAACCGTGGCTGATTCAGAATTGTCCAACGCTGTAAATGCGCTCAAGAACGGGCAAATCGACGGGTTTGTGACAGCAGGTTCCTACCCTGCGCCCAATGTGATCGAAGCCGCGGCTTCAACCGGCGTCACAGTCATGTCGCTGAACCCGGATCAAATCGCCCAGACCAAACGGACAGAGCTGACGATTCCAGCGGGCACCTATGCAGGGCAAGCCGAGGACATCACGACCACGTCGCTTCCGGTAGTGGCCTACACCACGTCAAAAATGGACGATGATACCGCGTATCTTCTGACCAAAACCTACTGGGAAACTAAGGCTGATATGGCGGGAGAGGCTGCATGGTGGGCAGGCGTTTCTGTTGAAATGCTCAGCAATATCACCACGCAAATCCACCCCGGCGCCATCCGTTATTACAAAGAAATTGGTGCGGCCTTGAACGACGCCCACATGTAACCTCCCGCCCTGCTTCGTGACACGGAGCAGGGCATGCCAAGGCTGACGTCAATGCAAAACCTCTCCGCGCGGCATGGCTGGATTGCCTTGGGTCTACTGACATGTGTTTTTCACATTGGATTGATCTTTTATGGGTTGGTGCCAAACCTCGTGGCGCGGCCCATGCACATGGCGTTGATCCTGCCTTGGGTTTTCGTTTTTGGGGCCTCCTCCCGTTTAGCCACTTGGTCGGGCGTGGCTATTGCGGCCGTCGGTGTCGCCGGTTGCTGCTGGATCGCGCTGAACCACCAGATCCTGCGCAATCAATACGGTTTTCTGGAAAACGGCTTTCAAGTCGCTCTCGCAATCACTCTCTTGCTCATCGTGATGGAGGGCGCGCGCCGCATGATTGGCTGGCCCCTGCCGATGGTGGCTCTGGCAGCACTCCTTTACGGGCTATATGGCCAGCACATTCCTGGCGAGTTCGGCCATGCTGGAACCCCATTGCGCAGCTTTCTGGGAACACTGGTCGTGGCAGAAGGCGGCATATGGGGCAGCCTCACGGGAGTTTCGGTTGGGGTCGTCGCAATATTCGTGATCTTTGGCGCAATGCTGAACGCAGGTGAGGCAGGTCAGGGTTTCATGAACGTCGCTTCCGCTGCCGCCGGGCGCTTGGTGGGTGGTGCAGCAAAGGTGTCCGTCCTCTCCTCCGCGCTCTTTGGATCAATATCAGGATCAGCCTCGGCCAATGTGGCGTCCACCGGTGCCATCACCCTCCCCGCCATGACGAAACTGGGCTACCCAAAACGGCTGGCCGCCGCCGTCGAGGCGGTTGCATCCTCCGGCGGTCAGATCATGCCGCCCCTCATGGGGGCCGGTGCGTTTGTCATGGTGGAACTGACCGGCGTTCCCTATGCGCAGATCATGCTCGCAGCACTCCTTCCGGCCATTTTGTATTTCCTGGCGGTTTGGATGGGTATCAACGCCTATGCCCAACGCTATGAACTGAAAGCTGTGCCCGAAGATCAACGCCCCGCACGGCGCGCTGTCTTGATCACCTCTGCTTTCTTCATGGTGCCTTTCACGATCCTGCTTGTGGCCATGTTCGCCGTCGGGTTCACACCGCAATACGCGGCAGCTCTGGCCATCTTTGCCGCCGCTTTGGCGTTGTTTTTTGACGCCACGCCGCAGGTCAACATCATCCAGGGTTTTTCGCGTCTCGGGGATGCGATGCTGAATGCAGGCAAACAGGTCGCCATGATCGCCGCCATCATCCTTTGCGCTTCCATCATCATCGGGGTGTTGGGAATCACTGGCCTCGGCGTAAAGATCACCTCCGTGATGTTATCAGGGTCCGGGGGCGCGCTCTGGCCCGCGCTGTTGCTCACCGCCCTTGCTTGCTTGCTGCTGGGCATGGAGGTGCCGACAACCGCCGCCTATGTGATCTGTGTTTCTGTTGCCGGTCCGGCTCTCATTGAACTTGGTTTGGAACCTCTGCAGGCGCATCTGTTCGTGTTCTGGTTTGCCCTCCTGTCAACGATCACGCCGCCCGTTTGCGGTGCTGTTTTCATCGCCGCCGGAATGATCGAGGAGAATTGGCTCAAGGTTGCGCTGACAGCCATGGCTTTGGGTTTGGGTCTCTACGTCATCCCACTGAGCATGATTGCCAATCCGAGCCTTATCCGCCTTTCCGCTGACCCCGTCGGCGCGATTATCGCTTTTCTTCACATCGGCGCTGGCCTGTCTTTACTGTCTTACGGGATCATAGGCCAAGGCACCGCGATATTGCGGGTTGGATTGATCCTCCTAGGGTTGGCCGCCGCCTTTGTGGGTGTGATTTTCTACTGACCTGGACAGGGTGATGCGCGCCAGACGCCAGCGGAAAACGACCTCAGCGTCATTTTTTGGAAAGAAATCGATTGTTGCCAGATTTTTTAGGTTTGATCGAACAAGGACCCCGGACGAATTCAGCAAACTTTACAGGCAGGACATGTCCTTCTCTTCAAATTTTGCACAGGGCGTTGCGGGCCAAGCTTCCGACGACGACCTATTTGAGGTTTTTCGATCTCTCATGTCCTTAACTCCAGAATTTGCAAATTTCGCGAGATGGCTTTGCAAATTTGACGTGCAGTCCGGTGGAGGATAAAAACAAAAGGCTCAACCTTTTGAGCCAGCATGGGGCGCGTTTAAAACTTCGCAGCAAAGCCGACACAGCCCTGAGTTCCGGCCGCAAAACGATACAACTGGCCGAGTTTGGTGTATTTGATGGCACAAGCTTCAACAACCACTCTGCTGCGGAATTACCGAAATCCGGTCGGACGACACGGAGCTTACTGTGTCTCCTCAGGGTGGTTGCGAGAAGAGATCAACGATCCTGAATACGAAGTGGCTTTCAGGTTTGGTACAGTTCCTTGGTGCTCAGAAATCAAAATGTGACTAGCGCCCGGAGTCGATAGAAGCTTTGCGCCGTCAAGGATGCGCCTTTTCTTGAACACGCCGCCCTTGGGCCTTGGCACCCGGAAACTGGTAAAAAAGAGGTCCGATTTTCGTCACCCTTACCGTGCTCGACATGGGAACCGTGCTCCGGGAAGTATGCCATCGCCGTGTCCGCGATGACACTTTCGTAGCCACTTTCAACCGCGTCATCAGGCATCTTACCAGTGATTTTGGAACGTTCAATCGAGATGATACGCAGGAGGAATACCCTAAAAAAGTGAAATTAGGCCCTCTCAAAGGGTTATTTCCGGGCTCGTCACGGATAGCATATGTTTCCAACTCGCTGAACAGCGCTCTCCTTGCGAGATCGATCCGGCGAAGTGTGAATGGCTCCTGAATGCATCTGTGATTTTGATGAACCTGAAAGGCGGCCTGATAAATGCACAGGATGATGCCGCTTTTGCTTCACACCCCAAACTGAAAGAAATTGTTGCCATGGGCATCTTGATGATCCGGTGACCGCAAATAAATTTGACGACGCCCAATTTCGCGCGTTTCACCTTCAAGCCTCGGCTTGTTTTGGATGAGCCTTGCGCAAAAATGGCCGTGAATTGTCGATGCAGCGCCAAGAGCGCATTTTGCCTTGATCCGGTGGCCCCGGAAACCGCTTTGAGCGTTCCCGGGCAGCAGCAAATCCGATGCAATGGCAGTGTTGGATGTCAGCTGTTGGGCCGGATCAAACGCGCCGCCGGCAGTCCGGTACATCGCGGTTCGGAAAACACCTGTCGCCCTTCCACCGTTTTGCCAAACGGGATGCCCAGATCTGTATAGGGGTCGAAGGATGGCAAAATCAGCTAGACATGCTTGAAAAGCCGGTAATCGTCCGTTGGCAGGTGGCAATTTACGATCTGACAGGCCCGCCCCTCGTTTTAAACAAATGCCTGCATGACCCGAGCCATGTCGTCCATCAATTGAGCCAAGACCTTACTGCCGCAATTGTCGTCCCCGTGATCTGTGGCGCTCGACACCGAAAAAACCTTGAAGCGGTCTGTTGGGTTTCGATTTTAAGCCCTCACGCATGAACAACCTCATGGTGCAGAAACTCAGTGTCCTAAAAGTTCGACCGGTGCCCGATCCAATCCGGGTCCTGAACCCTCACAACTGGGTCAATCGCGCCGTGCAACGATCTAGGTCTTATCGCGCAAAGGCGGGCGACTATTTGCATGCACCGCTGAGCTGTGCGGAAAGCGTGACCCTGTTCCGTGCGAGCATCTTTGGGGTTGTGACTGTCATAACAAACGGGGACCGCCATGCCATTGTTTCTGCAGTCATCCGCATTATCGTTGTATTTTCTGCAAACTTCAGTGCGATCTGTTCTTCCCCTGCCGCCAGACCAAGCATAGCGGCGCAAGGAACATCATGCGCGTGATCGACCATCCGGCGCAACGCTGCAAAATCCACCGCCTTGCTGAATAAAACAGACCTGTAACGGCCCGGCATAGTGCCTTTCACAGTCCTGCCTCCGAATATTGCGGATCTACTCACTGATTTGGCGCATCAGAGCTTCGACGTCCACGCGCTCTGCAAACGTCTCGCTTTCAATCGAAAACCGTACCTTGTGGGCAGCCGCCGCATTTGCCCAGCGGACAGCATCAAGTTCCTGTTGTCCCCGCCCCAGAGCCAAAGTGAATGCGCCATGCCATGCATCACCTGCACCGAGCGTGTTTCGCACCTCCACGGATGGTGCCGGAACTTCTGACATCAATTGACCATCCCAGCATAATACAGGCAACGGCCCCCGGGTAACGGCACACCACGCGCCTGTTTCGGACACAGCAGTTTGCAGTGCATGCAAGTCACTTGATCCAACGAAGTCCTGCAATCCCTGTTCAGAGAATACAACATGGCTTGCGTGCCTCAGCGCTTGGGTTGCGATTTTTACTGGTGCCTCGGCGTCAACAACCGCGGGTTTTCCAGCTTTTCGAGCGGCTTGAACGAGACTTGCGGCGCCATCCGGCCATCTGGTATCCACGAGCACCGCGTCAAATCGGAACGGATCGGGGGGCAAAAAATCGACCCTTTGCAAATCCGCGTCCCGGTGATTTATGATCGTGCGCTCTCCGTTTGAGGACAGAAAAATGCTGGAGCGCGAGGTGGGCACCTGCGGCAAGGAGAAAACCAGCGCGTCGTCAATGCCGCGATCGGTGATCTTGGAGCGCATCAACTCTCCAAACACATCCTGCCCAATCGCACCGACAAGGCTTACATCACCGCCTAAAGCAGTAATCGCGGAAGCGGCAATAAAGGCACCACCCCCGCCAATCAAATGCGAGGCTTCAGCGCGGTGCTTATCCCCCTCCAAGGGGAAGGAGGACATCTCAAAAACCAGATCAGCCGCAATGAGGCCTGCACAAAGGATCTTCGTCATTCGCTGTGCTCTCCAGTTTCGGCGACAAGGCAATGATGAATTCGTCTGACATGTTACATTGACAGTCAATGCGTAACAGGTAACTTAATCCAAAGGCTTGGCGGTCCGCGCTTTGCTGATTGGGGGACGGGGACATATCAGATTTCGGAATTTCTGCGGCTTTACTGACGCCATTTGGTGACGACGGACGCATCAACGTGCCACTGTTTTGTGCTCATGCACAGGATCTTCTGGCGCGCGGCGTAAATGGCATCACACCGTTTGGCACCACGGGTGAAGGCGCATCCATCGGCATGGCGGAACGATCAGATGCCATTTCATCGCTCCTGGCCAGCGGTATCGCCCCGGAAAAAATCACCCTGGGCATTGCGAGTTGCGCGCTTGATGACGCAATTGCGCAGGTCCAACAGGGCATAGGTTTTGGCGTGACCGCGTTTCTGGTACTGCCGCCCTTTTACTTCAAAGGCATAGGGGATGAGGGCCTTTTTGAATGGCATCAGCGGCTTTTTGCAGCTGTGGATGATCGCGCCAGATTTGTGCTCTATCATATTCCACAGGTAAGCCATGTGCCATTGTCCATTGATTTGGTGCTGCAGCTTTGCGCGCATTTTCCGCAAAGGATCATGGCAATCAAGGACAGTTCGGGAGACTGGGAAAATACCCGCGCTCTGATTGAGACCGGCAGGGTTCCGGTTCTTGTCGGGGATGAACGCCTGTTGCACAAGGCGGCTGCCTTTGGGGCGGCCGGTTCGATTTGCGGCATGGCCAATTTGTACCCCGAGCGCATGAGGCGGCTGTTTGACAGCCGCTCCCAAGACACATCGCTGTCTGCCGATGTCGATGCGATTGTATCCGTACCGGTCATCCCGGCCTTGAAACTCGTCATGGTCGAACGCAGCGGAAGTAACGATTGGCGGCACCTGCGCGCGCCCCTGTATCCTTTGAAAGGCGATGCACGCGCAGCGGTACTGGCAAGGTTTGCCGGAAAGATGTTGGCGTGATGCCGTCCCGTGATCTGCGCATGCGTGATCATGCTTATTCGAATTTCACACAGAAATTACTGTCGCATGATATCCGCCCCGGACAAATTGTATCGCAACGCGAACTGGTTGAATTGACTGGCATGCCTCTTGGGGCCATTCGCGAAATGATCCCACGCCTTGAAGCGGATGGGTTAATCAAAACCGTACCTAAACGCGGTTTGCAAATCCTGTCCATCGACCTTGATCTGGTGCGCAATGCGTTCCAATTGCGCCACATCATCGAAGGTGAGGCGATT
This sequence comes from Paracoccaceae bacterium, assembly GCA_033344815.1. Lineage (NCBI taxonomy): Bacteria > Pseudomonadati > Pseudomonadota > Alphaproteobacteria > Rhodobacterales > Paracoccaceae > Paracoccaceae bacterium. The sequence goes on along the minus strand of JAWPMR010000001.1, from coordinate 4,456,711 downwards.
GCTCTTTTTTGCCAAACGGCGCCCATCGAAGACATCGAACATCTGATAGAACAGCATGAAGACATTCGTCGCGCCGCAGATGCAAGAATGTCGCCCGAGGTTCTGCAACGGGCACAACAAGTCGACTGGGCCTTTCACGACCGCATTATAGACGCCATGGGCAATCCGATCATTTCAGACATACACCGTGTCAATGCGATCAAAATCCGACTTATTCGCAATTCAGACACGCGCATGCTGCCCGAGTTGGCCGTGCCGGTTTTGGAGGAACATCTGGCAATCTGCGCGGCGCTGCGCGCCCGGGACAGCGCAGCAGCAGTGGCCGCAATCCACGACCACATCGACAGCGCGAAACGACGCGCCCTGGGGATGTGACACGGTTTTCGACGGGGCGCAGGCCTTGCGGAAAAACAAGCGGTTGGAACACCGCGATCTAAACGGAGGAGACTTTATCATGATGAAATTTACACGACGCGCCCTGATGGCATTGACGGCAGCGGCGATCGCGGTTCCGGCCTATGCTGCGGACACGATCACGTTGCGCATGTCGACACCAGCGTCCGAAACGGACCAACGCTCGGTGGCCTTGGCAGAGGTCTTTGCCCCGGCTGTGGCAGAGTTCGCGACCTATGAACCACACTACAACGGCTCCCTGATTGCGCAGAGTTCCGAACTGGAAGCCATCGCCTCCGGTGATCTGGAAATGTCCATTGCCTCGGCGCAGGAATTGGCACAATTCTTCCCTGAATTTTCAATATTCGCAACAGGTTATGTGCATCAGGACGCGGCCCACCAAGTTGCTGTTTTCAACGATCCGCTGATGGATTCATTCAAACAAACCGCTGAGGACGAGCTGGGCGTAAAACTGCTGGCCGTCATGTATCTGGGACGTCGCCACGTGAATCTGCGCCAGACCAAGGACGAATTGACCGTCACAACGCCAGCCGATCTGGCAGGGGTAAACCTGCGCATGCCGGGCACGGATGCATGGCAATTCCTCGGCAAGGCTCTGGGCGCAAACCCAACACCGATGTCATTTACGGAAGTCTACACCGCGTTGCAAACCGGATCCGTGGACGGGCAGGACAATCCCCTGCCAACTGTTGTGGATGCGAAATTCTATGAGGTGACCAATCAGATCGCCCTGACATCGCATCTGGTCGATCTGAACTATGTCGCGTTTTCCAAGACCGTTTGGGACGGGCTCACACCTGATCAACAAGCAACGGTTCAGGCCGCGGCAGAAGCCGCTGCAGAAAGCGGTCGTGTTCAACAACTTGAGAAAGAAGCAAACCTCGTTTCCTTTTTGAAAGAACAGGGGCTTGCGGTTTATGAACCCGATCTCAAAGCGTTCCGTACGCATGTGCAAGCGCAATACGCCGGGTCCGAACTGGCCGCGAGTTGGCCAGAAGGCGCACTGGATAAAATCAACGCGCTTGGCAACTGATCCCGACACTTTTTGCGCGGGAGGGCGTATCGCGCGCCCTTCCTTTTCGACAGTGCAGGATGACCCTTTGAGCGGGCCGCCCGACGGAAATCTTATATGAAATCAATTATATCTGCCCTCCGCCACATTGCTCAAGCCGTGGCCGCCTTGATGATGGCGCTGATGTTTCTGACCTTTATTCTTCAGATTACTGTGCGGTATTCCGCCCGCCTGGATTGGTTGCCCGCGCAATTTCCTTTTCTCGAACCATCGCTTTACGGTTGGACGCTGGAGTTCTGCCTGTTGCTCTGGGTGTGGCTGATCTTTTGGGGCAACGCCTTTGTCGTCAGGGATCGCGATCACGTTACCTTTGATATCATTTTTCTGAATGTCCGCCCTGCCCTGCGCCGCTGGTTCATTGTCATTTCCGGCATTGCGATTTGTGTCGGTCTAATCGCCTCGATCGAGCCGACCTTGTCAAAGTTCCATATTCTGAGGCTGAAGAAGACGGCGACACTCTCCACGGTATTCGGTGATTGGATCCGGATGCGCGATATCTATTCCATATACATTTTCTTTCTGGGCGCGGTGTCTCTCAGGTACGCTTGGGCAGTGTACCGCGCCATCCGTTACGGCGTTGAGGATCCAATGCTTGACCCTCCGGGAGCCTCCCGGAAATGAGTTTCGAATTTCTCGTTTGCATCGGATTGTTGTTCTTTCTGGCCGGGATCGGCGCACCGATTGCCTATGCGATTCTGATTGCGTCACTCGGGTATCTGACGGTGTCCGGTCAGGGCATTGGCATCGCGGGCAAGGTCCTTATGGACGGGCTTTATCAGAGCTTTATCCTGCTGGCAGTGCCCCTGTTTATTGTTGCCGCCAATATCATGAATGCTGGCACGATCAGCGACCGGTTGCTGTCGTTTTGTGTGGCACTTGTCGGGCGTTTCAGAGGGGGGCTGGGCCATGTCAATGTGGTGGCCTCGCTGATCTTTTCCGGCATGTCGGGTTCGGCTGTGGCAGACGCGGCAGGCATTGGCAAAATCATTATCGAAATGATGACGAAAAGCGGCCACTACACGCGAGGCTATGCCGCCGCGATCACCGCAGCTTCCGCCACAATCGGCCCTATCATCCCGCCTTCCATTCCCATGGTACTCTACGCTTTGGTCTCCAACACCTCTATCGGATACCTTTTTCTGGGCGGTATCATTCCCGGCCTTATGATGGGATTGGTGTTGATGGCGATGAACACTTTCCTGTCTCATCGCCGGGGTTTTATGCTCGAAGAACCGGTGCCGATGTCCGAGCTGCCGGGCCGAACCTTGAATGCCTTCCCTGCCCTGCTCATGCCCGCCATTCTGCTCTATGGCATATATGGCGGCGTAACGACTCCAACCGAGGCCGCAGCCGTCGCGGCGTTTTATGCCTTGCTCCTTGCGGCCTTGTTTTACCGGGCTCTGAGTTTCAAAGCGCTCTATGGCATTCTGGTCGAAAGCGCGCGCTCCTCTGCTGCCGTGGGTCTTGTGATTGGCGGCGCGCTCATCCTGAATTACGTCGTCGCCTCAGAAAACATACCCAGCGTTCTGGCACAGCAGCTGGTCGGATTGGATGTGGATCCGTTGATGTTTTTGCTGGGCGTCAACCTGTTGTTTCTGTTGCTGGGATGCGTGTTGGACGCCACCACGATCATTCTGGTCATCATCCCTCTCTTCCTGCCAACCTGCCGCGAATTGGGCATTGACCTGGTGCATTTTGGCGTTGTCGCCGTGGTGAATTGCATGATCGGCCTGATCACCCCGCCCTATGGGATATTATTATTTGTTCTCAACGCTGTAACAAGAATTCCTCTTTCGGAAATCATCCAGGAGATCTGGCCCTTCCTGATTGCGCTCTTGATGGCTTTGATGGGGCTAGTCATTTGGCCAGACCTCGTTCTTTGGCTCCCGCGTGTCTTTGGGTATGCGGGCTAAACCCCTCAGGTGTGGATGCGTCGCCCGTTGAATTTGTCATGGACTTGCACCCGACATGTCCGAAAACCGAAGGGGTATAATGGGTTCAAAGCGTTTTGATCTACTCCACGCCGAGGAGACGCCATGACAGTCGCTAGGTGAATCCACCTGATCTGTTCGGCATGGAACTGTTTCGCCCGACAAACAGAATATATCGCACCTCAGAGGCCTATGTCACGCGCGGCAGATTGTGGTTGTCGTCACGTGACAAGATCAAGCTGCGCACACCGATCTCAGGGTTGCGCAAATTCTTCGAACATCTTGTGATCGTCGGGCCAGCCTCTTTCGGGATCACATTAGAAAATGCAAGCCGCAATTCGCATGGGCGCATCCGTTTTAATGTCTCACAATGCGCAGATGTTTCAGGATCGACGGCGACGGTTGGTCCAGACCACGCGGATTGAGAAGAAAAACCTGTCCTCGATCCGAGACCTCAAGCGCAATACTCGAACTGTGGCACCCACACCAGTTTTCGGAACGCAAATGCGCAGCCTTCATGGATCGACATAGACTGCGGTTTTGGCACCATTGCATCGCTGGCCAACAATTCCATCACGATGGGATAGCATTGCACTGCGGGAACTGGAGGTCTCAAGACAACAAAAACCTTCGCAATCATGCAAAAGGATTTGTGGCTTCTTTGAAACCTCGATGTGTCCCCACGCTTGGCAACACAGCCTCGCCATGTTGCGCAAGTGGCACGCGCAACCCACGACCCAGTCGGGTTTCGCTAAACAGGGGGCGGGGTCCGTTCACGGCATTCGAACTTCCTGAGACCGAAGCAGGACAGGCAAGTCACCAACGTGTCACGTTGGCCCGCCGATTGCGTTGCTTTCCGGATTTAAAGGCTGTGGGAGATTCCGACGTCAAGTTGCGCCATGACGGGTCAACTCAGGATGCGATCCGCAAAGAGTTCGAAGGCTGGCTGACGATACCGGCGTCAAACAGAGCGGCAATTTCATTACCCGGCAGACCAGCCACATCAGCAAGAATCTCTTCGGTATGCTGGCCGAGAGATGGCGCGGGTACCGGCGCATCACGCCCCGCCAAAGAGAAGTCGAACGGCGAACCCGGCGTCAAATATCGCCCTATCCCCGGCTGATGAATGTTTTCAAATACCGGGTTCTGGCTCGACAGGTCCGGGTCCTCGGATAAAGCTTGCTGAAAGTCGCGGAAAACAGACCATGTGACGCCGGCGGCCTCAAAATCAGATGCGAACTCGGCGACACTCCGGGCTGCAAACCAAGGGGCAAGCACCCGCGTAATCTCTTCCCGCACAGCCCAGCGCGTACCCTCGTCGTTCAGATCGACATCCAATGTGCGTGCCAAATCCTCCATCGCCTGCGCAGTACCCGTCACTTTCAAGAGATTACGCCATTGCCGGGTCGTTAACCCGATCACCATGACGCGACGGCCATCGCGGCACAGAAAATCCTGACCATATGCTCCGTAAAGGGCGTTTCCGGCCTTCGCACGGTTTGCCTCGTTCATTGTGACATCACCGATGATGCCCAAATTCCCCAACATTGCTGCGGCGACATCCTTCAGGGTCAAATCAACACCCTGCCCGACGCCCCGACGCAATCGGTGCCGCTCTGCTGCGAGCAAACCTGAAACAACCATGTTTCCGGCAATACAGTCCCAGGCGGGCAGTACATGGGCGACAGGTGTCTCACTGTCTGCCGGACCGGTCGCGTCAGGGAAACCGATGGACGGATTAACCGTATAATCGACCGCCGGACGCCCTTTGCGATCACCGCGTAGCGTCACGGTGCATATGTCCTCGCGCTGCTGGGAAAGGGTTGCGTGATCCGTCCAGCCCATCACGGCCAGGTTGGTGATAAACAATCCCGCATCTTCACCTTTTGCGCAAATGATTTCAGACGCGATTTCACGCCCGCGCGGGCTTTTTACATCAATCGCGATCGAGCGCTTACCCTTGTTCAGACCCGCCCAAAACAGGCTTTGGCCCTGCTGCGTGATTGGCCAGCGCCGATAATCAAGACCGCCCTGAGGCAGATCAAAACGGATCACATCAGCACCCATCTGCGCCAAGGTCATGCCCGCAAGTGGCACTGCGACAAAGGCTGAACTTTCAACGACCCGCATGCCAGACAAAATACCGCTCATCAATCCCACTCCATCCGGGCCTGCATTCCCAAGTATCCCTCAGGAGTCGCCGTCCCCAGATCAATGCCGTTGGCATTCTTGTCCATACGGCCAACGAGGCGCATATCCTGATCATGAAACATTGGATGCAGCCCACGAAAACGAAAACTGCGCGCGTTTTGACCCGTGTGTCGTTTGGCGGCTTCGATGAGTATACTTGCCTGCATCGGGCCGTGTACGATCAATGCCGGATATTTCTCGACGTCGCGCGTGTACGTCAGGTCGTAATGAATGCGATGGGCATTGAACGTCGCCGCTGAATATCGAAACAGCCGCGCCTCATTCATCGGCACGATTTCATCAAACATCAGGTCTTGATGCACGGGAACCTTCTTAGGCGGCGTGAATGCCTCCGGAATATCCAGATAGACAATGTCCTGTGTTTCTTCGATATAGGCGCTGTTTTCGCCCTCGATGACGTGTCTGACAGACACAAAAACCATGTGACCTGTCGCGCCTTCTTTCTCGGTGATAGACACGATCTCCGACCGCCGGCGCAACCGTTCACCGATCCGCAACGCGCCGGAAAACCGCAACCGCCCGCCCGCCCACATCCGCCGTTGGAACGGCAGTTGCGGCAAGAACCCACCTAACGCCGGATGCCCGTCACGGCCCAGTTCGGGAAGTGGCACAAATTCCGGGAACGCGGCCCAATGCCAGAGGCACGGCATAAACGCACCGACTTTGATGTCACGCACAACGGATGCCTTATGCGTAACTGCGGCGTTCATCATGCCCGCCAGTTCCACGCTCAACATGCCCCAGCGTTCTTCCTGACGCCCAACCCAGTTTTCACCGGAAGCGGGCGCGCCGTGGGAAACAGCATCCATCCGGCTCATGCCGCCTGTTTCCGACCCAGAACCTCTGCCATCGTCGCCCCCATTGACGATGGGTTGGGTGCGACTGTGATGCCAACAGCGCTGAGCATTTCAACTTTTTCCTGTGCGCTCTCGCCAAAGGCAGAAATAATTGCACCCGCGTGACCCATTTGGCGCCCCTTAGGCGCGGACAGACCCGCGACGTAAGCAACAACTGGCTTGCTCATATGATCGCGCACATAGGCGGCGGCTTCGGCTTCCTGCGGGCCGCCAATTTCTCCGATCATCATCACCGCATCAGTGTCCGGATCGGCCTCAAACAATTCGAGAATATCCTTGAAGGAAGAGCCATTGATCGGATCCCCCCCAATGCCAACGGAAGTCGATATTCCAATCCCCAGCGCCTGCATTTGGCTCGCCGCCTCATATCCGAGCGTGCCAGACCGTCCGACAATGCCGACGCGTCCAGGGGTGTAGATATGCGGCGGCATAATCCCCATGAACCCTTTGCCCGGCGAAATCATCCCCGCGCAATTCGGCCCGATCAGACGCATTTTACGGTCCTTTGCGTATTTGCGCAGGAACCGTTTGACGCGGATCATGTCCTGCGCCGGGATCCCATCTGTGACGCAAACCGCTGTGCGAATGCCCGCGTCTGCCGCCTCCATCATCGCATCAGCAGCGAAGGGTGGTGGTACAAACAACAGGCTCGCCTCGGCCCCCGTGGCCTGCACAGCCGCGCGCACCGTGTCATAAACCGGACGGTTGAGGATGCTGGTCCCGCCTTTGCCGGGTGTGACGCCAGCCACGACATTCGTGCCCGCTTCAATCATCTCCTGCGTGTGAAACTGGCCAATGCGACCAGAAATGCCCTGAACCAGAACTTTAGTTGTCTCATCGATCAGAATGGCCATGTGCGGTCCTCCTTTACGCGGCTACAGGGGTTTGACGGTTGGCAACAGCTGCCTGCGCAGCTTCGGCCAGAGTGTCTGTTGTCAGGATCGGCAGTCCGGAATTGCGCAGAATGTCCTGCCCCTCCTTCACGTTGGTGCCCGCAAGACGCACCACGACAGGCAGCGTCAAACCAACCTCGCGATAAGCTTGCACCACACCCTTTGCGATCCAATCACAACGGTTAATCCCCGCAAAAATGTTGACCAAGATAACCTGCACATTGCGGTCGGTCAGAACCGTGCGGAACGCCTGACATACCCGCTCGGGGCTTGCGCCACCGCCAATATCGAGGAAATTCGCCGGTTCACCGCCGGACAGCTTGATCATGTCCATTGTGGCCATCGCCAGACCCGCGCCATTGATGATGCATCCGATGTCACCGTCCAGTCCCACATAGGCCAGGCCGTTATCCGCAGCGGTCGACTCGCGCGGGTCCTCCTGTGACGGGTCACGCAGGGCGGCAACCTGCGGGCGGCGATAAAGCGCGTTGGTGTCAAAGCTCATCTTGGCGTCCAGCGCTACAAGATCACCCGAGCCGGTAATGACCAGTGGATTGATTTCCACCATCATCGCGTCCAGATCGCGATACGCGCGATAGCAGGCATGCAAAACATTGACCATCTGCGCCACTTGCCCGCCCGTCAGCCCCAGCGAAAAGGCAAGCTCTCGCGCTTGAAATTCCGCCAGACCGACGGCCGGATCAACGACCATACGGCGCAGGCTGTCGGGGTCCTCATCCGCAAGGTCTTCGATCTCCATACCACCGTGGGCGGAAGCCACGATCATGATGCGCTCGGTTTTGCGATCCAGCACAAAACCCAGATACAATTCCTGCTGAATATCGGAGGCGGTTTCCACCCAGACCCGGTAGACCCCTTTGCCGGCCGCATCGGTTTGTTTTGTCACAAGGCTTTTACCAAAGAGTGTGGCGGCGTAGTTGCGCACTTCTTCATCGGAGCGGCACAGCTGAACCCCGCCAGCCTCACCGCGCCCACCGGAATGGATCTGCGCCTTGACGACCCAGGCTTCTCCGCCCAGTTCACGCGCCCGATATCCCGCCTGTTCAGGGGAATAGGCCAATCCACCACGTGGCACCGGCACGCCGAAACCTGCAAGGATTTCCTTGGCTTGATATTCATGAATATCCATCTTCACCTCCCATTTTTGATCTTCAGACGCGAGCGGCGATGGCCTTTGCCACGTCGATCACGTTCTGCGCCATCTTCTCGGACGCCGCGTCGATCATCTTGCCATCCAGCGAAGCCGCGCCCCGGCCCTCATTTTCAGCTTTGCGCAACTCATCAATGATGCGCTCTGCTTTGGAGACCTCGTCCGTCGGTGGGCTGAAGACTTCGTTTGCGAATGTCACCTGACTGGGGTGAATGGCCCATTTGCCCTCACACCCCAAGGCGGCGGCACGTTTCGCTCCCGCCTTGTATCCTTCGGGATCTGAAAAATCGCCAAAGGGTCCATCAATTGCGCGCAACCCGTAGGCACGGCAGGCGATCACCATGCGTGTGATCGAGGCGTGCCACTGGTCACCGGGGTAATCCGGGTTCAAACCGCCAATGTTGACCGTACGGGCCCTCATGGAGGCGGCATAATCCGCCACGCCAAAGTGCAGCGCTTCCAGACGGCCGCCAAACTGCGCGATCGCCTCGACGTTGGCCATGCCGAGCGCCGTTTCAATCAAAGCCTCAAGACCAACGCGCGTCTGAACACCGCAGCCCTGTTCGATCTGGTTCACCATCGCCTCTACCATATATAGATCAGCAGGCACCCCTACCTTGGGCACCAGCAAGGTGTGCACCTTGTCACCTGCCTGCTCCATGATATCGACCACGTCGCGATACATGTAATGCGTATCCAGCCCGTTGATACGCACCGATATGGTTTTGCCTTTGGCAGCCCAGTCGATGTCGTTGAGGGCCTGAACAGCGTTCTTGCGCGCCTGCTCTTTTTCAGGCGGGGCAACCGCGTCTTCAAGGTCGAGAAACACATAATCTGCCGGACTGTCTGCCGCCTTGTCGATCATGGTTGTGTTGGAGGCCGGCACAGCAAGTTCTGAGCGCTGGAGCCGTTGCTTGCGC